>NZ_JAHAWO010000014.1:0-456066 GCF_020223595.1 Bacillus sp. TSO22
TACCCACGTGTTACTCACCCGTCCGCCGCTAACATCAGGGAGCAAGCTCCCATCTGTCCGCTCGACTTGCATGTATTAGGCACGCCGCCAGCGTTCGTCCTGAGCCAGGATCAAACTCTCCGATAAAGTAGTTTGACTGACTACGCACATCACTGTGCGATTCATTTAAAAATGAATTAACAGGTACGTTTTGTCTTGTTTAGTTTTCAAAGATCATTCAATAAATAATGGAGCGGGTGATGAGAATCGAACTCACGACATCAGCTTGGAAGGCTGAGGTTTTACCACTAAACTACACCCGCGTGGTATTTTTATTGGCGCGCCCGAGAGGAGTCGAACCCCTAACCTTTTGATCCGTAGTCAAACGCTCTATCCAATTGAGCTACGGGCGCTTATCAAGCGACTTAACTATCATACTATCATTTGATGTTGAAGTCAAGAAGTTTTTTAAAATGTTTTTTTGAAGTTCGAAGTTTTTTAATTCGACCTTACTTATTATACACATTTTCGAAAACTTGTAAACACCTTAGAAAAACTTTTTTGTTTTTCGTGTTGTTGTGTGCTGTTCATCAGCGACGTTTAATAATATACCATGTGTAATTTCTGTGGTCAACACTTTTTCTATATTTTTTATTGAATTCTTTTACGGGCTTAGATATGCGTATATTTTACCTCCCTTTACAAAGGATATAAGAAATCAATCACTAGAAAAGAAATGAGGCGTGTTATGTATTACTACAAAGAAGAACTGATAAATATCATTAAGCCGGACAAACCAGACCCCGCAGCCGCTAAGGTGCTGCAGGAAATATTAGGCGGACATTACGGTGAAATGCGTACGATGATGCAGTATTTTTTCCAAAGCTCTAATTTCAGAGGAAAACAGAAACAGTACCGCGATCTGCTCCGTGGCATTTTTTTAGAGGAGATTGCCCACGTTGAACTGGTGCAAAACACAATTAATGCTTTATTAGATGAATCAGGCGGTGCAGGTGTCGGCAGTCAAGGTGCAGATCAGGCACCACTTGATGAAGCGATTAAACATGCTAATCCTCATCATTATATTATCGGGGCGCAAAGTTCCCTTCCTGTTGATGCAGGGGGCAATCCGTGGAATGGGTCATGGGTGTATAACCACGGAAACTTAATCACCGACCTGTTGGATAACTTGCTTCTTGAGTCAACAGGAGTGCTGCAAAAAACAAGGATATATGAAATGAGTTCTAATCAGACGTTTCGGGAGACACTTGCTTTTCTGATTGTACGCGACAATGCTCACCAGAATGCATTTGCCAAAGCGCTCGAGACATTGGGCGTTGAGTGGGCTAAGCTCTTGCCTGTGCCAAATTACGACATTAATAAATATCCTGAGTGCAGAAAATATGTCGAATTAGGCTATCACAATGCACAATTTAATTTCAGATTGGATGAGACAAGAATCGGCGAAATCTATCAAGGGACATCTCCGAGCAGAAATGGCGGAGAGTTACAAGTAATAGAGCCTCCGGCAGGGTTCCCTGTACCAATGCTTCCGGAAATACCAAATGAACACAGTCCTGGGTTAGGCGATATGAATGCCTGATTAGAGTATAAAGGTGCTCAAGAAACTTCTTGGGCACCTTCTTAAAGTGTGACAATGCATCGTATTTATTCAACGATAGGCGTTAAAGAATCACCGTTCCATATCTCTCCCTTATTGAGTGTCCAGCGATCATTATATAAAGCTGAAGCACCCTTATTTTCAGCTGGGCTCCACACATCATTCCAAGCCAGAAAGTAAATCGTTTTAGGATATTTTTGTTTTATTGCATTGATCAACAGGCTGTAATCGAAGCTGCCGTTTGCTGTTTGCGGGCCGACTTCTGTAAAGGCAAATGGTTTATTAAGCGCTGTTAGCTGATCGTAACCGTCAATAGAATATGCATCTTGAAAATAAGCATCTAATCCGACAATATCCACGTAAGATGCACCCGGGTAAAAATCGGTTTTAAAATCTCGGTTGGCGTCGGGAGAGTAGACCCAAAGCAAATGATCAAGTCCTCTTGTATCGGTCATATAATGATAGATTTTCTTGTAGAGCTGTTTATATAGAGAGATTCTTTCATTATCCTTTTGATTATATGATGTAAGTCCCCACCAAAACCATTCACCGTTCATTTCATGCAGCGGCCTGAACAGAACAGGCACGCCATGATTCTCCAGCTCTTGAAGTCCGTCAGCAATTTTGCTGAGCATGGCATTCAGCCGCTTCCCTTCTGCTGTTGAAGAATCTAATATGTTTTTATACTGCTCATTAGTAATCGGAGTTTTAAAATGTCCTGACTGAAAAGCCGGATTTGCCAGATGCATACTGATTTGCGGGATTCCTCCGCTTTTCCAATACGAAAGTAAATCGCTGTTGCAGCTTACATCTATTGAATCTTCAATATTTGTCGTTTCAAGCCACCCTCTGGCATAATCACAGCCGTAAATAGCAGGTGATTGTCCGGCAGCGCTTCGGATTCTTTCAGCCTCAGTCATAGAGAATGTGTCATGACTGTACCCTCCAAACGCTCCGGAAAGGACTTTGTTTTCTGTTCGATTCGGCAGATGAGCCAGCCAATTCATCACTGATTTTGTTGTCTGCTGTGCATTTGGATTTACAGGCGACACAGTATGCGCTTCAATCGGTTTTGCCAAAACAGCAGACGCTAGTAAAAAGAAAATGAGCAAAGAGATCGTATGTTTCTTAAACAAATGTCATTCCCCCGTTCATTAAGGATGAGATATCATCAACTCACAAGTTCCTTCTATTGAAAACTCGCCAAAATGCGCAGGCAAAATAAAGTGTGAGCCTTCATTACACTCATACTGAATATCATTATTTACGATTCGTCCTGATCCGTTCAGAACACTCCCCAGCAAATAGGTTTGATGAGAAGGAAAATCTGCTCGGCCGCTAATCTTCCATTTGTACACTGAGAAATAATCCGATTGTACATAAACAGTGATCACCGCGTTATCAACTTCTTTCACTTCCGGTGTATGCACTTTATCGTTATGCGGTATCGTTATGACTTCCATGGCTTTTTCTATATGAAGGGTTCTTTTTTGGCCCTGGTCATTACAGCGGTCATAATCGTATACACGATACGTTGTATCAGAGTTTTGCTGGATTTCAAGGACAAGGGTTCCCTCACATAAAGCATGGAGCGTACCGCTTGGCACATAAAAGAAATCTCCGGGCTTGATTTTGATGCGCCTCAGCAGCCCGTTCCAATCGCCGCTTTCCATTCGCCGTTTAAAATCTTCCTTTGTGCTTGCGTGATGGCCCAAAATCAGTTCTGCGTCTTCTTTGCAATCAATAATATACCAGCACTCCGTTTTCCCAAGATCACCGTATTCGTGCAGCATCGCATAATCATCATCAGGGTGTACTTGCACGGAGAGATCCATATTGGCGTCAAGCAGCTTCACCAGCAGCGGAAACACCTTTCCATCTGGAAAACCAAAAACCTCCGGATGATCCTGCCACACTTGGTCTAGTGTCATTCCTGCCAGTGGGCCGTTTTGAACAGCCGACGAGCCATTGGCATGTGCAGAAACAGCCCAGCACTCACCTGTTTTTTCTGAAGGTATCGCATAGCCGAAGGTATCACGAAGCGCTGTTCCACCCCATATCCTTTCTTTAAAGACAGGCTCCAAAAATAAAGGGTGCTTCATGACCGTACCTCCCCAGATGCTGTTTCTGCTTGTAAGGCCTGATCAGCTAAAATAAGCGTGCCGATGATTCCGGCATTCCTGCCTAAACGGGGAGGAACGATATACGAGCTTATCGATTCTGATAATTCAGAAAAATTCAAGTAGCTGTTCATTATTTTCGGTACGTATTGATAGATATAAGGAAACACTTGTTTCTGATTCATGACGCCGCCGCCAAGAATGATTTTTTTAGGTGCAAGGATCAAAATATACTGAGCCAGCGCTTGGGCAATATAGTACCCTTCCAGTTCCCAAACTTGATTGATATGTGCTAAATCAGCAGCTTTTTTTCCCCAGCGTGCTTCTATGGCAGGACCGGAAGCCAAGCCTTCAAAGCAGTCCTTATGATATGGGCACTTCCCTTGGTATACGTCATCCGGGTGCCGGCGGATATAAATATGGCCCATCTCTGGATGTGACAGTCCCTGAAGAAGCCGGCCCTCTACAATTGCCCCTGCACCAATGCCAGTTCCAATCGTCATATACAGGCAGCTGTCGAGGTCCTTCGCTTCACCGAAAAGGAATTCCCCCAACGCCGCAGCATTGACATCCGTATTAAATCCGACTGGGATTTTCATTTCATTTTTTATGGTTTGCAAAAAGGGATAGTGTCTCCAGCCCGCTTTCGGCGTAGCCGTAATGGTTCCGTATGTTTTATTGGTTTTATCGGTATCTACAGGACCAAAGGAGCCGATGCCGATGGCCTGCAATGAGAATTGGCGAAAATATTGAATCACTTTCTCTATCGTTTCTTCCGGCATCGTTGTAGGAATCTCTACTCGGTCAATGATCGTTCCATCTTCTTTACCGACGGCACAAACAAATTTTGTGCCGCCTGCTTCAATACCGCCAAGCATGCAGATGGCCTCCTTGTTATCTCCACGATCAGCGCCGAATGTTTACCGAGGTGACAACAAATTTGTCATGCCGATGACGTGAAAAGGAATATTCAAATGGAATGCCGTTATCTAAAAAACCCACATGTTCGACCTCCAGAATTGGATCATCCTGTTTGCAGCCCAGATGCTGCTGGTCAATATGATCAGATTTGCAGGCCCTGATTTTCCGATGCGTTCCGGCGATTTTGAGCTGCAGCTCGTTTGTGATGTGGTTGTAGATCGAATCATGAAGGACATCATCATTAATGCCCGGTATTAAATGAGTCGGCATGTAAGTTTTTTCCAATACATATGGTTCTCCCTCTACAATCCGCAGCCGAACGACATAATAAACGGGTGTTTTCTGATCAATAGACAAATGGGCAGCCACTTCCTCTGTGGGAAATTGCACTTCAAACTGAATGACCTTGCTTTTGATTTCCTTATCTTTCAGCAAGTTGGTTAATCCGAGGATTTCATTACTCACCACATGGACATGGTCATCCTGTATCGCTGACTGAATAATAAACGTGCCGTGGCCTCGTTTTCTGAACAGCAGCCCTTCTGCAACTAAATTATCCAAGGCTCTTTTCATCGTCATGCGGCTTGAGTTGAACTCTTTGGCAAGAGAAACTTCATCGGGAATCGGCTGATCGATCGGATAAACGTTATTTTTGATTCTATTTCTCATTTCATTTGCAATGATTTCGTATTTATTCATTGGTATCCTCCGGCAGCGTTAGAGTTTGATATCACATAAGCTTTTACGGATATCATAAGTTCTTTTCCCTATTTCATCAATGTTGCGGCTGTTCGTGATCTCTATTCATCATGATGATTGCCGGAAGACCTGTACATCTAGAAACCGTGTTGCTCAGCAACCTTTTTGAACCAATTTCCGCTCTTTTTGACGGTCCTTTCTCCGTCTTTCTCGAGATTGACTGATACAAACCCATAGCGGTTTTTATAGGCATTTGTCCAAGACCAGTTGTCCATAAACGTCCATAAATGATACCCTTTTACGTTTGAGCCTTCCTGTATGGCACGGTGAATCCATTTGAGGTGCTCTTTGATAAATTCAATCCGGTAATCATCTTGAATAATGCCTTGTTCATCCCTGAAGCGTTCTTCGCCTTCGACTCCCATGCCGTTTTCGGAAATAAAGCACTCGATGTTCCCGTAGTTTTCTTTTAAATTGATCAAAATATCATAAACGCCTTTTTCATAGATCTCCCAGCCGCGATGCGGATTCATTTTGCGGCCCGGCATGACGTAAGGATCAAAATACCTGTCCGGCAAAAAAGGAGCGTCGGGATTTGGAAGATGTTCTTTTGCTTTTACACGTCTCGGCTGGTAATAATTCACGCCCAACAGGTCAACCGTATTGTGTTTGATGACCTCAAGATCTTCTTTCTTATAGTCAGGCACAAAGCCTTCATTCTTCAAAATGGCAACCAGCTCTTTTGGAAATTCACCTTTGACAGATGGGTCTAAAAAGGATCTGTTAAAAAACGCGTCAGCTATTTCCCCTGCTTTCACATCTGCCGGATGGCTGCTTCTCGGGTATGAAGGCGTCAAATTTAAGATGATGCCGATTTTTCCGTCCTGCTTCATCTCCCTGTAAGCCTGAATCGCACGGGCACTTGACAGCATCGTATGAAAACCGACCTGGACGGCCTCTTTAAAATCCACCTTGTTTGGATAATGAAAATCATATAAGTATCCGCCTTCTACAGGCACGATCGGTTCATTATGCGTGAACCATTTTTTCACCCGGCCGCCAAACAAACGGAAACACGTTCTTGCATAGTTTTCATAAGCGGCAACCGTTTCTCTGTTTACCCAGCCGCCGATTTTTTGAAGCTCCATCGGCATATCAAAATGAAACAAATTGACAAAAGGCTCTATTCCGTTAACGATCAACTCATCAATGACGCTATGATAAAACTCCGCGGCTTTGGCATTGAGCTCGCCTGTTCCGTCCGGTATTAAACGCGACCAGGAAATCGACATCCGGAACGAATTGTGGCCAAGCTCCTTCATCAGCCTGATATCTTCTTTATACTTGTCGTAAAATTGAGATGTGGCTGCGGGTCCGACATGATCAAAAAAACGATGCGGCTCTTTTTCAAACCAATAATCCCATATATTCTGCCCTTTTCCGTCTCTATCGGCGGCACCCTCCGTTTGTGTTGCTGAAGCGGATGATCCCCACCAAAAATCTTTCGGAAAACGATATTGTTCTGTTTGTGTCAAGGTCTCTCTCCCCTTATGTCACATTTTAATACTGTTATCATTTTGCTGAGCTGTTTCCTGAACAGCCTGTTCTTTTTCTTTTGCCAGATTTAATTTATCCATTGCTTTTAGGAACGGAAACCATATCACGAAGACAATCAGCAGATTGACAAGCTGCATCACGCCCCCCATGATCGAGTTCGTCGCCATGATGCCATTAATAAATAATGGAACTGTCCATGGCACCGTAACACCAGTCGGAGGCGGAACGAGCCCCGCTGACATGGCCAGATAGGTGACGAGCGTAACAACCATCGGTGCCAACACCCAAGGAACAATAATGATTGGATTCATGACAATCGGAAGCCCAAAGATAATCGGTTCGTTCACGTTAAAAATACCGGGAGCGAGGCCAAGTTTTGATACTTGCTTCATCTGCCTGCTTTTCATGAATATGAGAATGGTAAACACAATCGCAAGTGTCATCCCTGTACCGCCCATCCCTACTGTATAAATCTCCATAAACGGTTTTGAAATAATATGTGGAACTTCTTTTCCCGCTGTGTAAGCAGCAAGGTTTTCTACCTGCAGTGTATTCCAAATCGGGTCCATCACGGAGTTGATAATGATCTGTCCGTGCAGACCGAAAAACCAGAGGATTTGAATAAAAAACACCGCAATCAGCGTCGGAATGATACCGCTTCCAAGTCCGACAAGCGGAGCCTGAATCGCATGATAAATGACATCGTGCATATTTGTTTTAAAAAGCAGCGTCACCAAAACATTAATCAGCAAAAACACGGTCAATGTAATAAATGCCGGAATAAGTGCGGCGAATGATTTTGCTACAGCAGGCGGAACACCTGCAGGCATTTTGATCGTCAGGTTTTTTTGAACGATTCTTCTGTAGATTTCACCAGAAAGAAATGCCGTAATCATGCCAAGAAACATCCCTTTTGCACCGAGACGGTCGACCGGGATAACGCTTGTAATGGCATCCCCTGTTTCCGGCTGAACGACAAATGGCGTTAAGAGCAAAAAGGAAACCAAAGCGATTGCGCCGCCAAATACAGCTTCGACCTGATAGCTTTTTGACAGGTAATAGCCTATCCCGAAGACAACAAAGACAGACATAATGCCCATTGTCGCCGTAGACGCAATGCCGAAATGAGACTGAAACGCCGTAAGCATTGAAGCATTCATGATTTTGTTTAAGAACGGCAGGTTCGTCAACACCACAAAAATGGACCCGAATATCGTAAGCGGGAAAGCCAGCATAAATGCATCACGCAGCACTTGCAAATAGCGGTTATTGTTTAACCTCCCTGCAATTGGAACAAGGAATTGGCTGATTTTCTCGAACACCCTATCCACCCCGATTATTTATAGATTCTTTGTTTTAAAGAGATCAAGCAGCTCTTTCACTAGTTCTTTCATGGTCAATGTTGACATCAAATGATCCTCCGCATGCATGAGCAGTAAGGAGAAAGCGGCTGCTTCTCCGCCGGATTCTTTCTGTATCATTTGAAAGTGAATATCGTGGGCTGCGGATAAATCATGCTCAGCCTTGGCAATGAGGGCATCAGCCTCCTCCTTGTTCCCTTCCTTATAGGTGCGCAGTGATTGTATGATGGCGCTGCGGGCATTGCCGCTGTGCAGGATAAGCTGAAAACTGATTTGTTCGTCAGTTAAATTCGTAATTTTCATCTGTTCCATTATTGATTCTCCATTAAGGACAATGCCTGCTCATATGCTTTTTTGCCATCTGCCATTCCGTAGGCCATCATGTCAATGACTTCAACCTGAATGTTGTATTGATCTGCCTCTTTTTGCAGTTCGCTTTTCAGAAAGCTCATTTGCGGGCCGATCAAAACAGCATCCGCCTTTTTCATGTCTTCTTTCGCCTTATCCTGGCCGACAGCCCAAATCTCTGCTTCTTCTCCGATGGATTGTGCATATTCCTTCATTTTTGTCACCAGTAGACTGGTTGACATTCCAGAGCTGCACGCAAGTAAAATTTTTTTCAACTGCTATCCCCCCTTGTGATTAAAACGCTTACAATTGTTATTATAGTCATTTATTTTTAAATGTCTATACTTTTAGAAAATAAATATAATCATATATTTTCAGAGTTCATCGCTTTGTAAATTTTTCTATGGAAGATTCATTCATAATGTGATACACTCATCAACGGAAACGAATCAATTAAATAGCTATTATCACTTGTATAACCTCAATAATATGGTTTGAGGGTGTCTACCAGGAACCGTAAAATCCTGATTACAAAAATTGTTTATGACATTTTTTGTAATCAGGATTTTTTTTATTTATCAAAACATTTATGTAAAGGAGTTTGTTATGAATTTTAAAGTTTTCCTGCTTGCAGCTTCTACGATCGCAGTCGGATTGGTTGAGTTAATTGTGGGAGGAATTCTTCCTCAGATCGCAAATGATTTAGACATTTCCATTGTCTCAGCCGGGCAGCTGATCAGTGTGTTTGCGCTGGGATATGCAGTGTCAGGGCCGCTGCTTTTGGCATTGACTGCGAAGATTGAGCGAAAGCGTTTATATTTAATTGCCTTATTTGTTTTCTTCCTAAGCAATCTTGTGGCCTATTTCAGCCCTAATTTTGCGACGCTGATGGTGTCAAGGGTATTGGCTGCGATGAGTACGGGGCTGATTGTTGTTCTCTCATTAACGATCGCCCCGAAAATTGTAGCGCCTGAATACAGAGCGCGCGCAATCGGAATTATTTTTATGGGATTCAGTTCTGCTATCGCATTGGGCGTGCCGCTCGGAATCTTAATCAGCGATTCCTTCGGATGGCGCATTTTGTTCCTTGGCATCGGACTTTTGGCGCTAGTCTCCATGCTGATTATTTCAATCTTCTTTGAAAAGATACCGACGGAGAAAATGATTCCTTTCCGGGATCAGCTCAAGACGATTGGCAATCTAAAAATCGCGAGTTCACACCTCGTCACGATGTTTACATTAGCGGGGCACTACACGCTATACGCTTATTTTGCACCGTTTTTAGAAGAAACTCTTCACCTGAGCTCTTTCTGGGTCAGCATTTGTTATTTCCTTTTCGGGATATCTGCTGTATGCGGAGGCCCTTTCGGAGGAGCGCTTTCTGACAGGCTTGGTTCCTTTAAGAGTATTTTGCTGGTGACCGGTTCCTTTGCCATCATTATGTTCTTACTGCCGCTGTCAACATCGTCTATGTTTTTCTTTTTGCCTGTCATGGTGATTTGGGGACTTCTGAGCTGGAGCCTCGCCCCCGCTCAGCAAAGCTATTTAATTGAAATTGCACCAGATTCGTCTGACATTCAGCAAAGCTTTAACACGTCTGCCCTCCAAGTCGGGATTGCCCTTGGCTCAGCGATTGGCGGTGTTGTTTTGGATCAGACGGGTACTGTTGTCTCAACGGCATGGTGCGGCGGTTCAATTGTCATTATTGCTGTCCTGTTTGCCTTAATTTCTTTAACAAGACCTGTTCAGACAGCAAAAAAATCCTCCTTGTAAAAGGAGGATTTTTTTATGATTTAGCTGAAAGCTCGTCTTCTGTGACCCATTTGTGGTTTTTCACTTTTTCACCGCTAGTTGTCGATGTATAGTCAACCATGTATACGGTTGTTTTTTCGGCGGAGTCGATCTCGGCTGTTGCTCCCTTCATGCCTTTCATATGAGAAGCCTCTAAGATCACCTGATCTCCGGGGTTTAATGTTTTATCTCCCGCATCTTTGATCTCTTCTTGGATCACCCATTTGTGATGATCCACGCGCTGTCCTCCGTTTGTCGGAGTGTAAGAGACAACATACGCCGTTGTATCATAGGCGCCTGTCACTGTAGCTTCGGCACCTTTCATGCCTTTCATATGAGATGTATTGATGATCACTTGGCTGCCTACTTTATATTTCGGATTTTTAGATTCCTGTAATCCCTCTGGAACATCAGTTGATCCGGAATGCTCCATTTCTTCATGTGATGAGGAATTTGAATGATTTTCATGAGTGTTTTCTTTCGTGCTATTGTTATTGCCGCATGCTGATAAAACAAAAACAAGAGATAACATCAGAATTCCCAGTGCTTTTTTAGAGACTTTCATGTTCATTCTCCTTTGCTTCATTTTTCACTGTAATTTTCCCTCATACCATAAAACCGCATATCTGCAAGCAAACATGCCCTCTCGATAATACTATACCCCCGAATGGTATGTAAATACGCTGATATTCTCATAAAATGTTCCCGCAGTTTGTCCTATTCCCCTTGCTTTGCATGGCCAAACATGGAAAAAGCCGCTGTTACGCGGCAATTAGTGATGTAACACTTTTATATACACACCTTTTTTCGCTTTTTGATAAGCGGCCTCTCCCATTTTTCTGACGTTTTCCGATACAGCTGAGGCTTTGACCCATTCGTCATGATGAAAAATGGATGGATCGATGAGGCGCATTTTCTTCTTTTGATGGAAATCGTACTGGATGTCATCTTCTTTTACTTGAACGCGGGGATGAATAGGTTTAAGCAAGCTCAGTACTTCTTCATTTTTTGAGGCATGCAGGATGTTGAGTACCTCTTGATCCGTTTTCAGCAAGTCTTCTGCGGATATGACATTGTGCCGCAACGCAGCCTTCAACGTTCGTGCTAAATATTCATATCCAAATACATTCACGGGATGCAAAAAGAAATCAATCACTTCCTTGTAATACACCCCGACAAACCATTCGGCGGCTTCGATACCGTCCGGAAACATCCTACCGTTTCTCACAATAAGATGATCCAAAAAGGTTTGCGCTTCGTGCAGACTAATGTGGCCATATCGGTACATATCGCGCAGCGTATAGTCTATCCGATCGGCACAGAGCTCCGGTGCGGGCTGTTCGAGCAATGTCCATCTCGTATCGTCTGATAGAAGTTCTTCGGCATCATAACCGTGTTTTTTTAGAATTCCCGGAATCTCAGAGTGAACAATGACTTGTTGAAAGATGTTTTCATGATAGTCTTCCGATACATTTTCAAACACAACATCAACCACATGGGAAAAAGCCGTGTGTGACACATCGTGGAGCAGGCCTGCTATCTGTTCCTCTATTGTTCCTCCTAGCTGTTTGATGAGGAGCATCACGCCGATGGAGTGCTCATACCGAGTCACATCCCACTTTCGATTGACTAAAAAACTTGCTCCGCCTTGATAGATTCCTTTTAATCTTTGCACAGGAGCGCTCTTGATAAGCTCTTCCAGCACTCCGTCTATATCGTGCTGTCCGTAAATGTCATCGTTGATTTTCATGCCTTCACCTCTACATCTATTTTCTTATTGTTATTTATTGTATATTGATAGTACACATGCAATCTTTCAATAGAGGAGTGTTACGATGATCATCATCCGAAACAATGAATTACCGAAACAGATGATGGCCGATTTTTTTGCCAAGCATTGGGGTACACCCGAGATGGTGATTTCCAGCGGCATTTTTCGTTGTAATGAATTAGATGGTTATGCCGCTGTAGATGAGAGCGGCGAAATCATCGGTTGTATTACATACGTGATAGACGGGAAAGATTGTGAAATTATTTCATTAGATAGTATCATTGAAAAGAAAGGGTTTGGCACTGCTTTACTGCAGCAGGTTGAAGAGACAGCTAAACATGCACATTGTCATCGAATCAAGCTTATCACAACGAATGATAATGTACATGCAATGGCGTTTTATCAAAAAAGAGGTTATCAATTCGCCGCATTGTTTCCGAACGCAGTTGAAAAAGCGCGACAAATCAAGCCAGAGATCCCTGTGAAAGCTGAAAACGGCATTTTGATACGGGATGAAATCCTTTTCTCAAAGATAATCGCTGAAAACGAATAGGAGTTTTTTATGTCCAGTCATTATAAATACCCTCTCATTTTCACCTCTTCCCTATTATTCGCTTTCTGCTTGATCTTTTTTTCCTATCAGCTGATCCATCATGTGCGATTGGAGTACCCTAAATGGCAGGGAGAAAGCAAAGATCGAAATTGGGAAGCAGTGTTTTCCAAACATGAAGATGCACCGAATGAATATAGCGGCAATCTTTATTGGATCGGAGATACAGATAAAGCAGACAGCACCTATATGGAATCACTGATTGTAAAAAAGGATGATGAGGTTCTGCTGAGCTCTGATACAGAAATCCCCATACGAGATTACTCTGGCGGGACTTTTTGCGATGGAAGCGCAAAAGAGAAGTCCGTTTCTTTTTTAGAGCGATTAGATGAACATGAGCTTGAAGGCCATGAGATTACGATTGAAGTGAAGTGGAAGCAAGGTGATCATTATTCCGCAAGTCAGTTTACGCTTAATGAAAAAACCTTGTTTGACTAAAAGCAACAATAATTTATCAGGAGCGAAATTTAAAAAATACAAATTAAAAGGCATAACATATTTCATATAACTAATAGGTTATGCCTTTCTTCTTTGCAATGACATATCATTCATTCCTAAAGCTATTTTATTTTTTTATTTCCGCCAAAAAGTGGAGCAGTTAGCCTTGTCTCGAATATTAAATTCAATCATTTTTTCAAGTAGCGGGTAATCAACTGGGCCATTCCAAGGGATACGTATCAGCTGCTTGGTATAGTCATATCCGGCCTTTACAATATCATCCTGTACATGCCTTATCGTCACACTTTCAGGGGCGACAGCTAAATGCTTTTTAGATACACTAAAGCCAATAATAAATGTACCATGATCCGTAAACATTGGTTGATTCCATTTTATTTCTGTATATAAATTTGGATATTTATTTTTTATCCAAGTCAACACTTCTTCCGTTCTTTCTCGGTGGAACGGGTCATCAATCCCCGCTACATATTCAGAAAAAACATCCATGTTGTTCCCTCCTCAAATAAAATGATACCGTTCAGAGAAGTTCATTAAAACTCCAAACGGAACCGACCAGACACGTACTTAAACAATCCTATTTCCAAATGTAATACTTAAAAGAATCCTGATTGTTCAAGAAGTAAGCGGGTTGTTTCTATGTGACTATAGCAGTTATCAGTCCGCCTCCCCACAGCCAGTATCTGTTCCTTCAATTTATTTCTTTAGTACTATTGCTCTTTCCTTCTAAAACTTCTCATAAAAGAATAACCATTATTTAAGGGTGTCCGTTAATTATTCTTGTAAATCCAATCTTTAAAATCGATTAATACTAGCTTAACACTTGAAAAATATAATGAGGTTGTCTTTCAGATTTATATATTTCTAGGAGGTTATCCAGTTGAAAAAATTCCCGAAGAAATTACTGCCTATTGCGGTTTTATCATCTATTGCGTTCAGCAGCTTAGCCAGCGGCAGTGTGCCTGAAGCCAGCGCCCAGGAAAAGAAAAAGGGGAATCAAAACGAAATTAAAAATGTGATCGTTCTGATTGGTGATGGTATGGGTGTGTCCTATACGTCTGCTCATCGTTATTTAAAAGATAATAAAAAGACAAAGTTTGTAGAGCCTACCGCTTTTGATCAATACCTTGTCGGCCAGCAAACGACTTACCCTGAAGATCCAGAACAAAACGTAACAGATTCTGCATCTGCAGCAACGGCTATGTCTGCCGGGATCAAAACATATAACAATGCGATTGCGGTGGATAATGACGGTTCCGAAGCCAAAACGGTACTTGAAGCGGCAAAAGAAAAAGGAAAATCAACAGGACTTGTGGCCACTTCAGAAATTACACATGCCACTCCGGCTTCTTTCGGTTCACACGATCACAGCCGAAAAAATATGAACTCGATTGCCGATGATTATTTTGATGAAATGGTCAACGGCAAGCACAAAATTGATGTCCTTCTAGGCGGAGGAAAAAGCAATTTTGACCGCAAGGACCGCAATTTGATCAAGGAATTCAAAAAAGCGGGTTACAGCTATGTGGATAACCGCAAGGACATGCTGAAGAATAAAGACAGCCAAGTTCTCGGACTATTCGCGGACGGCGGCCTGCCTAAAAAGATTGACCGCACGAAGGATATTCCTTCATTAAAAGACATGACAAACACAGCAATTAAAAAATTAAGCAAGGATAAAGACGGTTTCTTCCTCATGGTGGAAGGCAGCCAGATTGACTGGGCGGGCCATGACAATGATATCGTCGGCGCCATGAGCGAAATGGAAGACTTCGAACAAGCTTATAAGGCGGCTCTTGATTTCGCCAAAAAAGACAAGCATACATTGGTTGTCGCAACGGCTGACCACTCAACCGGCGGATATTCCATTGGTGCTGACGGCATCTACAACTGGTTCAGTGAACCCATTAAAGCCGCAAAGCGCACACCTGACTTTATGGCAGAAAAAATCGCTGACGGCGCAAATGTTGAAAAAACATTAAAAACGTATATTGATCAAAAGAAATTAGCTTTAACTGAATCAGAAATTCAATCTGTTGAAAAAGCCGCAAAAACGAAAGAAGTGCTTGAAATCGATAATGCGATCGAGGAAATTTTCAATAAACGCTCCCACACCGGCTGGACGACAGGCGGACATACTGGTGAAGATGTTCCGGTCTATGCGTACGGACCGTCTAGCGAGGACTTTGCAGGCCAAATTGATAATACTGAAATTGCCAAAAATGTTTTCAACGCTTTACAATACAACATTAAGATTAAAGATAAGTAAAAGAATACAAGGTGTCCCGTTGCTTGTATGAAGTAACGGGCTCTCTTATTAATGGAGGAATCATCATGAGAGGAATTCTTTCGATCTTCGTTTTTATCGTCGTGCTCGCGGGCTGCTCATCGAACGCCAATACAGAAAAACAAAGTGCTGGCGGAGAACAAGCGGTAAAAGCCACACCGCAAAGCACATCAACTCAAAAAGACAGCATAGATGAGTATCAGCCTAATTCCCAAGTAACCGATGACCGGTCATTGCTGAAGGCGGGCCAAACGTTTTCTGATGACAAGGGAAAAGCTGTTTTAAAGGATATCAAGCAAGTGAATCAAACATATAAGATTGGCGACGTGGAGTTAACAGTAAAAGAAATGAAGCTGATCCATTTGCGCCCGGACTACAGCATGATTGATTACTTTCATGTGTTAACACACGATGAAGAATTTGATTTCGTTAAGGTCTTTGTTGACATCAAGAACACATCTTCAAAGAAAGTAAATGTTGCGCCGATTGCCTTGATGAAAACAAATACAGGGGAAACTTTTGATTGGAACAAAGATATTTATCTTGAAGAGTTAAATGGCGAATTGGAAGGCGGAGCCGAAAAGTCCGGAAATCTCGGCTTTATTGTGAACGCATCAAGCGGCCATGCTCATGACGAAGATGCTGATGATAAGAAGAAAGCAAAAGAGATCAAGTGGATCGAAATTACAACAAGTGACGTCTTTGACCAAAATCATAAGAAAATCAGTGATGCTCAAAAGATCAAAATCAAGTTTTAAATGATGAACTCCCGTACCTGGTACGGGAGTTCTTTTCTTATCTGTTTTTTTGGCGAATCAATTCATCAATCCGCTCCATCACTTCATCCATGTCCATACACTCTTGGAAGCTTTGATTGATTTTTTTAATGCCTTCCGTATATTGATCATGATGTAAAACCGCCTCTACGCCCTGTTTTAATTTTTGTACATCGACTTCATCTTTAGAGATGACATAGCCTGCATGGAGTTCAGAAAGGCGCTGCGCCACCATCGGCTGATCCTTGTCATGAGGCATTACAACCAGAGGCACGTTGAAATGAATTCCTTCATTTACGCTGTTCATTCCGCCGTGTGTAATGAAGACATCAGCTTGCTCCAGCACTTCCAGCTGAGGGACATACGGGGCGATGATAAAGTTTTCCGGCGCCTGCTTTAATTTGGTCAGATCCGCTTTTTCTCCGGCAGCGATGACGACTTTTCCGTTAAAGCCAGAAAATGCATCAATACAGAGGTTGAAAAATTCCTCCGTATTGTCCAGAACAGTCCCCATTGAAATATAAATAACCTTTTCATCTTTTAACTGTTCAATCGGGAAATCTGTTTTTTCCGCTCTCTTTGGAAAGCTGGGGCCGATAAACAAACATTCATCCCCAAAACGATCGCTTTCAGGCTGAAAATAACGGCTTGTATACACTACATTCAATTCCCCTTTATTGTTCATGAATTGAACCAGATTTTTCGGGGCAACACCGTACGTTTCTTTCATTCTTTCTAAAAGATCTTCGCACTCTTGATCCAATTCAAGCGGCGCTCCAGATTCCGGATGCAGCGGCAGGATTTTCAGATGCTCTTCGCCAAACAGGAAGGACGCTGATGAAGAGACCCCTGGAATATCTAAGAAATCCCTCACCAATTCACCCGCACCGAATTTATCATAATACACAAAATCAAATTGAATGTTCTTTGATAAGTCTTTCACAATATGTAAAATGTCCAGCGAGGTTTTGATATGGATTTTCAAGAAATCAAGAATGCCATTGGGCGAACCGATATGAATAGGTGTTGTTCGCAGCAGATCCTGGTGAAGATGGACAGTTGCTCCCGCCGCTTCTAATCGTTTTTTATATTTTTCAGTGGAAATATAGTGGACATCATATCCCTTATCGGAAAACGCTTTTGTGATGCCTAAGGTAGGATTCACATGGCCTTCCGCAGGAAAATTTAAAATCAATACTGTCTTCATTTTGACAACTCCCTCTCATATCGTATTCTGAAACTTTGTTTGATCAGACTACACTACTAATCGTAAAATGGGGACGTATCGCCATGCAAGGGACAAATGATTGAACAATTCTGCTGCTCTGGACTTAAATCCAAAAAAGACACCGAGCTTTGGTGTCTTTTTTATACCTTTCTGATCGTAAAAAATTTCCGCAGAAGCCACGGGCCTGGCGTGAAGCCCAAGGTTAACTGCCAAGCGCCTATGGCTTGCAACCCGTATTCGCGGACGATCAGCATCTTCTGGCTCATGCTCCTGACATCTTCAAACCATACCTCATGCGTTCGCCCCTGCTGATCTCTGTACCGGAAAAAAGGTGATTGATATTCGGTTGAATATTGTATCGGGCTTTGGTACCTCATCGCTGTTTCGATTGCGTTTTGATTTGAAATGGCTGAAGCAACTGTGCCCGGCTGGTAAGGGATGATCCAGTCGTATCCGTAGAGCGGGACTCCGATAATGATTTTTCTGCTCGGCACCTGCGCAATCGCAAACTCAATGGTTCTCCTGATCTCAGTAATCGGAGCTACAGGGCCCGGCTCACTCCCGGCATGATGCCAATCATAAGCCATGATAAACATATAATTGACAACCGCTCCAATCCCTCCGTAATCGTAGCCTCTCAGCCATGGAATATTATCGCTTGTTTTTGCCGGAACAGCTATCGTCAGCACATAGCCTCCAGCCTGAAGGCGATCTCTCAGCTGACGTAAAAAACCAGTGAAAAGATCCCGATCTGCGGCGCTCACCTGTTCAAAATCGATTGTCACACCCCCATATCCCCTTGTGGAAACTAAGTAATAAATATTGTTGACCAGGTTGGTTCTCGCTGTCGGATTATTCAGGACTTGGTGAACGAGTTCTGTACTGAACCCTGCCGATGTAAGGTTGGTTATGGTGGCCAGCGGTGTCACTCGCCTTTGCCATGTTGTCTCAATAGCGGCCGCATCATCTAACTGGTTTGCAATGTCGCCGTTAGGTGCAATATGGTATTCGAAAATCGAAATCGAAGACGAGTATGGCGCATAATCATTGATTAACGCCCGGTCGAGCTCAGGACTTCGGAGAACATAAAAGCTTAACGTACCCGCAATGTAATTTGAGATAGATGGAATCGTTATTTTCATTCCTGCCTGTAAAGCATTTGGGCTGATGCCCGGGTTTGCGGTCCGCAGCCGCTCTAGTGGAACAAACGCTTTTGCCGCAATGGCGGTCAGCGTGTCTCCCGGCTGAACGGTATATACATAAAGAGGGATAAGGAGAGCCTGCCCCGGCACTATATTCGTTTCATCTAAACCATTCACACCCCGGATTTGATCAACAGAAGCACCGTATCTTCTGCCTATGGAAAACAGAGAATCACCAGGCCCGACGATATGGATAAACATGTTTAACCCCCATTATTCATTAGTCAATCCATCATAAAATCTTATTAATCGGTTTCCTTATATATGTTGGTGAACACATAAAAAATACCAAGGGGTCAGCTCCCCCTTGGTTCCGGATCACGCATATCAATTCTCTTTTCCTTCTTCAAGCACACGCTTCAAATGCTCACAGTCATGATTGAAATGAGCCATCACATACTGTTTGGCTGCTTCTTTGTTTTTCTTTTTCACTTCTTCAAATATCTTGCGGTGTTCACTCAGGATCGTTTCTGCACGGTGGTCACCAGTATAATTAAGGATTCTGCAAAAGTGAATCAGATCATTTACATGCTCAAGCAAATTTTTCAAATGTCTGTTATGGCTAAAATCGACAAGCAGCTCATGAAACCTTTGGTTTAAACTGATGATTTCCGTATCTTCCGTTCCGTTGTGAATGGCTTTTTCTGTTTCTTCAAGCTGTTTTTCAAGTATGGCAAGCTCTTCCTCATTCGCTTCGTCTATGACTAACTCGACTGCCAGCTGCTCCAGCGGGATTCTGATTTTATAAATCTCATCTACATCTTTTGCCGTTAACGACGTGATAGAAAATCCATTTCGGTCATCTGCTTTTAACAACCCGTCTTTCTCAAGCAGCCGCATGGCTTCCCTTATCGGAGAGCGGCTGACGCCAAAGCTTTTCGCCAGCTGTGTTTCGTTTATCCGTTCCCCCGGCTTAAAAGTCCCGTTGAAAATCATTTTTTTCAGCTGGTTATAAAATTGCAGGTAGTAAGGAGTCGGTTTGTCTAATTTAAAATCGTCCATATATAATACCTCTTTTGAATATATTCAGGGGCTTTTCTTCATCAAAATCATATAACAGATGGTAATGGGAAGCAACAAACTGCCTTGTCAGATCTCAGAATTTGAGGTACGATATGTTTGCTGAACGACGGTCGACGGACTACTGGCAACTGTTTTACATCGCCAATAGGACACCATACCTCCGCCAGAATAGCGCACTTATTTTATTTGATCTTTTCAATGGAGGAAAAAATATGCTCATCATTTTTGTTATGTTTCTTCTCGGTATTATTTTAGGCTTTATTGGTGCCGGAGGAGCAGGCTTTGTCATTGCACTTTTAACTCTTCTCTTCCACGTCCCGATTCATACGGCTTTAGGCACTTCCCTCGCCGGGATGGCTTTCACCAGCTTATCAGGGGCGTACAGCCACTATCGTGAAGGGAACATTCAAATGAAAATCGGCTTAACAGTCGGATGCTTTGCTGCGGTCGGCTCATTTTTCGGCGCCAAGCTGACATCTTTCATTCCGGCTGATTTGCTTCATTACTTGACGGCTGGGATGTTATTTTTATCAGCGATTCTCATTTTAATCAGATTGTTTCTTTTAAAAGAGAAGGCACAAGTGAATCAAAGCACTCTTTCAACGTATACGAGAGCGGTCATCTTAGGAATTGTAGCCGGCGTTCTTTCCGGCACATTCGGCATCGGGTCAGCGCCTTTTATTCAGATCGGTTTAATGATTATGCTGAACCTGTCCATCCGCCATTCTGTCGGAACGACGATGCTTGTAATCATCCCTCTCGCGGTAGGAGGAGGCATCGGATATATCACAGAAGGATTTGTTGATTATGTATTGCTGATCAAGGTTCTGGTCGGCACAATGTGCGGTGCCTATGTAGGCGCGAAATTCACCAACCTTATGCCAAAGGTGGTCCTGAAATCGGCCATCTTTTTGACCCCGGCGATTGCGGGCCTGCTGTTGTTATTCTAATAAGACAAAAAAACCTGACATATTGTCAGGTTTTTTATTTATTGGTTCTGCTCTGCTCGTTCTTTCGTTAATCCAAAAAACGCCAGCGAGCCGATGACAGCTGTCACAAACATGATCGCTCCCATCGGGATGGCTGTTGTCTCATTAATGCCCACAAGCGGCGACACGATCGAACCGAGGAGCAGCGGCAGCATTCCTAGCAGCGCACTTGCACTTCCGGCACGATGCCCCTGCTTCTCCATGGCCAGCGTAAACGTGCTGGTCAGAACCATGCCAATTGTAATCATGTAAATGAAAATGGATATGACTAATGTGGCAAGAGGGCCGTGAATCATGGTCATGGTCAAAAGCACAGCAGTCGCAATCATAGCCGTAATGACCGCCATGCGAAGCAAGTTCTTTTCATGAATGATTCCGCCAAAGCGCCCGATAATAAAACTGCCCGATATAATTGCCAGGCCGTTAATGCCGAAAAGAATGCTAAACACCTGCGGAGACACCCCATAGATATCCTGGTATACAAATGGTGTACCGGATACATAAGCAAAGCTTCCCCCGTGAATAAATCCGACAGTTAACGCGTACCCCATAAAGGATCGATCCTTCAGCAGGCTGCCCATCGTTTTAACAGATGTACCGATTGAGCTTGGAATCCGTTTTTCTGGCGGCAGCGTTTCTTTTAATCTCAATGCAATCAGAAGAACAAGTAAAAATCCGATAATCGTTAACACATGAAAAATCGTATGCCACGTTGCAAATGGCAAAAGCAAAATGGCACCGCCTGTCATAGGCGCAACCATTGGCGCAACAGCTGTAATGACCATTAACAGCGAGAAAAATTTAGAAAGCTCTCTGCCTGTAAATACATCGCGAACGATGGCACGAGACAGCACAAGCCCTGCGGAAGCGGTAAACCCCTGTAAAAAACGCGCAGCCACTAATGTTGTAATATTGGGCGATAGCGCACAAAACAGAGAAGATAATGCAAATAAAAATATACAGATTAATAGCGGTTTCCGTCTTCCCTGCGCATCACTGACCGGCCCGACAATCAGCTGGCCGATGGTAAGCCCGACCAGACAGGCTGTTAAACTTAACTGTACAAGTGAAGCACTTGCTGATAAATCATCCGCGATTTCAGGAAAACTCGGCAAATACATATCTATATTAAGCGGGCCCAATATAGCAAGCATGCCGAGCAGAAACGCCAATGCCAAGCGTTCTTTTCCAGTTGGATTGTGCAGCATGTTATCAAACCTTCCCTTCAACCTAGTCCCTTATATAAAATGGATGTCAACTCCAACGATGGATTGAAGCTGTAAAACATTTGTATATTGTATCATAACTTTCAGTCTGTGAAAGCCGCTTAAAGCTTGAACGAAAGACACAAAAAGATCAGGATCTGCTGCCCTGATCTTTTGAGTTCCGTTATAGCTCTGTTCTATGCCCATAACCGCAAACCCGCCATAAGAAGAACACCGCTGATCACAGTAATGGATAAACTTTTCGTTTTCATCGCAATCAAGAGAGTCGGGATCAGGATGACGGCTACAGGCCAATTCAATTGAAGAGAATCATTTGACTGAATCATACAATCCTTTACGACAAGTGCTGTCAATATACACACCGGCACATAGGATAGCCACTTGAGGACGGGCTCCGGCAAAGTGATATTCCGAACAACTAAAAAGGGAATGACGCGGGGAATCATCGTGACCAGCGCACAGCCGATAATCACCATCAAGATGTATGTATTGACACTCATTTATCAGTCACCACCCCGATTGTTGCTACGATGACCGTTGATATGATGACAGCAAGATGAGACGGCATAAAGAAAGAAAAAACAACCATGGCAATCACCATATAGATAATGAGAGATACATAATGTTTAAGCTTCGCCGGCACAACATGTTCCAGTTGAAGAACCAGCAGCGCTAAAAACATAGCCGTCACCGCAAAATCAAGTCCGAACGATTCCGGATCGGTAATCCACTTGCCAAAAACAGCACCTGCCACACAGGAAAGCACCCAGCATGCATACGCAGTAAGATTTAAACCGAACATCCAGCGGTCGTTAATCGGCTCTTTTTTAACAATCTTATTTGAAGCAACACCGAACGATTCATCTGTTACCATCATGCCGATCCCTACATTTTTCGCCAGTGAATACTTTGAAAAATGAGGAGCAAGCGCGGCACTTAGTAGAAAATTCCGCAAATTCACAATAAACGTTGTCAGAATAATGGCTGACATTGGGCTGTTCGCCGCTAACAACGCACACATAATGAACTGGGCGCCGCCTGCAAAAACCAATCCTGACATTAACACAATTTCCATTACGCTTAAATGCGACGCAACCCCCACGATTCCGAGAGCCAAGCCTACACTGATGTAACCGACCAGCGTCGGAACACAATCTTGAAATCCCTGCAGGAATGTTGGCTCGTCAGTTTTTGCATGAGTCATTTCTTTTTCAGATATCATTCTGTTCTCCTCCTCGTCTAACATATTATACACACGTATGTTATAACTGACAATAGAATGTGATAACAGACTTCCATATGTTATAATAAAGCGAATATGGACGTAAGGAGATACATGTATGGATGATATCCAAGCCATTATCGCAATGAATCTAGTCAAACTTAGAAAAAACAGAAACCTGACCCTTGATCAAGTTTCTGAATTAACGGGTGTCAGCAAAGCGATGCTCGGACAAATCGAAAAAGGGAAATCAACCCCGACTGTCACCACGCTATGGAAGATCGCAAACGGGCTTCAAGTATCCTTTTCTGTATTTCTAAAAGAAGACAAACCAAAAGTTAGAAAAATCAACCTGCAGGATATCGAACCTGTTACAGATAATGAAGAAAACTACAGCGTCTACCCTTTTTTTCCCTACAATCCTGAAACAAAGTTTGAAATTTACGTTGTGGATCTGAAACCTGGATGTATACATGAAGCAAAAACACATTTAGGAGAAGAATATATTTTAATTAAAGAAGGCGAATTAACAGTCATTCTGCAGGGTCAGGAGCATATGCTCGCTTCCGGAGACGCCTTGCAGTTTACAGGGTCAACCCCGCACAGCTACATCAATTCATCTGAAGAAACAGCCAGTTTTTTTCTGCTGATGTTTTATCCTGAGCCGCAAGGGTGACAAAAAACCTCTCAGCTTAAATTGCTGGGAGGTTTTTCATATGTGCAAATGGCTTGCAAGATGAAATCATTCGTTGTATATTAATTGACGTGTCAATCATTGATATATCAATTAATAGTTTTGACAAGAAAGAAGGGATGGGTTTTGGCATCATTTTGTTCAGAGGAAGCCGAGATTTTATATCAGCTGCAAGGCGTGAACAAGGTGATTGGCATGAAGTTCGAGGCATGCACGGGCATCAGCCAATCTCGTTTGGAATTGCTGACATTGCTTTATCATGCAGATGAGATCAGTCAAAGCGACCTTCAAAAGAAAGTAAATATAGATAGCGCAGCCGTCACTAGACACCTAAAACAGCTGGAAGCCAAAGGCATGGTATCAAGACGGCGCAAGCCTGAGGACAATCGCATCACCCTTGTTCGGTTAACAGACCAAGGAAGAGAGCGAATCGAGTCTTCTAAGAAAGAAAAGGAGCGTTTCATGAAGGAAATGCTCGCAAATGTAAGTACAGAAGAGCGCCGCCTGCTCATTGATGTGCTGGCGCGCATGCGGAACAACATAGACAATATTGAAGCATAAGAGGAGTGTATCAACATGATCAAAACAAATGATTTTATGGAGATTATGAAAGGACGCCGTTCCATTCGCAACTATGATCCGACAGTAAAAATCACTAAAGAAGAGATGACAGAAATCTTAGAGGAAGCAACAACTGCGCCATCTTCTGTTAACGCGCAGCCATGGCGTTTTCTCGTCATTGACAGCCCGGAAGGAAAAGAAAAGCTCGCACCGCTTGCAAGCTTTAACCAAACACAAGTCACAACATCATCTGCTGTCATTGCTGTATTTGCAGACATGAACAATGCAGACTACTTAGAAGAAATCTATTCAAAAGCTGTGGAACTCGGTTACATGCCGCAGGAGGTCAAAGACAGACAAATCGCTGCGCTGACCGCTCATTTTGAAAAGCTTCCTGCACAGGTGAACCGCGAAACGATCCTGATTGACGGAGGCCTCGTTTCGATGCAGCTAATGCTGACTGCACGCGCACACGGCTACGATACAAACCCGATCGGCGGATACGATAAAGAAAACATCGCGGAAACCTTTGGATTAGATAAAGAACGTTATGTACCGGTTATGCTTCTTTCTATCGGAAAAGCAGCAGACGAAGGCTATGCTTCCTACCGTCTGCCGATTGATACAATTGCAGAATGGAAATAAAACAAAGAGCCCAGGAATATTTTCCGGGCTCTTTGTTTTAAATAAAGCCGCCGTTCACGCGGATCGTCTGGCCTGTGATCCATTGTGATTTTTCACTTACAAGGAACTCGATGACATTTGCAATATCTTCGGGTTCACCAATACGGCCGAGTGCGATGGTCTTTTTCAAACCTTCAATTTGCTGCTCGGTTTTGCCTACAGTAAACAGCTCAGTGTTCACCGGCCCCGGCGCAACTGCGTTAATGGTGATTTGCTTTACTGCTAATTCTTTTGCAAGCTGGCGGGTGAATTGCTCAACCGCACCTTTTGTTCCCGCATACACGCTGTACGTCGGAAACATTTGACCGACGACGGATGTCGAGAAGTTGATGATTCTCCCCTTCTCCTCCATGTATTTCATCGCTTGCTGGCAGGCGAAAAACGTTCCTTTTACATTGAGATTAAACTGCTTATCGAAATCTTCCTCTGTTACTTTTTCGATTGGCTGATAAATATTGACGCCCGCATTATTGATGAGAATATCTACTTTTCCAAAGGCATCGATGGTTTTTGTAAATAACGACTCGACGCCGGCTACCCGGCTGAGATCGGCTTGGATGGCTACAGCTTCTCCGCCCTTTTTCTTGATGCCTTCCACAACCTCTTCCGCTTTTTCCGGGCTGCTTGAATAATTGACTGCTACTTTGATGCCGAGATCAGCCAGCTGTTCGGCAATTGCACGACCGATTCCCCTTGAAGCTCCAGTTACAATCGCTGTTTTTCCTTTTACCGGTTCCATGTATGTCACTCTCCGATTGATTACGATTTTTCCGTGAAAGCTAACAAACCATTTTCAAGCAATGACCAAACACTTTCAAATTCCTCTTCAATCGTATCTTTTTTCCACTCGTACGCATGAGCGGGATGATGAAAACGTTCTGTAGCGTAAAAAATGCCTCGTGCCAGTTCCTCATGATCATTTGATTTCGTGTCACAGTCATTCAAAAGAACACTCAATTGCTTGACCATATGAACAATGCTTTTGTTGACCAACTCAGAGCATTCACCCGTTACTTTCGCATACATGGCAAATAACTCTTCATCTTCTGAAGCATAATACCGCTTTAGATCAAACAATTTCTTGATATAAGCTTTTACATGCGCAGCACCTTTTAGAGAAGAATCCTCATATACAGCGGTAAGAGGCACGCTGATCTTTTCATTCAGCCACATTTCAGTCGCCGCTTCCAGAATCTCTTTTTTGCTTTTGAAATGGCGGTAGATCGTTCCATGGCTTACATGTAATGCTTTCGCTACATCTGTGATTGATGTTTTGGCGACACCAAAACGCCTTAGTGTTTCTTCTGTCGCTATCAGTATTTGTTTTTTGGTTAACACGTCACCATCTGAAGATCTGTTCATAGTGCTGCGGCTTTTCAGGGCCGCATGAGACACCTCCTTGAGGACATCTTAGCAAAACCGTAAACAAATGACAAATATTTATTTTTGTCATTTGTCATAAAAAAAGAGTGATGAACTATTCATCACTCTTCTCTTGGTTATTCTTTTGTTTTCTTCCTGCCGAACGGCCACCAGTTGCCTTCGCCAAAGGTCGCGATGATTGCCGGAATGAAGAGCGGAAGGATGACAAGACCGTAAAGCAAGAGCCCGATAATGATGACACTTGCCACCTGCATCAGCGTATTGACGCCTGAAGGCATCATCGCCGCGAACGTTCCAGCCAAAATAATGGCCGCTGTAATAATGACGGATCCCATTTTGCTCATTGATCTGATAACACCTTGCTCAATGCCCATATGCACCTCTTCCTTAAATCGGTCCAGCAAGAAGATCGAATAATCTACCCCTAACGCGATCAAGATGACAAAGCTGAAGAACGGTACTGCCCAGCTGACGCCGGCGTTTCCTAAGCCGTTTACAAAAATCAATTCTGTTATGGATATCGACGTATAGTACGTGAGCAGCAGTGAGGCGATCATATAGATCGGCATAATCATTGAGCGGAACAAAATGGTTAACACGATAAACAGGCCAATAATCATGATCACCATTGTTCTGGAGAAGTCCGTTGTAGACAGCTCTTTTAAGTCCGCATTCATACTCGTGACCCCGCCGTATACAATCTGTGCATCCTCGAGAGGAGTGCCGTCAACTTCGTTTGCTACAGCTTTTTTGATTTGGTTTATTGTCGTAATGGCTTGTTCTGAATAAGGATTGGAATCCAAGACGACGCTTAATTGCACGCCTTTGCCGTCTGCAAAGGAATATTGGTCAATTGACTTCTTAAAGTCTTTATCTTTCATCACTTGATCAGGAATGAATATCCCTGTATCCCTTACGGCTGAGCTTTTACTCATATCCTCTAACATATCACTGGAAGCTGTTATGCCGTCAGTGATTTTCGTCAGGCCATCATTTGCGCTCTTCACACCTTCGGCAAGCTTCTTCAGGCTTTCCACCAGCGTTCCTGCTTGTGCCTGCTGGCCTGAGAGCTGCTGGTTTGCTTGTTCAAGGCCGATTTGAATCTGACCAAGCTGTCCGCTGATTGCCGTAAGCTGCTGTACGGTCTGTGCGGTATTGCCGGTTTGGGAAATCTGTTTGCCCACTAGCTGCAGCTGCTGATTGATTTTGCCTAAGCCGTCTGCCGCATCGCCCAGTGAACCGCCGGAGCTGCTATTTGAGGCTGAGCCGGTTTGCCCCGCCATTTGATTGAGTCCGTTTTCTATATCCGTTAAACCGCTTTGGACATCGGCAATTCCTTTTACCGTCTTATCGAGCCCGTCTGAAACCGAGCCTAGCTGTTTATCAATATATAAATCTTTGATTTTTTCACCAGTCGGCTGCGTGATGGTCATGACAGAGTCAACATGATCGACTTTCTCAATCGCTTTGCTGATATTTCCGAGATAAGGGATTGTATCAGCTGTTGTGAGATCTTTGTCTCCTTTCACGACAACATTGATCGGGAACGCTTTCCCTTCACCGAATCCGTCCTTGATGGCCTTGAGAGCTTTGATTGATTTATAATCGCTGCTGATTTCCGCAGTCGAATCAAATGAAATCTGGTCATCATAGGTCAGAATGAACGGAAGCGTGATAACTATCGTGATGACAATGAACAGAAACGGACGCACAACGGAATGTCTCCCGAGAAACGCCCATAATTTATTGTCACTGTGAGACAGCACTTTCTTAGAAGGCCAGAATAATTTTTCACCCAGCGTCACCATAAATAATGGCAGCAGTGTGTAGAGGATGATCATTAAGATTCCAACACCGACTGCGACTCCTACTGCGGATTGGAAAATCGCAAACTTCGCAAATCCTAAGGCGGAAAATCCGATCAATACCGCAAATCCGCTGATAAATAAGGTTTTTCCTCCTGTACGGTAAGCGATAAACGCCGCTTCTTTTTTGTCATGCCCGTTTGCCAATTCTTCACGGAATCGGGTAAGAAGCAGAATGCAGTAATCTGTCCCGATACCGAACAGGATGGCGACTAAGAAGGTTTGCGTAAACGTTGAGATAGGAAAATCAACATTGTACACAAGGATCCCCAAAATGGATTGACTGATCAGATAAGAGAAACCGACAATCACAATCGGGATAAAAGGCGTCACAACAGATCGAAACACGATCAGCAGTAAACCGATGATCAAGCAGACGGTGATTACTTCCGTTTTCTTGAGCCCTTCCTCTGAGCTGTGAGCGAAATCCTGATTGATGAGAGAAGCTCCCGTAATATATGCGGTCAAATCATCAGGAACGATTTTATAAATGTCATCCGCGATTTTTTCCGCCTTTTTATCAGAACCTGTAATCGTGACAGGAATGAGGACGGTTTTCTTATCTTTTGAAATTAATTGGTCTTTGACTTCTTTTTCAGCTGTCAAAGGAGACGTTACCTCTTCTACACCGTCGATCTTTTTGATTTTATCGACCATTGTGCGGAGCTGGTCCTCTGTTTCTTTCTTCAAAGCGTGGTCTAATGTAAAGACAACACTGATCGAATTATTGTCTTCTCCCGCTTGTTTTAAAATGGCGTTTGCTCTTTCTGAAACGGCATCAGCGGGAAGCTGGGCCTGCCCCTTTTGATTGGCCAGCTCCGTTAAGTTCGGAGAAAACAAACTCAATGCGACGGTAAGTGCTAATATAACGGCTGCAATTGCCCACTTGAATTTGATGATTGCTCTCATTCGGCAGGATCTCCTCCTTTAAATTTGCTTTTTAGAATGGTGAATATCTCTATGATGGAATTTAAGTGTTCCTCATCTATATCATCGATCAGCCCTTTGAGAGCGTTAAAGATGGCTGAATCTAATTCTTCTAGTATGGTTTCACCGCTGGTTGTGATGTTAATTAGCTTAGAGCGCTTATCACTCTTGGCCGGACAGTCATCCCATTCAACCAATCCCTTATCGAGCAGCTTTTTCAGTCTGTTCGAAATCGCGCTCTTATGTACATTTTGATACATAGCCAGGCTGCCGGGAGAGGTTGGGCCCTTGACTTTTAAAATTTTTAACAGGTCCGCCTGTTCCCTTGAGATATGCTTGAAGACATCCTGATTGATTTCACGATGCACAAACTCTGTCCCTTCAAGTAATACTTCTACAAACAGGTTTATCGCCTGACATAGCTTTTGTTCATTCAACATCTTCCCCTCCTCATTATAGTTTACCCCTGTAAACTTTATGATCAATGTCAATTAGTTTATTCCCCTAAACTATATCTGTCAACATATTTTATTCACGAATCTCCACAAAGAACACCCGTTCGTGTACAATAGAAGTTATAAACGCGAAAGGGGTAAATTAACATGTCAGATTTTTCATTAAAATTGTATGAATATAACGTCTGGGCCAATCAGCAAATATTCAGCCGATTAAAAGAGCTTCCAAAAGAGGTATATCGCCAAGACATGCAAAGTGTGTTTCCGTCGATCTCCCATGTGCTGTCTCATGTTTATCTTTCTGATTTAGGCTGGATTGAAGTGTTTTCCGGCAAAAGCTTGAGTGATGCTATGGCGTTAGCTGAACAGCTTAAAGAACAGACAGAGGCAAAAGAAATGGGGGAAATGGAAGCCCTGTTTCTAACGTTATCTGAGCGCTATACATTATTTTTAAAGCAAAAAGAACAGCTCAATAAGCCCCTCCAGATTCAAAACCCCTCTGGCGGAATCATGAAAACGACTGTTTCTGAACTGGTTCCCCACGTTGTCAATCACGGGACATACCACCGCGGCAATATCACGGCAATGCTGCGGCAGGCAGGATATGCATCAGCTCCGACAGATTACGGGCTCTACCTGTATATGAAAAAAACAGAAATGGCATAAAAAAAGCGGCTCCCTAAATGGAGCCGCTTTTTTTATGAGAAATAGTCCAAATCACATTAAAATTTCTTTTCATATATCCTTTATAGTAAAAAAGATAGAAATTTTAGTGTTATAATAATCATTAAAAACATATTGCTGACTCAATAAACATTTTTTAATGGAGGAACACACAAAGTGACAGACGACATGAGGAAAGACAATATAAATCAGCAAAAATTGGAGAGAGGCTTGAAAAACAGGCACATCCAGCTCATTGCCATCGGCGGGGCCATTGGGACAGGCTTATTTCTCGGCTCTGGAAAATCGATTCATTTTGCTGGACCGTCGATTTTATTTGCTTACATGATCACGGGGATCATTTGCTTTTTAATTATGAGATCTCTGGGTGAACTGTTGTTATCGAATTTGAACTATCACTCTTTTGTTGATTTTGTGCAAGACTATTTAGGCGATATGGCAGCCTTTATCACCGGCTGGACATATTGGTTCTGCTGGATTTCCATTGCGATGGCTGATCTGACAGCCGTCGGGCTTTACACTCAATATTGGCTCCCGGGTGTGCCGCAATGGGTGCCCGGCTTAATCGCTCTGATTATTTTACTGATTATGAACCTGGCAACCGTTAAGCTTTTTGGAGAATTAGAATTTTGGTTTGCTTTAATTAAAGTCATTGCCATTTTGGCCCTGATCGTCATTGGCCTTGTGATGATTTTCAAAGGTTTTTCCACAAGCTCAGGGGTCTCCAGTTTCACAAATCTCTGGAGCCACGGAGGCATGTTCCCGAATGGCATGCACGGGTTTATCCTCTCGTTCCAGATGGTTGTGTTTGCCTTTGTCGGCATTGAGCTGGTCGGACTTACAGCCGGTGAAACAGAAAACCCTGAAAAAGTAATTCCTAAAGCGATCAACAATATCCCTGTCCGGGTGCTGCTTTTCTATATTGGTGCTCTTCTTGTGATTATGAGCATCTATCCTTGGGATGTCGTCAATCCTAGCGAGAGCCCATTCGTACAAGTATTTGTCGCGGTGGGCATCGTCGGGGCAGCAAGCATTATCAACTTTGTTGTATTGACATCCGCTGCTTCAGCATGCAACAGCGCTGTATTCAGTACAAGCCGTATGGTCTATTCCCTGGCGAAAGATAACAATGCGCCTGAATCAATGGCGAAACTGACTCCGCGTAAAGTACCTAGAAATGCATTGTTCTTTTCGGCTATCGTGATTTTAATCGGTGTCACGTTAAACTACATCATGCCAGAAGGCGTATTCACCCTGATCACAAGCATTTCAACCTTATGCTTTATCTATATTTGGGGTATTACGGTCATCTGCCATATGAAATACCGGAAAACAAGACCTGAACTAGCAAAAACAAATAAGTTTAAGCTTCCGCTTTATCCGTTTACAAATTACCTGATTCTTGCGTTTCTGGCGTTTATCCTTGTTGTGCTGGCATTGGCTGAGGATACCAGAGTTTCGCTATTCGTTACACCGGTTTGGTTTATTTTGCTGATTGTGATTTATAAAGTAAGAAAAGCGAAGCATCAATAAGATTCGCAGCTCCTGCCTCAGAAATGAGAGCAGGAGTTTTTTTGATGAAAATGACCTTTGCTTTCAAATTTGAAGGTATGCTATAGTATTTGTAATCAAAACAAGAAGGGATGATGGGTGGACAATGATTAACTAATCTTATTTTTACCGTTTGAAATCAATATTTCAAATCAGAAAAAATAGGATTAGTCTGCCCATTTTCTATATATACGACACTGCTATTTATGCAAAATAGCTTATTTGATCATGCACAGGCGCGGCTAATCCTTCCAACACATTTTGGGAGGATTTTTTTATTCTCCCTTTTAAAGCGAGGGATATGGATGAAAGAGATCGTAACATTAACAAACGTCAGCTATGAAGTGAAGGATCTGACTGTTTTCAAAAACGTAAATGCAAGTGTTCAGCAAGGAGATATCATTGGGATTATCGGCAAAAACGGTGCTGGGAAATCTACGCTGCTGCACCTCATTCACAATGACTTAGCCCCTGCACAGGGACAAATCCTTCGGCAGGATATAAAAATGACGATGGTTGAACAGGAAACCGCGTCGTATTCCTTCGCGGATCAGACGCCTGCCGAAAAGAAATTATTGGAGAAATGGCGTGTGCCTATCCGTGATTTCCAACAGTTAAGTGGCGGTGAAAAACTGAAAGCGCGGCTGGCGAAAGGACTGTCGGAGGATGCAGATCTTTTACTGTTAGATGAACCGACAAACCACCTTGATGAAAGTAGCCTGCAGTTTCTCATTCAACAGCTGAAAAGTTATAGAGGCACTGTGATTCTTGTTTCTCACGATCGATATTTTTTAGACGAAGCTGCCACAAAAATATGGTCGCTTGAAGACCAAACGCTGATCGAATTCAAAGGGAATTACTCTGGATATATGAAGTTCCGTGAAAAGAAGAGACTCACCCAGCAGCGAGAATATGAAAAGCAGCAAAAAATGGTTGAACGGATTGAAGCACAAATGAATGAGCTTGCTTCATGGTCGAAAAAAGCCCATGACCAATCGACGAAAAAGGAAGGGTTTAAAGAATATCACCGTGTAAAAGCGAAGCGTACGGATGCCCAGACTAAATCCAAGCAGAAGCGGCTTGAAAAAGAACTGGAAAAAGCAAAGGCGGAACCCGTTAAGCCGGAATACACTGTACACTTTTCAATTGACACAAGCAAAAAAACAGGAAAACGTTTTTTAGAAGTTCAGAATATAACGAAGGCTTTTGGCGAAAGAACCCTCTTTACAAACGCAAACTTTACGATTCAGCATGGCGAAAAGGTTGCGATCATAGGCCCCAATGGCAGCGGAAAAACGACATTACTGAAAATCATTCTGGGACAGGAAACAGCAGCTGAGGGAAGTGTATGGGTGTCGCCGTCCGCAAATATCGGCTATTTAACGCAGGAAGTGTTTGATTTGCCTTTAGAACAAACACCGGAAGAGTTATTTGATAATGAAACATACAAAGCAAGAGGGCATGTTCAAAGCCTGATGAGGCACTTGGGTTTTACAGCTTCCCAATGGACTGAGCCAATCAAGCATATGAGTATGGGTGAGCGTGTAAAGTGCAAGTTGATGGCATATATTCTTGAGGAAAAAGACGTTCTGATTTTAGATGAGCCGACAAACCATCTCGATCTGCCGTCACGCGAACAGCTGGAAGAAACACTGTCACAATACAGCGGTACATTGCTGGCGGTTTCACATGACCGATACTTTCTCGAAAAAACAACAAACAGTAAACTCGTCATCTCGGACAATGGCATCGAAAAGCAATTGAATGACGTTCCAACAGAAAGAAATGAGCGGGAGGAGCTTCGTTTAAAGCTTGAGACAGAGAGACAAGAAGTACTGGGAAAGCTCAGTTTTATGATGCCAAATGATAAAGGGTACAAGGAGCTGGATCAGGCTTTCAATGAGCTTACGAAACGGATTAAAGAGCTGGATTGAAGCCGTGAGGACCTCTAAAACAATATAGAGCACAAAAAAGCAAATAATTTTGACAAACGAAATAGACACACAGGAGGTTCTAGGCAGCATAAAAGTGGATGTACACCAAACTAAAAATGAAGTGGTGGCTACATTCCGATATTCCCGGGATCGAAAAGAACGTTACGCGGGCAGCTTCCACAGAACCGTGACACTGCCGGCAGCTGTTTCTCACGAAGGCGTAAAAGCAACCTACACGAATGGAGTACTGGTCGTCAGAATGCCTAAGTTAACGCAAGGCAATAAAAATAAAATCGATGTTGATTTTCATTAAAAAGGACAACAGCCGTTGTCCTTTTTTCTTTATATTTTCAAGCCTTCCCATGACCTTAATGTCTCTAATGATGACTTATAATACCCTGCAACTACTTCCAAATAGGCATTTCCTTTAATCGGAGTAAACGGATCCGGTCCAGCCGCCACCATCTCCATAATAATCGGGCCTTTATAACCGATAAAATTGAGCGCTTCGATTTGCTCTTTGAGATTCGCATGGCCGTTTCCTATCGCCTGGCGATTTGAATCGGCCACGTGATAGACTCCGAGTTTCTGTCCTGCCAATTTAATGGCCTTCACAGGATCAGCTTCTTCTATGTTCATATGATACGCATCGAGAAGAACTTCGAGATTGGGGCTATTGACATCACGTATGAATTGTAACGCTTCTTTGCCAGTGACCACTTGATGATTTTCGTACCGGTTTAATACTTCGAATACGACCTGAATCTGTAATTCCTCCGCTTTGGCCATGATTTTTTTAGCGCCTTCGACCAATAAACTCCAATCCCGGGCATCATCACCGCTCCCTCTCACTTTACCGACATCGCCGTGAAGACAGATACGGGGGGCGCCTGCATCCGCAGCCCAATCCAGTAAATCCAAGAAATACTGTACAGCCTTTGACCGAACTTCTTCATTCGCACTTGAAATATCCACATTCCTTGGCGTTACCGATAAAACCTTTACTTGATGAGCAGCCAATGTTTCGGCAATGTCTTTCGGATTCAGCGAAATATCCCCTTCGATCTCAACCCCATCTACTCCGATTTCTGCAGCCAGCCGGCATTTTTGTTCAAACGGAATGCTGCCGAAAGTCCATAAGCATAACCCATATTCTCTTCCCATATTGAAATCCCCCTTTTAGAAAGATGAAGCTGTATTCTTTGACATGATTTCTCCTTCAATCTGTTCCAATGATTTGCCTTTAGTCTCCGGCACATATTGATAAACAAAGAGAAAGGCAAGAACGCCAATGGCGCCGTACATGAGAAATAAAGAACCTGTACCGATCAGATCTAAAAGCAGCGGAAAGGACAGCGACACTGCAATATTTGCCAGCCACAGACAGGTACTAGCAATTCCCAGCGCCGTTCCCCTGACCTGCAACGGAAAAATTTCAGCCAGCACAACCCAAACGACCATTCCCCAGCTCGCTGAATACGCTACCATAAACAAGCATAAGCAGGATAACAGCAGCCACCCGGGTGCATGAAAGAATAGCGTACTGACACCCAAAATACCAAGTGCCAAAGACATTCCGACATTGCCAATCAGCATAAGATTTCTTCGCCCTATCCTATCAATCAGCAGCAAGCCAATGATCGTAAATAAGACATTGATAATGCCGATGCCTATGGTTCCTGCAATGGCACTGGCAGCGCCGAATCCCGCATTTTCTAAGATGGTCGGTGTATAATAAATAATCGTATTCGTGCCTATCACTTGCTGAAAGATGGCGATCCCAATACCGATAAATAAGATCGGCCTGATTGCCGGAGATAATAATGTTGATATTGAAACACGCTCTTCCGTCTTGATCTCCTTCATACTGCGGATCTCAGCATCGATTGTTTTCGGATCTCTCGTCAGAAGCAAAATATGGCGCGCTTCATCCTCACTTCTTTTCTGCAGCACCCACCGCGGGCTTTCAGGCATAAAAAACATGCCGGCCATGAGAATGACGGAGGGAATCACTGCTAATACGAGCATCAAATCCCACCTGCCGGAAGATGAAAAAACAAAGTTTACAATATACGCCATGAGAATCCCGAAAGAATTCATCAATGTATTCAATGAAGCGATTCTGCCTCTGATCGCGGCAGGCGCCATTTCTGACAGATACAAAGGAACAATTGCCGAAGCTCCTCCAACCGCTACACCTAATTCTATTCTGAATAGTAATAATATTCCGATATTATGAGCCAAGCCTGTTCCAATGGCTCCAATTGTAAAAAGCACACCGAGCCAGATGATTGTTTTTTTCCTGCCATAGCGGTCGGAAAATCTTCCACAAAAGGCTGCTCCGGCTAAAGCGCCAATCAGTACTCCGCTGACAACCAATCCTTCTAAAAATGGAGTCAGCTCCATGTCTTCTCTAATAAACAGCAGCGCGCCGGATATTACACCCGTATCGTACCCGAACAGCAAACCTCCTAATGCGCCGAAAAAATAAATAAAACTGATATAGACCTTTTTGGATGTCATCAAGACACCTCCGACTGATTGTATTTAACGTTTAAGTAAGGGAGATCCCTTCGTTTAAGAGAAAGATCCCCCAAAATACCAAAAGGGTCATAACAGTGACGCCGTTGAATCCCGCACTATTAATGAAGGAGACAGCATCACGCGCTGTATCACTTTCTTTTGTTTTGAATTGGCCATGCCGTCCATCAGCAGTTCAATTGCCTTTTCTCCCATTTCTTCAGTCGGCTGTGCGATAGTCGTCAATTGGGGATCACTGATCTTTGCAAGGACGCTGTTGTCAAACCCAATTAGAGAAAGGGATGAAGGAATAGAAATATGAAACTGCCTTGCAGCCTGCAAAACGCCTAAAGCAAGCAGCTCAGTCGTCACAAAGACAGCCGTCGGCCTATGTTTTTGATTAAGCAGCTTTAAACTGATGTCTTTACTGGCTGACAAGTCATATGGACAGTCCAGAATAGCTGATTCATCAATTTGGATTCCTGAAACCTGCAGTCCTTCTTTAAAGCCAATGACACGATTTTTGATTGATGTATTGTTAATCTTTTCTGCTATGACAGCTATATTTGTATGCCCTAATTGGGCTAAATGGACAGCTGCCTCGTATCCCCCTTTAAAATCATCCGCCACTACAGTGTCTACAGGCAGATGCGGTATATCTCTCGACAGCATGACAACCGGCATGTCGCTTTCAATCAGTTCGCGTATCGCCTGACTGTTTTTGAGACCCGTCGCCACAATAATGCCGTCTACATGCTTTTGCTTCAGCATGGTAATATATTCTTCTTCTCTCAGCGAATTATTGTCCGTACTGCATATGATGACACTGAAGTCCTTTTTACGGCCGCTGTCCTCCACAGCTCTGGCCAGTTCGGCCATAAACGGATTGGCGATGTCAGGAATGAGCAGCCCGATGGTCTTCATCATTTTTCTCGCTGAAGTCACAACACTTGGCTGATATTGAAGCTCCTCAATCACTTTCCAAATTCTATTTTTCGTTTTTTCGCTTATATTGCCGGTATTATTAAGAACCTTTGAAACGGTAGAGATTGAAACGTTTGCTTCCTTAGCAACATCATAAATGGTTGTTTTCATTAAGAAGGCCACCTTTATAAAATAGATCCTCTCTAGTATAAACGAATGCTTACCAGAATTTCTTTTTAAAAAGGTGCTTCTTCTATCAAAAACTCAAACCGTTTGCGGCACTCCGTTTTTTAATGTGACAGGCTGCTTCGTTTTGCAAGATTCTATACAAGCTGCGGCAATAGCAAGTGCTGCACGCGCATCTTCGCCTGTAACTAAGGTTGGCTTATGATTTCGAACGGCATCCACAAATGATTGTAACTCATCAACATAAGCATCAAAAAATAAGTCCTGATCGTAGCGAATCGTGTTGTAGCTGACTCCGTCTTTGTTATACCTTGTCATGTTTGTATGGCGGATATCTCCGATGGTCAGCATGCCTTCAGATCCGAACACTTCTCCGCGGACATCATATCCATAAACGGCTTGGAAGTTCGCTTCCGCCGTTGCAATCGCTCCGTTATCAAATTTGATCGTGACAACTGCAGTATCCAAAAATCCTTTGTCTTTAAAATCAGGTCTGACAAGCGCATCAGCCGCGGCATAGACTTCAATCGGCTTCGCATTTGGATTGAGGTAGAGTAACGTATCAAAGTCATGAATCAGCGTCTCTAAGAAGATCGTCCATTGTGGAATTGGTGTCGGATCGCCGAGTGCCGGGTCTCTTGTGATGGAACGCATTAACTGAGGCGTGCCAATTTTTCCTGCACGGATTTCCTCATACGCACTGCGAAAGCCTTTAGCAAAACGTCTGTTAAAACCGATTTGAAGCGGAATAGACTCTTCATTTACTATCCTTATGACTTCATCCGCTTCTTCCAGCGTGACAGCCATCGGTTTCTCACAAAATACAGCTTTCCCCTTCTTTGCCGCTGCAATAATGTTTGCGGCATGCGTCCTTGCCGGCGAAGCAATGATGACCGCATCAATATCAGGATGCTCCAGCATATCTAACGGATCTGTAAACGCTTTAATATTTGAGCCGATTGCTTTTGCAAATGCTTCTGCATTCCCCGGAACCGGATCTGCAACTGCATACAAATCTGCTCCTTTCACACGGAACGCAATACTTTCTCCGTGAAAAGCTCCCATCCGTCCCGCACCTAATAGCCCAACCTGTACATTTCCCATCAGTACCACTCCCATTCTGCGAAAATAAGGAAAGTCTTTCTCTTAAATATCATTACATAATAAAAAATAACCCCTAAAATATTTACAAAACACATTCAATATAGGGAAAGTCTTTCCTAATTGGTTTCAATTGTAACCCCTTACATTATTTAAGGTCAATCTTTTTTTGCTGTGTTTAAAGCAGACCTCTCCTTTAGCCGTCGATCAAGCCTGCAATGACTAAGGGTTCAGGGGCAAAAACATACCAAGGGTGTACGGCCCCGATCGTTCAAATGGAAACTTCTCATATATAGAAGGGAGGTAATGAAGAAAAGAGTGAGGGTGGATCATATGACTGAAGGCTTTTACTGTGATGAAGTATTTAGCGGCAAAACAAAGCAAATAAGGTATTAGAGGCAGATAACGTATTGGCTTCCTATCATACAAACCCTTTTTATCCAGTCCATATTGTCCCGAAGAAACATATCTCCTCATGATCACCCTGGAAGAGCACGATCATGACTTGCTTCTTGAATTAATGGGTGCGAATCAAAAGTCGCTTCCATGGTGATGTAAGAAAAGGGCGCATGCCGTGTGATCACCAACTTAGGGGCTTACCACATTTACATTGGCATATTGTGTTTGGGAAACCGCTTAAGTAAGCAGCTATTATCAGCACAGCTGTTTCCGCATACGTATATTGGTCATGGCATATCCCATCTTCTGATAAAGATAGACGGCTGTCTCGTTATGCGCAAACACATGGAGAGCAAGTCTTTCCGCACCAAGCTCTCTTGCTCTTTCATCCAGACTTTGAAGCGCCAATTGAGCCAGCCCTTTACCGCGAAAGGCTTCATACAATCCAAAGGAATAGATAAACGCTTCCTTTTGCGGATGAAGCGGATCAGCATACAGCCAGAGCCAGCCCATCCTTTCCCCTTGTTCATTTGTGATGTTCCAAAAGAAATGATTGCTGCTGTTTCGTCCATTCGGAATCATGTTCTCATATGCCTGCTCCGATTTCTCAAGCGCCTCTTTTTCCGTCCAAGTTCCCGATTGTATGTTTTGTTTCGCATAATTTTGCACGGACATCCCGCGAAATGCTTCGAACTCCTCCATACTCATGTCTTCCAAAGTTAACGCCATCCTGCATTCCTCCTTTATGAAAAAAAGTCCAGCCGGTGCCGGACGAATAACGTACAAATGAAGATCTATTTCTATTATTCGGTTTATACCTGTTTCTATTATTCGATAAGAGGAGGAGATCTCCTGCAAATTGGTTTGTTAAGTAAATAGCTTACGTGGACTCCCAAATGATTATAATGATAGAAACAATCAAACAGATCATCGCAGGGATCGTCATGAGGACCGATTGGCGTGCTCGAAAAACGTGTGCATGAACTGCTCCCGCCATGAGAACGACAAACAACACACCTGCCCCAAACGCTGCATACCGATTCCAAATTCCCGCTGTCATAGCAAGTGCCCCGGCTATTTCAAGAATGCCAGTAACAGTCAGAAACCATAATGGATATTGATAATGCCGCCAATGCTCAACTTGAAAGGGAGCGCGGAACACCTTTATGATGCCTCCCGCGAGCATAAAAGCTGCCAAACTGGCCTTCATAATAATAGATATCATCTTACGTCACTCCCTTTCGGAAGCATCCCGTATATTAAAAGATTCACAACCTGTGCTGCGAGGCTTGCCGGATCTTTAATTCCGGTTAACAAAAATGAATCGGTTAAATGTTCGATCATGCCGATCAAACACTCAGCGACCGTTTCCATATCCAGGTCAGAACGAAAATAACCATGCCGCTGTTCTGCTTCTAAGTTCTCTTTCAAACCCATCGCCAAGTCTTTTTTCATTTGTTTCGCTTCTGGGTTAAGAAAAAAGCCGATCTTGGTTAAATCCTTGTCCTCAGCCAGAAATTGAAAAACAGTTTCCACAGCAGACAGCACCCGCTTTGATACATCATTCGTATTTAATCCGTTTTCCAGAAGAAGTGACGCTGTCAGCTTTCTTACACGAGAGTAAAAATCGGTGATTAACTCCTTAAAAATGGCTTCTTTGCTTTGAAAGTACAGATAAAAAGAAGGCTGCGTCAATCCGGCTCTTTTCACAATTTCACTTACCTTCGTCTCATGGAATCCCCGAATCGAAAATTCATTAGCAGCAGCTTTTAGTAATCGTTTCCGGCTTTCTTCCCCTTTACTTCCTTTTTTGCTTCTCAATTAGGATCATCCCCTACAAAAAGATACTCACAAGTAATGTTACTTGTGAGTATTATTTCATGCCGTTGGCTTTTATGTCAATGAATTTCAAACTGTCAGGGGTTTTGCACTGCATTATGATGAAGTGAGGAATACTGATATGCTAGTGGGTCAATCATTGATATCCCATGATTGATCCTCATGCTATGATACAGAAAATATTGATCCATTCGCTCCAGCTCAATTTCAGTAAGCTCCTTTGAAAAGTTCATGACCGATACAATCCTTTAATTTGTCTTAACAGGCTATTTCCCTGAGACGCCTTCTCTCTCTTTTTTATTGATATTTTCCTTCATCAAACCGGAGATTTTCTGTTCGCCGGTATGCGGGATCTGATTAAGCTGATTCATCACTAACGTTTGCCGTAGCAGTGAATGATTTTGACTCAGCTTCGCTTTCCCCTCTATTTTGCTGATATTGATTTTGAACCCTTTCACTCCTTTGTTCATGCCCGCCAAAAATGCAGGATCGACATCTTCTAGTTTGTATGAGCTATCCGGGCTTTCATACTTCAATACCAAGTCTTTCATAGAGTCTGCTAATTCTTTTTCATCCTCTAAAAGCTCCACTTCTCCATAAACGTGGACCGTAACGTAATTCCATGTCGGGACGGCTTTATTCGTCTCATACCACGATGGCGAGATATAGCAATGGGGACCATGAAAAACAGCCAAAACGGATTGGCCGACGATGTCCTTCCATTGAGGATTCTGCAAAGCAAAATGACCGTATAAGCAGGCTTTGTCATCACTTATCAGCAACGGCAAATGGGTTGCAAACGGCATGCCTTCATGCATCGAGAACAACGTCGCAAAACCATTTTCCCGGATGACATCATAAGCGTCTGATTCGTTAAGTTTAAATGGGGCAGGAATAAACATAAACCAATCTCCCTTCTGATTAAGCCGATCACTGTCGAACAGGAAACTGTCTCCATGATCAGTTATTTATAAGGTATAATATGATACTAACTGACATTTTCAAAGGTACAGTTTTAAACAAATATGCATGTCAGAGGTGAAAGCAGTGAAAAATATGATTTTTGCTTTTCATCATGAGGGCCCTAAATACAAACAAGTTTACGAGCAGTTTAAATCATTAATTGAACAAGGGCATTTACGGGCGAATGAACAATTACCCTCTATTCGGGAGCTCGCTCATTCCTTGCAGGTGAGCCGCAATACAACTTTGATGGCCTATGATCAGCTGATAGCGGAAGGCTACATTCGGGGAGAAAGAAGAAAAGGCTATTTTGCGAATGAAATCGAGCCTCTTTTATTTCAGGGGAAAGAGGCATCTTCTCAAAACAAGCAAACAGATACAGCGCCGCAAATTCTCATTGATTTTCGCCCCGGGGCTGTAGACCAAACACATTTCCCGCTTAAAATATGGAGAAGGCTGTCGAATCAAATGCTGGCATCAGAGAAGAGCTACCTATACGGTGAAGCATTCGGAGAAAAATGCCTGCGTGAACAAATTGCGGCTTATCTATTAGAATCGCGAGGCGTAAAAGCAGATGCAAATTCGATTATGATTGGCAGCAGCACACAGCAAATGCTTATTTATCTTGGACAGATTTTAAAAAATGATTTTTCCGGCATCATCGTAGAGGATCCTGGATATGTTGGGGCACGAGAAGCTTTTCAGCTGCAAGGTTTTACTCTCGAAACGCTGCCTGTTTATGAGACAGGCGCCGATTTTTCAGCATTACATCAAATGAATGAAAGATTAATCTATGTAACACCCTCTCACCACAGCCCTTATGGGGTAAGCATGTCTATTCAGGAGCGGCAAGCACTGATTCATTGGGCGGCTAAAAAAGACGGGTATATTCTTGAAGATGATTATGACAGTGAATTCCGTTACACACAGCAGCCCTTCCCTGCACTGGCCTCTATTCATTCAGAAAGAGTCATTTATCTGGGGAATTTCTCAAAATCTTTTCTCCCAGGCATTCGCCTCTGCTATATGGTGCTGCCGGAGCCCATTTTACAGCGCTATCAGCATCGATTTCATCAATTCGAAAGCACCGCTTCTTTGCTGAGCCAGCTCACCATGGCAGAGTTTATGAAAGAAGGAGAATGGACCCGTCATATCAAACGAATGCGCGTTGTCTACAAACGCAAAATGCAGCACTTGGCTGCAAGTGTGAAGCATCAGTTCGGACATCATGTATCCGTAATAGGTGAACAGTCCGGGTTATACATATTAGTGAAGGTTCATGAGAATTGTTCAGAAGAATCGCTGATTCAGCGTGCTTTAGAATACGGAGTAAAAGTCTATCCTACCGCGCTCTATTTTGTAAACAACGCTTCTGATCATCCGCTGATTAAATTGGGTTTCGGACATCTTGGCTTTGATGACATAACACATGGCGTCCAGCTTTTAAAACAAGCATGGGGGACGGCATGACGCTTTCCCCTTTCTATGACAAAAAGCCCCTAAAGGGGGCTTTTCATTTGAAAAGTATAAACACTTTATTCATCTTGATATAACTGATAAACCCTTTTCAGCCTTTCTTCGAGCTGTTCAAAATGAACAAAACGGGCTTCTCTCAGAAACTCAGTCCCATCAATGAACAAAAGAAGCACAGGGACAGTGAAGACTGAAAATCTGCCGGCAACCTCCTCTACATCGTCAGCATTGATATGCCCCAATTTGATGTTTGGAAACTGCTCCAATAATATTCTGAGCTGCGGCAGAACAGCATGACATACTGTACAGCCGGGCCTTGAAATGTAGAGAAAACTGAATTGGTGCTGTTTGATAAAATTCTCTATAGAATCCAATGAATGTAATTTTGTCATCTCTTTCATCAAATTCCCCCTTCAAATTGGTCTGCCTTTCATGACCAAGCTCATCGATACGCGTATCATTCACTATACACATTTATATTTATAATATCCGCTTTTTTGCTTTGCAGAGTACCCGCAAGTTATGCTCAAAAATGTCAAAACAAAAGAACAGTTACTGGCGAGCAGTAACTGTTCTTAAATACTTGTATATTAAAAATGCAAAGCATAAGCCCCTGAACCGATGAGTGCAACCCCGATGGAGACTGCAATCAGCACTGCGTTATATTCAAAACCGCCGGCGCCATTTGCAAATCCTTTCGCTCCATGGACTTTTACGATGGCACCTAACATAATAATCGTTATGATAGCAGCTCCAAGCGGGAGAAATACACCTAAAATAAATAGAATTCCGCTTACTAATTCCCCAAGACCTGATAAAGCGGCCGCGACGTTACCTGGTTTAACCCCAATTGACTCGAACCATTGTCCGGTTCCTTTAATCCCGTATCCGCCAAACCAGCCGAATAACTTTTGTGATCCATAAAACAGAAACACCACACCAATCATAATACGAATAAGCAACAGTCCTGCATCTTCCATTTTTATCTCTCCTTATTTTTGATGTAACATGATATGCTGAAAGGCACCAGTCTGATTCTTTGCCGCCAGTACCGTCTTAGCAATCATCTGTTGAATATATACCTCTTTATTTTCTTCATGCGTCAGCATTATTTAAAATCAATCTAACTCTCTCACTTCAAACGGCAGCAGCCCTTGTTCAATTTGTGTTCGATGCGGTTCATACTGCACAGGCAGCATCAATTTTCCACCCATTGTTTCTTGTGATTCATCATGGGCAAATCCCGGTGGATCCGTTGCAATTTCAAACAGGATTTCCCCATGCTCTCTGAAGTAAATCGCATTAAAGTAATTTCTATCCCGAACAGGAGTTACACCATATCCGTGAGAAGCAATATATCTTTGCCATTCTAATTGATCTTGGTCATCGCTAGCTCGCCAAGCAATGTGATGCACCGTGCCGACTCCCATTTGCCCGCGGCCAATAGGCGTTAATTTAAGGTCAATCACATTTCCGATATCACCGGCAGAGCGATAACGAACGAAGTCTCCTTCCTTGCCGACTCGTTCCAGCCCCATAATGTTTTCTAGCAGTTCACCTGTTTTTTCAGGCTGTGCTGATAACAAAGTTGCACCCCCAAAACCTTTAATGGCAACCTCAGGTGTTACATCTCCGAAAGTCCAAGTATTGGCTTCTCCTTCTTCTCTTTCCACGATTTCTAAATGCAGGCCATGCGGATCATCAAATTCTATATACTGTTCTCCAAAACGCTCGATTTTTGTGTATGGAACGCTGAACTTTTCAAGTCTCTTTTCCCAAAATGCCATGGCCCCCTTCGGCACGACATAAGAGGTCACGCCTACTTGACCGTCTCCAATGATGCCTTTGCGGGCTCCTGCCCACGGAAAGAAGGTGATGATTGTTCCAGGCTTTCCGCCTTCATTCCCAAAATAAAGATGATACGTACCTGGATCATCAAAATTGACCGTTTGCTTGACCAATCGAAGCCCCAGCACTCCTGCGTAGAAATCTGTGTTTTCTTGAGGGTGACCGACAATTGCTGTAATATGATGTATTCCCATCGTTTTTTTAGCCATTTTTACCCGCTCCTTTAAACGTTCATTTTATATATATTCAACAAACTCATTCACAGGCTTCCGGTAGCCGCGCGGCATTCTGCTCTCTGTTTTTTCTTTCCCAATTGTAATCATCATGACAATCTCAAATTGGTCATCTATATTCAAAATCTGTTTCACGGCTTCATCATCAAAGCCGATCATAGGGCAGGTGTCCCAGCCTTTTTCCTTAGCGCTCAGCATAAACATCATCGCAGAAAGTGAAGCATTCCTTATCGCCTCGTCTCTCTTAAATGGCTCTCCTCTGTTTTCATAAAACGAAACTGTGTCTTGAACCATGTGATCATACTCTTGTTTATTTAATATCCCCAACATCTTTAATCCTTCATAAATGTCAGCCGCTTGCTGATATGCCTGCTTATCCCCTAATACCAAAAGAACTGCCGATGAGCTCAATACCTTATATTGTCCGTTTGCGGCCTGCTTCAGCTTTTCTTTTACATCCGGGTCAAGTACCGTCACATATTTGGTATGCTGTAAATTAAAAGCCGATGGAGCCAATGCAACCAATTCAAACATCTCATTGAGTTCATCTTTCGTGATTGGATGATCTGGAAGGAAGTTGCTTGCAGATCTTCTTTCATTAACTAACTGTGAAAATTCAGCCATTTATGAACACCCCTTTTATCTTGAATTCGAGATATTATTTTATAAAAAATCGATTGCATATGATGCAAAAGAATGACAATGATTGAGATTGCTCTACATTATTCAGCAACACGCTTTTTTAAATAGTCCTGCATGTTTTTATTCTGAAATCCAAACTAAATATCTTGAATTAATATATCTTGAATATGAGATAATAATAAAATACGAATGTTCTCATGTCAACAGTTTTTTAAAAATAGGTGGAAATTTTTCACTAAAGCTGAATTTAGTTTGTGGATAATCACTGCTTGTTTCCTAAAAACTCCTTTGTTTGCTGTGTGATCTTTAGCCTGGCACCAACTTTTTTTCTGTCACCTTATTTATTAGTAAACAGGAAACAACGTTGCTATAGACCCACTCGAAATTCAATTGGTATGATAAGCAAAGTGATTACACAAGAAAGGATACGGAGAGCGAACAAAGCACTCCTATTTTTTTGTGCAGTTTTATAGGAGGAAAAAATGGCAAGTGAAAGAGAACAAATAAGCAAAAAGGTTGCTTTGATTGCATTGATAGCCAATCTGATCTTAATGGCAGGAAAGGTCTTTTGTGGGCTGATAGGCGATAGTGAAGCTGTTTTTGCAGACGGAATCCATTCTGCAGCGGATGTCGTTGCTTCGATTGCTGTCCTGGCAGTCATCGGCATTTCCAATAAACCGCCTGATCAAGACCATCCTTTTGGACATGGAAAAGCTGAGGTCATTAGTGAGGCGATTGTCGGAATTATCTTAGTGATCGTATCCGTTTACATCCTAATAGAAGCGATTCTGTCCTTTGTTGAAGGGCCAAGCGTTCCGCAATATAGCGCATTGTTTGCAGCTCTGATTTCGTACGTGGCTAAGCAGATCTTATATCGTTATTCCATAAAGCAGGGGGAAAAATGGAACAGCAAAGCAATTATAGCGATTGCATACGATCATAAAGGCGATATCGTTGCCTCTCTCGCCGCTTTTATCGGCGTCCTATTGGCGATTATCGGAAACACCCGCGGATGGTCCTTTCTGTTGTACGCCGATGCAATTGCAAGCGCCATCGTGGCTTACCTCATTTTTAAGATTTCAATGGAATTAATCAGGCCGTCTGTTGATGTTCTCATGGAGAAAAGTGTTGATCCCGAGCTGATAGAGGAATATAAAGCTGTTATTTTGCATTGTCCTCAAGTAAAACGGCTCGATAAAATTCGCGCGAGAGAACATGGCCACTATAAATTGCTTGATGTCCGTTTATCTTTGGATTATGATTTGACGATTAAGCAGGGACACGATATTGCCCGAGAAATCCGAAATGAAATCAAAAGACAGTTTTCAGATGTTGAAGAAGTGCTTATCCATGTGAATCCTTATTTTGAAGAATAGAAAAGCTCCTTTCAAAAAAAAGGGGCTTTTTTCACTGCATTATCCGCCTTCTACCCTCAGCCTCTAACCCCGATTACCTTTAGGGCTCCTTCATCATATATAATGTGGATGTATGTAAAGAATAAATCAAACAAATGTACAGAAAGGTTGTTAGAATGAAGGAATTTTTTTCGATTGGAGAAGTTTCAAAGTTATTCAATGTGAAAATCTCTGCGCTTAGGTATTATGATGAAATCGGTCTTTTGAAACCGGAATATAAAGACGAGCAAACAAACTATAGATATTATTCTACCCAACAGTTTGAGCGGCTGGACACCATCAAGTATTTGAGAGCTTTAGGTCTGCCTATCAATAAACTTCTTGATTTTTACAATTCCCAAAATACAAACACTCTGATTCATTTACTGAAAAGCCAGCAAACTGAAATTGATCGCAAAAAGAGAGAATTGGAACGCATTGAAAAAAAGATCTCCCGCCGGATCATCCAAATAGAAGATGCCGTCAACACGCCGTTACATCACATTACAAAAATCAAACTTCCCGCATTACGTGTGGCTTATTTACAGCATGAGTATATTCTCGGCCATGATATCGAACATTCATTAGCAGCATTGAGAACTCATCTGAATGTGAACGAGGATATATTTATAGGCAAGATAGGTTTATCCATTTCAGCAGCAAATGTAAAAGCAAATCAGTTCGACAAATATTCCAGCATATTCATGATTCTTGAAGATGAAAATGAAAACACTTCATCAGAAATCATTTTTCCTTCAAGAGAATATCTGCAAATTAGGTTTAAAGGGTCACATCCAGAAGCCGAACCCTATTACAAAAAGTTACTGGCATATATGAAAGAACATCATTATGAGGTAGCGGGGGACTCAATCGAAATCACACTCATTGATTATGGGATTACGAATAATCTAGACAATTATGTGACTGAAATCCTGCTGCCCATCAAGTAAACCCCAAGAATATGCTGTCAATATCCCTTGACTCTCTACTAACTAGAGGGTTTATTTTTTATGCAGGAATCATTATTGGAGGAGAAAGCTTATGTTAGGAACTATTTTTAACACAGTTATGATCATTGCAGGAAGTATCATCGGAGGGATATTCAAAAAAGGCATTAAAGATGAATACCAGGATATTCTGATGCAGGCAATGGGATTCGCTGCAGTGGCGTTAGGGATCAATGCCATTACACAGCATTTGCCTGATAGTAAATACCCCATTCTTTTTATCGTAAGTTTAGCCCTTGGAGGATTGATTGGCCAGAGCATCGATCTGGAGTTGCGATTCAACAAGCTGGTGAACAAATTCTCTAAAAGCAATTTAGCGGAAGGTTTATCAACTGCGATCTTATTATTTTGTATAGGTTCGCTGTCAATATTGGGCCCTGTTGAAGCCGCGCTGAATGAAAATTATACGTACCTCCTGACAAACGGTATGTTAGATGGGATTACCTCCATTGTGCTCGCTTCGACTTTTGGATTTGGAATAGCAGCGGCTGCCATTGTGTTATTTGCCTGGCAGGGCTCCATCTATTTATTTGCTAAAGTAATGGAGAGCGCAATCAATACAGACCTTATAAACGAAATCACAATTGTAGGAGGCATACTTATCCTCAGCTCAGGGTTAAGCATTCTGGGAATCAAGAAATGTAAAACGCTGAATCTGCTGCCTTCCCTATTGATACCGCCTGTTGTCATTTTCGTGATTCAGGCATTTGGATTGCCGTTTTAATTATTTTAAATATTAAACAAAAAAGCAGATCATGAAAGATCTGCTTTTTCTACTACACACTGATTTGTTTCTTTTGTTCATGATCTATTTCCGGCTGTATCTCCTTTGTGAGTTGATGCCCTTCTATATCCACATTGGGAATGATCTTGTCTAGCCATTTTGGCAAATACCAGGCTGCATTCCCCATCAGCTTCATCACACTTGGAATCAGTGTCATTCTTACAATAAATGCATCAAAAAGCACACCAAAGGAAAGAGCCAATCCGTTGGCTTTAATAGAAGCTTCACCAGCAAAGATAAATCCTGCAAACACGAATATCATGATAAGACCGGCCGCAGTGACAACAGGCCCGCTGTGTTTTAATCCAGCTTGAATCGCTTGTACTGGATTTTTTGTTTTCACATATTCTTCACGCATTCTGCTTACAAGGAACACTTGATAATCCATCGCTAATCCAAACAGAATCCCAATAGATAAAATCGGCAGGAACGCGAGTATCGGCCCTTTTTCAGGTATTTTGAAAAAGTCGATGAGGTTCCCGTCTTGTAAGACAAATACACAGATTCCGAGAGTGGCCGTCATCGTCAATATGAAACCTGCAACCGCAACAAGCGGCACCAGCAGCGAACGGAATACGATTGTCAGCAACACAAACGCAAAACCAACAATGAGTATAGCAAATACCGGTATCGCATCATTCAGGCGATCAGAAATATCAATATTCACTGCAGTTGATCCAGTAACGAGCAAATCTACCCCGTTTTTATCTGATAAGCTGCGTACATCCTTTACCAAATCCTTCGTTGCTACATCATTTGGACCTGTTGTAGGAACTACCGTAATGATGGCAAAGTTCCCTTCTTTATTAGGCATTGCAGGAGTGACACTCGATACATGGTCTAGTTCCTTTATTTCTTTCACTGCATCTGTGAAGGCTTCCGCCTTATTTTCTGTCACACTTGTGGCATCCGCTACGATTGTTAATTGGCCATTAAATCCTTCTCCAAAACCATCGGCAAGCAAGTCATAAGCCTGGCGATCAGGATTATCCTTCGCTTTCATCCCTGCATCAGGCAAGCCCAGTTCTAAATGCATAGATGGGATACTAATGACGAGCAAAATGAGAATGCTGCATACACTTAGCATGATAGGATTTTTTGTGACAAAGCGTCCCCAGACATTTGTTTCAGAGCTTTGTTTTTCTTTTTTCTTGTTTGGTTTCGGAATCATCCGTTTTCCTGTTATTGATAAGACGGCAGGCACAAGCGTGATTGAAGCGAGAACAGCTAACAATACACTAAGCCCTGCTGTCAGCCCCATTGCAGACATAAACGGAATGTTAACGACAGTCAATCCGCAAAGTGCGACGATAACAGTAAGTCCGGCAAAAACGACTGCACTTCCTGCTGTTCCCGCGGCTCTCGCAATCGATTCATTTTTTTGTATACCTTCACCTAAAAACTGGCGGTGTTTCGTAAAAATAAATAAAGCATAATCAATACCAACCGCAAGGCCAATCATTCCGGCTAATGAAAGGCTGACGGACGCAATATCGAATACTTGTGTCCCAATCAACACCAGTCCAATACTTACACCTAAACCAATTAGTGCTGTTAAAATCGGCAAACCTGCTATTAATAAAGAGCCGAAAGTAATGGCTAACACGACAAAAGCCAAGATAATGCCGACAATTTCAGATACTCCGCCTATCTCCATCTCGGCTCCTGGCACATCTCCGCTAAGTTCCGTCTGTAATCCCTCATCATCAGCTATTTTCAAACTGTCTTTTAAATGTTTGATAGAGTCATCTTTGATATCATCTGCTGAAGATTTATACTTGATATCAGCATAGGCAACTGTGCCGTCTTTCGCGATTGTTCCTGTAACAAAAGGACTCGCAATCGAGTCAACGGAATCATCTTTATTGATTTCCTTGAACGTATTTTCGATTGCTGTTTTCGCTGATTTTGCAGTAAGCTTCTCTCCATCTTCAGCACCGAAAATAACCCGTATGCTCCCTTTATCAGGACCGTGAGGAAATTCTTTATGAATAACATCCAGCGCTTTTTCCGAAGGTGTGTCAGGTATGGACATATCCTCAGAAAAACTTGGTTTTAACGTGATTGCAAGCCCTATCGAAGCAACTAACACAACGATCCACGCACATATTACTTTTATGCGATGGCGAGCAACCCATCCTCCTAATTTATATAACATTCTTGACATGATAATCTCCTTTCAGCACATTGCTTGATCACATTCTTTGCTTTCTCATTGTAGTTGACAATGAAATAAAAAAAACGTACATTCGGGCATGTACGTTTGGGCAAATTTCAAATATATGATGTTATTCATCTAATGTCAGAATGCCTCTTTGCATGGCAATCGTCACTGCCTCAGTTCTTGAATTCGCGCCTAATTTATTGTAAATGGACGTTAATCTAGACTTTACGGTTCGCTCAGAGACGCCCAAATCAAAGGCGATCGCTTTGCTTTTAAGACCTTTCGCAATTGCTTTTAGAACAATGACTTCCTTTTCTGTCAGCTGCGTATCACTGCTCTGCTTCTTCATCCGCTCCCATTGGATTTCTTGCAGACGTTTTAAAATATCAGGCTGCAGCAGCACATTTCCTCCTAGCGCTGCATCCATTGTATGAAATAGGGTTTCTGAACTCGTATCCTTCAGCAGATATCCTTTCGCTCCTAATTCAATTCCTTCGATCATTAAGTGATCTTCATTATACGTAGTCAAAATAATGATGGGGATGTCGTGTTTTTCTTTTATTTGTTTTATGGCTTCTAATCCGCTCATCTCAGGCATATACAAATCCATGAGAATGATATCCGGTTTTAATTCATCTGCAAGGCGGACTGCTGCTTTGCCATTTTCCGCCTCTCCTATGATGGTGTAGTAATCATTCGTTTCAATTAAAAGCTTCAGACCTTCCCTCACGACAAGATGGTCATCAACGATTAAAACCTTATTCATCCTGCATCTCTCCCTGAATTGGTACGTTAATCTCGATGTGTGTTCCTATAGATTTTGTACTCTTTATATTGAATTGGCCATTCATTGCTCTGACGCGTTCTTGTATACCAAGAAGCCCATAATGTCCTCTCTTTTTCTTTCCCTTTTCAACATTAAATCCTTTGCCATTGTCCTTGACAGTTAAATGCAGTCTCCCTTTTTCATCATCCCAAATGGCTACCCAGATCGTTTCTGCTTCGGCATGCTTTGCTGTATTCGTTATGCATTCTCCAATGATGTAATAGCAGTTTTCAGCTGTACGAACGTCTGGCACCTGATGTAACCTGTAGTCTAAAAAACAAGCCGTGCCTGTTGACTCTTGAAAATGATCCATTAATGAGGTAATTCTTTCTTTTAAAAAACCGATTTCTTCAGATTTGCTGCGCAGATCGTCAATCGCTGAACGTGCATCAGCTAATGTGCTTTTGACTCTATTCATAGATTGTTGAACGATTTCTTTTGCTCTCTCTGTGTTGTCTTTGGCGAGATGAACATGAATAGCGTCCAGCTGCATATTTAAACTAACCAGACCTTGAGCAAGCGTATCGTGTAAGTCCCGGGCCATACGCTGTCTCTCGTTTTGCAGTGTCAGCTGTTCTACCTGCTGATGGGCAAGCTCCAGCCTTTCAAGAGTCAGCTGCGCTTTTATTTTTTCATCGACTTGGGCAAAAAATGTAGCGGCATAAGTGATAATCACAATCATAATAGGTACGGCAATGACAAGAAAATGCAAATATTCACCTTTGTGAATCTGATATGGAACATTGATTGACAGCAGAAGCAATAAATAAAGAATGAGGAAAGTCTTTCTTCTGTCTGCCATTCCTATAATCTGTCCAATCAAAAATGCATAAAGGCCAATGATGATCAGCACTAAGAAGCCAGTCATGAGATTAGCAAGTGAAAAAGTGATCAAACCTTGCAGTACAAAATAGAGAATGACCCTTTTCTTCACCCAGCGATATGAGTGCCAATGCAGCAAAGCAAAAATAGCTGTCAATATTGTAAACACATGAAGCAATAAAATGGACCAGCTCCCAGTAATAAATTGCAGCACGATAGAGGCTATGTAGATCATGAGAATAAAAGCTAGTCCTGGAACTCTGAGTGCAAGCATATTTAATGCGCGCCTATCATGTGAGTAGTATTTTTCTTTGAAAGGATTCCTTCTAAACAAACCTCATCCACTTCCTTTAACAGTTTAACTGAACCGTTCCTAATGAAAGCGGCACACCATTTATTTGAACGTGCAACTCATACTTTTATCCAATCATTTTATAGGAAGAGAAGGAACACAACAATACCAAGGTGCATTGAACCATTAGAGGTTCGCAACATGTAATCATTGCCCAAACGTACATAATCGATCTGCCTTTATGTACGTTTTATCTTTCCAAATTTACATTTAAAATAATGAGGAACCCACTATTCATTGAAGGAATGATCATCATGAAATCGATTGATCTCACAATTTTATCATTAAAAAGAAAAGGCATCCGAACTGAAAAAGTGTTAAAAAATCAGTGTCCTGATCGATTAAGCAATGAGAAAGACAAAAATACTCAATCAAAGATCACGTGTAAAGAAAAAGAGGAATGAACATGTATTGGTTTTTAGGTGCTTTATTATATTTTCTTATCGGTACTTGTATATTCATTGGAGTCATTAGAGACAGTCACTCAGGCTCATGGATCCTGCTTGCATTAGCAGCTCCACTCATCATTTTGGGCTATCCCTATTTTTATTCAAAGCAGCTTCTTGCCAAAAGATAGTGAAATATAATGCCATACAAACTGCACATTGGTAAAATGATCAATACCGGGATACAATCTAAGTATCTTAAGGAAAGGAGTCTTGCCTTATGAGTCAAAGAGTGTCCTACTATGATGTTGCACCTGAAGGTATGAAGATGATGATGGATATGGAGAAATATACGAAACAATCCTCAATTAACCGAACCACGAGAGAACTGATCAAAATCAGAGTTTCTCAAATCAACGGCTGTGCTTTTTGCTTAGATATGCATACTTCCGATGCCCGCAAAATGGGCGAAACTGAACAGCGAATTTACTGTTTAAGCGCTTGGAATGAATGTGATTTTTATTCACCTGAAGAGAAAGCGGCTCTCGAACTGTCTGAGCACATCACCCTCATTCCATCTAAAAGGGTTCCTGATGAGCTGTACCATCGAGTGCGGGAGCATTATGATGAAAAACAATATGTTGACCTTGTTCTCATCATCAATCAGATAAACAGTTGGAATCGCATCTCTATTGCAATGGGGAATCAAGCAACTTCAAAATAGTCAAAAGGAGTAAAATCCCAACGAATTTTACTCCTTTTTTCTCATTCCCTAAATACTCAGTTTCAAGTACTTCTCAAATGCGGTTTTCCCGCTTTGTGTAATCTTAATCGCTCTCGTTTTCGGCATACGAACGATCCATTTTTCTTCTAACATGCGTACCAATAGGGCATTTCCTAACGCTCCTGCAAGATGATGCTGCCGCTCACTCCAATCTAAACAGCAGCGGGCAAATGCCCTCCTCTTATTTCGCTGCTGCTCTTCGTTGATGCCAAAATTCGAAAAGAACAAAGAGCCCTCTGACGTCACCTCAAAGTTTAAATCGACTTTTTTTAACATCCCCTGCTCAACAAGTGAATTTGTGATTTGCACGCCCACATAACCTGCCAGATGATCATAACAGGTACGGGCAAAATGCAAGTCACTTTTCTCTTTTGAATCTTTTAAAGACGTGACTTTTTCTTTAGGCGCAATGCTAAGTAATTGTTCGATCACGTTTGCAGCCTCTGAGTTAGACAATCTATAATACCGATGTCTTCCATGCTTCTCTACGCTAATCAGCTTTGCTTCAAGCAATTTATTCAGGTGAAAACTTGCGGTTTGAGGTTTAATGTTAGCGAGATATGCAAGCTCTCCCGCAGGGTGTATCCTTCCATCCATTAGGCTGAGAAGAATGGAAGAACGAGAGGGATCAGATAGCAACGAAGAGATTTTTGCAATATTAGGATTCATGATTTTCCTCCTTACATTCATATTTCGATGATAGTTGAAATGTTAAACCTTTACAATATGTATGTAATGATGACAAGGAGGAATAAGCGTTGGACATTGAACAAGACACTCATTTTAAAGAAATCAAACCAAAAATCATGTATTATGGGTCCTCAACATTTCTTCTTTCCACATTGAATGAGGATGGCACCACTAATATTAGTCCTATGTCTTCTTCTTGGGCTCTTGGAAACTATATTGTCCTTGGAGTAGGCCTGGAGGGAAAAGCCATTGAAAATTTGGAAAGACACAAAGAATGTGTCATAAACTTGCCTGGCCCGGATTTATGGGAACACGTTGAAAGAATTTCGTCTTATAGCGGAAAAAAGAATGTGCCGCCTTTGAAGAAGCAGCTCGGGTTTACATATAAAAAAGAAAAATATGAGGCAGCGGGTTTAACACCTTTGAAATCAAAGACGGTAGCACCAACACGAATTAAAGAATGCCCTATCCACATTGAAGTCGTAGTCAAACATATTCGGATCCCAGAATATGAACCATCATTTGCGATTGTAGAGACACAAGCATTACATTTTCACGCCGAGGAAAGGATCATATTGAACGAAAACCATATAAACCCTTCTAAATGGAGTCCGCTTATCTATAATTTTAGACATTATTTTGGTTTAGGCAGAGAAATAGGAAAGACCTTTCGTTCAGAAACATGACCTTTTTACCTTTTCAAAACCAAGCCATCATCAGGCTTGGTCTCTTTTTTAGTGAACATCCATTTAAGGATATAGAGTTACTTACTTGCTAATTCTTTTATCATCAAACCCAATTCATAAATCCCTTTTTGAAGGTCTTGAAGGGATGCATAAGCATATGATAAGCGTACATAATTCCCCTTCTCCTGAGCATAGATACTGCCGAGATTAAGAAGAATCCCTTTTGATAAGGCTTTCGTATAAAGTAATTTCATTGATATAGTAGGCAATATTTTTATCCAGACAAAGAATCCTCCCTTAGGAACATTCCATGTTGCAACATTCTTCAAATGGGTTTCTAAAGCACTCAAGACCAATTCCCTTCTCACCTTTAATTGCTGTCTAACGATTTCTACATGCCGCTGGTATTGGCCGGATGTAAACCACTCTGCCGCTACTCTCTGGGATAACGAACTGGATCCGTAATCTGTTTGCATTTTAATGTCGGATAAACGTTCAATCACTGGTTCCGGACCGACGATCCATCCAATCCTTAAGCCCGGACTTAATGTTTTCGATAAACTGCCTATGTAAAGCACATGCCCATTTTTATCTATTGTTTTGATAGGAAATGGCGGAATCTCATCGATCCATAGCTCACGATAAATGTCATCTTCAATAATGGGAAGCTGTGTATTCTCACTTGCTGCTAAGATTTCTTCTCGTCGCTTTTTGGACATTAAAATACCGGTCGGATTATGAAAACATGGATTTGTATATAATATAGCCCTTCCCCGTGCCCCTCTAGGCATATGAATATTTTCCGGCAAAAGCCCGTCTCGATCCATAGGAAGGCCAGTCAGTTTCATACCGGCAGATTGAAACACGTGTAATGAATAAAGGTAGGATGGCTGATCAAGATAAACGGTTGATCCTCTTTGCAAAAGGCCCATTGATATCAGCTGTAAGGCTTGCAACGCTCCAGAAACAATCAGAACGGAAGAAGGTGAGGCATTAATTCCAATAGTTCTTAAATAGTTGCTTAATGCCTCTCTCAATGGGAAATAACCTTTTGGTTCCTCATATCCGAATGCTTCCATGTTTTGAGATACCTTGCCCATCATCTCTTTCATAGCAGTCAAAGGAAAAATCTCAGTTGAAAGCTCGCCTTTGCTGAGCTGTATTAGATCCGTATTTGATTCCGATTGGTTTATCTCTTGAACGATTTTTTGGCTAGGCTGCTGGATTCCAGAGGTTACATATTGATCCCAATTAGGAGCAGAATTTTTAGCCAGTAGTGTCCATGTATTATTGATAACAACTGTGCCCTTCCCCATTCTGCCTTCTATTAACCCGTCTGCCATTAATTCCTCTAAGGCTGTAATCACTGTGCTTCGATTTACCTGAAAGTCTTTTGCAAGCGTGCGCTGGCTTGGAATCTTGCTTCCAATCGGCCACTCTCCATTTCCTATTTTCTCCTTTATAAAATGAATGATTTGTATGTACTTAGGAAGTTTTTTCATCTTTTTTCTTCTGGAAAGCTCATGAAAAGCAGTCTCCTTACATCTAAATTGGTTGGATCAAAAACTATTAAACTGGTTGAAGCCATACCATCAAATCTTTATTAGTATAGAAACACATTAAATAACTGGTTGGTTTTTGTAAAGAGGAGGGAGAAATATGCGAAAGAAAACAGTTCAAATGATCATATCTAACAGTCTGATGATCGGTTTGTGGGCATCAGCTTTTCCTGGGATTCGCGCAGGCCTGGAAGATTACACACCAGAACATCTTGCTTTATTTCGTTTATTAGTCGGCTCTCTGGCATTGTTGCTTTTTGCGGTTTTTACACAGATGCGCTTACCTGACATGAAGGACATTCCTGCCATTTTCTTTTTAGGATTTTTAGGTTTTGCACTCTATCACAGCTTGCTGAATATCGGTGAAAAAACAGTGAGTGCCGGAGTTGCAAGCTTACTCGTCACCACGGCACCAATCTTTTCTGCTATGTTATCCTGCCTGTTTTTTAGGGAGCATTTTGGATTTACTAAATGGATAGGCTCTATCATCAGTTTATTCGGTGTGTCATTAATTGCATTTGGGACAGGAGACTATACATATTCATTGAAAGGTATTGTGGTCATTCTGCTGGCAGCTTTTTCAGAAAGCATTTACTTTGTTTTTCAACCCCGTTACATCAAAAAATACGGTTTTATTCCATTCGTTACATTTACAATTTGGGGCGGAACAGTACCTATGCTTGTTTTTTTACCAGGCTTAGGCGGGGAGATGATAAACGCATCCATGAACGCAACATTGTCTATTGTTTATTTAGGTTTATTGCCAACAGTTGTGCCATACTTTGCACTTGCATATGTCACTTCACTCGTCGGTGCTTCTGAAGCAACCCTTTCACTTTATGTAACACCGGCTTTGGCCTTGATCATTTCTTGGGTGTGGATAGGTGAACTACCCGTATTCTTCTCCCTGCTAGGCGGGGTGGTGACAATCGGCGGAGTGTGTTTCACCTACCTAAAAGGAAATAAAATGAAGATTTTAATCCCCCATTTTTCTTCTAAAAGGGGTAACAAACTCTAAAGCAAAAAAGATACCAAACATCGTTTGGTATCTCCTTTATTCGTTACCTGGTAAAAACATATTTTCATTTATAACCTCTTTTTGAAACTGGGCAATAAATGGCTTATGATTGAATACTATTTTATATTTGCCAAATAAGTAGCTGCTGCTTTATTCAGGAAATAAGCGTAACCTGTTTGCAATTGCTCAAGCATATTTCTATGAAACTCATCAGCGATGAAAAATTCTGTCTGATTTAGAAAGTCTTGCGGTGTTGATGGATGCCCCTTTTTTCTCAAAAAGGCTAAGTGTTCTTTTACTCGGTCCAAAACGTTTGGATCGTTTGCCGAGAAGCCTTCTTGCAAGAATCGAACCATATCTTCATTAAATGACTGCGCTTCTATGGCAGAATCGTTCATTGCTTCTACATCAATTGTTTGATTGGATAAATCAAAATCATACTCTTTTTTCAAATGTTCATTTTGGTCTTTTAAGGCTTCTTCCCATTCTTCTTCAGATTCAAAACCTTTAAACATTGTTTCCATATCTAATTCGACTCCTTCTTTGGCACTTTTGATAGAGGAATTGATTGTCTTGACCAGTCCTTTAAATCGTTCGATTTTTTGTTCTAATAAATATTTTTGCTGGATCAGCATATTTTCTCTATCAGTTTCTCCATCTAATAATTGTTGAATTTCTTTGAGAGGAAAATCCAGTTCTTTGTAAAAAAGGATTTGCTGTAATCGTTCGATATCCTTTTTTCCGTATAAACGGTAGCCTGCTTCCGTCGTTTGCTCCGGAATCAAAAGGCCTAATTTGTGATAATAATGTAACGTCTTCACTGTTGTGTGAGCTAACTTTGCAACTTCACGAACGGTATACACTTCAATTCCTCCTTTCCGTGATCTTTATACTAAGGTATCCTCGAAGGTAAGAGTCAACACATTCATTTCACCTTTTATGACTAAAAACAACAAGCCATGTAATGAAAAAAAGAACCTTTTATAGGTTCTTTTTCATTACGATTTTCCGGTTAATGAATAATCATCAGCCAAATGTACAGGCCGACAAGTGTAATAAATAGTGTTGGGATTGTTAGAATGATTCCTGTTTTAAAATACGTGCCCCAGGAAATCTTCACACCTTTTTGTGAAAGGACATGGAGCCATAATAGTGTCGCCAAGGAACCAATCGGTGTTATTTTAGGTCCTAAATCTGAACCGATGACATTTGCATATATGAGCGCTTCTCTCATCATCCCATGTGTATCTGTGCCGGCAATAGCCAGTGCATCAATCATGACAGTCGGCAAGTTATTCATAACGGAAGAAAGAATCGCCGCAATAAAGCCCATTCCAATCGTACCTGCAAACACTCCTTGATCAGCCATGGCTTGAATCACATCTGAAAGGACATCTGTCAATCCAGCATTACGGACACCGTACACAACAACGTACATGCCAATTGAAAAGAACACAATAGCCCACGGCGCTTCTTTCAGCACTTTTTTTGTATGAACGGCTGGACTCTTTTGTGCAGCAATTAAGAAAAAGATTGCAATGATACCCGCTACCACTGATACAGGGATAGATAAGAATTCACTTGCAAAGTATCCAACTAACAGAAGTCCTAAGATATACCATGAAAGCTTGAACATGTATTGATCTTTTATGGCTTCTACAGGTTTTTTCACCTCAGTCAGATCATAACGTTTTGGTATGCTTTTTCTAAAGAAAAGGTACAGTACAATGATACTCGCCAGTAACGAGAACAAGTTCGGGACAATCATTCTGGATGCATAATCGATAAACGTAATATGAAAATAATCTGCTGAAACGATGTTGACCAAATTGCTCACTACTAAAGGGAGCGAGGTCGTATCTGCAATAAACCCGCTGGCAATGATAAAAGGAAAAACCAATTTTTCATTGAAGTTTAAAGCTCTGACCATCGCTAATACAATCGGTGTCAATATAAGAGCTGCACCGTCATTAGCAAATAATGCGGCGACTATAGCCCCTAATATAGATACATAAATGAACATGCGCACACCGTTTCCTTTTGCAGCCTTTGCCATATGTAGCGCTGCCCATTCAAAGAAACCGATGTTATCAAGGATTAAAGATATAATAATGATTGCTACAAAAGCCAATGTCGCATTCCAAACAATCCCTGTCACAGTTAACACATCATGAAAATTTACAACCCCGGCTATTAGAGCCAAAACAGCTCCTCCACAGGCTGACCATCCTATAGACAAGTTTTTCGGCTGCCATATGACTAATACTAAAGTTAATAAAAAGATGAATAACGCCAAAATGACTGAAGTCAATCTAATACCTCCTTACTGGCAAGACGCTTGAGTTTCCTTTTGTTTAATGTGCTTTAACAATTCGTCCTCCTGATCGATTTGATGTAAGAGTAATTGCAGTGTATCAAACTCGGGACATGATTTATTTATTGAATAATAACGCCATTGCCCTCTTCTGTCCTCGTTCACAAATCCCGCGTTTTTTAATTTTCGTAAATGCTGGCTGATAGCAGGCTGACTCATTTCGAACATATCAACCAATTGACAGACACAATATTCTTTTTCAAGAAATATTTTCATCATCATAAGCCTTGTTTGATCACTAAGTGTTTTTAAACAGCGGGTCATCGCAGCAACTCCTATTTTTGAATCAACAGTCATATGAGTCCCTCCTTTAAATCAATATATAATTAAATCATTATATAGGCTAATTGATTATACATTACCCTTTAGCTTGATATATGTTTGAAAGTTTTTGTTTCCTCCGGAAAGATTGTAAACGTCTTTTATTCCCATATTGATCAAAATGTTTTGGGCTGCATTTCCTGTTACCCCGCTATTGCAATAAGTGATTGTGGTGAGATCAGGATCTAGTTTGTTTGCACGTTCCCGAAGTTCTGACAAAGGAATATTCAATGCATCAGGCACGTGTGAGACGCGATACTGTTTTTCAGCCCTTGTGTCGATAATTTGCAAACGTTCTCCATTATCCATCCTTTTCAATAATTCATTTGGCGTGATTAAACGATTTTTGTTTTTGATTGCATTATCAAGAGCCATTCCCGTATACATAACTGGATCTTTGGTGGTGCTGAATGGCGGAGCATATGCCAAATCTAAATGGAATAAGTCCTCTGCTTTCGCTTTAAACGTAATAGCTGTTGCAAACACATCGATACGCTTATCTACGCCTTCTTCCCCAACAATTTGGACACCGAGAATACGCCCCGTGGATTTATCTGCTACAGCCTTTATCACCAATTCTTTGCCGCCTAAATAGTCAGCTCTCGCAGGTTTGAGATTATATAGAACTTCAACGTCATACCCATGCTCTCTTGCCTCTTTTTCGCTTAGCCCGGTTTGCCCTACAGTTAAGGCAAACACTCTCAGGATACCTGTTCCAAGGATGCCGCGATGCTCCAGATCCCCGCCGGTAAGTACATCCCCTGCAATCCGTCCCATCTTATTTGCAGTAGATCCCAACGGGCGATAAACCGGATCACCTGTAATCAAGGAATAACTTTCTGCAACATCACCCACTGCATAGACATCCTTTACGTTCGTTTGCATTTTTGAATTCACTGCAATCGCACCGGTTGAACCAAGGGCAACACCAGCGTCTGCTGCAATTTTCGTATTAGGGCGGACACCGGCAGCTAAAATCACAATATCTGATTCAATGCACTGCCCTGATCTTGTATGAACTGATTTTTCCTCTATGGATGTGGCTTCTTCATTTAATAACAAGTGCACTCCATTTCTTCGAAGTTCTTCTTCAACTCTAAACGCCATATCCTTATCAAGGTGTGGCATAACTTGGTGACTGCGTTGAATCAAGGTTACGTCCAACCCTTTGCGGGTAAGCTGTTCAGCTAACTCCAGTCCTATATAGCCCGCTCCAATAATCGTTGCTCTTTTAGGATTTTCTTTTGTCAAATACTGATCAATTTGAGCAGTATTCTGTATCGTCCTTACTTGAAAGACATGCTCTCTATCAACACCAGGGATATCTGGAGTGATTGGCGATGCGCCTGTAGCGAGAACTAACGAATCGTATGAATCAATCTTTTCAATTCCCGTTTCAAGATCCTTCACCACAACGTTCTTTTGTTCAATATTGATTTGAGTCACTTCGTGGCGGGTGAAGATGTCAACATGATATCGATCTTTAAACCATGCAGCACTTCTTGGAGTCAGGGAACTCAGATTTTCTACTTCCCCGCCTAAAAAGTATGGAATACCGCAAATTGAATATGAAATATCATAATCTGCATTATAAACTGTAATATCGATGTTTTCATTATTTCTTCGTGCTTTTGCCGCAACAGACGTACCAGCTGCAACTGAACCAACTATAATCATCTTCATTGAATAATCCTCCATTATGAGTGATTTCAAGTATTTCAAACACATAAATTGCGATGACAAAATAAACTCCGAAAACAAAATCTGAGTCACGCCCCAAAGCGCCAAAATCATTAGATTTTGTTACACCGCGATTATATAAGTTTTTATTTATATAATCAATCACTTATATTCGAAACATCAAATGAAATTTATTTTCTTAGTGTCAAGTCCCATTATGAGAAGTCTCACTTTATATACCTTTATCCAAAGTCAAAAGCTGCTCCTTATAAATTCGAGTTAAAGAATGCCATTTAAATTTGTTTCTCTGCTGTTTTTGCCCGCACTAAAGATCTTACCCTCTAGGTGCGCGGGATGGCGTGATTCACCGCGAGGTTTATAAACAGGTCCCTCCAAAAGTGGAATACCCTAACTGAGTTTGGCAGAACGTTAGAACGTGTTATCCTGCATATGAATGACTGGGGAGAAAAGTATAGAGACAGAATCAATAAAATTGAAACAACAAGCAGAAGATAAGATTTAAATTGCTTTAAATCAGTAAAATGCAAAAAATACCAAGGGCGCAAAACCCTTGGTATTTCTATGATACGACTGATGATTACATGTCCAATAGATGATGGTGAAAGGTCATTTTTTTCTAATGATGATTAAGTTTTCTAAAATTGCTGCCCTTCACTTCAGCTACGTCATATACGGTAACAAAGGCGGTTTTATCAATATCATTAATAATTTCCTTTAGTTTGGTTTCTTCTAAGCGGTTGATGACACATGTGATTTCTTTAAACTTCTCGTGGGAAAATCCCCCGTAAGCGTCTTTATATGTGGCGCTTCGGCCTAATTGATCACGTATGGTCTCTACCATTAATTCAGGTTCGGCGGTAATAATTTGAAAGGTTTTAGAACCGCTTAAACCTTCCTCAACCACATGAATGACTTTGGATGCAATGTAGTAAGCAATGACTGAAAGCAACGCCCCTTGCAAACCAAATACTGTGGAAACAAAAATAAACACAAATAAGTTTAAGAATAGAATGAGATCGCTCGTTCCAAATGGCAGTTTTCGGGAAAGCAGCACAGCAAGCATATCAATTCCATCTAATGCGCCGCCATTACGCAGCGCTAACCCCATTCCGAATCCAAGGATAATCCCGCCAACAACGGTAATTAACAAGGTATCTCCCTCTATGATAGCCGGGGTATGGTGGAAAAAACTTGTACCCGCAGCAAGTGATACGATTCCGATAATTGATAATAACGCAAAGCTTTTCCCAATTTGCTTATATCCTAACCACACAAACGGAATGTTAATAACAGCAATCAAAATTCCCAGCGGCAAATTGAATAGCTGTGAACCAACGATGCTAAGACCAGTCACCCCTCCATCAGATACACTGTTTGGAATAAGCACTGTTTCTAGTCCATATGCCGCTATAATTCCTCCGATTATAACCATGATGACTTGCAGAATCATTTTCGCCTTAAATTTCTTACGTTTTTTGATTGTATCCATACCATTCCTCATTTCTTAAATATTTCGTTATATTTAACTATACCATAATAGATTTTTTCAGCTAAAAACATGCTTTTAAAAAAGGTTAATCAGGAATTTTTGCAAGAGGATTGCTTCTTATAACATTTTATCCCATATACAAACCGAAGAATATCAAATCTTAAAGATAAGGTAACCCTTTATGACTTAGAACATTCAACGATACAGATGAGATTTAGCAGTCCGTTTAAAATACAAATACCAAGGAACTTACATTCCTCGGTATCCTTCATACAAACGAGATCAAACATGTACGCTTCCAGATCAGAACACCGAAAATCCTGATTCATTCTGATATTATACTTTTAAAAGAGGAGGTTTGATTACATTGAATAGCTTATGCCGCAGCAAACAAGCCCCATTTGAATACACCTTATCTCTTATAGGGGGCAAATGGAAAATGAGAATTCTCTATGAGTTAGGATGTGAAAAAACGATGAGATACGGAGAGCTGAAACGGGCTATGCCCTTAATCACCCATAAAATGTTAAGCGCACAGCTCAAGGAATTACAAACCGACGGCCTTATTCATCGGACAGAGGTTTCTCAAATCCCCCTCAAAGTAGAGTATTCGTTATCAGACAGAGGGCTGTCTTTGTATCCCCTCATAGATGAAATGTGCAAGTGGGGAATAACACAAGGCGCACCTCATGAATAAAAACCACTTACAAAAAAGTGCGTACTTGTCTCCCAATGAGAGGAATTTTATACTAAATAAAAATATTTTATTAGGAGAAAAAGATGACAAAACAAGTCTATATCATTCATGGCTACAGAGCCTCCTCAGCAAACCATTGGTTTCCATGGCTAAAAAAACGCCTGCTCGCAGACGGGATTCAAGCAGAAGTTTTGGACATGCCTAATCCGCTTGAGCCAAGACTTGAAGATTGGCTGGATACACTCTCTTTGTATCAACACCATTTACATGAGAATACGTATTTGGTTGCACACAGCTTAGGGTGCCCTGCCATTTTGAGGTTTTTGGAACGTACTCAATTGCGCGAACAGCTTGGCGGAATCATTCTTGTTTCCGGCTTTGCCAAATCATTGTCCAATTTAAAGATGTTAGATGAATTTACAGAGGGATCATTTGATGATCAAAAAATCATCAGGTCTGCAAAGCACCGTGCTGTCATTGCTTCTAAGAACGATCAAATTGTGCCATTTGCATGGAGCAAGGATCTGGCACAACAAATTGACGCTGCGTTTTATGAAGTCCAACACGGGGGTCATTTTTTAGAAAATGAGGGATTTACTTCTTTACCTATTGTTCATGATATTTTAAACTCCTATTTTTCAAAAGAAACCCGCTAAAACATTCTTAGTATTTGAATAAGCCCGCTTTAGAAAAGCGGGCTTTCTGAGTCATTGCTTAATCAATACCGATAACTCACCTTCAAATACTTTTTCTTCTTTATGATTAAAAGTAGATAACAATACAGTGAGTATTCCCATTTCGTTTCTCTTTGGCTGCTTATCAAGAACCTCAACAATTGTATGCAGTTCATCATCTGGATAAACGGGTTTTATGAATGTAATATGATTCATTTCTGTTCCGGCAATAATATCGTCTCCATAGAACCCTTCTTCAATCCAAAGTTTAAAAGAAATGGCCAGCGTTTGTATGCCAGAAGCGATAATTCCATTAAATCTGCCTTTATTCGCTTTTTCCTCATCTAAATGCATATATTGGGGGTCAAATTCACCAGCAAACCGCATAATATCATCTTTTGTTAATTTTAAAGATTTCGTTTTGAATACCTGACCAATTGTAAACTCATCTAACTTCATGCTTACACCTCTATTTTGTCATTTGTGTACTTGTTTATTGTAGCACTGAGACATCAGCAAATAAAAAATTGCATTTACAGCTTCATCAATTGCCTATGATGCAGAAGGTTCTAATTGGTATTGTAAAAAGGGTACCAATAAAAAAATCATCCAAGACTTATTATGAGCTGGAGACTGAAGGCACCCATATCTTCAGTATTGTCATTCATTGCTGTTGATATTTTTAAAGCCATCATCCCCTAATGATTCCTAAGGTATCTCAACTTGATTTCACTCTTCACACAACTCTTCCCTAGTTATACTAAAGATACTTACGGTGCAAATTATCGATCGTTACTGAGTTTAAGTTGTTAAAACGTAAAACAATAACCATTTGGTTTTTATCATATGAAAACTAGTCGTCTTAACCATTTCGAATATCAAAGCATCTTTATTTTCTAAACGAAGCTGAAAGACCTCTTATATCTTCCAAGCAGCTTTCAGTTTTTTTATGCCTTCTCGTATGTTAAATTCAGAAACCCCTGCAAATCCAAGTGAGACCGTTTTTGTAGGAGGATTGTTTTTATAAGAAAGAGAAACAGGATAAATTTTTACTCCATGCTCCTTTGCCTTCTCAATTAACTCTTTTTCGCTAAATGGCAAATAAACGTCAAGTAAGATACGAAGCCCGGAGTTTTCTCCGCGAATCCTGACATGCTTTCCTAATTCTCTTTGCACAGCCTCTAATAAAATGGCTCTTTTTTTACGGTAAAGCTTTCTCATTCTGTTGATGTGCTTTTGCCACTCTCCATTTTTTATAAATTCAGCTAGCGTCAGCTGACTGTGGCAGGACACCGTTTGCTTATATAATGACGTGATTTCATGGCCTTTTTTTAAAAGAGGCGAAGGAAGAATCATATAGCTGATACGCAGCGAGGGAAGAAGAGACTTAGAAAAAGTGCCCATATAAATGACACGGTTATGCTGGTCAAGCCCTTGCAAGGAAGGAACCGGCTGTCCTGTGTACCTAAATTCCCCATCATAATCATCCTCTATAATAAATGATTGATTTTCAGCCGCCCATTTGAGCAGCTGAATTCTTCTGTTAATCGTCATAATGGTTCCCAGCGTAAATTGGTGAGAAGGCGTAACGTATACAAGGTCTGGCTGCTGTTCTTTGATCTTCTGTATGCAGATGCCTTCATCATCAACTGGTATAGGAAGAATATTCATACGATTGGCTTCAAAAATCTTGCGTGCTCTTGGATAACCGGGATCCTCATATCCTATGGAAATATTCGGCTCAAAAACTTGGCACAAGATTTGCAGAAGAATCGGGTTCCCGGCACCTATGATGACTTGTTCAGGGATACAATGAACACCGCGTGATTGATACAGGTACTCTGCAATGAGTGTTCTCAGCTCAAACTCTCCTAAATCATTTCCCGGCCGATAAAGCTCGTGGCCATATTGGTCTAAACTATTGACCATGCTTTTTCGCCATGCGGAAAAAGGAAAGTAAGAAGAATCTACATTTCCATAGTGAAAATCAATCCATTGTTTATTTTCTTGTGCTTTTTCTTTAATTAGTGATGCGCTTGGCATTTTACGATAGGCAAAATCAGAATCATGATAATCAGCAAACCATCCGCTTCTTGGCTTACTCACGATATAGCCCTCAGCGGCAAGCTGTTCATAGGCACGTTCTACAGTCGTTTGACTGATGGAAAGCTGACTCGCCAGAAGTCTTTTTGAAGGGAGCTTCATTCCTTTTTGAATACGCCCCTGATGCATGTTTTCTTTGAAATACCGATAAAGCTGCTGATAAAGCGGAATATCCAGATTTCTATTCAAAAAAGGCGTGATATCCATTTGCACGTTGTTCTCCTAACTGGTATGCATTTTTTTATGAAAACTGGCTGTTTATAAAAGGCCAATTCCAGTTTATAGTCATTGTAATCCTTAGATACTGGTTTTGTTAAGAAAATCCAGATCATTAAAAAGAACCCTATTTGGAGTGATTGCAATGAACAAAACAACAAATGGCTGGATAAATGGTTTTATAGGCGTACTCATTTTCAGCGGCTCGCTGCCTGCAACCCGCTTGGCTGTGACGGACTTCAACCCATTGTTCCTCACCGTATGCCGCGCTACGATAGCTGGTATATTGGCTGGGGGTCTCCTTCTCATCTTCCGGCAGCAGCATCCTGCTAAAAGAGACATCACCTCGCTGTTGGTGGTAGCGTTCGGCGTGGTGATCGGTTTCCCGTTGCTGACAGCCTTAGCGCTTCAGTATGTCACATCCGCACATGCTATTGTCTTCATTGGGCTTCTTCCGCTTGCGACGGCCATCTTCGGCGTCCTGCGCGGAGGGGAACGTCCCCGCCCAGTCTTCTGGATGTTCTCAGCTGCCGGCAGCTTACTAGTAGCAGGTTTCGCCCTGATCCAGGGAGGAGGATCATCCCCGCTCGGCGACGCATACATGCTGGCTTCTATCGTCGTATGCGGTCTTGGTTATGCAGAAGGGGCTAGGCTTTCACGTCGTCTGGGGAACTGGCAGGTGATCTCTTGGGCACTCGTTCTGTCGCTTCCTCTGATGCTGCCTTTGTCGTTCTTTTTTACACCGGACTCATGGTCGGGCATCGGCGTGCCTGCGCTGCTCAGTCTTGCCTATGTGTCCTTATTCAGCATGCTGATCGGCTTCGTGTTCTGGTATAGAGGTCTCGCCCAAGGCGGAATTGCGGCGGTTGGGCAGCTGCAGCTTCTTCAGCCCTTCTTTGGACTGCTGCTTGCCTCAGTAATTCTGCACGAGAAAGTGGGCTGGGCACTCGTTGCAGTGAATATTGCCGTTATCATGTGCGTGGCAGCTGCTCGGCGATTTGCAAAGTAAAGAAGACGATTTAGGCTGGATGAGTAAACTTCAAAAATAAATGAAGGCATAATAAATACCAAGGGCTGCATCCCTTGGTATCTTGATGCGGCTGAGAGGACTTAGACCTCACAGATTATTTAGCTATTAAAGAGAAAGAGCCTCTACTTGTTAATCACAATCGATAATTTATAATTGACATGCTTGTTTAATTCCACTAAAAATTGATCTAACGCTTCATTAGACGGAAATCTGCATTCAAGAAGATAACAGCCATCCCCGCTGATTTTATAATTATTGATGACATATTTCTCTTGTGTTTTGATAAATGACAGGTATGGCTGATGATGGGTGCTTTTTGTATAGATATTAAGCAAAGCATGTATATAACACCCTAATTTCACTTGGTTCACTTTAATTGTATATCCCTCAATGACACCGTTGTCTTCTAATTTGGCAACCCTTGAGGCTGCTGCTTGACCTGTTAAATGAACTTTCTCACCTAATTCTTTCATCGTAATACGGCTATTTTGAGATAACTCATCTAATATTTGCATGTCTGTGTGATCCAACATGAAATCAAATCCCTTCTAAAATCTTTCTGTTCATCATCTCTCTAAAAGGTGCAGTCCTGCACATTATTTTAACATTCGTTTCATTTAATTAACCTGATTCTGCCTTAATGACAATTTATACAAAATAAATTACATACTTTCAAAAATCAAGTCAATCGACAGAAAGACTTGATTTGTTCCATGTATTTATTCAGCGGCTGCCCGTAAACTATACACATCTAAAAAAAAAGGAGTGTTATACATGAACATTCAACAAATCCGTAATGCCACACTTGTTGTCAAATATGCAGGCAAAACGTTTTTAATAGATCCCATGTTGGCTGAGAAGGGTGCTTATCCGCCATTTCCAAACGCGCCAAGACAGGATCAAAACAACCCTTTAGTTGAATTGCCAGCCTCTGTAGACCATATTATTAACGATATTGATGCTGTTATTGTTACCCATCTACACCTCGACCATTGGGATGAGGCGGCTAAAAAGGTATTGCCAAAAGATATCAAGCTGTTCTCCCAAAATGAAGAAGATGCAACAGAAATACGAAATGCTGGTTTCAAAAACGTCGAGGTTTTAACAAAAGATACAGTCTTTGAAGGCATTCAGTTAATAAAAACAAAAGGCGAACACGGAAGAGGAGAAATTCTAAAACTTGCAGGTCTTGTATGCGGTGTTGTGTTCAAACACCAAAGTGAGAAAACATTATATATCGCCGGAGATACAGTCTGGTATGATGCGGTTCAAGAAGAGATTGATACACATCAGCCGGACATCATTGTAGTGAACGGCGGAGATAATCAATTCTTTGAAGGCGGTTCTCTCGTCATGGGTAAAGAAGATATCTATGAAACGTATAAGGCTGCTGCAAAAGCAAAAATCATCGTGAGCCACATGGAGGCTGTCAACCATTGGGGATTATCAAGAGAAGAATTAAAATCTTTTATTCATGAAAAAGGAATCTCCTCTCGTGTCTTAGTGCCTGATGATGGTGAATCATATTCATTATAAATGTTTATTGAAGGACAGAATGGGCATTGAAAACAATTTTTTTGAAACGGTTGAAAAAGACTTCTGCCCTAATAAACTTTGTATTCTACCAGCAATTAGATAGACTGATTCCTGGTGCAAAGATTTAATAGAATCTGAAAAAATAAACGGGGAAATCCGTTATGTTTTCTCTCATGATTCCTTTGGAGTATTTAAAATTTCCTCTATTGATGAAACTTATGTCAATGGTTTCATCACAATTGAAATAAAAAACTAGTTACTGATTAGTAACTAGTTTTTATCTTAAAAGATTTAAATGTTTGGTTTCACCATATCTTCTGGCTTAACCATCTCATCAAATTGTTCTTCCGTTAATAATTCGAGTTGCACAGCAGCCTCTTTTAACGTCAAGCCTTCTTTATGAGCAAACTTGGCAATTTTTGCTGAATTTTCATATCCGATATAAGGATTCAATGCTGTGACAAGCATCAAAGAGCTGGAAAGATTTTCCTCAATGGTTTTCTTATTAGGTTCAATACCAACCGCACAATGATCATGGAAAGATTTTATTCCATCACTCAGTAACTGTACGGATTGAAGGAAGTTATAGATGATAACTGGTTTAAATACATTGAGTTCAAAGTTGCCCTGACTTGAAGCAAAACCAATAGTTGCATCATTCCCCATAATTTGAGCCGCAATCATGGTAAGGGCTTCACATTGTGTAGGGTTAACTTTACCGGGCATAATGGAGCTGCCGGGCTCATTTTCCGGGATTGAAATTTCCCCGATACCACAGCGGGGACCGCTTGCAAGCCATCTAACATCGTTCGCAATTTTCATTAAGTCAGCAGCTAATGCCTTCATAGCGCCATGTACATATGTTATTTCATCATGACTAGTTAAGGCATGAAACTTATTAGGTGAACTTTTAAAATGTTGGCCTGTAAACTGCGAGATTTCCTCTGAGACAACCTCTCCAAACTGTGGATGTGCGTTAATGCCTGTCCCTACAGCCGTACCCCCGATAGCAAGCTCACGCATTTTTTCAGTTGCTTCCAATATCATTTCTTTCGAACGGTCAATCATATATACCCAACCGCTAATTTCTTGTCCAAGAGTTAAAGGTGTAGCATCTTGAAGATGTGTACGTCCTATTTTTACAATGTCATTGAATTTTTTTGCTTTTTCATCTAATGTGTTCCGAAGTTGATCAAGTGCAGGAACTAATTGTTCATAGATAGCTAATACACCTGCAACATGCATCGCTGTTGGGAAAGTGTCATTCGAACTTTGACTGCGGTTGACATCATCATTTGGATGTATGGTTTGTATAGAGCCTTTCTCTTTTAATAAAGCTGTTGCAAGGTTTGCTATCACTTCGTTAACATTCATATTGCTTTGTGTACCGCTTCCCGTCTGCCAAACAACGAGTGGAAAATTGTCATCATATTTGCCTTCAAGAATTTCATCACAAACTGCTGTAATAACCTCTGTTTTTTCACTATCCAAATTACCTAGACGATTATTAGCAATAGCTGTACTGCGCTTCAATATAGCAAAAGCTTTAACAATACGGTTAGGCATTTTTTCAGAACCTATTTTGAAGTTCTCTTTACTACGTTGTGTTTGCGCCCCCCAAAACTTATCAGCAGGCACCTTTATTTCTCCAAAAGTATCCTTTTCAATTCGATAGCTCATTTAATAGTTCCTCCTTTTGAGCACCCTAATTAATTTAATATTTATATAAAATTTTATTTATTTTGCCGATGAATTTATCATAACACTCATAAATCATGATGTATAATGCATAATAAATATGATTTTAATTCCTTCATGTAATGATTTATAAAAAGAGAGGATTTTTTTAATGGAATGGGAACAATTAGAGTACTTCCAAACTCTTGCTCGTATACAGCATGTAACGAAAGCTGCTGAAACTTTATCAATTACACAGCCAGCACTTTCTCGATCTATTGTTAGATTAGAAAATCATTTAGGTGTTCCGCTTTTTGATAGACAAGGCCGGTCCATTAAATTAAATAAGTATGGGGAAATATTCCTCAAGAGGGTTGATTCCATAATTAAAGAATTTACTGAAGGAAAGGAAGCAATTCAATCTCTTTTAAAACCGGATCAAGGTGAAGTGTCTTTAGGCTTTTTACACACCCTGGGTACAACAATCGTTCCACATTTAATTGGAACATTTAAAAATAATTACCCAAAAGTTCATTTTCAACTAAACCAGTCTCACTCTAATTTGCTTTTAGATAAACTAAAATCAGGTGAACTTGATCTCTGTCTACTTGCTTCTTTTCCAGCCGAATCAAATATAATGTGGAAACCCTTATGGAAGGAGGAGCTCTTTTTATTTTTGCCAAAAAATCATGTGTTAGCTACTCGTGAGGATATTACGTTAAACGAAATTGCTAATGAGCCTTTTGTTTTAATGAAAGAAGGTTTCGCTCTTCGAGTGACAATAGATCATATTTTTGAACAGGTTAATATTACCCCAAACATTGTATTTGAAGGTGAAGAAGCTGCTACAATCGCAGGTTTTGTTGCAGCGGGTCTTGGCGTTTCAATTCTTCCTGATTTTAAAGGCTTAGACCAAACAAATATCGTAAAGGTACGTATTAGTTGGCCAAGGTTTGAGCGTGTAGTCGGTATTTCTTGGATTGAAGGGAAGTATCTATCACCTGTCACTGAAAACTTCAAGCAATATATCATCAATCAGTTTCCTCAAATAGATTCGATATAGTGTTAAGTTACTGTCATTGCTGGAATGTACAGGATACTCTAGAAAAACTCACATAAAAAAGATACCAGTTTTGCATGGTATCTTCTTTCATATATCCTTTCTTTATTGCGCTCCTGTATTTACTGAACATCACGTCATATACGATCTATAGTTTATCCCTACACGCTTTGCTTCTGCTTAAGAATGTTCCACATTTTAATGGATACAACAGAAATCAAAACAAATGATACGATAACTAATACAGTACCCACTAAAGACTCACTGAAGTTGATCACAATAAAGCTAGAAAATATTAATAGAGGGATATTCGTAATAATTACAGTTAAAATGTAAACACGATACTTTAACCCAACGGCTGCTGATAAAAAACACACGACATCTGTTGGGGCTATCGGACAAATCATCCCCAATGCCAAAAACTTATAATTGTAAGTCTCCAATAATTTTTTTAAATCTGGATGTTTACGCTCCAAATTCTTCACCATTTTTCCGCTTGAAAACATTTTCGAAAAAAGATAAACCAAGGTTACGCTTACTACATTACATGGAAAACCTGAAGAAAAAGGGGCAAAAGTTCTTAAGAATTCTTAAGTTTTGGCGAAGCTAACCAAAAATCGTTTCCTCTTTTTAAACAGGTTTCAATCTATTACATGGTAATATTTAGATACACAAACTTTTATATGAAGCTGAACGAGTTAATGGAGAGGAAAGAATGAAGAAACTTAGCAAGATATGTTATTGGAATGCTGCCCTGCTGCTTGCCTTATTGCTTGCTGAGTGTACGGGCAGTAAGAACGAAGAATCAAAACAATCTTCAAATCATGATTCTGCTTTACACTCATATTCATAATAGTATTCACCCGATAACGATCGAAGCAACATATAGCTTATACAGCGAAAAACTCTTTAAATTTTAATTACGTGTGTACTAATAATCTATTTACAATTAATATTGACATCAATCAGGGAAATTTATATAATCATCGGAGATATCGAGCAATCCTCTCAAATGATTTTTTAAGATGTACTTTTAATTGAATAAATTATTTTGAGGAAAGTAGAGAAATAAATAAGTATCGTAATTCTTTCGTCTTAGAAATTGATTATGTTTTTAACATAACAATATCTGAGACGTTTTTTATTATTTTTTATGCAAATCCTATAGAAAAGGAGGTTTTTATAATGAAAAATATTTACAAAGATGTCCTTTTAATTATCATTGGAACATTTCTAATTGCTGCATCTATTGAGTTTTTTGTTATTCCAAATAAATTAGGTGATGGAAGCACAGTTGGTATTGCTTTAGTTTTATATTATCTATTTCATATACCAACAAGTATAAGTACGTTTCTAATAAACCTTGTTTTTATAGCTGCAGCTTATAAATTCTTAACAAAGAAAACGATCCTTTATACCACATTCGGGGCCATTATGACGTCTGTTTTCCTTAAGATTGTAAGCTTTATTCCATTTGCCATCCATGACATCATTTTAGGTATTGTGTTTGGAGCTTTATTGATGGGGGCAGGGCTCGCCATGATTTTTATTGCAGATGGTTCTACCGGAGGAACCACTCTTATGGCTTATTTATTAAATTATACTAAAGGGTATAGTATTTCAAAAAGCTTATTCTATATGGATAGCTTCATTATATTTGCCTCCATATTTGCTGTGGGAATTAATAACACATTATACACGTTTATTTTTGTTTATTTGTGCGTCAAGATCGTCGATATAATGATTGAAGGTTTTCATAATAAGAAAGCTATGACCATTATGTCAGATCAATATGAAAAAATTGCACAGTTCATTACTAGTGAGTTCGGCAGCGCCGCAACTATATTTTATGGATATGGTTATTATGCTAATAAGGATAAACGTATTATCTATGTTGTCATTAAAAAGAACGAGCTGCTAAAAATTAAAAAGAGTGTTCAAGACATTGATCCAAACTCCTTTATCGTTATTCATGAAGTGAAAGAAGCGGTAGGCGGGAAGTTCGGATTGATGAACAATAAGTTAGCTAAAAAGGCAAATTAAATAAACAGATTTTTAATTTATTTGCTGCTATTAACTTTTTGATGGAGAGTGGAGGAGTGCTTATTAAAAAGCTCACTCCTCCCTAAATATTTCAAGCGTTTGAAATCATTCATTACCTCCACTTATAAATAAACCACTGATTATGCACATGTCCTTGGTGCCATGTCTGTTAAAGTAAGCGCCTGTCCATTTCCTTCCGCCATTTCCACAAGGGTATAACTAATAGTTTTACTCTATGAAATACAAATCATTTTTTATAAGATTATTAGCTATATAATTTCCAAAGATAGTTTTTCCGAATTATTCCATAAAAGTTCAAGGTCATGTTGGCTATTTGCATAAAGATATAGTTTTCTTTTCAACTCTTTATTCTTGATATCTATAAATGCGGATTGTCATAGGAGTAATGCTGAACGATGAGCGTTGATGCCGTATCCTTTAATTATATAATCAATGAATGCATGATATGGGACAGAAATAAACATCTTTTTATCCAGAATTTCTGTCTCTTTCAATCTTTAATATCATTTGGAGTTTGAAGCGAAGTTTTTCATTGCAGGCTATGAGTCCCGACAATCTCCAAGTGTTGTATCACCTGAAGTTAAACTCTATTGAAAGGATGCTATAATAAATTGATATTGTAAACTAAGACATATAATAGATAAATATAATGATGAAATAGGGAATGAATGAAATAATGAATAAAACTAAAATACTTATTATTGAAGATGACGAAGCAATAGCTGATCTTCTTTCATACGGACTTACGCAAGAAGGTTTCCACACGTGTACTGAGGCTAACGGAGATTTAGGGATGAAACAACTAGACCAATTCAAACCCGATCTTCTGTTGCTCGATTGGATGCTGCCAGATTGCAGCGGATTGGATATCTGTAAAAAAGTAACCCATCAATATAATATCCCTATACTTATGATCACCGCAAAGTCAGACATCACTGATAAAGTACTTGGGTTGGAATTTGGGGCTGATGATTATATTACAAAGCCATTTGACTTGCGCGAGGTTATCGCCAGAATTCGTACGATACTTAGGCGCCTTGAACAAGCTAACCACGTAAACGACCGAGGAACGTCTAATGAGGATCATATTCAGTTTAAGAATATTGTGATCACCCCAGATGAGAGATTAGTTAAAAAAGACGGGATCATTGTTGATTTGACTCCTAAAGAATTTGATCTGCTTAAGACGTTGATTGACCATCGGGGGAAAATCTTTACACGTTCAGAGCTGCTGGAATTCGTCTGGGGATACGATTTTGCCGGGGATACACGTACGGTAGATACTCATATTCAAAGACTCCGTAAAAAACTGGATGCAAGTGACTTGATTAAGACAGTGTTTGGCATCGGATATAAATTTGAGAAGCAGGAGGAGTAGAGAGTGTTTCGGACCATCAAGGGTAAATTCATTATTGGTTTTTTTCTGATTTTCTCTCTCTCTTTCCTCGTGCTTAATCAAACGGTCAAAAGCGTCATTTGGTCTAGTAATGAAAAAATTGTGACCTCAGATTTAATAGAATTGAAAAAAAACAGTATCGTGTATATCAACCAAGCATTTTTAATCAATCATTATAAAAACAATGAACTTTATTTCGGCGATATGGCCGAAGAAATCGTGGAGAGTTTAACTCATTCAACTGGAAGCAATGTAGGTGTTTATACCGTGGATGGCACATTGTTGTCTTCTTCTAATAAAACGGTGTTTTCGCAAGGCAGTGATGAGGACCTAAAAAAAGCGGTTAACGGAAAGAATGCTTACCATATCACCTATGATCGAAATAAAGCACAGGTGTCTTTCTCTTATCCAGTTATCATTGATGGTGCAAAAGTTGGCATATTACGCTTTTCTAAAGATTTTAATCTGCTTTACAAACAAAGCGGAGAGATTTTAAATATTATTTTTTATATCGCACTTGCTATTTTTGTGGCGGCCTTCCTATTCTCTTATATACTCTCCAGACACATCACAATTCCAATTGTCAAGCTGACAAAGGCCACCTCAGAAGTCAAAAAGGGAAAGCTGGATGTTGATATTCACTTTTCTAGAAAAGATGAAATCGGCCAGCTTACTAGTAATTTCAATGACATGATTACCACCATTAGAGATCAAATTTCAACCATCGAAAAAGATCGGGATCGGTTAAAGGAACTTAACGAACAGGAAAAACGTTTTTTTGACAATATGACGCATGAGCTGAAAACACCTTTGACTTCTATTCAAGGCTACGCCGAGATCATAAAAGAAAAAGGGGAATCGGATCAGAAGTTTTTTGATAAAGGAATGAATCATATTGTTGATGAAAGCCGGCGCCTGCACAATTTGGTCATAAAACTTCTTGAGGTATCTCGAGAAACATCTAAAGATCGTAATTTCGATAGGATTGATGCTGGAACCGTTTTGAAAGATGTATGCGAATCTATGAGAATTCGTGCAGAACGATATAAAAAAAGGATCATCTGTGAAATTGAAGAAGGCCTCTATGTTTATGGTCAAATGAATAGACTGCGCCAGCTTTTTATTAATCTTCTGGATAATGCGATCAAATACAGTTTATCGAATTCAAATATCATAATTAAGGCTAACGTTATTGGAGACCAGGTTCTTTTTATATTCAAGAATCCAAGTGATCCGTATGATGACAACCAATACACAAAAGTGTTTCAGCCTTTTTATTCGGTAAACCAAAAGGTCTCAGAAGAAGGAAGTGTAGGCTTGGGCTTAAGTATAGTTAAAACAATTGTTGAGGAACATGAGGGAACAATCAAAATGTTCTACAAAGAAAACCATACAAATATCACCATTGAACTAGCTTACATGAAGGTTGAGAAATCATCATGAAGAACAAACAGTTTATTATTTTATTAGGCATATTATCGATTTTCTTGATTTTTGTATCCAGTTATAATGTGGGAAAGAAATCGGAAACGATTATTATTCCAAACGAGGAAGAGAATCATATTGATGATAATCAAAAGTCAGGCTCCTTTCAAGTGAAGAAGATATATCGCCTCCCCAAAGCTGACGAGTTGCTTGGATGGTCTTCATCGAACTCTATAGTCGGTTTTTTCAAAGGAGATGACACAACTGAACATGAAACGCATCAGCTTCAGCGTCTTTCCTTCCCTTTTGAAAAACCTGAGACGCTGAAAAGCATTGAAAGCAACACTATCAACTTAAAGATGTCTCCAGATGGAAAGAACATCGTCGGATCAACAATGTCATCGGATAGGACAACATTAAATCTGATGTCATTGACGAACAGAAACAAAAAGGAAATCGCCAGCTTTGCATCTAACAAAAATGCCTTTGTACAGGATGTTTCATGGTCAAATAATAGCAAATCCATTTGTTATCTTGTCATAGATCCTGCGAAAAATGGCCAGACTGCAGTCAATGTATACAATATAGATTCCGGAACGCTCAAAACGTATCCATTGAAGAATGTGGATGAAAAAGAGTCGCTTACAGCAGTTTCTATTTCAGATGATGGACGCAAGGTGCTGCTTACGGCGTTACACGGGCAACAATATCGCATTATGACGGGGAACGTTAGCGATGATGGCATCACTGTTCAGAAAAAGCGCCAGAACAGCTATGCCGAACCTGTTTGGTTAAACAATGACCAGTTTGTATTTTTAAGTACCGGAGAAACCTTGTATGAATACGATCTCAGAAACAGTGAGCTTTCTGTTCTGCTCGAAAATGTAGCGGTTTTCAAAATATCAAATGATCGAAAGAAAATTGCTTACTCTTTATATGACAAGGACAATACGTATGCAGGAAAGCTGCAAGGGAAAAATATCCTGTTCGCAGAGCCAATATACCATGGCACCAATCCAACAGAAATATATTGGAGTCCGGATGGCAGCAATCTGCTCGTATATAACCAAAATCCATATTCCGCTATGGAAAGTTCATCGGCCCGATTTTTTGATGATCACTCTTATATCATAACATTTAAATAATCTGCCGCTTTATGCTTAAAACCTTATTTCTGTTGAAGACGGAAATAAGGTTTTTTATTGCAATCTGCTAGTCTATATGCTGTTTCCTTCTTTTTTGACATTTTGTTTACAAGTTGATCAAACTTCTGCGATATCTTCTCTTTATATTAAAAGAGCATCATTTCTATCAAACTTTGCCCCGGAGTTTAATTGACTTTCTAATCGATGTAACTGGTTTTAAAAAAACTAGTTTTGATATCTACAATTGAGGAGTTGGAAAAAGTGTCAAATTCACCAAGAAGGGACCGTAAATTGAATCAAATAGGCAAAATAGGTTTTGGGATATTGATTATTCTAGGTATAGCTTTATTATGCATTTCTTGGAAAGCACTTGCCGGTCCAAAGCAGGAACCCATAAAAGAAAGTGCTGCTGCTTCTGAGCAGATGCACAAAGAAAAGAACAAAAATGCAGCAGAAAAAAAGGAAGAACAAAAATCATCATCTGAAATCGGAAAGGTGGTCTATTTAACTTTTGATGACGGCCCAAACCCTGCTGCTTCAGAAAAAATTATGGATTTGCTCCATAAATACAATGCAAAAGGAACGTTTTTTATGTTAAAACCTAATCTCGAGCGAAATCCTGATCTTGTGAGAAAAATGGTGGAAAGCGGTCACTCTGTTGGGTCTCATGGCGTGACGCATCAGGTTTCCGAAATCTATAAATCCCCTGAAAGCTTTGCTACAGAAATGAACGACACGCTTGATTTTATCAATGAAACGACCAAAATCAACACACATTTGATAAGAGCACCTTACGGGTCAAAGCCCTACATTACCGGCCCATTTAGAGAAGTTGTTAAGCGCGATCATTTTAATCTATGGGATTGGACAGTAGACTCAGAGGACTGGAAGTACTCTCACGGCGAATTTGTAAAAAATACAATTCAACAAGTAAACAATCTTGTCGGGAAAGAGCCGCTTGTTGTATTAATGCATGAAAAACCGACTACTGCGGCATATCTAGAAGAATTATTAAAATATTTCCGGGAAAGCGGCTACGAAATGAAAGCAATTGATGATTCAATAAAACCGGTACAATTCAGATTCAATTGAAGTAAAAGTCTAACAATAAAATCATGATTAAGGTATCTTATATTAGCTTAAAAATATCACAGAGATGAAGGAATTATTTATGAGGGAACCGTTAACCTTTTTAACACAATTTCATTCCAAAAATATCTGAGATACGAAGCATAAGATACAGTGCATAACAACTTGTATAGGAATCTACCAACTTGTTTAGAAAGGATTATGATAGTGAAAATTGGGAGAAGGAAACTGAAAATGCAAAGTATTATATTGTTTATTCTAGCCCTCTTGTTAACCATTGGAGGCCTGACTTGCTACAGTATTTACCGCAACGTAGCAAAATCAGTCAATCATATGTATGAGCCTCTACATAGAGATTCCAAGCAACAAGATGATGGTATTGGGCATGATCCTATATCCATTCTTTTGCTGGGAGTAGATGAGCGCCCCGGTGATAAGGGGCGCACTGATTCGATGATCGTACTGACTGTAAATCCAGAGACTAAAACATCAACAATGGTAAGCATACCGCGTGATACCAGAGTATTTATGCAATCAAAGAATACCAATATTAAAATAAACGCAGCCTATACTTATGAAGGAATTGAAGGTACCGTTCAAACCGTCGAACAATTTTTAAACATTCCAATCAACTATTATATCAAAGTGAATATGGAAGGTTTTAAAGATATTGTAGATGCTATTGGCGGTATCAAAGTGAATAATGATTTCCCTTTCACCCTTGAAGGCGTACATATACCAAAAGGGGAACAGCACATTGATGGAAAGATCGCTCTTAAATATGCACGGATGAGAAAAGAAGATCCACGCGGTGATTTTGGGCGGCAGCAGCGGCAGCGTGAAATCATTAACGAAATTATTCACGAAGGTGCACAATTAAAATCATTAGCAAATTACCAAGGGATTTTAACCGCATTAGAAGAAAATATTCAAACGAACTTAACACTTGATAAAATGATTGATATTCAACGTTCTTATAAAGAAGCCGTTAACAATATTCATCAGATAGAAATAAAAGGTGATGATAAAAAAATAGATCACTTATGGTACCATGTTGTAACTGATGAAACGAGAAAGGACTTATCGAAAAAACTTCGCCAGCAACTGAATCTAGAATCTTAAAATAAATTCATAACCTATTACTCAGATATAGAGAAGAGTTTTTATCTCTTCTCTCATTTTTTCGTGAATATTTTATATCTCGTTTTATGCCCCAACTGCGTCCCGCTATTTTAACTTCTTTTACAAACGAATCACTTTCTATATGGGCCACCGCTGACAATAGAATCCGACTGATTTTCACCGGTACTCTCCCCTTTTTTAATTGTTCATCTTGCTTTACTGCTTATATACGATTATCCAGAATAGAAAATAGAATATTCGTTTTTTGCCTTAAAGCCTAGTTTAGTTGCTAAAGTGATGGACGAATTGTTATAAACATCACAATCCCAACTAGGAATAATCCCATTTTTCAGACAAAATTCTATAAATTCACTTCCAACACAGTAAGCTAAACCCATGCCTCTATATTCTTCAAGTGTATAGATATCCATTTCTGCATGATTATGCCCTAAAAATATAGAGGTACACTCACTTACAACATGATTGCCATGTACTACAGCAAATCCAAAGCCATTTGCAGAAAAATGTGAGACAGAATCCCAGTACTCCTCATAATAAGCTCTGTTAAACGCTGTGCTGTTAGAAATGATGTCTTCGTCTATTCTTTTCAATATAAGCCCCTTTGGAAGTCGAAAAACCGTTTTTGAAGGTTTTTGCTGAAAAGAAAATGCCATTCTTTTCATTTGGTTCAATTCGTCTTTCAGTATTGTTTTCATTACTCTATCCCATGTATCGCTAGAAGAAAACAAGGTAAATCTTTTTGTTGATTTCGATTGTGCTTCATAAAATCCAGCAATGAAATCGTTAAATTCTTGATTCCCGTGTTCTCCCGCAATATAATAAATTCCTGATTCAGTCCCTATAAAAAACGATTTAGGCAATGTTTGATCATCTACATAAACAATTCCCGGAATCGTTTGATCTAATATTGAATACACAAATGTTGGGCAACATTTGTTTTGAAACAATGTTATCAAGCCGTTATATTTTTCTTTGCTTAACTCTTGCAAACTGACAGCTCCTTTGGATAATTCCGGTAGTTTATACATTAAACAATCCTCTCTAACAATTCCCCCACTTTTTCTGCCATGACACGAGGCGGATAAGGCATTTCGTTTTTTAACCACCATTCCACTACCCCTACGTAAGCATTTGCAACAAATTCAACAATGACATCTTCACTTTGGCCGTGATTTTTTCCTTTCGTTATATCGACATCTTTCTTAAACTCTTCGATATTAAACTTAAGGAATTGACTGCGAAAATATCGCGCTCCTTCACTGGCTAACATCGTTGAAAAGAATAAATAATTACTCTCAAGGTATTCCATGCAGTGTACAGTCGATTCAATCCAATCCATTTCAGTTGCTGACTCGCAAAAATCCCCCATATTGTTTATATGTTCTTCCATAATTTTATTTAATAGATCAAATTTATCTAAGTAATGAAGATAAATGGTTCCTCGATTAACATTTGCTCTGTCAGCAATATCCTTAATTGTAATGTGATCAAAACTTTTTTCAGTCATCAGCTCAATCAGAGCCCTCTTAATCGTTTCTTGGCTTTTTGTTATTCTTCTATCCACTTTGGACATACCTGGTCACCAAACTTTCTTAAGATAATCAACAATTTCGTTTGAAATGTTGAATAATCAACAAATTGCATGAATTTAACCATTGTACACACTATTTTTCTATTTACAATAATAAACAACTGCTGATTCATTAATCAATAATGCTTTTCCTTTTCAAATGGCGTCAATGTCCATTTAAGTTACAAAATCCTATTCTGTTCATCGCAGGTGAAAATGCCAACGCTAGGTACTTCAGCGAAGATGCTTACAAATTGGCGGCAAACTCAATGCAGGGCATGTGGATCTGTACGACAAAAAGCAGTACATCCCGTTTTACAAGCTTGAGTCCTTCTTTGAAGAGAATCTGAAGAAAAAATGAGGTTTTTTTAAAACCTCCTCTCTAAGCTTTTTAAAAAGATTTTTATTAAAGGTTACATTGTGTCAATCATGATCATATGAGGTGAAGAATGATTAAAAAACAGTTTACGATCATTAAGGAAACAGGATTTGCGAGACCAGCAACCTTGTTAGTAAGTTTATCTCATCGATTTACATCAGATATTTTTCTTAAATATCGAGGAAAAACTGTTAATCTAAAACACTCACCTAAGTCCATAATGGACATTATGGACTTAGGAATAAAACCTGGAACCCAAATATATATACAGGCTAATGGAGCTGACGAAGCGCAGGCTATACAATTCATTAAAGATTATTTAATAAAAAGAGATTATGTACAGGAAACTTGATGTCCGCCCATCAAAGGTGGACCGGATATATATACCCTAAAAAAATGTAAACCTGTAGCCTAATTATTAAATACTGAAGTTAGGAGTTGCTTGTTTGACCAAACGAAATAATTTATTAATATTTATATTGACCGTTGGAACTTTTGGCATTATAAACACCGAAATGGGAGTTATCGGGATATTACCTTTCATTGCTGATTATTTTCATATTAGTGTATCTAAGGCAGGATGGCTGGTGAGCCTCTTTGCACTTACTGTTGCAATATGCGGGCCAACTATGCCGTTATTATTTTCGGGGATAAACCGCAAGAAGGCAATGTTGCTTGTACTTGGTATTTTTGTTCTGGGTAACATAGTCTCTCTATTTGCAACAAACTTTACGATCGCAATAATTGCTCGCGTGATTCCAGCCATTTTTCATCCCATTTATTTTTCAGCGGCTTTTACAATAGCTGCTCACTCAGTTCCCAAGGAAGAATCACCAAAGGCTGTTGCTAAGGTAATTATGGGAGTGTCTGCAGGTATGGTGCTTGGTGTGCCAATCGCAAGTTTTCTTGCTAGTACGCTTTCGCTTCAAATGGCCATGTCATTCTTTGCTATCGTGAATGCTCTAACATTCATTGCTACATTCGTATTTTTCCCTTCTATGCCTGTTAAAGAAAGACTTTCTTATGGAGCACAGGTAAGCGTATTAAAAAAAACAGTTACTTGGCTTTCCATTACTGCTGTTATTTTAATAAACTCAGCAATATTTGGGGTGTATAGTTATCTTGCTGAGTTTCTGAAAACAGTTACGGAAATGTCTCCAAATACAATTAGTTTAATATTAGTCATCTTCGGCGGGGCAAATATGATTGGAAACATTGCGGCAGGTAAGTTACTCACTAAAAATCCCATCAAATCTGTCATTTTTTATCCATTCATATTAGGATTCGTGTACATCATATTATTTTTAATAGGGCAGTTTACTTTACCTATGGCTATCATTACTTTAGTTTGGGGAATAGTAGCTGGGATCGGAAATAATATCAATCAATATTGGATTACATCTGCAGCTCCAGAAGCTCCTGATTTCGCTAATGGATTATTTTTAACATCAGCTAACTTAGGAACAACCATTGGCACAGCTGCAGGCGGATTATTTATATCAGTATTTGGTATCCAATACGTCGTATTAGTGGGATTTTTATCCGCTGTATTAAGCTTGATATCGATTTTACTAAGAACTTCTATGTATAGTCCCGAGAAACAATTTTTCAGATAAACTGTACACCCGCAATAAAATGGTAGGTGAAATTTAAAAACATACCAATATCATTTGGTATGTTTCTTGTTTAGGCAGACCTTCAGCATTGTGAACAAGTTCCATGTATGTTCTCATCGATCACACTAATCCTTTAATCCCTTTCCATTGAGGATTTTCTCCATATATTTTTCAATCCTTGACTCTCGTGTTTTGGATTGTTTGGCTTGAGAAAAATAAAGAATGTATGCTCTTTGCCGCCCCGGGGTTAATGCTTCAAAAGCAGCTTTCAAGGCAGGGATTTCATCGAATTTACTTTGAAGTTCTTCAGGAATTTTATATTCAGTATCCTTTTTAAAATCCACTTCCAAACCGGCTTTTTCAACCTCAATGGCTTCATGAATATAGGCTTTCAAGATGGTTTCCATTTCAACTATTTCCTGAACATTGGTGAACCGAATCTGACGTGCCGCCTGTACATTCTCCGTTTGTTGGATGAGAATCCCATGGTCATCCTTTATCAAGGCACCTTTGTGAAACAGAAGCGCACAATATTCTTTAAATCCATGTATTAAAACGATGTTTTTACTATTAAACGTGTAACAAGGATGCTTCCACTTAAATTCTTCGGTCAGCTCAAAGTCAAGACAGATATTTCTTAACTTCTCGTATTCTTCCTTCCACTTTGTAGCTTTACTTAAAAATTCATCAACCTTAGGATTCGTTCTGCTATTTGACATCATGATCCCCCTCTTTCCGGAGCAGTTCGGTTTATTCCTTTGCGTTATTCCACTAACAATTTTTTAGGCTCTTCCCGATTCTACATAGATATCACGCTCTGTTTTTCTTCATCCCCTCCCCCTGCCCTGTCAATTTTATTTTTGACATCATGGTATTTGTTTTATTCTCCTATCATCCATTGTATAGGTTCAAACTATATGATTTATTCAATAGATTAAGCTTACGGTGAAGATTATGCAACCATAAAAAAAGGCTTGGACAAGAAACTTCTGACCGTTTAGAGGACTTACTTTGAGCTAAATAGGAAATTTGCGGGCTGTTGCATTTCACGTCGAAATACATCTCCTGATTTATAATAAACGTTATCAATGCAGGAAATCTTATAAGATATGCCCCGGTACACTTTGCTATTCAAGTGCTACACCCAAATCATCAAGGGCTATATCCATGTCCACAACACAAAAAAAGAGAAGGCCTCTTTCCTCGAAATTAGGGATAAAGCCTTCTAACCTTGTTTTATTATTTCACTGTCAACTTGGCAAGGGTGTTCATTAAATGTAACGATTATTAGTATTTAACTTCTTTATTCCTACCAATTAATAAGGTTACTACAACACTAGTTATACTAACTAAAGTTCCTGCAATAGAAAGAAGAATTGTCAAAAAACCATTGGGAATAAGAAATCCAATTGGAATGAGCCCCATAAAAATTAAAACGATAAAACATTGATATACTCCAGATATTATTCTTACAACCCAGTTACCAAAAAAGGACATGGCTAATGGAGGGATGAATAAAAATACAACGATCCCAATTGATATCATTAAGATAATAGGCTCATCAAATGAAATGACATTATCTCCAGGGGAATTTTTAGCAGCCACAAGTACAACAATTATAGACATAATTAGCGTAAGAAAAACCAGAGAAAACCTTTTTAACAACGTTATGACTCCTTTTTTTTAAACGTACTAAAAACGGGTATCCTGCTTTTTTCCAATTTCCATAACCACTTTATGTTATTCAATGAAAAAATATGAATGCAGTTCTATTTTTCATTAATTCTTCTAGTGAATTCTGATAAAGCTCTTGCAATATCAATTCGTTGACGTTGACCTCCTGAAAACTTCACTCCTTTTTCGCCAATACTGTAATGTAACCTTTATCTAATAACATAACAAATTCATGGAAATTAGACGATTCAAAACCTACAGCGCTTCAAAAAAGAAATTTCAAAACAAACCACCGAATAATTGTTGTAGTATGCATATGTCTTTATAGAATGTTTTAAGAAACCAACTTTTTTAAAATACCTGTACAAATACAGGTGAATAACATACTTTATTACATATAAGTTATCCTGCAAAACTGTGCACGGAATGTCGGGTAGATACTTTTCACTCCTGTTATTCTTTTGTAAAGGAGGTCAAATAAATGGATTCGCTTAAAAGGATGAATAGAGCATTAACGTATATTGAAGAAAACCTCACTAATGATATTGATTTTAAAGAAGTAGCGAAGCTTGCTTTCTGCTCTGATTATCATTTTAAAAGGATGTTTTCCTTCCTTGCAGGTATTTCATTATCGGAATATATCCGTCGCAGACGTCTTACTCTTGCAGCTTTTGAACTTAAAGACAGCAACGTAAAGGTTATTGACATTGCAATAAAGTACGGTTATAACTCACCAGATTCCTTTGCACGAGCATTTCAAAATTTGCATGGCATAAGACCATCAGAAGCTAGAAATAATGGCCATTCACTTAAAGCTTATCCACGAATGACCTTCCAATTATCAATCAAAGGAGGAAGTGAAATGAACTATCGTATTGAAGAAAAAGAGGCATTTCGCATCGTTGGCATTAAAAAAAGAGTTCCCATTATTTTCAAAGGGGTTAATCCGGAAATTGCGTCTATGTGGGAAAATTTAGATGAAGAAGCAATAAATAAACTTAAAAAGCTTTCTAATGTAGCGCCTTTGGGTCTGATTAGTGCATCCACGAACTTTTCTGAAGGTCGGTTAGAGGAAAAAGGAGAGCTCGATCACTATATTGGCGCAGCCACAACGAAACAGTGTCCACATCATCTCTCACAGCTTGAAGTTCCTGCCTCAACGTGGGCTGTATTCGAAGCAATCGGACCATTCCCGGATGCACTGCAAGAAGTATGGGGACGCATTTATTCCGAATGGTTCCCATCGGCAAATTATGAACAAATAGAAGGCCCAGAAATACTGTGGAACGAGTATAAGGATGTAACATCGCCATCTTTTAAAAGTGAAATTTGGATACCGATTTCAAAAAAGAGAAATAAGAGGAACTAAAGGTTTCTTTAAGGAAGGGGGCTAACCCCTTCCTCTTTCAACGTCAGCAAACATTTCATAAGCTGGGTGAATTATTCTAACACTAGGTCCTCAACATTATAAAACCATATCACTGGTTATGAAAGCATGTTTTCATTACACTCTCTATCTTTCACTCTATATGTTTTTACGTATTATGGTTGAAAATTGGTGATTAAATTTGTGCCCATATAGATCAGCAAACATGTCATTAATGCCAAGTCATGAATTCCTAAAGGAGATTTAATAACTCATTTTTAATGAAAAACTGATTTATATACACGGACCCATTGACATTTCCTTTATTGGAAATCCGACAAGTTCCCTATTGTTTTGATGTTATTTTTGCTTGATCTGATTTTATAAAAAAGTTATTGACAACAAAAAATTAATCATGTTATTATTAAAATTTTGATAATCCACCTCCATATATGGTAATCTTAAGAAGGTTACCATATATGGAGGTGGATGATATGTTTCAAATTGGCGATAACATTGTTTATCCAATGCACGGAGCAGGTATAATTGAAGCCATAGAAGAAAAAGAAATCTTAGGAAAAAAACAACAGTATTATGTCATAAAAATGACTATTAGTAATATGCAAGTTATGATTCCAACGCGTAAAATATTGAGTTCAAGTATACGACCAGTTACTGATATACGTGCATTAAAACACATTATACACATTTTTCAGCATGGAGAATCAGATAGGTTACTGCCGTATAAGCAAAGGTATATAGTAAACACGAACAAAATAAAAACGGGTGAAATACAAGAAGGCGCTGAAGTTGTACGTGATTTAATGCGTATGAAGAAAGAAAAAGCACTTAATGCAAGCGAAAAAAAAATGTTGGATAATGCATATGAATTTTTGATTAGTGAACTGGAAGTAATTAAAGGAATCACTGAAAAACAAATAAAAAGTTTCTGTTAAGATTAATTATAGATCATGTATTGCATAAATACCCTGAATTTTCCGATAATATTATGATGAAAAGTAAATCCATTTCAAAAACGTTCAACTTCTTCAACTTACTTTTAGAACATTAACCTCTTTTGTTATTCCTTCTAATCCATTTTTATTATTTAAATGTCTTCACGAACATTTGAAGTTTTATCAAAAAACTCGATAAAATAGTCACTCGATTTTTGTAATCCTGATTCACACTGGCACGGACAAGGAGCCGTAAGGATGGAAGAGAGGCAGGGCTTTCATTGAGTTAGGTATATCTAAGTGATTATTTCTGGAAGAAAGTACAATCAATCTCACCTCTATCTTTAAGAATTTCTTATATCCATTGCGACAGTGAATAGTAATTGTTTATCTTAAATGTAGGTCTATACGAAAAGAAAAGTAATTAATTTATATACATTCCGCATATTGTCAATCAAGTATGTTATACTGTAAACAAACCTTTGAAGTGTTAAATCTTTTTCTATTACCTTGTAGCATCTCCCTACTCGAACGTTGAGTAGGGTTTTTTATTGAGTATTATACAGCAGAACATAAAAAAACAGGCCCTCTATAAAGAGCCTGTTTGTATACACGATTGAAGATTAAGCAGTTTTTTGAACGTTAGCAGCTTGAGCTCCACGAGCACCTTGCTCAACGTCAAACGTTACTTTTTGACCTTCGTCTAAAGATTTGAATCCGTCACCTTGGATTGCAGAGAAGTGTACGAATACATCGTCTCCATTTTCACGTTCGATAAATCCAAAACCTTTTTCTGCATTAAACCATTTCACTGTACCTTGTTCCATTTTGTTGCCTCCTAGTGCGTTACCACACATTGTTTTACTATCCCTGCCCAAAGTATCATCAAGACGAAAAGTCGATATTCATACTATCCTTTACACCGAACAAAAATAATTCTTCTTTATCTTAACACGAAACGGAAATAACTGCAAATTAATATTATCGTTTTATTCATGGCATTATTTCTTTAAACGTGTGGATATCAGTGCAGAAGCAATAAGCAAAAATAGAAAATGTCAATAATTTCGCATCGCTTCAAGCTTTGTTTCTGCAGATGCTTCCAAACGGTCACTCATGGTATATCCCCATTTGCTAAGATGCTCATAAAAAATAAACTTGCCCATAAATAATCTGCCTTTTTAATTAATGAATAATGGAGTTATCGATGGTACGTCCTCATTAGAAAAAGAAGAGGACACAGAATATTGGTGTGTTGCGATGTCACTACCCCATTAAAAAACCTTCAGGAAATCTCTATACTTTGTCATGATAAAACTCCTTTCAATGTATTAGTAAAAAGAGTTAGTCTCTTAATTGATGGGCGCCTTTAAGGCATTGATCCCTTAGTTAAACGCAATCAAGAATGTTGCGAAGGAGAATCTCGTTGTGCCTGGCCAGAATCCAGTTTAGCTTTTGCACGTACATTACCGACGGCAATTCCACCTAATATGAGGATGACTCCCATCCATCGTACTATGCTCACATGCTCTTCTAACACTAGTGCTGCCATTGAAACAGCTACTGGAAGTTCAGATGCTGTTAATATGGTGCCAAGTCCTGGTCCAACATGTGGCATCCCAATGGTAAATAAAAGAGGCGGAAGGACAACTCCAAAAAAACCAAGAAGCAAACCATAGGGTGCCACGCCCTTTAAAACAGGAAGATCAAATAGATATATAGGGGGAAACAATAGAAATACAACGACTAAACCCCCGGTGGAAAGCAGAGCACTCTTTAGTAAGGGTGGAGTATCTTTCCCAACTGAACCACTAAGAAGGATGAAGGTTGAAAACGTTAAGGAAGCGAGTAGTCCCCAGATTATACCTTGCCAAGACATATTCATTCCCTTCGCTGAAATAATCCCAGCTGCTAGGATAGACCCGACTAGCAGGATAGCTATCGAAATTATTTTCCCTTTTGTAGGCTTTTTCTTATAAAACATCCACTCAAAAAATGTACCAATCCAAACAAATTGGAAAAGTAAAATGATAGCTAGTGATGCATGAAGTGATTGTAACGATTGATAATAAAATCCTCCTGTTAAACCAAAAGGGATGCCGGATAGTAGTAACTTAATAGTTTGACTTCGCGTTACTTTTCGCTTTTTTGTAAACAAAACTAGTATCCAGACCATCAGTGTGCCAAATAAATACTGCCCACCTGTCACCTCAGTGACCGAATAACCAGCTGAATAGGCTAGCTTAACGAATGTAGATAATATCCCGTAACAGCAACCACCTAAAAATACAATTAATCCATAATGCCAACTTTTCAAAAGTTCTCCCTCCTTTTTTTCATAAAAAAAGCCACACTACTATCAATTGACAGTAGTGTGGCGAAAATAGAGTTTCCTCTAGAAAAATCCACGCTCTAAAATAGATTTTATTATTCAAATTTAACAGTATTATAAAATCAAAAAATGTTAATTGTCAATAAAATAATTGATTCTGTTTACAAAACTTATTTTAAATTTGTCCTTATAAAATTTAAATACCGTTTAATGAAAAACTAAACATTAAACACAATGTCTTTTTTTGGAAATACATTCATAACTATGTTATGCACCAACTCGCCTTTTTTTTATTAAACCTAACGGCACAGGCAGTTCATGGGCTTCTCTAGAAAGAGCTTTACTGAAAAAAAGACCCTTATACCGTGTGATTTTTTGACGCACCCAGGCCAAATATGAACAGCAGAATGCTGACCATAAGCAACAATGATATTGGGAGGTTCCAGCTTGCCGTGACGTCATGGAGCAAACCAAACAAGGTCGGTCCTGTTGCAGCCAGCAAATATCCAACAGATTGCGACATACCGGACAAAGAAGCCGCATCGGAGGCATCCTTCGTCCGCAAGCTTAAAAAGATCATAGCCAAACTGAACGCACATCCCCCAGCAATTCCGAGTAAAATTGTCCATAACAAAATAAGTGCATTATCGCCAAAATAAAGGCCACTCAATGAAACAAAAAACAGGACAGTCATTATGACAACCAGTAAACGCTGGTTCTTCATGCGTCCCGCAACGATCGGTACGATGAATGATACGGGAAGCGAAGCGAATTGAAATAGCGATAGCATCCAACCAGCGCTGTCTTCACTTAAGCCCCGGCTTGTCATGATTTCAGGTAACCAAGCGATCAAAACATAGAAAAGCAGAGACTGCAATCCCATAAAAAGTGTAATCATCCATGCCAGCGGTGAACGCCACAGACTTTGCCGCGTCGACGCACCGCTAGTTGTTATCATGGCTGACGCGTGACTCGCCCGCGCTTTAGGAAACCAGAATAGTGCGGCTATCAGAGCGAGCAATCCCCAGATTCCAAGTGCGCCATTCCAGCCAAAACCGAGATTGCGGGCGAGCGGGACACTTACACCGGAGGCTACCGCACCGCATAAATTCATCGACACTGAATACAGCCCTGTCATAAGACCGACATTATGAGAAAAATCCCGTTTAACAAGACTTGGAATTAGCACGTTGCACACCGCTATCGCGAGCCCAAGTAAAACGGTGCCTGCAAACAAAGGAACTGTTGCGGTCAGCGAGCGGACAACAATACCTACCATGAGAAGAACCAATGCATAAAGTATGATCCGTTCCATCCCGAAGCGGCGCGCCAAGATAGGTGCGAAGGGGGAAAGAAGCGAAAAAGCAAGCAACGGCAATGTCGTAAGCAAGCCTGCCGCGGTATGCGATAATCCAAGGGACTCACGAATCGATCCTACCAGTGGGCCTACCGACGTTAGCGGTGACCGCATCGTCAGTGATATAAGGACGATGCCTATGATGATCGGCCAACTCAATGAGAGCGAACGCTTTAACCCAGTTGGCTTCGTACCACTTTGTACGCTCATGGCCGCTCCCCCTCTTCAACGGCGATAACATCCTTCGATTCCTGGATATAGCGATGAACTGCTTCCACGGCACGATCGGCGTCCTGACCGATAATCGCTTCCACCAGCTGTCTGTGCATTTCCAAAAAATCCGCATCGACTTCATAACGAGTCAGGCTTGTAATCGAATCTTGCAACGCTTCAGCGATATGGTTGTATATTTCGATCAATATTTCATTATGCGACGCCTTGACGATGCTTTGATGCAGATGAATATCCGCCGTTACAAAGCCATCAATGTTACCGAGTTCTGCCGCTGCCTCGCAGCGTTCCAGTTGGAGAAGAAGTTCGCGGGCCTCGTCGTCGGTTCTGCGTTGTGCAGCTAGATGGGCTCCCTCACGTTCGAGTGCATACCGGACTTCTAATGTTTGCAACGTATCGGAGCGCAAAATACGTTTTTTCAACACGGCCCCCAAAGCACTTGAAGAGCAGACATAAGTTCCGTCACCTTGTTTCGTCTTTAAGAGTCCCGCATGTATCAATGCCCGAATTGCTTCCCTTAATGTATTGCGGCTAACATTCAGCTCGTTCATCAACTCCGGCTCGGCCGGAATGCGCATCCCGACACCCCACTTGCCTGATTCGATCAAACTTTCCATTTGTAGAGCGACTTGCTCAACCAGCGTCTGCCGGTTTGTTTTCTGAAGCATGTGTATATCCTCCTGTAATGCATTTATCAAACATAGGATGTTTGGTTAATTGGTATTTTATCACGCCTATGAAATTAAGACAACAAAATAAGAAGGTAATTAAAGAGGCAGGGAATGCCGCTGCTCATGGTGATGATATAGAATTTAACAGCAAAATGGCAGAGCCTTTATTTAAATTTACAAGCGAATATTCTGTATGAGTTATGGAGTTAGGAGATAAGCCGATACTCTCGGAACCTTGCATAATATCTAAAGAACGCCCACCACTTTCCTGCATGGTGAGCGCCATAATAATATTCACTTGGTCAAAAACGCCTTCCTGACGGGCGTATTTCTCAAATACCGCCCTACATCGTTCCACTTCCGGTGCAATGCCAACTGTTTCATATTCGCCATCCCCGCCGCCTATAAAATCGTCATGACCACTACGATACATAAAGCAAAAAAGAAGATAAGGAGCCGAGAATACTAAAGAAAGAACTACCTATTTACTCATCATCTTGTTCTTTTATCCCTTCTCAGTCGATCTTCTACTTTTGAAGAAGTGCGTCTTGCTATATCATTTAAAGACACTTGCTCGAATGTATTTACACTTTGTTCAGTTCGTCTAATGGTTTGTGATGAACAATAGGTTGATCCTCTACTTTTGTAGGTTGAGGGCTTTCAAAGCCATGTTGTGGTTCAGATTGACTCATTATGACTTTTTGATCCGAACGTTTGATTTCTGCTGTTTTCTCTTGGGCTACAGGCTCACTCTTTGAAACAGAATCATCTTTCTGGACTTCAAAATCTTGTTGCTGATCTGTTTCAGTATTCAGATTTTGTTCTTCATAGACATACGCTTCCCGATGAGTGCGTTCTGTATCTTTTTCATTCTCTTGTAAGACTGACGCTCGATTAAAAGCAGTTTCTTCTTCATGTTGTAATGAAGCATCGTCAGATTGTCGGTGATGACTTGCAGGATGTTTAAGAATCTGTTCCACACATTCTTTTTGATCTGTTCTAGTTGATTCATCCTTCTTATCCTGTAAAATAGGTGCTCTTTTTGATAATTCCTCATTTCCTTCATTCAAAGCATCTTTCAGCATAGGAGAGTTTATTCCGTCTTTTCTCAATCTGTCTAAATGAGATTGCTGTTTATTTTTTGTTGCATTCGCAAATGCTTCTTTTTGTTGTTTTTTCGATAGAGTTTGAGGATTTCGTTTTAAGTTTCGGCTGTTATGTCTAGCTATTCCGTTTGCAGTCTCTTTTTGCGGGGTTCTTGAAATAAAATGAGCATTGTCATATCCCATAGCAGCCCCACTCGGTGAATTACCGCCACTTTCACTAGTGACACCTTCTGAATTTGAACCATTTTTACCCCTGATAACATTTCATCACTTAACCTTTCTAAAACTTCATCTAATAAGTGGATATTCATATTATTCATGCATTTGTCTATCCTCTTTTTTAAACCGGCTGAATAGAAAGTTTAAATAAATGTTAATTTAATGTTTTTCTGCAAAAAAAGACATCATTTTCATTCTATTAATGCTATTATACTTCCATCCTATTGAATAATAGGAAAATTAAGCAAGGGAGTGTTGTCATATGTTTAAAGCAAAGTTCAAAAAAACGATAGGGATGGGTATCGTTGCAGCAGCCTGTTTGATGACTACTGCATTGCCGGCAAGCGCTGCGCCGGCGAATGTAAACGATGCCAAGTCAAATGATTATACGATTAAGTCATTCCATTATTTATCTGTAGATGGAAAAGATGTGAATTCTCCGGCCCAAGTGAACAACAAATCCAACAACATAAAAGTGACCATGGTTCTGCCTAAACAGAATAAAAACGGCGATTTGTTGGCATATGGATTCACGAGCAAGGTAACTTTAGAGGCATTTATCGCAAAAGATAAACAAAGGCTTCAAAACAAATTCCAGCCGACGGCAAGCGGCTCTTGCTGTACCGATTTCTATGAGTATAAAAATAAAGGCGGGCAGTATATTTATTGGAGAGACGGATTTACAAACTTGTCTTCCGCTTGGAATGACAGAATTTCCTCTTTAAGTACGGCTTCACCTTCTTCAAGCTATTCAACGACGCTCTGGGAGCATACTTCAACTCAAGGGTATGGCAAAGGAGTTATGTTTAGACATTCTGATTGGTATGGAAAAACGGCCAATATGGCTTCAGATTGGGACAACAAGGCTTCGGCAATCCAAATCAAGTAATCTAGGTAAAGAAGTTTCAAAATCACTATTCTCTTAAGAAGAATGAGAATAGTGATTTTTTGTATTGTCATGACAGTTGCCAGTTTGCTGTGCTTATATAATGACTAGTCTAAAATTTTTGATAAATCTGTACATGAAGATATCTTAAAAAGAAATCCATGTGACAACGTTAAACGATTACCTTTAACAAGAAAAAAATGAAGTTTTGGAGACCAGAACAATTCAAAAAATTTATTAGTTTAATACCTCAAGATCAGTTATTGTTTAAAAACTGTTATACCGTTGCACTATTCAGACACCAAGGAGAACCACTTTACATCATTTCTATAATTTTGTATGAATTATGGTTAATAATTGGTGAGCAAAAAACACCCTTACTTCCCCACTTCTCCAAATCTCATTATAAAATGATCTAATTTTCGTTACCTCTCTTAAAACAATTAAAACTACAGAGCCACTATATTTCTTGGTAATTGAACTTACTTTCTTTCAATTTAGTTCTTCAGTTTAAAAAATCTTTTTTATATCGAACGGCTAGATAGATTCCTGAAGCTAATAATGCAAGAGAATATTTAAATAAGAAGAAAACTTGCCACATATATTCTTTCGGGAAAATCAAGTCGCACAAAATTACTCCATATAACATAAAGAGGCCACTTTTTAATGATATTTGATTTGTTCTTTCGTCAGCCTTACCCATTTTTTTAAGAAATACGAATGTCAGAATCAATCCGACTACAAGCAATACAAACCCACTACCAATAAGAATACTCCAATTTCCCGGAGAATGTTCAGCCCAAGACTTTAAAGGGGAAAAAATGGCGTTAGTGATAGTATCTGAGATCGAATTCATTTTCATTTTTGATCATTTCCTTTCTCATAAGTAAAAATCTCGTTTACATCCACATTAAAAAATTCGGCAATTCGAAAAGCTAACAGCAGAGTCGGAACATAATTTCCTTTCTCCATTACAAAGATGGTTTGTTTGGAAACCCCGACTTTCTTTGCTAATTCTTGCTGAGACAATCTGGCAAGTACACGATATTCATAAACCTTATTTGAGATCGAATCACCAAAATCTTTCTTCATGACCATCACCTCTTGAACCAAATTATAAACTGACCTTATACAAAAGTAAAGTAAACTTATACAAAAATATAAAATACCTTTATGTTTACCTAGATTACTTTGATTTAACATGAACCAGAATGCAGAAAGAATCTGACGAAATTCCTGATTCTGTAAGGTTCACATATCGATCTAGTGTAATTTATGGTTTTTGGTTGTACATTTTTTGATATCGAGTGGTGCAAAAACGGTTAGAGTGGTGCAATTGTAATCTATTTGAAAAACAACAGTAAACGGTTTAAGGCGGTGCATACGGAACAAATAAATCTTGGTTATCACTCTGAAGGAGCAGAAATTGTGGAAACAATTGATGTTTACGAATAGCTATATCCAAACAAACAGGAAATGGATGGTTAATTAAATTAGTTGGCTTACTGTAGGTAAGTGGGCAGTCTGAGGGCAGTAGACAATTTTAAAAATAAGTACAAAAAATACCAAAGGTCTACAACCCTTGGTATCATTGATGCGGCCGAGAGGACTTGAACCTCCACGGGTTATTCACCCACTAGGCCCTCAACCTAGCGCGTCTGCCATTCCGCCACGACCGCGTGATCATTAAATTGTTTGTGCTGGTTTATTAGGCTCTTAACCTAGTAAAACCGATTTGCGTGCACTTTGTAAATAAAGTGCGGGTGAAGGGACTCGAACCCCCACGTCGTAAGACACTAGATCCTAAGTCTAGCGCGTCTGCCAATTCCGCCACACCCGCAAAAAGACAAATGGTGAGCCATGAAGGACTCGAACCTTCGACCCTCTGATTAAAAGTCAGATGCTCTACCAACTGAGCTAATGGCTCTTACTATTCAATTTCAAAAATAAAAATGGCTGGGCTAGCTGGATTCGAACCAACGCATGACGGAGTCAAAGTCCGTTGCCTTACCGCTTGGCTATAGCCCAACGAAAATGGAATGACCCGTACGGGATTCGAACCCGTGTTACCGCCGTGAAAGGGCGGTGTCTTAACCGCTTGACCAACGGGCCGATGGTTGAGAACTTATATCGAATTCTTATGGCGGAGAAGGAGGGATTTGAACCCTCGCGCCGCTTACGCGACCTACACCCTTAGCAGGGGCGCCTCTTCAGCCACTTGAGTACTTCTCCAATATGGCTCCACAGGCAGGATTCGAACCTGCGACCGATCGGTTAACAGCCGATAGCTCTACCACTGAGCTACTGTGGAATAATGAGACAAGACTTATTATATCAGCCTCGATTTACAGTGTCAAGAGGTAAATGTTTTTATTTATCTCTCGTGACGACTTTTATAATGTAACATAGGCTTGCCATATTCGTCAACCTTTTTCACGAAAAAATTCTTTTTATTTTTCCGCGGCATTTTCCGCATCTGTATCTGTCAGGGTTCATGGCACGCTTCTTTATATACTGTTGGCCGCAGGCCGTGCAGATATACATATAAGTTTTTTTGCTTTCTGTTTTTTTCTTAAGGGGTGTACAGAACCTTGGCGCGTTGACCTGCTGCAGCAGCACTCGAAAATCTCTGTCTCTGTGCTTGTACCCTTTTCCCTCAAGGTGAAGATGATAATGGCAGAGCTCGTGCTTAATGATGCCGATCAGTTCCTCCCTGCCGTGCTCAATCAAATATTTCCTGTTCAATTCAATGTTATGAGAGGTTAACAGGTACCTTCCGCCCGTGGTCTTGAGCCGGTCATTAAAAAGCGCCTGATGGCGGAACGGCTTTTTAAAATACGTTTCAGAAATATCCTCTGTCAGCTTTTGAAGCTCTTTGTTATCCATGGTGCACCTCACTTAAAAAACATTGAACGGGACAATTCACCGTTCGCATACAATATGGTAATCACCGTCCCTCTTATGATAAAAGCTGAGGAGGAATGAGCCTATGCCAAATTGGCTTAAAAAGCAGATGCAAAAAGCGTTCCTTGAAAAAGATAATTACCAAATTAAACTGCTGAATCAATGCTGGTATTTCTATAGGAAAAAACACTGCTCGTAAGCAGTGCTTTTATTTTACCATAGACAGCGATACTCTGCCTTTTTGTACATCTACGCCGTCAACCCAAACTGTCACGATATCGCCGACAGATACGACATCAAGAGGATGCTTGACGAATTGATTGCTGAGTTTTGAGATATGCACAAGCCCGTCTTGTTTGACTCCGATATCAACAAACGCTCCGAAGTCCACTACATTGCGCACGGTGCCCTGCAGCTCCATTCCCTCTTTCAAATCTTCCAGCTGAAGGACGTCTGTTTTCAGCAAAGGCTTAGGCACCTCATCGCGAGGATCGCGTTCCGGCCTTGTCAGCTGTTCACAAATATCTTTCAGGGTGATTTCTCCGATTCCCAGCTCTTTTGCCGTTTCAGAAAGCGCCAGCTGATTGATTTTGTCCTTCAATTCCGCCGTGCCGATTTGTTCTGTTGAAAGGCCGAGCTTTTTCAATAGCGCTTTTGTTTCTTTGTAGCTTTCCGGGTGGATGCCTGTTCTGTCCAAAGGCTCTGTCCCTTCCTGCACTCTTAAGAAACCGATACACTGCTCATAGGTTTTCGCACCGAGTCTCGGGATGTCCTTCAATTCCTTTCGATTAGAAAACTTCCCGATTTCCTCACGTTTTTTGACAATGTTGCCTGCGACAGACTTTGATAATCCCGCTACATATTGAAGCAGCGCGGCGGATGCTGTGTTGACGTTTACTCCAACCTGGTTAACGACCGTTTCGACGACGAAACGCAGAGATTCATTTAAGCGTTTTTGGCTGACGTCATGCTGATACTGCCCGACACCCACAGACTTTGGATCGATTTTGACGAGTTCCGCGAGCGGGTCTTGAAGTCTTCGCGCAATAGATACGGCACTGCGCTCTTCAACCTGAAGTTCAGGGAATTCTTCTCTGGCAAGCTCAGAAGCCGAATATACGCTTGCTCCCGCTTCATTGACGATCACATAATAAATTTTACGCGGCATGTCCTTCAATACATTGACGATGAATTGCTCCGTTTCTCTGGACGCCGTGCCGTTTCCGATCGCCACCATCTCGACTTGATACTGCTCAAGAATCGCTTTGACTTTTTCATGGGCTTCCTTCGTTTTTTTGACTGGCGCATGGGGGTAGATGACATCAATTTTCAAGACTTTTCCGGTCTCATCCGACACAGCGAGCTTACAGCCAGTTCGGAAGGCCGGGTCAACACCGAGAACGGTTTTGCCTTTCATCGGCGGCTGAAGCAGAAGCTTTCTCAAGTTTTCAGAGAAAATATGAATCGCCTGTTCATCCGCTTTTTCTGACAGCTCTTTTCTGATTTCACGCTCTATTGCCGGCTGGATCAGCCTTTTATAGCTGTCTTCAATCGTCTCCTGCAAAATCTCTTTTACAGATGTTGAGCGGTTCTTGATGATTTGTTTTTCTAAATACTCCTTGATTTGATCCGCAGGCGGTTCGATAGATACCTTTAAAATGTCTTCTTTTTCGCCGCGGTTCATCGCCAGCACCCTGTGCGGAACGACTTTTGCGATTGGCTCTTCATACTCGTAATACATTTCATAAACATTTTTCTCGTCGGTGTCTGCCGACTTACCGGCTGCAGACTTAATGGTTCCTTTTTTAAAGGTTTCCTGGCGAATCCACTTTCTGAAATTCGGTTCGTCAGAGATTTGTTCCGCAATAATGTGCTTGGCGCCTTCAATCGCTTCTTCCCTTGTGAACACTTCTTTTTCTTCACTGATGTATTGGTCTGCGATTTCTGCCAGACGATCATCCTGCGGAAGTGTCAGGATATAGTCGGCAAGCGGCTCGAGGCCTTTACTTTTCGCGACTGTCGCCTTTGTTTTGCGTTTTTGTTTATACGGGCGGTAAAGGTCTTCCACTTCCTGAAGCTTCACCGATTGCTCAATTTTTCGTTTTAAGTCATCTGTCAGTTTATCCTGCTCTGCAATGAGCCTGATGACTTCTTCTTTTCGCTGATTCAAGTTTTGTATGTATTGCCAGCGTTCAGAAATCGTCTGAATCTGAACCTCATCCATTGAACCCGTCTGCTCTTTTCGGTACCGGGCGATAAACGGGACTGTGTTGCCGTCCTCTAGCAGGCGGATGACACTTTCAACGTGTTTTTGTGATAAACCTATTTCTTTCGCAATTTGCTGTTTTAAAAGGGCTGACGTTTCCATGTAACCATAGCCTCCAATTTTGTCGTTCTTTCTCTAGTGTATCAAAAACCGAAAAAAACACATAAAAAAAGACAGCTGGCGCTGCCCGTGTTTACTCATTTTTTATGATTCCTGCAGGTCGCTTAGAATGTTTTCAAACACACATCGTAATTCTAATCCTCACCGCAAAAAAAGAAGCCGGATGTCCAGCTTCTTTTTCTGATTTATTAGGACAGCTGTCCAAGAATATAGGTCAAATCATCTTTTCTTGATGTCGTATACATTTTCAGCGAATTCGATATTTCTTCTACCGATTGGCCTTTTTTCAAATGGGAGCGGATGTCGGGCACGTTGAGTCCATCTGTATGTATAATGAACTTTGAACCCTTTTCATAAGTGGCGGTGTGCGTTTTGTATTTTTGCGGCTTGCCTGATAAATAGCCTGAAATCGGCAGAGGATAAAAGCTTTCACCAGACGGGGAATGCAGAATAAACCGTACGTTTCCGACAGAGCAGTACGTAAACTGCCTTTGTTCAAAATTGATTTTCAGGATAGATGCTGTTGCGCCTCTTTTGTTTTTCATCGCCTGATTACAGCGTTCGATAATGCTTTGTACGTCTTCATTCGCATAGTTTTCCACTAAGGCTTTGATGGCTGCAGAGGATTCGTTGGCAAGCGATCCGCTTCCAAGTCCGTCAGCTACCGCACAAATTAACTCCTTATCATCAGCCTTCATAAAAAAGCTGTCGCCGCAAATCGATTTTCCTTCTTTATTCAGTTGGTATACAAGAGTTTGAATATGCTCGTTTTCTTCAACCTGGATCATTACATTAACTCCATCGAGGGATCTTCAATCAAGGCCTCTCTGAGCTTCTTCACAGCTTTGCGCTGCAGACGCGAGACGTGCATTTGAGATATACCGAGAATGTCCCCAGTTTCTTTTTGGCTTTTGTTTTGGATATACGTAAGGTCTATGATTTGTTTTTCACGGTCTGAAAGGACATGAAGCACGCTTTGCAGCATCATTTGCTGGTTGACCCGCTCATATCCGTCCTCCTGTGATCCGACGATATCAAGAATCGTGACGGTGCTTCCGTCCGCATCCGCTTCAATGCTGTGGTCAACGGATAAGGCTTGATAGCTTTTGCCCATTTCCATCGTTTCAAGAACCTCTTCTTCTGAAACATCAAGGAATTCGGCAATCTCTTCTACTTTCGGCGACCTTTGTGTTTCAGTCGTCAGCTGATCAACCGCCATTTTGATTCTTGGTCCCAGTTCTTTAATCCGTCTCGGCACGTGAACGCTCCACGTTTTATCTCTGAGGAAACGTTTAATTTCACCGATGATTGTAGGAATTGCAAAAGCTTCAAACGATTTGCCGACGACGGGATCATATCGCTTAATCGCGCCGAGCAGCCCAATCATGCCGACCTGGCGGAGATCCTCGTGAAAGCTTTTGCCTTTTGAATATTTTTTCGCAAGCATATCAACCAGATTTGTATACACCTGCACAAGCGTTTCTTGCGCCTGTTCATCTTGATTTGTTTGGTAATCGCTTATGAGCCGATCGACTTCATCCTTAGTTAGTTTCGTAGTTTTTGATGGTTGTGTCATGATCAACTCGCTCCCCATTTAAATACTTTGTCATCGCTACGGTGACGCCGGAGTTGTTTTGCACTCTGACTTCATCCATGAGCGTTTCCATTAAATATAGACCGAGCCCTCCTTCTGATAATTGATCGACTGTGTGTGAAGGTGTGTACGGCCCAAGATCCTGCTGTTTTTCATCAAAATCAAAGCTGTCGCCTTCATCCGCCACAATGACCTCTAAACGATCCTCGAACACACCGAATCGTATTGACACTTCCCCATTTTTATCTTCTTTGTAAGCGTGCTGAACCGCATTTGTACACGCTTCACTGACTGCGATTTTCAGATCTTCAATTTCATCGTACGTATAGCCCATTCTGCTCGCGACGCCTGACAGTGTCAGCCTTATAATCCCTACATATTCAGGCTGGGCCGGCACTTTCATTTCGATGTAATCTGCGTTATTCTTCATTGCACTCCACCTTCTGACTTTGCAGAAATATCAATGATGTCCTTAAGACCAGTAATTTCGAATAGACGGATCAGCCGGTCAGACAGATTTTCAAGCTTGAGGGAACCGCCTTGTTTTTTCACTGTTTTAAAAACCCCTACAAAGACGCCAAGTCCGGTACTGTCCATGTAGCTGACATCCTTCAGGCAAATCCTTAAGTCAGCGCCTTGTTCTGCTAGAGGAACAAGCTTCTCTCTGAGCACCGGAGCTGAATACACATCGATTTCTCCTGCAATGTTTACTTGTATATCATCCACATTCTGTTTCACATCAACATTTATATTCATTCGTATCACCTCAAATTATCCTTCAAATCTTTAATTGTTGTATACCCTCGGCTCGCAAACGCTAAACCTTTCTTCTTAAAACAATTAACGTAAAATCATCGTGAAGCTGAAAATCCTGCAATTTGAGGAGGCTGTCATAAATGTTTTTGACCATTTCCTGCGCAGAGCCACACATATGTTCCTCAATGAGCTTCTGTATATCATGACGCTCCAAGAAGCCGTTTTCCGTCCTGCATTCTGTGACGCCGTCAGAAAAGAGAACAATCATATCTCCCTTTTCCAGATGCTGATCAAATTGTTTGTAGTCATAATCCTGCGAGATACCAAGAACGAGCCCTTTGGCCTCTAAATCGTAAAACGTGTTGTCTTTCTGAGAATAATAGAATCCCGGTTCATGTCCTGCTGAAGCGTATGTAAATCGATGCTTGTCCATATTGTAATTTGCATAAAACATCGTAATAAACATACTTGCGTCAACGTTTTGTTCAACAACCCGATTTAAATTTTTCAGCACCTGAGAAGGGTGTATGCCCGTTTCCGGCAAAGAGTCCATCGCGTATTTAATCATGGACATGCAAAGTGCCGCCGGAATCCCTTTCCCGATCACGTCCGCGATTGCAATATTAATTGATTCCTTGTCTTTGACAAAGTGGTAGTAATCACCGCTCATCTGTTTAGCGGGCACACTGATGGCGCCGATATCCAGTGCTTCTTCCTGCGGAATTTTTGTTCCGAGCAGCGTCTGCTGGACATTTGCCGCAATTTCAATTTCTGATTTGATTTCCTGCTGTATCCCCCTGAGGGTTTGATGCTCCTGATAAGCCATTCCATATCCAATCATGACTTCTATTAAAAAATCCAGCGAATGAAAAACATCTTCCGGGAGACTCGGATACAGCTCCTTCAGCACTTTGCGATGAATGCTGATGATTTCTTCCGGAGGAATTTGATGCTCGATTGTTTTTCGGCTGAATTTTTGGGCTTGATATAAAGATGTTTCTGTTAATTCGGCTATATATCGACTAAGCAGCTGATGATACCGCTGCTCAATAACCTCCCTAAAATCCACGTTCTTACCTCCTACCGAAGCCATTTAATGGCTTGTATCTCTGTTCCTTCCCCCGATACGGAATTTAAACTGAATTCATCCATCAGCCTTTTCACGCCGGGAAGTCCCGCTCCGAGTCCGCCAGACGTTGAAAACCCGTCTTCCATGACTTTGCGGATATCAGGAATTCCCGGCCCTTGGTCTTCCGCTATGATTTTCAGGCCCTTTTTTCCTCTGTCTGCGACCTGTTCAATTCCAATCTGGCCTTTACCGGCGTATAAATAAATGTTCCTGGCTAATTCTGAAATAGCCGTTGTAATTCTAGCTTGGTCTACAGTGCCGAAACCCAGTTCTTTTGCAACGTTTCGTCCCAGTTGTCTGGCGGCCACAATATCCCATTCTGTCATGATTTTTACACAGGATTGGTCGTTCATTCGCTATTCCCCCAATTCCCGCTTCAATGTCTCAAGCCCCTGCTCTAAGTCGAGCGCGGTTTCGATTTCCTCAAGTGCGATTCCAAGTTCAATCAGCGTAACTGCCACAGCAGGCTGAATTCCCGTCAAGACCACTTTTGCGCCCATTAGTTTAGACATCGTGATCACGTCGCCCAGCACTTTAGCGATAAAGGAATCAATCATGTCCACAGATGTCAGGTCAATGACGACCCCGTTTGCACCTGTTTCGTATATTTTATTTAATAAGTCTTCTTGAAAGGTTAATGCGGTTTGGTCATCAAGTTCCCATTGAATGGACACTAATAAGCAATTATACAGTTTCAAGATCGGGATTTTCGGATGTCTCAAAATGTTATTCCCCCAATGAAACAATTTTTCGATCTGTCATTTCCAATGCTGTTTGAATTCCTTTTTGCAGGGTATTCTTAGTAATAACTTGGGATAAATCTATCCCCAGGTTGACGATCGTCTGTGCAATTTCCGGACGGATTCCGGCTAGCAGGCATTTCGCTCCGACAAGCCTTACCGCCTCAGACGCCTGAATAATATGATGGGCAACCATCGTGTCGACGACAGGAACACCCGTAATGTCAATCAACACGACTTGTGATCTGTGCTTGACGACGCCGTTAAGAAGATTTTCCATAATTCGTTTTGCGCGTTCGGTATCAATTGTTCCGACCAGCGGCATCACGGTGATATTTTCAAACACCGGGATGAGCGGCGCAGATAGCTCCTGCAGCGCGATTTTTTGCAGGGATACTGTTTTCTCCCATGAGATTGAGTATTGGTTAAAGATTTCTGTATTAATCGGGCTGAAAAAGCGATCGATCTGCCAGATTAATTCCGTACTCTCTTGATCTGGCAATCTCTTATCATTCATTTTCGTGTAGAGACGCTTCCAGAATTCAGCTAGCGCCGTGGCCAGAAACTTCAAAGAAAGTCCAATTTGGACGGCTCTCAGCGCCAGTTCGCTAATTTGGCTTTCAGCAGCACTGTCATCCTTAACAGATGAAAGAAGAATGTCGATATACTCTTTAGATATATTTTCATACACTTGGTCAGTCAGCTGATATGATTCTTGCTCGCTTAATTCTTTTAGTGTGTCAGTCCACAGTTGGAGCAGTTCATTTTGATTCTCGGCAATGAACTGGTATACAGTCTGATTCGACATCAAATTCGCTTACCTCCCGATAAAAAACAACATATTTTTTTCGTTATTTCACTATTATATCGTTTATGTTTTTTGAAAACAAAAAAAGTTGCTCTATTTGAGCAACCTGTACATATGTCTAAAAATCAATGAGTGCCAAACTGATTTGTAAGGCTTCATCAACCTTATCCATCATTTCATCATCCAGATGAGTAATCTTATCCGTTAATCTTTGCTTGTCAATCGTCCGAATTTGCTCCAGCAAAATAACGGAATCTCTTTCAAAACCGTAGCGTTTTGCATCGATTTCGACGTGGGTTGGTAATTTCGCTTTCTGTATTTGTGCTGTTATGGCTGCAACAATAGCAGTTGGGCTGAAGCGATTTCCGATGTCATTTTGGATCACTAAAACCGGGCGCACCCCGCCTTGCTCTGAGCCAACAACAGGAGATAAATCAGCAAAATAAACATCGCCGCGTTTCACAATCAAATGATTATCCTCCGCTGACTAAGCGCTCAACTGTCGTTTCAGCCTCGCACTCCGCAAAGTGAGCCTCAGAAGAAATATTCAGGTTGATTTTCGCCATTTCCATATAGCCGCGTCTCATCAAATCACGGTTGTGACGAGTTGTTCGTTCGCTGACATACGCTCTCACTGCTTGTGATATCAGTTCGTTTCTGCTTCGTTTCTCCCGCATCGCTACACCATCCAATTCAGCTACTAGGTTTTCGGGCAAGCTGATTTTCATTTCGGTTCTTGCGCTGGATTCAGACAAAAAACATACACCTCCACCAAACTTACGGATACGACTCTTTTATCCATCCAGTGATAATGATACCATTATTCACTCTTCAAGCAAAGCTGTTTTATGAATTCTCATTATGAGATGCTATTTGCTTGCATTTTCCTGCAATAAAGGATTTCTTACTTCCATTATACTCCCATTTTCCAAAAACATACGGGGAACCCGGGAACTTATTGTACAAGACACCTCGTAGTTAATGGTCTCGAGCCTGCCTGCAATCTCATCCATGGAAATATATTCATCCCCCTGCCGGCCAATTAATGTGACTTTTGTGCCTGGCGGATATTCCTGATCCAGCTCTACCATAAATTGGTCCATGCAAATTCGGCCGGCGATTTTCAGCCGTTTTCCCTTCACAAGAATTTCGGTTCCTTTCAATTTTCGAAGCCATCCGTCCGCATAGCCTACAGGCACCGTCCCGATCCATGTGTCTTTTTCGGCTGTGTATTCCGCTCCGTAGCTGACGCTCTCGCCTTTTCTGATCAATTTGACATGCGACAGCGTCGAATGCAGGGTGAATGCGGGACGCAGCTGAAACGGTATTTCGTCCGTAATGTCGGCTGACGGACGGAGACCGTACATGCCGATGCCGAATCTGACCGCGTTGAAAAAGCCTTTTTTCAGCCGGAGGCCTGCGGCGCTGTTGGCGCAGTGCACCATCATTTTTTTTAGCGGCAGCGGAGCAATCAGTTCTTTAAAGCGCTCAAACTGCATGAAGAAATAGTCTCTTTCTTTTTCATCCGCTGTCGCAAAATGCGTAAATACCCCTCTGCATTTGAAACGGGGGTTGCGGTCAAGAATCGCCATCACGTGATGAACTTCTTCTTCCGTTTTTACACCAAGCCTGTTCATCCCCGTATCGACCTTCAAATGAAAATGAAGGGAACCTTTTTTCAAGTGGCGGGCTGCTTCCTGAAGCCATTCAACAGAATAACCTGTTAATGTCACGTCATATTCCGCCGCGATTGCCACATACTCCGGGGGAACCGCGCCAAGCACCAATATAGGCACCTTCAGGCCCTTCTCGCGCAGTGAGATCGCTTCATCCAGAATGGCCACGGCCAAGCATGAAGCACCTGCGTCAAGAGCAGCCTTTGCTACTTCTGCATCACCATGTCCGTAGGCGTTCGCTTTTACAACTGCCATCAGATGGACATGTTCGCCGATGTGTTCTTTCATATTGCTGACATTTTCCTTTATCGCGGACAAGTCGATTTCCGCCCACGTATCTCTGTAAAAAGGTTTTGTGCTCATAATGACACTTCCTAGCTTTTATTCAATATCATTTACATATCATACTAAAATTATAGTCCAAAGGGAAACGATGCCTGACGAAAAAAAGGCCAAATTATGTTTGGCCTTTGGCAATTATTTAGATGATTGTCCCTGCATGCTTTTCGCGACTGTCACCATTTCCTCTTTAGAAAGATCTTTTGATGAGAGAAGGTAATCTACGCCGTCATATGTCCATGATAATGAGGCATCCGACAAGGCGCCGATGGTGTAGCCGAGATTTACCGGTTCGCCGTTCAGCGTAACTGAGGAGGAAGCCTTGGCAATCTGGGCTTTTTCTTGAATTAAGGTAAATGATTTTTCTCCTCCGTAGGTCATGATGATCCGCTTCCCGTCTTCAGTTGAAATATCTTTTTCTTCAAGCAGCTTTACGCCAAGCGGCAGTTCAAGCGGCGTTTTGACCGCGAATGTATCGGATGGTTTCGCGCTTGTGGCAACATCCATTTGAGAAAGGGTCATATTTTTCTTTTCGTCAAATGATTCTTTGTCGAATTGTTTATTAAATTCGAAGCTGCTGAATTCTACTTTCACCATCACTTTTCGGTCAGTATCCATGACTTTAACAGATGACGGGCTCATATCTTTTTTGTTAAACGTGATTTCTTGCGTTGGGAGCATTTTGTTATGCTGATAGTTCGTTTTTGTTTCAAATACGTATTTCTTTTCTTTCGCAGTGAAGACTGCATCTGAATCGTTTTGAACATCCTTTACGAGCGATTCAAACAGATAGACCTGGCTGCTGTTGTTCGGCCAGTCGCTTTGAAATCTGAAGCTCTTATTTAAAGACGGCGTGAGAACAAATACTCCGTTTTCATTTCGTAAAATGACTTGGTTTTGGTCCTTTTTCGGATTTTCTAGATAAACCCTGTACAGAGACGGCTTTTTGTGCCAGATTTCCACATTGTATACTTGAGGCTCACTCCCTGTCTCGATGGTCATTTTCGCTTTTGCTTTGTACGAGGTGTATTCTTTCGCCTTTTCATCTAACCCGGTCACAATATCTTGCTGCGTTTTTTCCCCGCAGGCAGAAAGAATAAGGACAGCAAGCAGTCCCGTTAAAAGCAAAACAAAGCTTTTTCTCACCTTTTTCAACCCCTTTTTCTCAATTGATGTAAAAGGAAGAAATCGCTTGTTTGACTTTAACGGTACGCTCGGTACACGTTAGGCAGAACGGATGCGTACCATAAAAGCCTCAAACAACTTGTCTCCCTTAATGCATTATCAAATATATGAGTGGGGTTTCGCTAATATGCAGACTAGCTTGACAACCTTTCAATCACAACCTGTGCGGCCGCGTATTCCTTTGTATGAGTGATTGATACGTGAACGGCGGCCTGGCTCAGCTTCGCGCAAATGATATAGGGCTTGCCATTTTGATCTTTCTTAATTTCAATGTCCTGAAAACTGAGCTGTTTTCCTATACCGGTGCCGAACGCTTTCGAGAAAGCTTCTTTTGCTGCAAACCTCCCCGCAAGAAATTCTATTTTTCTTTTCTCTGAAAGCTCATGATATTGGTCAAGCTCGCTTCGCGTCAAAATCCGCTCAGCAAACCTTTTCTGGCGGCCGGCCATAGAAGCGACCCGTTTAAGCTCGGTGATGTCTAGTCCAATGCCGTAAATCATGTGTGATAACCTCCTTTGCGTACGTACTATTTGAATGGTTTGTCTCATAAACGTGTTACTATAGAAATACCAAAATGAAGAAAAGGGGCTCGGAATGTTTATACGGACTGAAAATTTCCAAACGTTTATCAGGCTTTATCCCGTTGTCACCTTTATATTGGCCTTGCAAGCTGTTCTCTGGCTGTTTTTTTCACTTCCTGTCCATTCAGTCGTATTATGGAGAGATGCCGTCACAGGCTATAATTTAGGCGTCGCTAACGGTGAATGGTGGCGGCTGATCACACCGGTTTTGCTGCACGCCGGTTTTACCCATCTGCTGTTTAATTCCATGTCCATCTTTTTATTTGCCCCTGCTTTGGAACGCATGCTGGGAAAAGCGCGTTTCCTGCTTGTGTACGCTGGCTCCGGCATCATCGGCAATATCGGCACATATGTTACAGAGCCGCTTGATTACGTGCATGTCGGGGCTTCAGGAGCGATTTTCGGGCTGTTCGGCGTGTATCTGTTTATGGTTCTTTTTCACAAAGAACTGATCGGGCAGGAGCATTCCAAAATGATTCTCACACTGCTCGCATTTGCCGTTCTCATGTCGTTTATCAACTCCAATATTAACATGATGGCCCATCTGTTTGGACTTTGCGGCGGGTTTCTTCTCTCGTTTTTATGTGTGCAAAAAAAAGAGCGGCGGTATTAACCGTCCGCTTTTTCATATGAGTACCAGTTTAAAATGAAGTCTGCATCCTCTTCACCTACATCCCTCACCGATAATTCTTCCATAAGGCTCGATGATTTTACCGAGGTAGAAATGGTATATAAACGGCCCTTCTTTTGAAAATACGATTGGCTGAGCTTGCAAACCTGCATTCGTCTTTTTAACACAATTCCCGTTGTTCTGCTGATAAATCTGGACGTCAATTGAAGACGATCTCCGTTGATCGTCCATCCTGCATCCTTATATGCGAGGTAGCCGAAGATCAATTCAATCGGCAGCAGGATGATCGACAGATAGCCCCATGGCTGAAAGAAGATACATAATGGAATGATCAAAAAGATTGAAAAAATGACGGAACGGAATAAATAGCGTTTCAACGCGTGCCGCGGCAGACTGCGGAAGTTTTCTTCCAGCGTGTATTCCGGCGTAAATGTCCGCAGCATGTGCGGAAGCTTTTTTTTATGAATCATCGGGAAGAGAATGGTCAAAGCGCCTTCTTCTTTTTCCCGGTCGCCGCCGCCCGCGCTGACGATGGACACCGTTACAAAGCCGAAAAGCTGGCGGATGATGTTTTCCTTTATTTTAATGGCTTGTATTTTTCGGAGCGGAATCGTGACTTGATGTTTTTCAATAATCCCTCTTGAAATCACCAGTTCCTGTTCTTTTTTAATGATTTGAAAGTTCGCGTATTTAAACATCATACCGGCAATGCTGAAAATCCAGGCGATAAATAAACCGATAAAAATGAGTACCGCGTAAATGCCGATGCTGGCGTGCTGAAGAAAGGAAAATTTATCGAAAAACCAATCCATCGGCAGCACTTCATCAAGCTGAGAAATAAGAGCAAATACAGCGGAGATAATCACTCCGATTCCGCCGGATGTAGAGGCGGCCATGAGCAATTCTTTCATGTTCATCCGATAGTGCTCTTGCGGCTCAACCGCCGGAATCAGCTCCTGCTCAGCTTCAAGCCATTCTTTATCGTGTTCGCTTTCGTGTCTTTGTGCTTTTTTCTTAAAGACGGCGTCCTTGATCCGTTCGGCTTCTTCAACAGAAATAGCAGAAAGAACAGCTTCCGCCTCCTTGCCTCCGCCTGCCGTTTCAATTTGCAGCTTCACAAGCTTAAAGATTTGCTGGATCACGCCCGCGCTCGTATTCATCGTTTGAATCCGATCAATCGATATGTATCGCTTTTTCGTGACAAACAAGCCTTCTTCAATTCTAAATTCGTCATCTTCGATTCGATAGGTAAACCTTCTCCATTTGATGATGCTTGCGGCTACAAGCCAGATGAACAGCACACCGAGCGCAATGGCTCCGTAAAAACGGACAGTATTGTTCGAATTGACGATATACACAAAAAAGAATGGCAGAATGATATTTTTTATCGTTTGAATAATGGTATGGCATAAATTCAAAATAACTGCCGCCGGGTGCAGGCGTTTCGGTTCAGACATCATCGTCAGTCACCCTTGCCAGACGGGAAATGGAGTCTCTCAGCCGATCCGCTTCCTCCATCTCTAAAGCGGGGATCGAATGAACGGTCGCGGCCGTGGAAATTTTTACGGTTGCCAGGTTGTACTTTTTCAATAACGGCCCTTGTGACGTATCGACGTGCTGAACCCTGACCATCGGGACAATCACACGCGTTACCACAAAAATACCTGACTGAATATCTATTTCATGTTCATGGACTTCATAGCGCCATACTTTATGACGGATCTTTGGAATGATAAAGACCGTCACAACCGAACCCAGCAGCCAAACCGCGCCGAGCACGCCGCTGATCCAGTACGGCCAATGAAAATAATAGCTTAACACTGCAACTGCTATGACAATAAGCAAGCAGACAGCAGATACGATGATCTCTTGAAGTCGCCAAACCTTTAATCCGTCTGGACTGATTTGGTTTTTTGGCTGCTCTCTCAAAATACCTACCTCCCGTTTTTTCGTCGTTACTTATACGTCTCTTATACAGAAAGGTTTCATTCTTAAGCATACATAGAAAAATGGCATCCGTCAGCTGAAAGTTTGCTGAATAACAAATCATGAACATAAAAAAGCCCAAAACGTTATGTTTTGGGCTCTTAATCGATAGAATTAGTAAGATTTTTTCTGGCGTCTGTCACCTGAAGAACGGCGATCGTTTGAACGCTTTTTGTCGTAGGAAGAACGGTTATTGCTTTTCCCTTTTCCGCCGCGGTAGCCGCCGCCTTGTCCGTCTCTGCGTTTAGAAGAGCGCTGGTTCTTGTAGCGTTTGCTGACCATCGGCGCTTCGTCAGTTAAGCGAACCGGTGTGTTGTCCGGCTCTTTTGTAGCCATTTTGATAGCCGCCGCAACCACTGTTACTGCATCATGATCTTCAAGCAGCTCAGCTGCCGCTGTCATGTAGAAGTTCAGGTTGTTTTCACTGATTGTCGTGCGAAGACGTTCAACAGTAACCTGCTGCTGGCCTTCTAACGCTTCATCAAGTGTAGGCTCCTTCATGCGGTCCATTTTGCGTTTTGTTGTTTGTTCAATTGCGCGAAGCATGCTTTTCTCACGCGGTGTAATGAACGTCATCGCCATACCTGTTTTTCCTGCACGGCCTGTTCTTCCGATACGGTGAACGTAGCTTTCAGGATCTTGAGGCACGTCGAAGTTGTACACGTGTGTTACGCCTGAGATATCAAGTCCGCGAGCGGCAACATCAGTTGCGACAAGAACTTCGATTGCACCTTCTTTAAATTTACGAAGCGCAACCATACGTTTCGCCTGCGTTAAGTCACCATGAATTCCTTCAGCCGCATATCCGCGTAGGTTCAGGGCTTCAGCCAGCTCATCGACACGGCGTTTTGTGCGTCCGAATACGATCGCAAGCTCAGGAGACTGAATGTCAAGAAGACGAGTCAGTGTATCGAATTTTTTGCGTTCTTGCACTTCTAAATAGAACTGCTGAATGTTAGAAACCGTCATTTCTTTTGCTTTTACTTTTACGTGTTCCGGCTCAGTCATAAAGCGCTCTGCAATGCGTTTGATCGGTGCTGGCATTGTCGCAGAGAACAGAAGTGTCTGATGCTCGCTCGGCACGTTTGAAAGAATAGATTCAATGTCGTCAATGAATCCCATGTTCAGCATTTCATCCGCTTCATCCATTACTACAGTGTTTACATTGTTTAAACGAATTGTGCGGCGGTTGATGTGGTCAAGAAGACGTCCAGGTGTTCCGACAATGATATGCGGATTTTTCTTTAACGCCCGGATTTGCCGTCCAATATCCTGTCCGCCGTAAATAGGAAGAACCTTCGCACGCTTATCTTGTCCGATTTTATATAATTCTTCAGATACTTGAATGGCTAATTCACGGGTTGGCGCGATTACGATTGCTTGAATATTAGGAGACTCGGGGTTAATTTTTTCAACAAGGGGTATACCAAACGCAGCTGTTTTACCTGTACCTGTTTGCGCTTGTCCAATGACGTCTTTATTTGAAAGTCCGAGCGGTATCGTTTGTGCCTGAATCGGTGTTGCTTCTTCAAATCCCATACGATTAATTGCTTTCATGAGATCAGAACTTAAATTAAAATCTTGAAACGTTATAGTCAAATTATTCAAACTCCTTCTAATTGCTGTTTCAGTAATGTCGTGATTTACCACTTATAAAACTGCCCTTTAGACAAAAAGGACAGGATCCATCCGTATACAAAGCCCGAATTACTTTAAGTTTTATCTTACCATTACACTATTTGTTTTTCAATAAGATGAGAAGCAGATCGGCTTCTCGAATATGCCGGCTGCTGCTCCATCCGCTCCCATGTGTCCGGCGGAGAACTTCGGGTCGGCGGATGAAACGCCGGACGAATATGTTCGTATCGCGAAATAACCTGTATTTATTGTATCATAGCCGCAGCCGGCCAGATATACATAATTTCTGGCCGGCATAGATTAGTGTTTGCACATCATGTTATTTTATGATGCAATATGCGGTTTTTCCGCAAGATTTTTTTACGAAAGCGGGCTCTCTATTAAATCTTTAACGATTTCTTCAAGCTTCATACCTCTGGACGCTTTGAATAAAATCAAATCTCCTTTTGACGCCTTTTCCTTCACAGCTTGAAGGAGATCTTTTTTCTCGGTGAAGTGGCTGACGCGTTCTTTCTCAAAGTGTTTCAGTGCGCCTTCCGCGATAAATGCTCCCAGTTTTCCGTACGTATAGACGCGGTCGATTTTTTCAGGGCTGATCACAGCGCCGCACTCTTTATGGAACGTTTCTTCAAGATCGCCGAGTTCAAGCATATCGCCGAGCACGAGCATTTTTTTCCCGTAGCCTTCAAGGCTTTCTGTCAATTGAATGGCAGCCTTCATGGATGTCGGACTCGCATTATAAGCGTCATTGATAATCGAAATGCCGCTGTCTGTTTTGATGAGTTCAAGTCTCATGCCGGTTACCTTTAGTCCGCTCAGTCCTTTTGCCGCATCCTCAGTCGTGATGCCAAAATAAGCCCCCGCAGCGATCGCAGCCATGGCGTTCATGACATTGTGCTTACCGAGTATCGGAATAAAAAACGTTTTTTCCATCCCTTTGATTGTAAAATGAGTTCCTGCTTCACTCTGGCTGACATCCTGAAGCTGATAATCATTTTGAGCTCCCGTTCCGTACGTTTTCGTTTGGCAGCTGTATGCTTTTTGAAGGAGCGGTTCGTCCCCGATATAAATCAGCACTCCGTCTTCTTTAAGCCCGTTAATGATTTCAAGCTTCGCCTCCGCGATGCCTTCTCTTGAGCCAAGGTCTTGCATGTGGGATTCGCCGATATTCGTAATCACTGCCGCATCCGGGTTTGCCAGGCGGGACAGGAGATCAATTTCTCCTTTGGCGCTCATTCCCATCTCCAATACAGCGATCTCCGTATCTTCAGGCATAGCTAAAACCGTCAGCGGCAGACCGATGTGATTGTTGAAGTTTCCTCCTGTTTTGTGGACACGGTACCGGGTTCCCAGGACGGCGTGAATCATATCTTTCGTTGTCGTTTTGCCATTGCTTCCGGTTACCCCGATGACACGGGTGCCAAGCTCCTGCAAATAAGCTTTTGCAAGCTGCTGAAGAGCGGAAAGGGTGTCGTCCACTAAGATGACGGCTTGATTCTCGGGCGGATTTGGTTCTGACCGATCCCAAAGAACGGCCGCAACACCTGCATCAAAAGCCTGCGGCACAAAAGTGTGGCCGTTAAAATGTTCCCCTTTCAGCGGGATGAAAAGCTGATGCTGTTCGAGTTTTCTTGTATCAGTTGCCACTCCATGAATGACTGTTTGTTCATATTGCGGATTTGTCAGTGTGCCTTTGACCATCTCGGCAATGTTCTTTACTGTTCGCTTAATCAAGTGAGGTCCCTCTCTTTCTTTTGTATATACGGGAAAAGACACTGCCCTCTTACCGGCAGTGTCCATCTTCATTAGAATGTATGCTTAATTAATTGTTTCTCAGCGTGGCGTTCTTTTGCAAGCTCTACAAGCTGTTCAATCAGATCAGCGTATTCCACTCCGGCCTCTTTCCAGAGCAGCGGGAACATGCTGAAAGGTGTAAAGCCAGGCATTGTGTTGACTTCATTGATCAGAACTTCGCCGTCAGCTGTCAGGAAAAAGTCCGCTCTGACAAGTCCTGAACCGTCGATCGCTTTAAACGCTTTGATCGCCATATCACTGATTTTTGTGTATTCCTCATCGGACACATTCGCCGGGATCATCAGATCAGTGTCTCCATCTTCATATTTCGCTTTGTAATCGTAGAAATCTGTCTTTGGTGCGATCTCTCCCACAACAGAGCATTTAGGATCGTCATTTCCAAGAACGCCGATTTCGATTTCTCGGCCGTTAATTCCTTCTTCAACGACGACTTTGCGGTCATATTGGAATGCAAGCTCAAACGCTTTTTGCAGTTCTTCACGGTTTCGGCATTTGCTGATTCCGACACTTGATCCAAGATTTGCCGGTTTTACGAAGCAAGGGTAGCCTAATTCCTCTTCTACCTGCTTACAGCTTTCTTCCGGAGAACGAGTCCAATCTTTCTTAAGGAAAGCTGCGTATTTAGCCTGAGCAAGTCCTGCCTGCGCGAATAAATGTTTCATAACGACTTTATCCATGCCTGCTGAGGAAGCAAGCACACCGTTGCCGACATAAGGAATATTCAACAGTTCGAGCATTCCTTGGATCGTACCGTCTTCTCCGTTCGGTCCGTGGAGGAGCGGGAATACGACGTCGATGGCTTCATTTTGCTCTGGCGCTTCCTGCGGAAACATTTCCTGGTTCAGGGCAGCTGGAGAAAAAGCACTGCCTCCTTGCTCAAATTGAAGCATTTTCACGTTTGAAACAGGCTCAGATAAACGGGCGCCTCTTACCCATTCGCCTTTTTCAGTTATATAAATCGGATGTATATCAAACTTCTCAGTATTTAGCGCTTTGATTACAGCCAGAGCTGTCTGCAGTGATACATTATGTTCTGCTGACTTTCCTCCGTACACTAATCCTAGACTTGTTTTCAATGGATACTCCCCCCACTACAAATTCATCTTTACTATCTTATCACTTTCACGAGAAAATGATCTAATTATTTTTGGGCATGCTGATGCTGAATGCATTTGTATGTAATTCCTTTTTATTTTATATTAAAATGGCATTGAAAAGGAGATGTGACATATGAAAAAAATCACGACAAACGAACAATTTAATGAACTGATTCAATCCGATAAAGAAATTATCGTAAAGTTTTATGCTGATTGGTGCCCAGACTGCACACGCATGAATATGTTCATCGGCGATATTTTGGAAGAGTACAATCAAAACGATTGGTATGAGCTGAATAAGGACGAGCTTCCTGAATTGGCTGAAAAATACCAAGTAATGGGTATTCCTAGCTTGCTTATCTTCAAAAACGGTGAAAAAACAGCTCATCTTCACAGCGCCAATGCCAAAACGCCTGAAGAAGTGACTGAATTTTTATCTGAACATATAAGCTAATTCGTTTAACAGCCTTATTTTATGTCGTCGGGCTCTACATGAACATGAACATGAGTGACATCGTGTTCATGTTTTATTTTATCCTCTACTTCATCCGCCACTCCATGGCCTTCTTCTACTGTAAGCTTTGGATCAACCGTAATAACCATCTCAATATGAACTGTGCTGCCTAAATACCGGGCTTTCACATCCTTTAGACGATGTACACTTTCAATCCTGCCGACGGTCTGTTTGTAAGGCTCAAGATCTTTTAAGTGAAAGCCGTCTGTTAAAGAATGTGAAGCATCTTTAAAGATGTCCCATGCCGTTTTGCAAATGATGATGCCGATGATAAAAGCTGTTACCGGATCGATCCACGGCAGCTGAAGCTGGGATGACATCACACCGATAAACGCTCCGGCACTTACAAAAGCGTCTGATCTGCTGTCCTTTGCCGCTGCCATCAGGGCAGAGCTTTTAATCGATGCCGCCAGCCTTTTGTTATATAAGTAGATGCCATACATAAACAAGGCACTGCCTAACGCCGTCCATGCCGCTATAAGACTTGGCGTTTCCGTAGTTCCGCCCGCAATCGCTTTTCCTCCGCCGATTAACACTTCAATGCCGACAACCATCATAATAAAAGACGCAACAAGAGACGAAATTGTTTCAGCCCGATAATGGCCATATGGATGATCGCTGTCAGCCGGCCTTTGGGAAATACGCAATCCAATCAGCACCGCCACTGACGCAACAATATCTGTTCCATTATTTAATCCGTCTGCTCTCAGCGCTTCGGAATGATAGAGGATCCCAATGACAAGCTTCACAACAGCAAGGATGACATAAGCAAAAATATTGAGGAGCGCCCCTTTTTCTCCCTTTTTCAGATTTTCTGTCCGCTCCATTGAATACCAGCCTCCATTCTATTACATAGTATGGTTCAAAACATGAAAAATAGCAGCGGCAGCATTCAATGAAGAGGGACATTTCGACAGCAAATTATTCCCCGGGAAACTTTTTGTCGATCTTTTGAATGTTTGCATATTTGGGAAAGAATAGGACTGTTTTCACCTTTACAGGCTATTGCGGACATTGTATACTGAAGTTAATTGATAATGATTATCAATATCGTTTGATTGGAGGTTGGTGACATAATGACACCTCAGTCTGCAGAAACCAGAAAAAAACAGCTCATTCATCTGTTAATACAGAATGGTATATACAAAAAGTCAAAGCGTCATTTGTATGAATTGTCGCTGACGGAGTTAGAAAGTGAATACAAACATGTCAGGAGGGCGCCGGAGCATGCCGAAGCGTAAAGTAAAAACCTACCAGCAGCTAATCCAGGAAAACAAAGAGGCGATTATGGGCAATCCAAAGCTGATGAACGTCATTTATGACAGGATCGACCGCAAGCATCAAAAGAATCTCCAAGAGCAAAACAATACATAAAAAGAGCCGAAAGGCTCTTTTTTTCATGACTCAAACGCTTCTGCGGCCAGCTTTTGGATCACCGCATCATCCATCGGCGGGTTATGGAGACCGGCGCGCACATCACGATAATAGCGCTGAAGCGGGTTGGTTCGTTCAAGACTTTTGGCCCCGACAATTCTCATCGCTTTATCGACAACAGACAGCGCAGCATTTGTGACGATATGTTTCGCCGCACCAAGCTCGCTTTTCAAGTGAGGGCGGCGCTCCGGATTGTCATACAATTGAGCGATATGGAAAAGAAAATGTCTGGCATTGAGCAGTTCAAGCTCCATTTCGCCTGTTCTTTGCTGTACGGCTGGGACATCCTTGATCGGTCCCTTCAAACTGTTTGGAGAATACTCAGATGCAAATTGCACCGCATAGTCTCGTGCTGCTTGAGCAATGCCAAGATAAATCGCCGGAATATGAAGCAGCCAGCCATTCGGCTTAGCTCCCCGAGGTCCTTGAAGCAATTCCACCAGTTTCTCCTCATCAAGCATTACCTCATTCAGTACAAGGTCATGGCTTCCAGTCGCCCGCATCGCCATCATATCCCACGTTTCTTTAATCGACAAACCGGGATCATCTTTATGAATGAGAAACACGCCTGTTGTTTGTTTTTCTTCAATCCATGCTGTCACTAAAAAATAATCCAGTGCCTGTGACATCGTCGTAAAGGTTTTTCTACCGTTTACTGCCCATTTACCATCCTTTTTGACGGCGTTTGTACCGGGACGCCCTCCTCTTGTCGGGCTTCCGGTTTGCGCTTCTGTCGCCGCCCTGTTGATGACGGCTCCGTTTTGGACTTCCTTTGCAACAAATGCAAACACGTCTTTATCCCAGCTGTTGCCTTCTCCGAGCTCCCCGATTACGCTCAAATGCCAGCCGATGCTGAGCGCTGCAGGAGCGTCTCCCCGTGCAAGCCGTTCTTGAAACAGGAGCATGTCGTAAACAGAAATGCCCCCTCCTCCATGGGATGCTGGCAATGTTAACGCCGTATACCCGGCATCACGCAGTTTTTGTATTTTTTCTAAAGGAAAACGTCCCAGTTCGTCATCTTCAGCGGCTGTTTGCTGAAATTCATCCGCAAGCCGTCCGATTTTCTCCATCCATTGCCGTTGTTGATCGTTTTGTATAAATAATGACATCCGGCAGCCCCCCAAGGTTTTAATTCCGATAAATTTAATATGTATTATAGATTTCCTGCCGCCATTCCGCAACTGTTAACCTTTTTGTCCGGTATAAAAAAAACACGCCGTTCCCCCAGGGAACAGCGCGATTACACAGGATTTGCATCCCGGTCTTGTTTCATGCCGAGATAAATCAGCATATATGTCAGGTAACCCATTGTCATCACCAAGCCGCCAAAGAAAAAGCTCGAGAAAATCGGCTCTTCAAAAGCGGTTACTGCAGCAAGCACAATCCAGCTGGCATACAGATAGATGATAAAATAACGGATGCCCGTCTTCATTTTATATATCATGTACAGCCCCGCGAGAGAGAACAACCCAAGCGCGAGTCTGAAATAAACAAGATGTTCAAACTGAAACATGAATGACACAAATGAGAATCCAAGCAGTAATACGATCGGTAAAGCGGTAATAAAGTTCCTCAATCGAGACACCTCCGTCAGTACCTATAGTATAAACCAAAATATCAAATGATATTGATTCACGTGAGCTTTTTCACAAAAATGTCATTCCTTGCCTTTACACCCGGACATCCCGTTTACAGAAGCACCACCAGCCAACGGCGATGAAGAATATGGCATGTATGATGATAATCCCCGCTGAAAACAATGGCGTCATGCCTGAAAATAACGCTGTCTCCCCGCTGCTGTATTGGGTAAAGTCAGTGTTCGCGAAAAGCAAAAAGCTGCCCCATTTGTTTTCAAATAGCTTCATGAGCTGAACAAGTGTACTCGCTCCATATAAAACGACAAATGAAACGACGACTGCTACCGCACTGTTCCGGAACAGCGAAGAACAAAGCAGCCCGAATAATCCCATCATTACGGCTTCAAGCCAATTTGACCCGATCAGCTCCAGAGTGTTGATCAGCAATGTCTTTGATTCCGCGGTTACCGACGTGCCAAAAAAGACGAGACCGAATAATAATGCCAAAATGTAGTATGCCAGATACAAATAAAAGCTGACCATCACGACTGTGATTAATTTTGACCAAAAAATCTTTTGGCGTTTAACCGGGCGAATGAGCAGAAATTTGATCGTCTTTTTATCAAATTCCATCGAAACAATTGTCGCTGCAATCACGATTGTTAAAGCCTGCAGCAGGATGTTCAGGCTCGGTGTATACGATAAATAGCCGATGAAGTTTTCATCTGTTCCGGCACTGATGACAATCCGTTTAATGATCAAAGCCATGAAAAATTGAAAGACCGCCATCAGGATAAGAGAAACCAACGTGACCTTCCGATTAAAAAGTTTCATATGTTCATTCCAAATTAATTTAGACAAGCTCTTCTCCCTCCTCTTGATGAGCAGTTGTCGCTTTTATGAATTCGTCTTCCAGTGATTGCGTGTAAGACGTAATGGAAAATACATTCAGGTCTTGTCCGACAAGTGAGCGGTTCAGCTCCGGAATGTTTTCTTTTGCTACCTCAACAACTATCGCCCCGCCTTGCCGCTCAGCTTGATATTGATTGCCTGTCAGCCAATTGAGGGCTTTTTCTTCCGGCTGCACTTCAATGATCGCTTTTTCTGTTTTTTGATTTGTTCCATGTAGGCTGACTTCCGCTTTGATCTCACCTTTTTGAATAATGATGACACGGTCGCACAGATCTTCAACTTCTCGCAATAAATGAGTGGCGAACAGGACTGCCGTTCCTTCCTTTTCTGCGAGCTCCTTAATATGATCGCGAAAATCCTTCATACCCGCAGGATCGAGACCGTTTGTCGGTTCATCTAAAATAAGAAGCTTCGGACGGTGAAGAATCGCCTGTGCAATACCAAGACGCTGGCGCATGCCGAGAGAATAGGTTTTCACCTTATCATGAATCGCTGACGTCAGCCCGACACGTTCGACCACTTCATCAAGCCGTTCTTCGTCTATTTTTTTGTGCATATTCGCAAAGTGCTTGAGGTTTTCCCAGCCTGTCAGGTACGGATAGAACTCGGGATTTTCGACGATCGCTCCAACAGCTTCCATTGCTTTTTCAAACTCTGTATCATGCTGGAATCCGCTGATTGTCACGCTTCCGCTGTTTTGTTTTAACAGTCCGACGATGATACGGATGAGTGTTGTTTTTCCGGAACCATTCGGACCGAGCAGGCCGATGATTTCTCCCTCCATGACGTCCATGCTGATTTGTTTTAGTATCTGTTTAGACCCAATCTTTTTATCGAGGCCTTCAATATGTAAAATCGGCTCAGCCATAAAGCCTTCCTCCTTTTTCAACAAAAAATAAACAGTGCCTAAAATTAGGCACTGTTTGTATTATAGCATTTGTTGCTTCCAAATGTTTGGTTAAACCGATAGAGTCGGGGTTTGCTCAGGCTGTTTGTTCTTTTCGGTTTCTGTAATGATGACGGCGCAGGCCGCGTCTCCTGTTGTGTTCACCACTGTGCGGAGCATATCAAGCAGGCGGTCAATTCCGAGTATTAATCCAATGCCCTCAACAGGGAGTCCGACAGATTGGAGCACCATGGCAAGCATAATCAAGCCAACACCCGGTACACCCGCGGTGCCGATACTTGCTAGCACAGCCGTCAGTATCACCATCAGCAGCTGCGTAAATGTCAGATCATGCCCGAACACCTGCGCAATGAAGACGGTGGCTACCCCTTGCATGATGGCTGTTCCGTCCATATTAATTGTCGCGCCGAGCGGCTGGACGAAGCTGCTGATCGGCTCAGGCACTTTTAATTTTTTCTGCGCCACATCCATTGATACAGGCAGGGTCGCATTGCTGCTGGAGGTACTGAACGCGACGACCATAACCTCTGAGAAATCTTTAAAGAACGTAAACGGATTTCGTTTTGCCAAAAGAGCAACCGTTGAACCGTACGTCACGACTGCATGAATGATCAGTGACAGCGTAACAACAATCATATAAAGTCCCATCGCCTTAATCGCGCTGAAGCCCTGGCTGCCGATAGCAGTCGCAATCAGACCGAACGTTCCGTATGGCGCAAACTTCATGACTAGGTTGACGAGATACATCATCAATTCATTTCCCTGTTCAACGACTTTCAGAAGCATATCCGCTTTTTTTCCGAGCATCGTGATTCCGAGCCCTACAAAAATAGAAAATACGATGATTTGCAGCATATTTCCTTCTGTCATCGCTTGAACCGGATTCGCAGGAATAATGTTCAGAAGAGTGTCGGCAATACTTGGGGCTTCCTCAGCATTAAACTTGGCAGATGAAACATCATAAGTCCCAAACTCACCAGGTCTAATCACAAGAGCAAGAATAAGCCCGATCGTGATTGCCACTGCTGTCGTGATGAGAAAATAAGAAATTGTCTTCACGCCGATTCTGCCAAGCTTCTTTGGATCACCCAGCCCGGCTACTCCCAGTGTCAGTGAGAAAAAGACAATCGGCACGACAAGCATTTTAATGAGGTTTAAAAAGATGGTGCCAAGCGGACCAAATACAAACTTATTCAAATTTTCAAATAATTCAGGTGATGTAAGGTTGAGGACCAATCCAGTCACCGCGCCAAGAACCAATGCAATAATGATTTTTTTTGCCAGCTTCATCCGCATTCCTCCCTTTTTTGAAAAAAAGCCCGCGAGAGACTCCCGCAGGCTTTGGATGTATCATCAAACCACAGGACTCTCTCTTCACGCTGATGAGGTTAGCTGACGGGTTCGGACGAAGAGATGTCCGTTTTTCAGATGAAAAATTAACCCCAAAAGATTGGGTCCCCCACTCCTTATCAAAGGATTAAGCGTGTGGCTTACTATTGTATGATTTAGTTTATTTATACAGAAAAGATCCAATTTTGTAAACTATTTTTTGTTACTTTTCTCTCGGAATCTTTTGGGTCCATCTTCCTTGTTGGTGACATCAAGAATATCAAGGAGAAACACAAAAATCGGAATCCCGATAATTAAACCCCAAATGCCGAAAAAGTGCTCAGAGAAAATGAGTACTGTAAAGGTGAAAAAGATCGGCAGCTCTGTTTTCGCAGACATCAGCTTCGGATTTAAGAAATAGGTTTCGATCGCATGAATAGCGAATATGACAAGCACAATATAGAGCACATACATTCCGCCGCCAGTGCTGTAAGCGATAATACTGAGTGGGATCAGAGAAATGACGACGCCTGCTACAGGGATCAATCCAAGGAAGAACACCATAATAGAAAGCCCAAACAGCTGCGGGAAATGCATAATCCAAAGCGCGATAAACGTCAGAATACAGTTGACGAGCGCAATGATAAATTGAGCCTCAAGCACCTTGCCGAACGTTCTTGCAAATTTGCTTCCGAAAAAAGCAATTTCCTCATAAAAGACCGCCAGTTTGCTCGTTTTAAATTTCGCCATGAATTCAGAAAGCCGCTTTTTCTCAAATAAGAAAAACATGCTGAGAATGAGCGCCATTACGATCTGCAAGCCGAACGTGCTGATATCGGCCAGATACGTATACACCACATTGAAACCCTCTTTGACATATGAACTGATATTAATATCACCGAAAACACTGGTGATCTCATCAAAGAAAGGAATGCTGTCCGGGTGATACGCAATATGTTTAATCTGCTTAACCAGCTGCTGAATCTGCGCCGCGACGACCGGATAAAATACAAATCCACCGACTGTAAGGAGCACAGCCAGCAACATGTACAGAAACGTAATGACAATCCGCTGGCTCACGCGGAAGAAGCGGCTGACAAACTGCCGTACGACAAGCTCCAAACGATCCATGAGAAATGTGAAAATGAAGGTAAGCAATATTAAGTTGATCATGCTCTTAAATAGATATAACACACCAGTTAACACGACAAAGACGGAGAAACGCCTTACTCCCGGGTGCTGAAAAAATTTAACTAAAGCGGCCATTTATACACTCCTGTTAGGACAAACGTCCTTCATTCAATATAGTATCCATTTGTAAATTATATAACAAAAAAATGCTGAGGTCTCTGTCCTTACCTTAATAATTCTTAAACAATTAAAAAAACGGCCCACTGATGGGCCGCTCTTTTTTCAGACTGCTGTTTTCATTTTTTTCATGCCTTCAACAGCCTCTATGCTTTTCGCTTCATCGAATTCATTTTCACTTTTTGCAACAATGATCGTGGCGATTCCGTTTCCGATCAGATTCACAATCGCCCTTCCTTCACTCATGAAACGGTCAACCCCAAGCAGGAGTGCAAGGCCCTCCAGCGGAATGACCTGAAGCGCTGACAGCGTTGAGGCCAGGACGATAAATCCGCTTCCCGTCACACCGGCCGCTCCCTTCGATGTCAGCATCAGAACGAGGATAATTGTAATTTGCTGGCCGATGCTGAGGTCTACTCCAAACACCTGTGCCAGAAAGACAGTCGCCATTGATAAATAAATGGAAGTGCCGTCGAGGTTAAACGAATAGCCCGTCGGAATGACAAGCCCGACAACGGATTTCGAACAGCCGTAGCGCTCCATTTTATCCATCATTCGCGGAAGCACTGATTCTGAAGAGCTTGTGCCAAGCACGATCAGCAGCTCATCTTTAATGAAGCGAAGGTAATTCCACAGGCTGAATCCGTAAAGCTTGCAGATGATATTTAAAGCAACAAATACGAACAGGAACATCGTAATATAAACTGACATCATTAAGCTTGCCAGCGGCTTGATGGAATCGAGACCGAAGTGCCCGATCGTATACGCCATCGCCCCGAATGCCCCGATTGGCGCCGCACGCATGATGTAGCCGATAATTTTGAAAAAGACGTGAGAAATCTTGTCGAAGAAATCAATGACGCTTTTCCCTTTTTCACCTAATGCCGCGAGACCGACTCCGAAAAGAATTGAAAAGAATAAGACCTGCAAAATGTCCCCTTTTGCGAAGGCATCAACCATGTTGGATGGAACAATGTGTGTGACAAATTCAATCCAGTCGATTCCCTGACCGCCATTTTGCGTGTATTGTGATACATCTCCCTTTTCAAGCTTGCTGTAATCAAGGCCTGCTCCCGGCTTCATGATATTGACGACAAACAAACCGATAATGAGTGCGAGGGTGGTGACAACCTCGAAATAAATGAACGCTTTCCCCCCTACTTTTCCAACCTTCTTCATATCGCCCATTTTTGCAATCCCGAGAACGATTGTGAAGAAAATGATTGGAGCGATCACCATCTTAACAGCGTTGATAAATGTATCGCCAAGCGGTTTCATCTCTTTGCCGACATCCGGCCAGACCAGCCCGACAATGACCCCGATGATGACCGCGGTTATGACCTGAACTGTTAAATTTTTAAACAGTTTCATATCCTTCATCCCCCTGTCCTATTCGCCTTTGTGTCTTTCTTACTAGAATGATAGCGTTTTCATACGGTCTGGGGAAGTTTATGATCATAACGGACATTTTGGTCTTTTTGGTCTCAGGTTTATCCTTTAAACACGTAGCGGTTGACGGGCCGGCCGACTCCGCCGTATTGAACGTCCAGCTTAATCATTCCGTTTTTTTCAAGATAATCAAGGTATCGTCTGGCTGTCACTCTGGCGATGCCGAGCGCCTTGGCGACCTCTTCTGCAGAAAGCGATGCGGTTTGCTGTTTCAAAAAAGCAGTGACTTCATTCATCGTGAAGTGATTCAATCCTTTCGGCAGATCCTGTACGGCCTGCTGCGGGATATTCAAGATCGCATCGAGCTGCTCCTGGGACAGCGTATCATTTGCTTCGATTTTTTGTTTATATTGCTTGTACTTTTCAAGGGCCTGTCTCATTCGCTCAAGCTTAAACGGTTTTAAGATATAGTCAGCCGCTCCATTTTGCAGCATAAGAGAGATCGTTTCTTTGTCTTTTGCGGCGGAGACGACAATGACATCGACTTCAAGCTTTTGCTTTCTGATCTCCTGTAACGTTTTGATTCCGTCTTTTTTCGGCATGTATATATCGAGTATAACGAGGTCGGGCTGTTTTACTTTAATCAGCTTGATGCCTTCTTCTCCGTTTCCCGCTGTTGCACAGACAGTAAAACCTTTGACAGTTGTGATGAAATCCTTGTTTACCTCTTGAACCATCGGATCGTCTTCAATGAGCAGAACCTTCCATTCCTTATGAGCCATGCTGTGCTTCCTCCCCCTTCATTGGAAAAACGATAGAAAAAGATGTTCCCTGTCCCGCGTGTGAATCAACTTCTATCGTACCCGATCCTTTATCTGTGATTTGTTTCACTAAATACAGGCCATAGCCTGTGCCTCCTGTTTTATTAACCGTAAATCCTTTGTCGTAAAGGTGCGGCATATGTGCCGGTTCAATCCCGCAGCCGTTATCTTCTATTAAAATGGCAAGGACATCATCCGTTTGCTCGATGCTGATGTCAATTCGTTTGTCATCAGATTGAACCGTTTCAAATGAACCGAAGGCATTTTCAATCAGGTTGCCGAGAAGGACGACGATATCATGCTGATCAACATGCTCGGGAAATTGCTGGAGGCTGCTGTTTTCATCAATATGAACTGCAATGCCGAGCTCTCTTCCTCTTCTGATTTTACTTAATAGAAGGCCCGCCGCCGCGTCATTTTGAATCGAGCGGTGCAGAAATTCAGTCACATTTTCCTGCTCAGTTGATGCCTGAAATGCAAGCTGCAAGGCTTTTTCAGATTTACCCAGCTGGATGAGGCCGGCGATCGTATGCAGCTTATTCATATGCTCATGATTCTGGACGCGGAGCGCCTCCACAAAGTTTTTGACGCCAGTCAATTCCTCTGCCATCTTGGCCGCTTCCGTTCTGTCCTGAAAAATCGCGACGGCGCCGATGACTTTTTTCTTCATGACGATCGGAATTCTGCTGCTCATGATCACCTTTCCGCTGACGCGAATTTCTTCATTATAAACTGCTTTGTTTCGCTCTACGATTTCGGGCAGGCGCGAATCCTTGAGAACCTCCCAGATCACCTTTCCGACCAGATCCCCCTGCACTTCAAAAATCTGTTTCGCTTTTTCATTGAAAATCGTGATGATCAGCCGATTGTCAATGGCAATCACGCCTTCATTCATCGAGTGAAACGTCGCTGTCCGTTCTTCATACATTCGGACAATCTCATGGGGCTCAAGCTGAAACATTTGTTTTTTGATATGGCGTGCCAGCAGAAAGGAGCCTGCAAGGCCGAAGCCGAGTGTCAGCACAACGATGAATGCGATATCACGCTTTAAATGAAGGAGGATGTCGGCGATCCCCGGCAGTGTTTTCCCGACAAGCACCACGCCGATCTGATTCAGATCGTGATCCTTCACCGGATAAAAAGCGCGGACCGCCGTGCCGATCTCGCCCTTTGCTTCTGAGAAATAAATGTGCTCCGCAAACGCCGCCTCTTCGTCTGCCCCCTCAGATTTTTTGCCGATGCTCGTACTGACAGGATGCGTGTAGCGGATATGATTCATATCCATGACGACAATATAGTCTGCTTCATTAATCATCCTGATTTCTTCAACCGCATGGCGAACAGCTTCTGTTTGTTTATTCCGCGCCAAAGCCTCTTTCACTTCAGTCATCTCCGACACTGTCCGGGCCGTATTCATCAGGCGTTTTTTCAGCTCCCGCTCCTCTGTATGCTGGATATTGCCGATAAGCACAATGCCCCCGATCAAAAAGGAGAAAATGACGAGTATATAGGATAAGATCGTGATTTTCCAACGGATTGAGAGCTTCTTTTTGTTCATCAGCTTCTCCTTTCAGGTCTTTACGAATGGCATGGCCCCGATTATCCTAAACATAGGGGAGGGCTTTTCATGAAGAGTTTGCTTGCATGTCTCGCACTGATGATCGCCGGAATTGCAACCTCTTTATTTATTGGATTCCATGATCGTTCCGGCAGTGAAGAGATTGTTTATGATGACGATCAGGAAGGCTTACAGGATCAAATCGTGTTTAAATTCAGCCATGTGGTTGCCGAAAATACGCCGAAAGGGCTTGCTGCCAATAAGTTTGCAGAGCTGGTGAACGAAAAATCAGGCGGGAAAATGAAAATTGAAGTGTTCCCGAATGGAAGCCTGTATTCGGACATTGAAGAAATTGAAGCATTGCAAAACGGCGAAGTTCAATTTATCGCCCCCTCCACATCGAAGCTCGGCATGCTCTCGCCCGAATGGGGAGTGCTCGATCTGCCGTATGCATTTACAAATTACGATGCCGTCAAAAAAGGGCTGAACGGAAGCATCGGCACGCAGCTGTTTGATTCTCTAAAGAAAAACCAATTAAAAGGACTCGCCTATTGGACAAACGGCTTTAAACAAATCACGACGAATCAAGGACCGGTCAAAACCCCGGATGATTTAAAAGGACAGGATCTCCGCATTATGCAAAGTGATGTGATAGAGGATCAGTTCAAGCTGCTTGGCGCAACACCTCATCAGGAATCCTTCAATTCTACCTTTCAGCTGTTAGAAAAAAATGTAGTTGATGGCGAAGAAAATACAATCTCAAACATCTATTCTAAAAAATTTTATAATGTTCAGGACTATTTGACAATAAGCAGCCACGGTTATCTCGGCTATGCTGTCATGACTGATGAGCATTTCTGGAACACACAAACACCGGAAACACGGCGCATTTTGACTGAAGCAATGAAGGAAACGACCGAGTGGAATGAAACGTATGCCGAACAAATGAACAAGGAGCAGTTGGAAGAAATCAAAAAGAATTCTTCTATTAACATCTACGAGCTGTCGGATAAAGAGAAAAAAGAATGGATGAAGCGCCTTGATCCTGTTTACCGGCAGTATGAGCCAATCTTCGGCCAGAAGCTGATTCAGGAGCTTTTAGAGCTGCGAGAGGATTCGTATTCGTAGTCCCCATCTCGATACGCTGCTTTTCGTTTATCTTTCAATCGATCGGAAATATAGAAAGAGAGAAACGAAAAAAGGAGATGGGTACATGTTTAAGCACACAAAAATGCTGCAGCATCCTGCTAAACCAGATCGTCCAGATCCATTATTCGCTAAAAAAATGCAAGAAATTTTAGGCGGGCAATTCGGAGAAATTTCTGTTGCCATGCAGTACTTATTTCAAGGGTGGAATACAAGAGGAAATGAAAAATACAAGGATTTGCTGATGGATACGGCAACTGAGGAAATCGGGCACGTTGAAATGATCGCCACAATGATCGCCAGACTTCTTGAGGATGCCCCGCTCGATCAGCAGGAAAAAGCCGCTGAAGATCCGGTCATCGGCTCTATCCTGGGCGGCATGAACCCTCACCATGCAATTGTGTCAGGACTTGGCGCCATGCCGGAAAGCAGTACAGGCGTCCCTTGGAGCGGCGGCTATATCGTTGCAAGCGGAAACCTGCTGGCAGACTTCCGTGCCAATCTGAATGCGGAATCACAGGGCCGTCTGCAGGTCGCACGCCTATTTGAAATGACGGATGACAAAGGCGTCAAAGATATGCTCAGCTTCCTGCTGGCACGTGACACGATGCACCAAAATCAATGGCTCGCCGCCATTAAAGAATTAGAAGCACAGGAAGGCCCGGTTGTGCCGGGAACATTCCCGAAAGCACTCGAAAAACAAGAATTCTCGCATCAGCTGATCAATTTCTCTGAAGGCGAAGAAAGCACCGGGCAAACCTGGCTGAACGAAAAAGCGCCGGATGGAGAAGCCTTTGAATATGTGAAAGAAGCAAAAGCGTTTGGAGAAAAACCGGAGTTAAACCCAGCACCGCCTTTTGTTCATAATACGCTTCCTGGACGCGAGTAAAAACACAAGCCCAAAACATAATGTTTTGGGCTTTGTTTATGCCTTCAGAACTGTCCAGTCTGGTTCGTACCGGATGTCAGGGTTATGTAACAGATCGTGAATGAACGGTTCATCCTCTTCATACAGCGTCACATCTATCAAAAGAATTACAGCCTTCTGTTCGTTTTCTTCGTAAATGCTGTCATGTTCATTCTCCATAAAATGATCATAGGCAGCTCTGTTTTCCCAAACGCTGATGATTTCTGCGGTGAACAGCCCATCTGCAGTTTTCCGCCAGCCGCCGGCCTGTTTGATGAAGCCATTTACATGTGACAATGCTCCCCACTGTGACTGCGCTTTTGAAAATGCTTCAGCGTTTGCTGCGTCTACTTCACATACAATCTTTTTGATCAGCATGGTGATTCTTCCAGGATAACTGTTTCCGCGTGCTTATGCTCGACACAGAGATTCACGGTTCTGACGTAAGAGCGCGTGCGGTGAACCGTTCCTTTCGGGATCAGCAGGCTGTCATTTGCTTTGAGTACCGCGGTTTCTTTGTCCTTAAAATCGATCAGCAGCTCACCTTCAAGAACAATGAATAATTCATCTGAGCCAGGATGATGGTGCCAGTCATATTCTCCTGTAAACACTGCGAGGCGCACGCAGTGGTCGTTGACCTCTGAGATTGAAAAATTGGCGTGTTTTTCTTTGACTTCATTGGCGATGGCGAGCAAGTTTTGCATCTCGGACATTAGCAAAAACCCCTTTCTTTTTCACTTATTGTATCGCAATACCAGTGTAGATTGAGAAATTTCCAAAATAAAAAGCGATCCAGCTGATGCGCCGGATCGCTTTTTATCTACAGGTTGTCTGCCTTTATGCTTATGATTAGTCGTTGTTGCGGGCGTTTCCGCCTTTTGAGCCAATTTCTTGATAGAATTCTTTATCATGATTTTTGCTTGTTGCCTCTCCGCCTTTACGGCCGATTTCTTGATAGAATTCTTTGTCATGATTTTCGCTAGTGGCTTCTCCGCCTTTTTCACCGATTTCTTGATAGAACTCTTTGTCATGGTTTCGGCTAGTGGCTTCTCCGCCTTTTTCACCGATTTCTTGATAGAATTCTTTGTCATGGTTTTCGCTAGTGGCTTCTCCGCCTTTTTTGCCAATCTCTTGATAGAATTCTTTATCATGGTTTTTGCTTGTTGTTTCTCCGCCTTTTCTACCTGCTTCTTCTCTGCTCATTTTGTTATCGTCTGCCATTTTGAATTCCTCCTTTAATTGGTGTTGGTTGTTGTATTCCCGCTATCAATTCTTTTAAACAAACAAAACACATTAGGTGTGTTTCCACTAAAAAAAGCAGGCGGTTCGTGGTGTCCGTCTGCTTTCTGCTATTCCATCCCTTGTTCTGTTTCTTTCAGCCGCGCAAGAATGCGCCGCTTTTTATACAGCATCATGCCCGTTTCGGTAATGTCGTTTAATGTTGAGCGATTGGCTGCCGCGCCAAAGACCATTCCTGCGACCGGCACCAGCTGAAAAAGCTTTTTCCAGCCAAACGTGTCGCGATAGCCTAAAACGACTTCACGCCAGCCCTGGATTTCAGAAGCGACATTCTTATATGTACGATCTTGATCATAGTCTTTTAATCCTTGCAAAATCGATTTTTTGCCGACAACATCAGCCGATGTCAGCTGCAAACATTTTACGATGAAGACACGCTCTTTTTTCTCCTTTGGGTCATAGCCGTAAGCAACCGCAATATCCTGTAACGTTTTTAACGACAGGCCAAGCACGGCCGGAATGTCTGCCGCCAGGGTAAACACGCCGCCCACACCCGTTGTCGCGCCTTGAACAGTTGCGGCGTTAATTCTGTTTTTGCCCATTCCTTCCGCAATTTCATCCATGACAGAAAGAGGCGCTTTTTGTACGTCTTCGAGTGATTCGAAGATCTCCTCCGGCAGTTTCTTTTGAAACATATTGATAATCTGTTTTTGAGATGTCAGGTACTGTCCTCCTGTTTGAACAAAGCTGCCGACCTCATCCAAGAGCTTGCCGATTTTTTTCTGAATGAATTCCGGCGTCAGCTTGTCCAGCAGCTGAAACGGGAGACGGCTGAGCTTTTCCCAAAACCAGACTTTTTGCTGATCTTTTTCCCATTTCTCTATTTCTTTTAATTGCTGATGTAAGTCTTCTTTTCGTTCTGTTGTCACCCAACTCGCACTTCCCTTCCGTTTTTCTACTATATAGTATACCTTCATTTTCTCGGAAACGTTTTTATTTTTCACCTGCGGGTACCATTTTTATAAAAGGAAAAGGAGTGATGGACATGCCTTGGTCGATGAAGGATTATCCCGCTTCATTGAAAAATCTTGAGAAACCGGTGAAGAAAAAAGCCATTGACATTGCGAATGCGATGATTGATGAAGGCTATGAGGATGGACGCGCAATTCCGATTGCGACAAGCAAAGCAAAGGAATGGGCGGAAAACGCCTCTAAAGAAGAAATTGATGATTTCCTCAAGCATGATGATGAGACAGAGCGAGATGAAGATTCAAACAGCGGCGGAGACCCTGAGCTCATGGATAAAGCAGAGCATGTCATCAAGCATAAAAACGGCTGGGCGGTCAAAGCCGAAGGTGCCAAACGTGTGTCTGAGATCAAGGATACAAAGAAAGAAGCGATTGAACGGGCAAAGGAAATCGCAGCGCATAAAGGCACTGAGGTCATTGTTCATTTGGCTGACGGAAGCATGCAGCGAAAAATCAAAACAGTTTCATAACGCGATATGCTTTTCAATGTTTCGGGTTTGGTATAAGCGGTTATTGATTGATAAATCATTTATGAGAGGTGAGTATGATGATTAGCTTTTTGGTTTCATTAGTCGTTGCTATCGTTATTGGATTAATCGGAAGCGCCATCGTAGGAAATCGGATGCCGGGAGGAATTTTCGGCTCTATGATTGCCGGGCTGATCGGCGCTTGGATCGGACACGGACTCCTTGGCACTTGGGGACCGAGCCTCGCCGGCTTTGCTATTTTCCCGGCTATCATCGGGGCCGCCATCTTCGTGTTCTTGCTGAGCCTCGTGTTCCGCGGGCTGCGGAAGGAAGCCTAAATTCATTTGATATAGGAGGCATCGTTTCGAACTGAAACGATGTCTTTTTATATGGGACCTTATCCGAATCCCTACATATCATGTTACATAACAGGGAAAAATTTGAGAGTGTATTTTAAACATCTTCGGTTGACAAGAAACCGGGATGGTCATATGATGTAGATAAAATAATTTGGTTTAAGGAAACTCTTTGTTGTATGGCAAAAACAATCAGAATTCAGGTGAGACATGATGAACAAGGACATCACAGCACAATCTCCCCGTTCCAAAGCAGTCCAAGATGCGCTTGACGGGAAAATCAGAGGATTCAGAGGGCTGCTCCCTTTTCTGGGTCCTGCGTTTATAGCAGCCATCGCCTATATTGATCCCGGCAACTTCGCAACGAATATATCGGCAGGTTCTAAATACGGATATATGCTGCTATGGGTGATTTTATTTTCTAATATCATGGCGCTTTTAATCCAATCATTATCCGCCAAACTCGGTATTGCGACAGGCAAAAACCTGCCTGAGGTTGCCCGCGAAGAATTCCCAAAGCCTGTCTCCATCGGTTTATGGATTCAGGGCGAGCTGGTCATTATTGCAACTGATCTGGCGGAATTTATCGGAGCGGCTCTGGGACTGTATTTGCTGTTCGGCATCCCGATGCTTGAAGCGTCTATTATAGCGGCGATCGGCTCTTTCGCGATATTGGAGCTTCAGCGCCGCGGTTATCGCTCACTTGAAGCCGGCATTGCCGGTATGCTGTTTGTAGTGGTAATCGCCTTTGCACTGCAGACCTTTTTCGCAAAGCCTGATGCCGCGTCAGTGATGAAGGGCCTATTTGTCCCGGCGTTTCACGGCACTGACAGTGTGCTTCTTGCAGCAGGTATTCTCGGTGCAACCGTTATGCCGCACGCGATTTATTTACACTCAGCCCTTACACAGCGGCGGGTGATCGGCAAAACGGATGCGGAACGGAAAAAAATCTTCAGATTCGAATTTATTGATATTTTAATAGCGATGCTGATTGCAGGTGCTATTAATGCGAGTATGCTGATTGTGGCCGCCGCACTATTCTTCAAAAACGGGCTGTTTGTCGAGGATCTTGATGTCGCATTTCAACAATTCGGACATCTTGTCAGCCCTGTGTCAGCGGCTTTATTCGGGATCGGGCTGCTCGTTGCGGGACTATCCAGTTCGTCTGTCGGCACACTTTCAGGCGACGTGATCATGCAAGGATTTATCAACTACCGCATTCCGCTGTATGTACGGCGTTTTATCACGATCATTCCGCCGATCCTGATCATCGCGTCAGGCGTCAATCCGACGACCGCTCTCGTTCTGAGCCAGGTTGTGCTCTCCTTCGGCATCGCCTTTGCCTTAATCCCGCTTATTATGTTTACAAGCAATAAACGGATTATGGGATCACTGATCAACGCTAAATGGGTCACAGTGGTTTCTTGGCTGATAGCTGTATTGATCGTTGCTTTGAATGTATTTTTAATTGTCGATACGTTTCGTTAGAAAAAACCGGCTGCTAAGCCGGTTTTTGATTTTGCGGAAAAGCTCATTGATATCCTTTTTGACAGAAATTTGTTATGATAGAAGAAAAAATCGGAGTTTTGATGATGTCAGTATTTATTTTGTTTTATTTGTGGATTGTTCCTATTGTAATCGGAATTTTATGTTCTGTTGTTGCCTATAAATCCAAAGGAAAAATGAGAGTCGCGCCTGGCATTGCCATGATCGTGCTCAGTATTATCTCCTTGATCACCGCGTTTACGGCCGGACACACGAATTTCCACGTGTTTATCGGCGGCATGTTTTTATTCGGCACCTTCTTGGTCGGATCTGCTTTTCCTTTCTTTTTCGGGCTGAAGAAAAAAGAGAAATAAGCTTATGAAGACATGAACCCTGTAAGATTTGATAAGAATAAACATATGAAACACACAAGGACAAATGCGCTGATCTTTTTGCTTTGAAAGAAGATGCATTTGTCCTTGTGTCCGTTTTGAGCATGGCGAACATCATGACAGGCTGCATAAATCATTCCTGCGGATCCTAATAAGTACACCGATAATTTTATGAATTCAAACATGGTTTCCTCCTAACAGGCAATATAATGCTATGATAACCAAAAATACATTTGTTTCCATCACAAAAAAACAGGGGCCTGAAAAGGCCCCTGTTTTTTAGAATAACCGCTTTAAACTTTTCTTCAGTGATGGCATTTCGATTTTTTGGTTTTCGAAGAAATTTTTCAACATGTACTTGCTGAAGCCTTTTGCCTGCCCGTAGGTGATTTTGCCAGGGAGCGGCGGTTCATTTCCGATCATGACGTCCACAACGGTCGGTTGGTCAGCGTGTAACGCCTCATGGAAAGCAGGTGCAAGCTCTTCCGCTCTGGTCACCTTAATGCCCTTTGCTCCGCAGCTTTCTGCAAATGCGGCATAGTCGACATTTTGAAGTTTTGTCACATAGTCGATATTGCCTTTGACCTGCTGCTCATACTCGATCATGCCGAGGTTTTCATTGTTTAAAATGACGACGGTGATTGGGAGCTTGTATTTGACGGCGGTCGGAAGATCCTGCATGACCATGGAAAAGCCCCCGTCCCCGCAGACAGCGATCGCCTGACGCTCCGGTTCGGCTAAGCTTGACGCAATCGCTCCCGGCAGGCCGCAGCCCATTGTCGCAAGCCAGCTGGAAACGATGAAATCCTGGTTCGCGTTCATCTTGAAATGCCGCGCCATCCAGACTGTCACAGTGCCGACATCTACAGAGAGCACCGCATCATCGGCTGCCGCTTCCTGAAGACGTGCCACGACCTGCTGGGGTTTAAGCGGTGTTGCCGCCTCTGTCTCATCTTTTTCAATTTCGTTCCACCAATGCTGCATATGTTCCGTGCAGGCATTCAGGAATCTTCTGTCTTCCTTCCGTTCAATATACTCCGTCAATTCGCGCAGGCCGAGAGCTGAATCGCAGACAAGGCCCGCTGTCACCGGATAGCGTTTTCCGATTTTCGCCGGATCTGAATCGAGCTGGATCGCCGGCGTGTCATCAGGCAAATAATCGCGGTACGGAAATGAAGTCCCGAGCATGATTAATAAATCGCATTCCTCCATTGCCTCGTAAGCCGGTTTTGTGCCGATCTGCCCGAGGTTGCCGAGAAAATGCGGGTGCTTATCGGGAACAACGCCTTTTGCCGGAAGCGTGACAACGATCGGAGCGGCGGCTTTGTCCGCAAACGCCAAGAGCTCCCGCTTCGCCTTTTTCATTCCCTGCCCCGCCAAGATAATCGGCTTCTTGGCGTTATTAATATATTGTGCGCAAGTGACGAGCTGTTCTTTTTTCGGTTCAAGATTCCCTTCAATATACACTGGTGAAGTGTACACGGGCTCGCGTTTGATCTTCTCTGCAAACAAATCATCTGACACGCTCAATACCGCGACGCCTTTTTTGCTGTAGGCGGTGCGGATAGCCTGATTCAAGAGATCCGGCAGCGTTTCCGCGCTATGTACCTCTCTGTTGAACACAGCCACGTCCTCAAACATTTGCTCAAGCTTGATCTCCTGAAAATAATCCCGTCCAACTTCGCCTGATGAGACCTGTCCGGCAATCGCCAGCACAGGGGCGCCGTCCGCTTTTGCATCATATAAACCATTTAATAAGTGAACCGCCCCCGGCCCTGCGATCGACAGGCAGACGCCGATCTTGCCGGTGAGTTTTGCCTCAGCCGCGGCTGCCAGCGCTGCCACCTCTTCATGGCGGGTTTGAATGAATTTCAATTGATTTCTTTCGTGTCTTAATTCTTCAATAAACTCATTTATACTGTCTCCGGGGATGCCATAAACATGATCAACTCCCCATTGTTCTAGCAGTTCTGTCATTGCTTGTCCTGCAGTTTTGTGTGCCATGCCGTATCCTCCTTTTTCCTTTTTTCAATACCACAGGAGAAAGGCTTTAAAACCCGGAGACCTTTATCACTTGCCCAGTCTTCTTTTGAACAGGTCAATCGCCGCAAGCATGCCGCTGTCCTTGAGGGTGATGTTTGCATCTAGAGCGCCATTCATGAAATCTTTGATTTGCCTTTTTCGGTTCGGCACCATAAAAAACGGCAAACGCTGCGGAGAAAACCACTTCAAACCCGCTGTCTCCATGCCGTTCGCTATCGCTCGTCCGCCTGTTATGTTTCCGGCAAACACATGCTGTTCATCTTGAAACTTTGGCCTTTGATAGACACCTATTTTCGCAGAAAGCGCTGCTGTGTATCCCGTCTCTTCCAATACCTCCCTGACTGCCGCTGCCTCAGCCGTTTCCCCGGCATCGACCCTGCCGCCCGGCAGATCCCATAAAGGAACGTCTTTTCGTTTAACCAGCAGAATCTGCTGATTTTCGTTCAATACAATGACTAATGCGCCTTGCGTATACATTGCATGTCTCCTTTTCCCGCCAAAAAAAGACCAAGGTGGGTTCCCTTGGTCCTAGAGCTTTATTTTTTAAAATGATACGGCAGTGTGGCAACGATTATGTCCTTTTTCCAGAACAGCCGGACTCTTAGGAGGAAGGCTGATTGATTGTGAAGGATGGTGTGCCAGCGTTTTTTCGTAATAAATTGCGGAAACAGCACCATGACGGAAAACTGCTCCTTCTTCGCTTTTGCTTCTACTGTTTCTAAAAACTTATCAAACGGATGGACAAGGCTTCTGTACGAGGAGTGAAGCGTAACGAGCCGCACTCCGTTATTGAGCTCTTCCCAGCGTTTTTCGACTTTCTTTTCCTGTTCTCTGTCAAATGACACGTGAACGGCAATCACCTGATCGGACAGTGATTTCGCGTATTGAATCGATTTTTGCACGACGGTGGTGACACCGGCTACAGGCACAATCACGACCGTGCCTTTGATTTCTTCAGGCTGTTTATCTACGATGCGAAGCTGTTCGCCGACAGCTGTATAGTGATTTTTAATTACGTAAAACAACAGAACGACGATAGGCATAAAGATTAAAACCGGCCATACGACATTAAACTTCGTCACGAACAGGATCGACAGAACCATAAATGAAATCAAAGCGCCGCAGGAGTTGATCAGCATTTTTCCGATCCAGCCTTTTGGTTTTTGCTTGATCCATTTGATGCACATGCCGGTTTGCGAAAGCGTAAATGGAATAAATACGCCGACAGCATATAACGGGATTAAGTGCTCTGTCTGTCCTCTGAATAACAAGATGAGCACAATGGAAGCAACGCCTAAAAAGATAATTCCATTTGAGAAGCCTAAGCGGTCGCCTCTGACTGTAAACATACGCGGCATATACTGGTCTCTCGCCAGGTTGAAGGCAAGCTGCGGGAAAGCTGAAAATCCCGTGTTTGCCGCAAGAACCAAAATAAGCGATGTGACACCTTGGATGACATAGTAGAACACATTCCGCCCGAAGGTTTCAGATGCAATTTGTGAAACCACCGTTTCATCGGGCTTCGGCGCTGTTCCATATCCGTATGCGAGCACCGTAATGCCGGCGAACAGAATCGCCAGCAAAATCCCCATCATTGCAAGCGTTCTTGCTGCGTTTCGCGCAGGCGGGTTTTTGAAAGCCGGAATTGCGTTAGAAATGGCCTCAACCCCGGTCAGCGCTGAGCAGCCGGAAGAAAAAGCCTTAAGCAGTAAAAACAGCGTAATACCGGCTACCGGTGTGCCGAGCGGTGTATGATGGACTGGCTGATCAATTTGCCCCGTCATGAGTTTAAACAACCCGACTGCAATCAGAACCAAAAGCGCCACCACAAACAGATAAACCGGATAGGCAAGAATCGATGCCGATTCCGAAAGCCCGCGCAGGTTCAAAATCATAATGACTAACACCAGAAAAACAGCGATCGGCACATGATAATCATGCAATGCAGGAAAGGCCGACGTGATGGCATCCGTACCTGCGGAGATACTTACCGCTACTGTTAAAATATAATCGACAAGCAGTGAGCCGCCTGCGATCAATCCCGGCTTTTCACCGAGGTTTTCTTTAGAAACGACATACGCCCCGCCGCCCTGCGGGTAAGCGTAAATAATCTGCCTGTATGAAAGAATCAGTGCGAGCAGCAATATAAGAACGCCAACCGCAATCGGTATGGAGTACCAAAATGCAGCAGCACTGATTGTTGCCAAAATGATTAGAATTTGTTCTGTCCCGTATGCAACAGATGACAGCGCATCTGAGGAAAGCATTGCCAAGGCTTTTAATTTCGTCAGTTTTTGCTCTCCAGCTGCTTGAGATTTTAGTGGTTTCCCAATCAAAAAACGTTTGATTGAATGATACATCGATGTCTTCCCCTTTTAATTTCTCATTTTTCAATTAAAACAATAAAACATCAGCATCTTGCTCTCACATTTTGTAATAGTCCTTTCTGCTATGATGTCTCTGTATGCGATTTACATTCTAAAAAAATGAACGGCAAAAAACACAGAGGCAAACGGATGCCCCTGTGCCATTACATCGAACACAGGTTTCATTCATCTCCTCTCACGAACGCTTACGAGGTTAGCTGACGGATTCGGGCATATGAGAGTTAGCCCTACCTAAAAAGGATTCACCCCAACGGCAAAAAGCCGTTCTATTGGGTCCCCCGCTCTGATTTCAGATTAAGCGATTTGTTTTATAAAAGAGATCATACTCCCGTTCACGCGCGTTGTAAAGGGGCTTTCGGCTGGACGAGAAAAAATAAAATGACAGGTTCCACAAATGGAATTTACATACCAAAAATAAAAAAACAGAGGCTAAATTGCCTCTGTTTTATTCTGTATCAGTCTTTCTTTTTCTGCGTCTTACGGCAATCCAAATGAACACTGCCGCAATCACCATAATGAGTGCCAGCACACCAATATACAGCCATTTCTGGCTATGATCCTGCGATGGCTGTTCTGCGCTGGAACGGTTTGTTTCCGTTTTAAGCTGCTGATGGTTTGTAAACACCTGATGGCTGTTTGTTTCATTAACGACGGTTGCCGAGTCATCGGTGCTGTTCAGATAACTGATGATCTCTTTTGTGACGGCCTTGCCATTTCCTTTTGACGGTGCAAAGATAGCCATCGTGTAGCCTGAATCCCAAAGAGAGGCTTGGGTAAATGCCACTTGTTTTGTAGTCTCATTCAGCATCTCAAAACCTGATACATCAAACGAACCGTTTTTTGCTTGCGGCACAAGCAGATCTGATGATCTCTCCTTCAGAAGAGAAAATTGATTGATGCCCCCTAAGAAAATGAGGTTCCGTCCTTTGGCATCATTTGCTGTTACGTCAGATGATTTTTTTATCGTATATGAATGCTGCGCTTCGCTGCCAAAGGACTCCGTTACAAGAGAAAGCTCCTCAAGCTTTGATTGGCTTACCGTGTCAGGAAGCACGATTAGCGTTGTCTGTTCCTGATTTCCGGCGTAAGGAAGCGGCCACTCTTGAAAATCCGCTGACGGAGACATGCCTTTGATGGCGTATGACAATGTACTGCTTTTATCGATAAAGACCCACTTTTCTTCATCAGTGGTGTTGCAAGGATTGTTTTCCTTTAGCCCAGTTGTGACAAACTGAATATCAATGTAGCGGTTTTTCTGCAGCAGCTTAGGGTCCACTTTTACCGTGACATGATAGAACCCGTTTTTATCTTCTTTTCCTAATTCATCAAGCCCGACCGAGTGCGGCTGGCCGTTGATCATGACTTTCAGTTCTGCTGCCTGAGAAGCCGATCCGTTTTCGGCCGTTGAGGCTTGAATCGTTTCGGACTTTTTCAGCTTAAGCGACAGCTTTGCTGATTGATTTTGATCTAAAACCGCTGATGCAGGATAAAAGTAATGGGCTGAAGATGTTTTGTCAGCTCCAATTGTGATATCATCCGCTCCAAAATTCTCGAGGGTCAGCTTATTGCTTTCCTTTTTTTCAGCCTGCTGAAGCTTGCTGATCGAAAGTGTATCGCCGCTGAGCTGGCCTGTGTAAGTCTGATCCGTGATGACGCTGATTTTTTCAGTGAGCACGTCAGCGGATGCCGCTTGTGCGAATAGAACCGGCTGCTGCTTGCCCTCTGCTTTCAGCACCCGCTCCGCAAGCAGGAGTTTTTCTCCTTTTGCCTGTAAGCCGGCTTGTTTCATCAGCTTTTTCACCTTGCCGTTCCAATGCTTGTCCACTCCGATGAAAATCGTCGGCTTGTCGATTTTCTTCAGTTCAGATTCCGTGACATACGAAATGCTGATACTGCTGTCCACCGTTTTCAAATAGCCTTCTGTTTTCACTGCAGCTTCAATTTCCGCCGAACTTGGGTCATCCGGAATGACGATGGCGGTTTTCTCCGCTGTATTTCCCGATTGGGCGAAAGGATACGGATAATGGTCCAGCGACGTTCCCTTCGCTTCACTGCTGTCCGCCAGCGTCAGGCGGCTGTCAGGATAAATTTTGATCCAGTTGCCGGACGTATCCTGTCTGACGCAGACGCCCTCTTTCATCACGCCGTAAAATTTCAGCGATACGTTGTGATAGCCTTGGGCAGACTGGCTTTTATTCAGGTTCAGCTTCACTGTTTTCCGTTTGGAATCACCATCAAGCTTTAACGTTTTGACCGGTTCATCGTCAATGACAGCCGTTAACGATGATGGAGAAATTAAAAGATTTGATGCCTCGTATTCAATCACCAATTGCTGGCTGCCGGAAGAGGCGCCTGCCGGGATCTGATACGTCAGCTCAGCGCTGTCTTTTGATCCGTACAGTGTAATCAGGTCGCTTGTCAGCACCTGCTGTTTGACTTGTTCTTGGCTGCTTTTTCCGAGGAACGAACCGCTGACCTCCACCTCCTTGGCAAAAGCCGCTTGTCCAGTCATCGCCAGCAGCATGAGGCTAGTGAGAAAAATCATTATTTGTTTCAAAAAGGTCACCCGCTTTTATGTTGATTGTATCGTTCTGTTTTGTACCATTTGACCTCCTGCTTGAATAAACGGTGCTTGATTTCTACGAATAAAGAATAGATGACCAGCACAATCCATGCCTGCGAGTATGTAAAGTACATGAGAAAAACGATAAAAAAGTTTTGCCTGTTCATTTCTGTTTTTTCAATGCTTAGCGTAATCATGACCTCTGTCATAAATAAGAAAAATGCCAAGATCCAGAGAATCATTGCCAAGAACCCGACCGACAAATGCAAATCATAAAACAGATTGACAACAAATATCGTATTTGACATGATCACGCCAAAGAAAAACAAGAAGTACGTAAAGAAAAAATAAAACAAGTCAAAGATAATCCGTTTTCGTTTCAGCTTGAAAAACTGCGCCAAAAATTTCAGCACGACATATTGATTGCCACGCGCCCATCTGGTGCGCTGGCGCCACCAGACCTTCCACGTTTCCGGCTCCTGCTCCCAAGTAATGGCGGCAGGGAAAAAGCGGATGTGATAGCCGAGATTATACACCCGGATCGTCAGCTCGGTATCCTCAGCGAGCGCTTTGTCATCCCAGCCTCCGAGCTTTTCGATAATGCTTCTGCGGATCGCAAAGTTGGTGCCTGGGATGGTGGCGATTTTGAACCACTTCCATCTGCCTCCCTGGGCCATCCACTGAAAACAGATCGTTTCGATATTAATAAACTTCGTCAAGAGCGTTTTTGCCGCATTGATGACGCGGAATTTCCCTACTACGGCGCCTGCCTTTTCGTCATTCATCAGGCCGAGCACAAGGTAATACACGGCCATTTTCTCAGGCGTGTTGTCGGCGTCATATACACAGATCACATCGCCGTTCGATTCGGCAAAACCAGAGTTAAGTGCAGAGGATTTGCCTTTTCCTGCGTTTGGCGGCTTCGTAATCACCATTTTGATGAAATCGTATTTCTCGGAAAATTCATTGACGATATCACCCGTCCGGTCTGATGAATTGTCATTAACGACGATAATCTCCAGCCGGTCCTTCGGATAATAAAGGTTGACCATCGCCTTCAGCGTCTGCCGAATCACAACTTCCTCGTTATGTGCCGGGATGAGAACACTGACCTTTGGCAGCTCCTTCATGTTTTCTCTCCACTTCGGGATGTTCCGTTCGAAGGTCATATAGTGGCGGAACCCGCCCTGCATGAGAAACATGTGGTAGAGAAGCATGACCCATATTAAACTTAGCGAGATAAAGAACAGCGTATTACCCAAGGCTTCTTCTCTCCTTAAAAATTCGTTTTTTCAATGTGGCTCTCAAATAAAACGTATAACTGACAAACATGACGACAAATAAGAGCACGACCGCGGAGAGAATCCATAACGCCTTTTCCAGAGGGGTTTGCCGATGATGATCGAAAAACTCGTCAATGGCGCTTACGCCGTTTTTCACCTGAATCGTTCCGTCACCGCTTGTATGAATTTCCACTTTGTCTGTTTTGACGGTTTGTTTCGTTTTCTTTAAATCAAGCCATTCACTGTCCGGAATGCGTTCCATCTCATCAACCAGCTCCGGCAGATATTTCATCCCGAGATACGGATGATAAAACCCTCCGGCTACTCCGCCTTCAAAATCAATCATCTGGGAGATGTGCTCCTCCATATCGCCGAGCGGGTTTTGCTTTGATGTATCGACAAAGCCGATCGTTTCCGGATACAGCGTCATGCCGTGCAGCATCGAAGGAGCGGTCACATACGGAGATGCACCTGATGTTTTCCACGTTGTGCCGCTGAGCTGGACCTGGCCAAAAATGCTTGTAAAATACTGCGAAGCAATTTGATAGCCATATTCGGACATCGTATAATGCGGCGCTTCAAATGCGAGCGGGTAGAGACCCGATGATGTCAAATCCTCAATGGCGCGCGTCAGTTTTTGCTTTGTATACGTTTCTTCCTTTTCCCGAAATTGTTTTAGATAGCTGTTATAGGCTTGTTCGTTCGGAAAATCCTGTTCTTTTTCCAAAATGGATGGGGGGTCTTCGGCATTTTCGGATGTAATCGGCTGATCGGCCTTTGCATCCCAAAATTCAAAGCCCTCTCCTGTTTCACTGTAGCGATAGGCGTGTGTATAGCCGTGAACAATGATACTGCCTCCCATGCTTTGCAGCTTTTTCAGCACCTTGACCATCTTCGGTTTATCAGACAAATACACTTTGTCGCCTGTTTCCGGATTCAAGTAAACCGGTATCACTGCCAGGATAAAAGGAACATGCCTCTTATGCAGATATGTACCGGCTTGAAGCAGCAATGTTTCATCAGACATCGGGCTGATATCCTCAAGACGCAAATACAATAGCGTCGTCCCCGCCTTCTCTTCGAAAGCTTCTCTGAGCTGTTTCGCCACGATCAAATTGTCATTTAACAAATTTGTTAATCCAATGTACACATTCGCTTTTTTTGTTTTCCATATAAAAGAATGCGTTTTGCCGTCATCGGCTTTGAAGGTATAAAGCGCCTTTCCTTTGAGGCCTGATACGCTCAGCACGTTAAGCCCGCTCTCTAGAGCCACATCGGTCTTTTCCGACCTGCTGTGGACCTGAAACACATTTTCTTTCCTGGCTAATAAAAGCCCGGAAAATTGGCTGATTTGGCCTGCGTTATAGCCTATGGCGACAACAGGTTTTTTTACACTGCTGATAAGAGACACCAGTTTTTTGCTAAGCTTTCTTTTCGTTTGGCCGTAATAAATCACATGGTCTTTGCCTTTGAAATCAGAGGCTTCAACATCCAAATCATTTTTGGCTGTCACATGTGATGTAAAGTGGCCCGCAAGCAAATCAAGCATTTTGACTTGAGAAGACTCCTTGCCGTCCAAGGTTGAATAAATGATGAGAATGCCGGCATCCCGCTCTTTTGCTTGTGCCGAAACGGGAAAAGCCGCAATGGCTGAAAACAGAAGCATTGTGACGCAGAGCAGCGTGATTCCTTTATAATTCATTCATCATCATCTCGTTTTCCAGTTCTTCTAAAAATTGATCAGCTGTTTTGATATCTTTGCGGTAAGGCAAATAACAGACGTGGAACGTGAGCGACACATACTTTCCATTTTCCAGCTGATACGTATCCAATTGTTTTTTCAGCTTTGTCAGGACGGCCGGCATATGTTCAGCGGGCGTGTGCGTCAAAACGATCCCGATACGCTCGTCAGAAGGGCGGAATTTCTTATCCGTTTCCCTGACGCTTGACCTGATTTGCTGACTGACATATTGGAAGAGGCGGTCGGTTTCTTTTTCACCGTACAAAGACTTAAACTCTTTGAAATAATGCATATGCAGCAGCAAAAACACGAAAGAATTGCCGTAGCGCTCCGCCCGCTTGATTTCTTCTGAAAGCTCCAGCTTCATCCTCTGCTTGTTATCAAAGCCGGTCACTCTGTCCACAGCGACAAAGCTTTTGATTTCGGATTGAAGCCGTGTAACTGAACGCCGAAGCTCTGCTGCAATATCGTGGATTCTTCCAGCTATAAAAGAAAACAGCAAAAGCGCGATTCCCCACATGACAAGCATTCGCAGCCCTTCTTCAGCCGGAAATAGCGCAGCCTGTCCAGTCTGGAAAAACATCATTAAAGTGCCGAGGGCAAAGAGTACGATTAAGGTCACTGCGAGCGCGTAAATTGGGCCGAACCATATGCCTGCGGCGATGACGACAAACGTGATGCAAAGGATCAGAGCACCTTCCGATTGCTGGGCTGACACATAATAAATAAACAGAGACAGGGCTGCAATCAGCCCTGAAAAATAAGCAAATAATTTTTTTGATTCATTGAATGATATTTTCATTAAAAAGCTTCCTTTCGGCTAACAGCGGCAGCAGATTGTCAAAAGAATGCGTCTGAGTGCCGCTCATATAGCCTCCATAATACGATTTCACCGGATCAAGAATTTCAAAGTCATTCATCCTGTCATATATGGCTTTGATGACAGAGCTGTTTTCATGCTGTTCCGTTAAAAATAATACGGCTAATGCGTATACGGATGGCGACTCATATTGGACGGCAGGTTCCTTCGTATCCGCCGAATATCGTCCGTACAGCTTTCCGTTTGTCTGAAATTCCTGCTTGATCCAGTCCGCTAAAACAGCGGCTTTTTTATCCCCTTCCGGCAAATGCCAAGCAGCGTACAGCTGATCAATGAGGTTGATTTCACTGTCATATGTGTATTCCTTCGTGTCTGAGCTGTAGGTCTTCGGCAGAAAGCCATTTTTTAAAGGAGCTGAATAGAGAACATTGGCATTCCGCTGTTCCGTTTCTTCGTCTATGATTCCATTCTTCTTTAAGACAGCTAATGCATCGGGCATGACGTATGAAATCGCCACATCCTTTGAAGCGGCCTGTGAGTCGTAAAAATCTGTAAATAACCCGTTATTCATATTGTATGTCTTCAAAGCTGTGCCGATATTCCGGGCCGTTTGCGCGTAGTCGCTGCGGCCCCATTTTGCGGCGGCTTGGTCAAGAGACAGCATAATTCTCATATCATCTATCAGCGCATTCGTCCCGCTCGCTTGGCCGTTTTGAATCTTCCACGTTACCAAGTGATTGCTAAGCAGAAATGAATCAGTCAGATGCTGATATTGCTCCTGAAAATGCGGGGCGTCATTTTTGCTGACCAAAAACTCCATCCACAGGCCGAGAGATTCTGATAAATACGAAGTCTGGTCTGAAAAATCAGTTTTGATCTGCCCTTGGTCATTCATTAGATTGTGATAGATGAAATACTCTGCCGGCTGAAGCGGACTGGCGTTCGTTTCTGCCGCAGACTGATATTGGGTCTTGTTTCCAGCCTCAACACACCCTGCGGAAAGTCCGATAGATAAGAAGAATAAGATGACAGCGATCAACACATGCCTCACAGGCAAATCCCCCTTTGTCGCCTGAAGCGAATCAGACGCTCACAAATATATGTAGACGAAAATATGACTGCCATGTTACAAATTACATTTACTATAAAAGAAAAAAATGCAGATTGCTAGCTTTTTTTCCCCTTTTTAAACATTCAAATAATGGGACCTAAGTCCAATAAAAAACCTGTGCGATATGCACAGGTTTTTCTGTTATTTATCCAAACCGAGTTTCTTCAGCTGTTCTGCCAGCGCGTTGTTAATCGGCTCATCTTTATTATTTTGTTTTTTCATATAAGAGGAAACGTCCCGTTTGGAAGCGCGCCCTTTGTCTTTGTTTTTTCGTTTTTCAAATACGGAAAGCTTTTCACGGTGCCCGCAGACACACGCGAAGGTTTGGCCTTCCCCTTGGCCGCGAAGCTCCATTCTTTTATGGCAGTTCGGGCAGCGCGCGTTTGTTTTTCGGGCAATCGTTTTTCTGCTTCCGCATTCACGGTCTTGGCACACGAGCATCGTGCCGCGTTTGCCGTTTACCTTCAGCATCATTTTGCCGCATTCCGGACATGCCGTTCCCGTGATGTTATCGTGTCTGAACGTTTGGCTGCTGTTTTTGATTTCTTTTACCGTTTGGTTAGCGTAAGCCTTCATGTCTTTAATAAAGACAGCCGATTTCAGTTTTCCGGCGGCGATCGCAGACAGCTTTTGCTCCCATTCTGCCGTTAAGGCCGGTGATTTCAAATCCTCCGGAACAAGCTGCAGGAGCTGTTTTCCTTTAGATGTGATAAAAATATCTTTGTCCTTTTTCTCTATTAAAAAGCTGTTGAACAGTTTTTCAATAATGTCGGCACGCGTTGCCACCGTGCCGAGGCCGCCTGTTTCTCCAAGCGTTTTGACGAGGCCTTTTTCTTCTCCCTGCATAAAGGCGCTTGGGTTTTCCATCGCTGATAGCAGGGTTCCTTCGTTAAAGCGGGCAGGCGGCTTCGTTTGTCCGCTTGTTTCAGTCAACGTGCGGACGGCAAGAGTGTCGCCTTTTTGAAGGGCCGGGAGTGTCTGATCTCTGTCATCCTCCTGCTCATCATCCTCATCCGCCATGTCATAAACGGCTTTCCATCCTTGTGACTGCACGGTTTTGCCTTTCGCCGTAAAGGTTTCTCCGCCGATTTCTGCGATGACCTTTGTTTCCTCATATTCGAATGCAGGCATTAATACAGCAAGGAAACGTTTCGCAATCAGGTCATACAGCTTTCGTTCTTTGTCACTCAGACTGCTGAGAACGAGCGGCTCTTCGGTCGGGATAATCGCGTGGTGGTCTGACACCTTCGTGTCATTGACGTAGCCTTTATGGGATTTAATGCCGCGTTTTTTAATTTGGCTGACATATTGGGCATACGGTTTTACTTCCATACCTTCCAGACGGTCTTTTAACGTCGGGACGATATCACTGGATAAAAATCTTGAGTCCGTCCGCGGATATGTGACGAGCTTATGCTGTTCATACAGCTTCTGCAGCACAGAAAGCGTTTCTTTAGCAGAAAATCCGAAGCGCTTGTGGGCGTCACGCTGAAGCTCCGTTAAATCATAAAGGGCAGGTGCAAAGCTTTTTTTCGCTGTTTTTTTCAGCTCAGCAATGACCGCTTGCTTTCCATCGAGGTCTTTTACCAGACGGCTTGTTACGTCTTGATTGAACGTTCTCGTCTGCTTTGATTTTTTATCCTGCCACGTCAGCGTCATGCCATCGACCGCCGCGCGGATGCCGTAGTATGGAACCGGTGTAAACGCTTGAATGTCCGCCTCGCGCTTTGCAATCATGGCAAGCGTCGGTGTCTGCACACGGCCGCATGAGAGCTGGGCATTGAATTTTGTGGTGAGTGCACGGGTCGCATTAATTCCCACAATCCAATCCGCTTCCGCTCTGGCGACGGCAGAATGATACAGGTTTTCATATTCTTTGCCGCTGCGCAGCTTTTGAAAGCCTTCCTTGATTGCTTTATCCGTCACAGATGAAATCCACAGCCGCTTGATCGGCTTGCGGACATTCGCTTTTTCAATGATCCAGCGCGCAACAAGCTCCCCTTCCCGGCCTGCATCAGTCGCGATGACAATCTGATTGACGTCTTTACGGGTAAGCTGGGATTTGACCGCATTGAACTGTTTTCCGGTTTTCTTGATCACAACAAGCTTTAATGGTTCTGGGATAATCGGCAGATCCTCGAGCCGCCATGATTGAAATTCTTTTCCGTAGCCTTCCGGATCAGCAAGTGTTACCAAATGGCCCAAAGCCCATGTAACAATATATTGATCGCCTTCGAGATAACCGTTTCCTTTTTTATGGCACTTCAGCACCCGGGCCAAATCCCGGCCGACTGAAGGTTTTTCAGCTAGTACAACTGTTTTTGACATGCTTGATCACTTCTCTTTCTTTCACGCTCATCCTTTTATTATAACAGACTTGAACAAGCACTCTCTAACTGCGTCCGTTTTTCGTGTCAATTTCTGAGAAAATAACGTGAGTGACGGTTTGCGCGTATGGCGATGTTTTGTTAATGAAATCTTCTACCGCCTCGAGGCTTTCAGCATTGATTTTCAGCATATAACAGGCTGCGCCCGCAATCCGGTAGCAAAATTCGATATTCGGCAATGTTTGAATATAGCTTTTAAACCGCTCGTAATCCGCGTTTTTGACGGTTGCTTCCACAATGCAGGAAACGGGAAGCCCCAGCTTTTTCTGATCGACCTCCAGCGTGTATTGCTTGATGATGCCGAACGATTCAAGCTGCCTCACCCGTTCTGTCACAGAAGGCGGCGACAGCTTAATTTTCCTGCCTAATTCCCTCATCGACAAACGGCTGTCCTTCTTCAGCTCCTCAATAATATTCAGATCAATCTGGTCAAGTTTCATTTCAACATCCTTCTTTTATGATTTTGTACACATTATCTCGGGTATTTTTGTAAATGACAAGTACAGTTCCCGAGAAAAAGCAATTAAAAATGAATGTTTTCCGAACATTTTCTAAAAGCTATCATATGCGCCCTCCGGATTGTTTATAGTATAGATGAAAACGTGTCCACAAGGAGGGCGATTTATGCTGCAAACGCCGATCGGAAGACTTCGCACGATGGGTTTTATTGAAGGAATGTCACTCTTAATCCTGCTGTTCATCGCCATGCCGCTAAAATATTGGGCGGGCCTTCCGCTTGCAGTGACAATTGTCGGTTCGGTTCACGGCGGATTGTTCATTTTGTATTTGCTTGTCTTGGCGTATGCGACCCTCTCTGTCAAATGGTCGCTGAAATGGTCAGCCGCCGGCTTCATCGCCGCTTTTGTCCCATTCGGAAACTTTTTTTACGACCGCGGATTAAGGAAATATAAATAAGTAAGTGCGAAAAAGGCTGGATCTTTATGATCCAGCCTTTCTTATTAAAACCACTTTGTCAGCCACGCGATATAGTAGGCGCCCGGAATAAACATCAGCTGGGCGAGGAGTGTGCCCGCCACCCTTGATGTGACCATCGTTACAGAGGTCCATTTTAAATACGTATAGCTTCGTTTTCCTTTTGCCACATCGTCGGCAAGAACGGATACCTTAGGATCAACAAAAATGGCCAGCAGCATCGTCGCAATCCCGTTGATTAAGCCCGATGCCATGACCGCTGTCGTGCTGCGCTCAGGCGCCAAAAGGCCTGCGTACAAAGCTGAAAGCACGCCGATCGTATAAATGGATGTGATCAGCATGTTGATCACAAACAAACGCTTAGGAATCAAGCGAATGTGAAATCCTTTTACATACGAAATAGACGGCAGACGCAAATAGGAAAGGGCATTTTTGAATCCTTGTTTTGAGAGTCCCTTTTTGAACACTTGAAAAACGGAGCCGCCGCCGCTCGCCAAGTGAATAATCGCCCGTGAAAAAAGAGCGACGAAAGACGGAAGCAGGATAATGCCCAGGATGGTGCCGACTGTCGATCCGAAAATCAAGAAGCGGAACTGCTCGCCGACAATCGCCAGGGCGTTTTTTCCCGCATCATCAATTAAATGTCCGGTAAAGGGCTGCTGCACCATGTTCGACATTCTGGACACAATAACCATGACATTAAACAGGGAAAGCGCGGAGGCAATAAATCCAACGCGGGCCCCGGAAAGCCTTGTGGCATAAGCTAACGTTTCTATCGAGTGAATCAGTAACAAAAAACAGAAAATAAAAAGTACTTGTGTTGTAATGACATGCACGTTATTCTTCCTCCAATTTCATCCTAGAGATAAGACTGGAAAGAAGCCAAAGAGGTTTCAGTGCGATGTGTTTTTTAACAATAAAAAAACCGCCGGCGTACGCCGAGCGGTTTGTCTTATTCTTTTCTATACGCAAATAAAGATTATATCATCCGCCAAGTCGGGCGGGGTAGATTCATAAAGCATTGTTCCGAAGAATCATTCTGGAAAGTAAACACCATGGAAATTTCTTGAACACAAGACAACGAAAGCCCTACCTCTCAATCGTCACTGCGGCTCCGAAGCCGCGCCGGTGTGAATTGTAAAACAAAAAAGTCTTTTTTCCATCTCATCGTTAGGGGCGATTTGTTATGAAGGAAAAGAATAAGGGCAGCTGGTTATGCTGCTTGGGAAGCGGTAAGCTTCTCTCTCAAAACAGAAAAAAGAAGTTTACTTTCTTTTTTATTTGCTTATTTTTCTTACTAGCTATTCATGATAACATATCGCCCCTGAAAACACAAATTTCTTATAGCTCGAGTGAGACCGGTGTTTTCTCTCCGGCATTCATCAATCTGATATCCTCCGGTTCAATTTCAAGAATCACCAGATTCGGATCATCCTTACCGTCAAACCAGCGCTCTAATTTGGAACTCCATATTTTATCCTTCAGTTCAGCCGAATTGTTGATTTTGGCTTTTCCTTCAACTTCAACATACGCGTCGCCAAAGCCCTCACAATCATAACCTAATAAAATGTGAACATTGGGGTTATTCTCAATTTCTTCGGCTTTATGAGTGTCCTTGCTCGTCGGTGTGTAAATCGTCAGCCCGTCATGGAAAAAAGTCATGTAGCGGGAATGCGGCTTGCCCTTTTCAACCGTTGCGAGCGAGCCTACTTTATGGTGATCTAGAACATCAAGCACTTTTTGTTTAATGTCTTGCTGATTCATCTCGAATCACTCCTTTTTAACTTCTCCGCTGTTACTTTTCCACATCCGGGGAAGATTTAAACAAGAAAATGCGCGCGCTATGTTTTTATCCTTTCCATTCACGCTTTAGCAAGCTGTAATAGACAAGGTCATGATGCCTGCCGTTAACGAATAAGCCGTCCCGTGCCGTTCCTTCTTCTTGAAAGCCGAGCCGCTCCGGGACCGCTCGGCTTTTTTGATTCCCGGCAGCCGCGCAGAGAGCAACGCGATTCAGTCCAAACTCTTCAAAAGCATATGTGATGAGAGTTCGGCAGGCGGCGGTGATGATGCCTTTGCCTTCAAACTCTTTGGCAATCCAATAGCCAATTTCCCCTTTTTGATTGATCTGATCTAGATGATGGAGGCCGATCATGCCGCATAGGGTGCCGTCATAAAGAAGCCCCGCTTCGATGCTGCTTAGGTCGGCATACTCCCGCCGCCAACCTGGAATGATCGTTTCTCTGTACGTTTCAGCGCTGCTTGGATTTTCCGCCCAAAACAGCCACTGGCCGAGCCGCTGCTGATTTTCGATAATGAGTTCGGAAAGCCGCTCCGCATCCTTTGGCTCCAGTAATCGAATGGTGATGTGCTCATTTACCTTGCAGGTAAACATTCCCTCGCCCTCTTTCCTTTTTTACCCATTATAGCGGCGATTTCATTTTTTTCAATACAAAAAAGGATGGGCTGTTACGCCTCATCCTTATATTCTTGGATCTGTAAAGATATCATGTTGATCTGTGCTCGTCGAAGACATTTCCGTCACCACGGCACCTTCTTCCCCGGCCTGGAACCAATGCTTGGTGTTCGGCGGAATCGTATATTGCCCGCCCGGTTCAAGTTCAATTTCGTGCCAGACCGTATAGTGTTCTCTGTCCTCCTGCGGTGGGAGAACCTTTGGAAGCTGCGTTTTTTCTCCTTCTACGTAAAGATACACTTTTCCGTAGCGGCAGCGGAATGTCTCCTGCTTGCCTTCCTGGCCATTAACAGGCGGATGGCGGTGTTCCGGGCAAGTCTGTCCCGGAAACAGCACCAGTTCCTTTGAGCAATAACGGTCTGTATTGACGTAGATGAAGAGCTGGAGCCCGACTTTTCTTTCTTTTCCTAAGCCGTAGTCCATCAGCTGGATTTGGTCTAGTTCCTCATCCGTTAATACAATACCAGCTTTTTGAAAGTAGCTGTTTACTTCCTCTTTCGTGATGCTCATGTGTCTCACTCCCTCTTACGTCGTCACAAAATCTCCGCCGTTGACATGCAGCGTCTGGCCTGTCATGTAAGATGACTCATCTGAAGCCAGCAGCACATAGCAGCCGACGTGCTCAACAGGCTGACCTGGACGGCCCATCGGAGTATTTTGCCCAAATTGAGCGACTTTATCTTCAGAGAACGTAGATGGGATTAATGGTGTCCAGATTGGACCCGGTGCCACTGCGTTTACGCGGATGCCGTCTTTGACAAGCGCCTGCGCCATTGTTCTTGTAAAGGCATTGATCGCGCCTTTTGTCGCTGTATAATCAATCAGCGTCGGGTTCCCGCGATACGGATTGATAGATGTCGTGTTGATGATGGCGCTGCCTGGTTTCAAGTAATCAATTGCTTTTTTAGTCAAATAAAATTGAGAATAAAAGTTTGTTTTGAATGTGCGGTGAAGCTGTTCGCTAGTAATGTCTTTGATGCTTTCCTTCGGGTGCTGTTCACCGGCATTGTTTACAAGGATGTCCAGGCCGCCTAGTTCCTTGACCGTATTTTCAACCGCTTCATTGCAGAATTCCTCTTCGCCTACGTCACCAGCGATCAGCAGGCATTTTACGCCTTCTTGTTCTACACGCTTCTTCGTCTCTTCGGCGTCCCCATGCTCATCCTTATACACAATGGCGATGTCAGCGCCTTCCTTTGCGTAAGCGACGGATACCGCGCGTCCGATCCCGCTGTCGCCGCCTGTAATGAGCGCTACTTTTCCTTTTAATTTGTCCGCTCCCTTATAATTCTCATACTCATACACCGGACTTGGATTCATTTCGCTTTCAATTCCCGGCTGGCGATTTTGGGTTTGGGCCGGCAGTTCTTTTGGATAATTGGCCATGATGATTCTCCTCCTTTGTTTTCATGTCTATTTGTTGTGTACCTCACACGTTCTTTGGATAAACATGGATTGGCACCTTCGCATTGCTTTATCAGAAAAATGTTTCACATGAAACGCAAGGAGGAAATAACTTGCAAAGGGGGTTGCTGAATGATTAACATGCTTTCTAAAAAATTCAGCAAGCCAAAGGGCGTATTCGGCATGATTGCCGGGTACATCATGGCTGCTGAAAATAGAACACTGAATCAGTGGACAATAGATCAGCTGGGGATCACACGCGGGGACAGTATTTTAGAAGTGGGGTTTGGGCCGGGATACTGCATGCAGCAGGTGCTGAAGCGTGAAAAGGACGTTGATCTTCACGGGATTGATGTGTCAGAGGTGATGCTGAAGCTGGCCGCCCGCAGAGTAAAATCGAAGCCTGTGCGCCTGATACAAGGAAGCGTCGAGACATTTCCTCTCACCGACTCGTTTTATAATAAAGTGATTTCCGTTAACAACTACACCATCTGGAATGACCAGACAAAAGGCATGAAACAGATTTATCGGGCGCTAAAGCCCGGCGGCAAAGCAGCGATTACGATGCAGCCAAGGGAAGCGGACGCCAGTCCAGAAAAAACAAAATTATTTGGAAAACAGATGATTGCTGACTTCAAAGCAGCCGGCTTCGAAGACATTGAGTTGCAATTTAAAAACATTAAGCCTGAGCTTTCTGTCTGTGTTACTGCAAAAAAGCCCGCCACATAAGTGACGGGCTTCTTCTTTTACGAATGTACGGCCTGCTTGCGCAAGACGTCTTTTTTTACTTTGCCGAGGTTATTTTTCGGCAGTTCGTTAACAAATTCAACTTCAGGTATTTTGTAAGCGGAAAGGCGTTCCTGGCAAAATGCGATGACGTCCTCTTCCGTTATACGCTGGCCTCCGTTTGTCACGATAAACGCTCTCGGTTTTTCCCCGTACAGCGGGTCTGGTATACCGACCACCGCAGTCTCAAGGATTCCCGGGATCTGCTGGATGACTTCTTCAACCTGATCCGGATAAACGTTATCGCCTCCGTAAATAATGACATCCTTGTAGCGTCCAGTGATGAAAATAAAACCATCTTCATCTACATAGCCTGAATCTCCGGTTTTGAACCAGCCGTTTTGCAGCACTTTTGCTGTCGCTTCAGGGTTGTCCTCATAGCCTTTAAATAAGAATGGCGTGTGAACAACGATTTCGCCGATTTCTCCTTGAGGGAGTTCTTCTCCCGTCTCAGGATCTTCGACTTTGACTTTAACGCCTTCCACAGGTTTCCCCGCAGATGCCGCTTTATCCATTCCCATCTCAGGCAGCCATGTGCTGATTCCCCAAGCCTCAGTGCTTCCATAGCCGTGCGCGAGCGGAATGCCGATATCAAGATAGCGGCGGATCAGGCTGCTCGGCACTTTTGTTCCGCCTGTCATTAAAATCACAAGCGAAGATAAGTCGGTTTGATGCGTTTCCCACGCTTCAAGCAAATACGTGTAAAACACAGGAAGAGCCATCACGGTTTGAATTTTTTCTTCTTCAATGACCTTCAGCATATGAACAGGATCTTGATCCTTTGTAAAAATGAATGTTGTTCCCGCAAAGGTTCCAAGCATGATGCAAATGAGCGCACTCGTATGATAAATCGGGTGGCACGCGAGAAAACGAAGGCCCTTCATGCGTGTTGTTGAGCTGTTGGATCTTGTTACGTATCTGTATATGCCGCCATGTGTGATCATGCATCTTTTCGGGTTTCCTGTCGTCCCAGACGTAAACATCAGAAGCGCTGTATCGTCAGGAGAAACCATTTCAGTTTCCGGCAAATGATCAGGACCGGCAAACAGAGCTTCAAATTCAGCAGATGTTTCGTAAGCTGTTCCTGTTTCCATCGTAATCCGGAGTGTGGACAGTTCAGGAAGAACTTCGTCCAGTGTTTCTTTAAACTCCGCTCCGTAAAACATCGCTTTCGGTTCACTTGCTTTTAAAATGCCTGTCATTTCATATGGTTTCAGCTGCCAGCTGACAGGTACGACAACAGCACCTATTTCAAGCGCGGCGAACATAACAGTTGATGCGGGATGGCCGTTTTTGCAAAGCAATGCAACGCGGTCGCCTTTTTGAATTCCTTTTTGCAGCAGGGCATTCGCCAGCTGGTTAATCCGTTTGCGGTAACCTGCATACGTCAGTGTATGGGCTCCGCTTTTTACAGCCTCTATTTCTTCGCTATCCGGCATGTCATGCAGAATAAGATGCTGTAATGTCTCCATATCGTCATCTCCTATATTCTCTTGAATCTTCAATAATTTGTTAGATTTTCTTCCTTACCTCACCCATTTTAACCCAAAAAAGATCACTTGTAAAACAATTTCATTTTGGAATTATTCTATTACTGAATGATAAAATAGTCCCGCATTTTCTTATCTTGTACCCCATTCACATAAAAACACACGCCAATTTTTTGACGTGTGCCATGTACTGTTATGGTATGTTTTTTTCTTTCATCCAAGTGAAAAATATGCGGTTTAACCGCTGATACAGTTCTTGTTCTCCCTCTTCCTGAAACCCCGCCATGCTTTCGCTGCTCTCGATAATGGCGGAGCTGATCGCGCTTAAAATCTCCGATCCTTCAGCAGATAATGAGCCAGGCGCCATCATCACGAGGATGCGTGTCATGTTGAGGGTATTTCCGTCCATGCCATTCACTTCATAAGAGGTGCTGAGATCATACATTTTGAAAAAAGGCAGGACGATTTCATCATTTTTGAGATGATAGAGCGCCATGTTTGTCCCCGGGATTCCCAACCCCCCTTGTTTCTCCCGCTCCGCCAGGCAAACCGCGGCTTTTTTCGGATCACGGATCAAGCCATCCTCCTTCAGCTGCTGGAAAAGCTCTGACAGGAGCATGCTATGATCGGGTTTCGTTTTGATGTGTGTAAGTGTAAAGTGGCGCAGCACATCTTGGATGACAGCCATATACCGCCCCATGCTTTCCGACGCTGCCAGCATGTCAGGTACATCAGCTTGCTGCGCCTCTTCCTTCGGGCTTCTATTTTTCTCAAGAATGAGCGGAATTTTTCGCTTGATATACTGCTTCACCTGGTTTGCGTCTTCCTCATTTAAAAGCGGACTGACCATAATGTAATCAATGTTTTCGTAAGGAATCGGAACGGTGGAAACAATCATGTCATAGGACTGAACTTCCCTGCCCTTCAGCTCGATCAGGGATGACATGTCAAACGATTCAATCTCCGGCAGCTCTTTCTTCAGTCTGGAAGCTAGCATTTTCGAAGAGCCGATCCCGCTTGAGCAGACGACAAGCGCTTTCACTTTTGCTTCTTCTTTTTTGATTTCAAGGGCCGAGCCGAAGTGAAGGACGATAAAAGCGATCTCATCATCAGAAAAGGACATGCCTGGAAAATACTTTTCCACGCCTTCTTCGATCGCCATATAGAGCAGAAAATAATCGCGTTTGATCTGTTCCTTCATCGGATTGTATATCTCGATATTTTCTTTTATGCGGCTGACGGCCGGCTCCAAATGGGCAATCAGGCCTTCATATAAAGAGTAGTTTTTCGTGAGATCCATTCTGATTTTGTCTGAAATAAAAGCAATGAGCCGCTTTGTTTGCAGAGCTGTTTCCAGTTCGATTTCCTGCGCTTTGTATTCTGTTTTGTATTTCCGATTGGCGCTTCGAAGGTGGATCGTGATATAACCGACCTCCGCCTCCGGAATCGTCACGCTGAAGGCACGTTCAAGCTCGCCCGCGATTTCAAGAGCGGAGCTGTATTCTTTCGCATTCTTCAGTTCCTCAAGCTCATTTTGCTCCATGGTGATGGTTTCCCCAAGCTGGATCCGTTCGATCGCAAACGTCAGATGGACGACGAGCGCTATATAGGAGCTGTCGGACAATGAAAAAGCGATTTTTTCTTTCAGCTGAAACAAGATACGCTCCATTTTTAACAGCTCGCCTTTGCTGACTACGCCGAACATTTTCTCTGAAGAATCTGCTTTTCCTTTGATATTTAATTCAACCGCTTCCAAAAACATTTGGATGTCGAGGCGATTCACAATCAGGTTGCCGACAATTTTACGTTTCGCATTCTCCGGCCCTATAAGCTGGATGCCAAAGCCTCTTTTACGGATCAGTGTCAAACCGAAGGGAGAAATCCATTTTTCGAGCTCGTCTAAGTCGTAGCTGATCGTGGCATTCGTCACCTGCAGATCATGGGCTAGCGTGTACAGCTTGACGGGCTCCTGAGACTCTAATAACGAACAGAGAATGAGCAGTTTTCGTTCGTCCGCGCTATATTCATGCTGTTCATATGATAAATCGGTAAGCAGTTTTTGTTTATCCTCGGGACTTCCCACTGCCTTCAGCCCTTTGCCAGGCTGTTTATCGAGCGTAAGCCCGACGGTTTCCATCAGCGGCTTAATTGATTTGAGCTCCCTGTGGATGGTTCTCGTGCTGACTTCCATCAGCTCAGCAAGCTCAGTTACGGTTACATATCGGCTTTGTAATAATAAGTGCTTTAAAAGCTTTTGTTCTCTGGCAGTCATATACATAAAAAAGGCCTCCTAGACAGTCGTGTTGTGCGGATGAAGTTGCAAGGAGATTCATGAGAGGAAAAAAGAGAGGTTTCTTTATAATATAAAACGCTTTCAAATGAGATTCAATCACTTATAAATGGGAATTTGGCACTAAACGGTGTGACAATATTGAAAAAGCACCAGCTGCTAAGCTGATGCTTTTTGTTATGGAATATCGTGACCTTGTGCGGCTGTGAAAATACGGAACCACTGATCATGGTCAAGCTTGTAGGCCAACGCATTTACTGCGGCGGATATCCGCTCTCGTTTTCCGCTTCCGACAATCGGCATGATGCCGGCCGGATGCGTGAACAGCCATGCATACATCACCTCGTCCAATGAAGCGGCGCCGATTTCCGCCTGAACGGATTCAAGCGCCGTGCGGACACGGCCGTCTTTTTCCGTGTCACCAGTGAAAACTTTGCCGCCTGCCAGCGGTGACCAAGCCATCGGTGAAATCCGTTTTTCCTGGCACAGGTTCAGAGTGCCGTCCAGAACATTTTCTAATTCATATGTGGAAAGCTCAATCTGGTTGGTCACGAGCTTCTCAGGCAAATACGATTCCAGCATGCGATACTGGTGATCTTTAAAATTCGAAACGCCGAAGTACCTGACCTTGCCGGAGCCTTTCAGCGCCTGAAACGCCTCTGCTACTCCCTCCGGATCCATGAGCGGGTCCGGTCTGTGAATCAGCAGTACGTCAATATAATCCGTTCTAAGGTTTAGAAGGGATTGCTCAACGGATGCCAAGATATGTGATTTGCTTGTATTATAATGATGCGACTTGTGAGCGGGACGTTCAGGTGATTCAAGAACGATGCCGCATTTTGTGACCAGCTCTATGTTTTCTCTTAATCCGGGCGAAAGGGCAAGGGCGTTTCCAAACAGCTTTTCGCACGTATAGCCTCCGTAAATATCCGCATGATCAAAGGTCGTGATGCCGTGATCGATACACCATTCAATGAGGCTGAGCAGTTCAGTATCTGAATAGTTCCATTCATTCAGCCGCCAAAGCCCGTGTATGACTCTTGAAAATTGAAGATCCTCCGCCAATTGAATACGCTGCATGCAAAATCCCTCTTTTCCTTGTATAAACCGGGTCTTGCCCCTTACTAGTTCATTCGGCCTCAGATCCCCTTTTTCCTTTCGCTCCCGTCAAAAAGGCATTTTAATTCGATTGAAATAGCTTCTTCGCTTTCTCCACAACATAGTGGCTGCCGCCGCGGTCCTGCACATTTTGAATCATCATGGCGACAAGCAGGTCTTTGTTTTTGTAATCGTAGCCGACGAACCAGCCATTTTCTGCGCCGTCTTTATCATCTTTTGATGTTTTCAGCTCAGCTGTTCCTGTTTTTCCGGCAACAGTGATTCCTTTCACGACAGGCTGATACGCTGATCCGCGCTCGTCTTCCACAACGCCTTTCAGACCTTTTGTAATGTCTGCCGCTCCTTCCTTCGTGACCACTTGCTTGTGCCAGACATCAGCTGTTTGTGAGTCTTTTTTGATCAATGTCGGTTTGACAAGATCCCCGTTGTCAACAAATGGTGTGTAAGAAGCTGCCAAGTGAAGCGGAGACATTTGCATTTGCCCTTGTCCGTACCCTGTATCCGCAAGCAAAATGTCTGAATCGAGCTTGTCATTTGCAATAGACGACTTCTGGGTCGGGAATTCATATGGAATGTCCTCTGAGAAGCCAAACGTGTTCAACCCTTTTGTAAAGTTGTCTGCCCCCATATCAAGCGCGTTCTGTGCAAAATAAATATTGTCTGATGTAATGAGGGCATTTTCCAGATCGACTTGCTGAAGTCTCTCAGACACACGTGTCACTGAATAACCGCCCCAGCTTGAATCCTTTTGCCACTCTTTTCCTTTGATTGTTTTCTTCTCATCTGCTTTAAGGGTGCCATTTTTGATTCCGATGGCAGCTGCAATCGGTTTAATCGTAGAACCCGGTGCGTATGTTTTATTGAATTTCGCTGAAAACGGATTGTTTTTATCTTCGTTTAGTTTTTTCCATTCCTTATCACTCCAGCCGAAAATAAATCCGTTTGGATCGTAAGAAGGCGCGCTGACAAGAGCGAGTGTTTCGCCTGTCTTCGGCTGCAGCGCCACTGCCGTGCCGCTGTCATCCTTCAATTCATCATACAGCTTCGTTTGCGTGTTGATATCAATTGTGAGGTGAAGATCCTCGCCGTCCTTCGCTTTCTTTTCAGCGATGACTTCTCCGGTTTGCGGCACGTAGATTTTCCATCCGGTTGTGCCTCTTAGTTTGTCCTCATACACATTTTCAAGTCCGGCGATGCCGATGTTAGACGTATCACTGTACGTTCCGTCTTTCTTTTTCTTCAATTCTTCTGCAGTAATAGCGCGGACATAGCCTGTTAAATGGGCTGTCTTTTCGCCATACGGATAATAGCGAGAGCTAACATTCGTTCTTGTCACGCCTTGTAATGACGTCGCCTCAGACACTAATTTTTTCTGGTCCGGCTTGACTTTTTTGAGCGGCACAAACGAATCGTCTTTCACCCAGCTTTGATCCAGACTTTTCTTGATGTCATCTTCAGTCAAATCAAGTTTTTTCGCGAGCTCTTTTATGACTTTTTCTTTTTTATCGCCAAGCTCTCCGGGAACAATTCCGATTTGAGGAACATCTGTATTGATGGCTAAGCCTTTCCCGTTTTTATCGTAGATTTGGCCGCGTTTCGGTTCAATACTGGCGATTTGCACTGTTTTATCATCTGCCAGCTGCTTGAAAATAAACGACGGGTCCCAATCTATATTCCATGACTCCTCATCATCTGTTTTTTGTTTTTTCAGCACAGCGGTATTTTTGAAGCTGACCTTGCCCGCATTTGTATCCATGCTGACTTTATATGGGATGTGCTTCATTGTCTCGTTGTCTTTATCGTCCTCATCCACTTCTCCCGCAGTGACTTTCAGATTTTTTACGCCTGCCTGCTCATAGATGGTTTTATACCTGTTGACGAAATCTTTTTTGGAGATTTCTTTTTTAACATCTTTGGTCAGGCTTTGATACATGTCATCGAATTGCTGATCGTTCCATTGTTTCACGAATGCTTCCATGCGATCCTCTGGTGAATCTGTCTTGGAGCATCCGCTTAAACCAATCAATCCGACGCATAGAAATACTAGTAGAATACACTTTTTTAACATGACTTTCCCCTGCCTTCCATTTGTTATTTTCTCTTAAATGAATTGGTGCGTGCAAGATTTTTTTGAAAATGAAGGAAAAGGTTCACCGATTTTGCAGAAATCTCCTGTCGTTTGCTGTAGACTATTTGAAAAGACGGAAAGAAGGGATGGCATGGTCAGAGAGGCAGCAATGCTTCACATTAAAGAAGGGCTTGAACAAGAGTTTGAGGAGGCGTTCCGGCAAGCGGCGCCGATCATTTCCGGCATGAAGGGCTATATTACGCACTCGTTATCTAAATGCATGGAAGAAACGCATAAATATTTGCTGCTTGTGGAGTGGGAAACACTTGAGGACCATACGGAAGGCTTTCGCGGTTCTTCAGAATATCAGGAGTGGAAAGCCTTGCTCCATCGGTTCTATACCCCGTTCCCGACGGTCGAGCATTTTCAGGATGTGTAATAGATTTATATAATATGAAGTGTAAAACCGATGAGAGAGACAGACCATACGAAAACGGCGGTATAAATATTAAAAGCGCCTGAGCCGTCGTTTTCTTTTTTGCGCTCTTCAAGCCCCTGCATAAACATGACTGCGCCAAGAAAGACGAGCATGACCGATTGAATAACAGAGGTATGTTCCGTATAGTTAAAAGCAATAAGCGCCAGTATAATAATGATAACCGCAAAAGACATTTTAAAAATCCGAAACAAAAGGACCATCCTTCCTTATATACGAAATATTGAACGTTATGGCTATATTTGCCTACGTCCTCCATTATTCTAGCGCACTTTGTTTGTCTGTAGAACAGAAGACAGAGAATTTTAAGTTTCTTTTAATATTTCAATCACACATAAAAAACGCGCCCTTCATGAGGCGCGTTTTTTATGAAACTGACAATTCTTTATAGCCTAACTTGTGAACGGCTTCAGCCATCGCTTGATAGCCTTTGCTGTTCGGATGGACACCGTCAAAGGACAGATATTCCTGCTCTTTTCCTTTGAAGATGCTGTAGGCATCCGCGATTTTGACATGGGGTGCTGATGCAAGTGTTTCTAAATGTGAATTAAAAGATGTGATCCATTTGCCAGCGATTTCAATTCCGGGAAACGGATTATATAAGTTGAATACACGGATGGCGTACGGGGACGGATTTTCTCCTTTGATTTCGGCGATTTTGGCAATCATCTTTTCAAAATTCTCATGGCAATGGGCAGATGCATGGCTGAAAATCGTTTCATCCTTAGACGTTTGGTAGGCTAAGACTGAATCGATCAGATCATTTCCGCACCCTGTGATCGTTATCATGTCTGCGCCCTTAATGCACTTTTGCACAAAGGGATATGACAGGAGCCCCAGAATTTCTTCTGTATTTAAACCTGATTTGGCAAAGATGGATATTGCCGTTTCTGTTTGCAAGTCGGCTTCCATCATGTCTCCGAAACGCTGGACGAAGCCGGGAGAAAACAGCCCGGAGCCTCTCCCCGTCGTCAAAGAATCCCCCAGAGCTGTATATTGAAGCACCATGTTCTTTCCTCCACTCCTGAACGTCGATACGTTAATGTACGCAGTAGAGAAAAGATCGGCTACTTATGAATACCCTATTTTTCTGGAAATCTGCAAAGCGGCGTCCTTCACCTTTTCCGTTAAATAAGGCAGCCTGTCTTCTGTAAACCTTGCTTCAAAGCCTGCAATGCTGATGCCGGCTGCGACTTGCCGCTTATGGTTAAAAATCGGGGCACCGATAGCCGCTGTATAGTTTTCGAGCTCTGAATAGCTGACGGTAAAGCCATTTTTCACGGAAGCATCAATCTCCTGCAGCAGTTTTTCGGGATCAGTAATCGTCCCGGACCCAATTGAAATGAGTTCCGTTTGTTTGATGTATGTTTCAATTTCTTCACGGGGAAGAAAGGACAAAATGCTTCTGGCGCACGCTCCCGCATATAGAGGAGAACGCCTGCCGATCGCCGTGTACAGCCGCACAGTCTGCGTCCCTTCTATTTTCTCAACGTATATCGCTTCATTGCCGTCTCTCATGATCAATTGCACGGCCTCATCCACTTCACTGCACAGCTCTTCCATCACCGGTTTCGCTATTTTTCTGATATCCAGCCTGTCAGCGACGAGCTGGCCGAATTCCAAAAACACCAGTCCCAGCGAATAAGCGCCTGACGAATCCCGATTGAGGAATCCCATTTCCTCTAAAGAGCTGACCATACGGTGAACAGAGGTTTTCGGCATTCCTGACAGCGACACCAGTTCACTTAAGGTAAGGCTTGGTTCATGCAAAAACAAATTAAGCAGAGCCAAAGATTTGACTACGGTTTTGTTTTTATTCTGCATCATTCATCCCCTTTGTTATGTCAGCCATTCCATCTTCATTCTCGTTTTCAGTTCTTTTATATGCTGTTCCCGTTCAATCGCAAGTGCTTCCGCTTCCTGGAGGGATACAGGCTCAAACTGGACTTGCTCGCCCGGCATGATTTGCGAGACAATCGGAAGGTCAGCAGATATGATGTGCGCGATCCTCGGATAGCCGCCGGTCGTTTGCCGGTCTGCAAGCAGAATAATCGGGTTGCCATCAGGCGGCACCTGAACCGTTCCAAATGAAACCGCTTCCGACACCATCTCAAGCGGCGCCTTCAGTTCGAGCGGTTCTCCTTTGAGCCTGTAGCCCATACGGTCGGATTGCGGCGTGACACGAAACGTTTCTTCATAAAAACGTGTTTTTGATTCTTCTGTAAAAAAACCGAATTGTTTTCCTTCCAGCACCCGAATGACGGGATTCTTTTTCAATGGCAGAAACCTGCCGCGGCTGACGGACCATTTCGGTACTGCAAATCCTTGCTTTCCAAGCTGAGGGCTTAATCGGGAAAGGATGGTTTGCGAAAGGGGTGACATCTCTCTAATGGACAGTTCATCTTCCTTTTGAAGCGCTCTGCCATGATGTCCGCCGATCCCTGCTCTGACGTACGTGCTTTTGCTTTCCATGACGGCAGGCACATCGAAGCCGCCGGCTGCCGCTAAATAAGCACGGCTGCCAAGTTTGCAGGGGCCAAAACTGACTGTGCTGTTTTCCTTGACGAGCACAGGCTTCCATAAAGGCGCTTCCTCGTCGTTAATACGCAGGGTGAAGTCCGCCCCTGTCACTGCAATCAGCGTCGTTTTTGAAAAATAAAATGACGGTCCGGGCCCCATCAGCGTAATTTCAAGACCGGCTTCATTTTCGCTGTTGCCAATCAGCAGATTTGCAATGCGCAGCGAAACCGTGTCCATGGCGCCGCTTGCCAGAACGCCGTATTTTTGATAACCCGTTCTGCCTATATCCTGAACCGTTGTGAGCAGTCCAGGCTTTAACACTTTCATGCTCAATTGGACTCCTCCTTATAGGCGTGATAGTCTTCTTCTAAGATGCGCACGAATTTCACAGTGTCTCCCGCCCGCAGTAATGTCGGCGGGTTTTCCTGCGGCCGGAAAAGAGCCAGCGGCGTTTTGCCGATCAGCTGCCAGCCGCCCGGCGTCGAAATCGGATAAACGCCTGTCTGCAATCCCGCAATTCCGACTGAACCTGCGGGAATCGACGGTCTTGGTGATGATTTTCTTGGAGCGGCAATGCGTTTGGACATCCCGCCTAAGAAAGGAAAACCTGGAGCAAAGCCAAGCATATACACAACATATTCGCCGCTTGTATGAATGTCAATGACTTCCTCCGGTGACAGCTGATTGATCTTCGCCACCTCTTCTAAATCCGGCCCGAATTCACCGCCATAACAGACAGGAATTTCTACAATACGGCGGCTGTTTTCATAGTCTGCGGCTATTTCCTTCAGCCGCTCTTCGACATCGCACTTGACCTTCTCAAAAGGTGAGCTTATCCCTTGAGGCAAATGCTTGTACACTTCATACATATCATAAAATACCGTCAGACTTGTAAAAGCCGGGATGCATTCAATGAATCCCGGAAATGGCTGTTCTTCTATATAAGCGGCCGCGGCATGGACAAGGCCGTTGACCTGCTCGTTTATCTCTTCTCCGAATCGGATCATCATTGCAGAATCACCGAGCTGTTCGATTTGGCATCGTACAGTCATCTTTCTCACCTCTTTTATTTCTCGTTCATCAGGAGGACGAGAGGTTACAGCACCGCAAGTGACTCGTCTCGAATATCTGTGATGAGCATATGCCCCGGCGCATGTGTGATGACCATTTCAGGTTTTACATTCATAGCCACGGCTTGCGGGGTCACTCCGCATGCCCAAAAAACAGGAACCTCGCCTTCATGAATGGAAACGGCATCTCCAAAATCCGGTTTGTCCAAATCGCGAATCCCGATTGCTCCCGGATTGCCGATATGGATCGGCCCTCCGTGCACAGCCGGAAAACGTGAGGTCACCTGAGCGGCGCGTACAGCCTGCCGTTCTGGAACAGGTCTCATACTTACAACCATTTGTCCTTGAAACGCCCCCGCCGGAACACAATCGATATTCGTTTTATACATCGGGACGTTTGTCCCCTCATCAATATGCCGGACAGCTATTCCATTGTTGATCAGCGCCTGTTCAAAGGAGAAACTGCATCCGATCAGAAAGCCGACAAAGTCTTCCTCCCAGTACGGCGTGATATCAGATACTTCTTCCGTCAAGGCACCGTGCCTGTAAATACGGTATTTCGGAAAGTCCGTTCTGATATCAGCATCCGGCGCAACCAGTGACGGCACAGGCGAACCTGCTTCTGTCACATCCAGCACAGGACAGGGCTTTTGATTTCGCTGGCAAAACAGCAGAAAATCAAACGCAAGGTCTTTCTTCAAAATCACAAGGTTCGCTTGGGCATAGCCGCCGGACATGCCTGCGGTCGGCCCGTTTATTTTTCCCTCTCGTATCAGGGCGCGCACATCCTTCGGCGCCATTTTGTTTAATTGATCCACCTTCATCAGCTCCACAATTGAGGAAGTTGTGTAAATAACGTGTAGACTCCCATAACAGCCATTACGATAACAACAAGTGCACCTGAAACGGTCAGCCAAAGCGGATGCTTATAATCACCGATAATGTTTTTCTTATATGCGGCAATAAGCAGCGTTCCGAGTGCAATCGGCAAAATCAAGCCGTTCAGAGATCCGACAAGCACGAGGATTTTCGCAGGCTGTCCGATTGTGACAAAAGCTAACGTAGAAATCACGATAAATCCGATAATAATGCCGCGCGAATTCTTTTCGATTTTTGGAGAAAAGGTTTTGAAAAACGAAACAGATGTATAGGCTGCCCCAATAACAGATGTAATCGCCGCAGACCACATGATCAATCCGAAAATTTTATAACCGACATTTCCAGCAGCCAGCTTGAAGACAGACGCCGCAGGGTTGCTTTCATCGATGTGCAGGCCTTTTGACACAACGCCAAGCACCGCAAGGAAAAGAGCGATACGCATAACAGATGTAATTAAAATGCCGACAACCGAGCTTTTTGTCACCTGCGGGATTGATTCCTTCCCTTTAATTCCTGCATCGAGCAAACGGTGTCCCCCGGCAAATGTGATATATCCGCCGACGGTTCCGCCCACCAGTGTGACAATAGCAAATATGCTGATATGTTCCGGGACGAATGTATTTGTAACAGCCTGTCCAACCGGCGGAGCTGTTGTCGCCGCGACGTAGACCGTTAAAATAATCATGACGAAGCCCGCAATTTGCGTAAAGCGGTCCATCGCTTTTCCTGCTTCTTTAATGACAAAAATCAAAATTGCGATAACGGCGCTGATTAAGGCGCCTGTTTCTGGTGTAATGCCGAACAACACCTGAAGCCCCAGCCCGGCACCTCCGATATTCCCGATATTAAAAGCCAGTCCGCCAAGCACGACGAGAATGGCGATGAAATAGCCCAGTCCGGGAAGCACCATATTCGCAATTTCCTGGCCACGTTTTCCAGACACTGCGATGATGCGCCATACATTGGTTTGGGCAAAAATATCTAAAATAATAGAAATTAAAATAACAAAACCAAAGCTTGCCGCGAGTGTGTTTGTGAATGTAGCGGTCTGTGTCAGGAAACCCGGGCCGATCGCAGATGTCGCCATTAAAAAGGCGGCACCCATCAGCAATGACCAGCTGCCCGCTTTTTTCCCCGCTGTTTTTTTCTGCTGCTCCATCTATTGCTCCTCCTTTATGTTTTACTTCTGTGCTGATATAGCGGTTACATCAATTCCTGCCGCCTTGAGCTCTTTTCTGATTTTTTGCGCAAATGTCAGCGCATGAGCTCCGTCTCCGTGAATGCAAACCGTATCTGCTGTTAAGGACACATCATGCCCTTGCTGAGACTTGACTGCCCCTTCTTTCACCATTTTGATCACCTGGCTGACAGCGGCATCATCGCTTTCAATAAGTGCGTCCGGCTGGGAGCGCGGCGTGAGCGTGCCGTCCGCTTGATACGTTCTGTCGGCGAACACTTCACTCGCTGTTTGCAGTCCGATCCGTTGCCCCGCTTTTACGAGCTCGCTCTCAGCAAGACCGAAAAGAATCAGACCGGGATCAACCTTGCAGACAGCTTTCGCAATGGCGTCCGACAGCTTTTGATCGACTGCCGCCATATTGTACAAAGCACCATGCGGTTTGACGTGCTGCATGTGAAGGCCTTCTGCTTTTAGAAAACCAGAGAGCGCGCCAATCTGATAAACAACAAGGTCATACGCTTCATCAGGGGAGATTGCCATATTGCGGCGACCGAAGCCGAGTAAATCCGGCAAACCCGGATGGGCACCAATTTTTACGCCTTTTTCCGCCGCAAGCGCGACGGTTTTCCTCATGACACCGGGATCTCCTGCATGAAATCCGCATGCGATGTTCGCAGATGTGACATACTCTAAAATATCTTGGTCAAGGCCTATCGTGTAGGCTCCGAAGCTTTCTCCTAAATCACAGTTCAAATCAACTTGAAACACAGAATCCCTCCTGCCAAAGCAAACGATTTGCTTTATGTATTTATTGTTCCGCAATTCGGAATGACTATTCCGAATTTTTGAACTTTGTTTCATTATAATTCAATCATATAAGTTTGTGAAATACTTTTGTTAGAAAACCTACCATGGTCCCAGAAGAAAACCTGCCAAACTAAAAAAGAGAGTCCATCTTAGGACTCCCCTTTTTTTATAGTACCCAATGGCGAATCGCTTTAGCGACACCATCCTCAATATTTGTCTCCGTAACCCAATCAGCAGTTTCTTTCACGATGTCTTGTGCATTGCCCATTGCGACGCCCAGACCCGCTTCTTTGATCATCGCGATGTCATTAAGGCTGTCGCCCATTGCCATCACATTCTCCATCGTAAAGCCGAGTTTTTCAGAAACCTTCGCAAGGGCTGCGGCTTTGTTGATGCCGAGCGCATTGACCTCGATGTTTGTCGGGCTTGAATTTGTGATTTCGAGCTCTTTGTTTTTTCTCAGCTCCTCCAGCACTTCGTTTCGGATGTCGTCATCCTCAATGTCAAAGCCGAATTTGAGCCATTCATGATCCGTAATGTTTTCCGGAAACTCGCCTCTCCATACTTTATTTACTGTAGAAGCCCAGAAATTGGTGTTGTGCTTATTCCGCAAATCCCACATCATTTGAATATGATCCGTATGGAGCAGCTTTCGTTCCACCAAATTAAAATTCGAGTCCCAGATTTCGCTGCCGTTTGCCGTGATTAAAAAGGACGACAGCTCCAGCGATTCCGCCAGCTCCCGGCACGTCATCAGCGTCCGGCCTGTGCTGATCACCACATACACGCCTTTATCCTCTGCTTCACGAATGGCTTTACGGTTTTCATCCGAAATCAGCTGCTCGTCATTAAGCAGCGTTCCATCCATATCAATAGCGATCAGCTTGATATCCACATCTTCTCTTTGAATAGACATATATGTACCTCTCTTTATCTTTTAATTGTGCTTCTTTCTATTCTAATACATTATACCCAGCGGAACAAAAATGCGATTTCGCATGTTTGAGGTGCACTGATAAGAGGAAAACAAACGGTGAGGTGATCAAACATGACAGAAAGAAAACAGAAAAACAAACCAAATGAAAACCCCGAACACAATGACTTAACCGATCCGATTCCGAATGAAGAGCTGAAGGAAAACATGAATGATGAAAAACGCAAACGCCAGCAAAGAGACCACTCACAAAGCGAACGGGATTACGATACGAAATAATAGAACCCCTCACAAATCGTTGTGAAGGGTTTTTTTCATTTTTCAATATAGATGCCGATTTCAGCTTCAGCTACAGGCTGCCCGCCGACTGACGCCTTGGCATGTCCAAACACAAACCCGCGCCGATTGCGCGTGACTTCAAACGTAAGATCAAGCCGGTCACCAGGTATGGCCGCGCCCAGCTTTTCCGCTTTCTTCACGGATGACAATAAGCCCAAGCTGTTCTCATCTGTAATCCCTGTAAAAGCCGCGGTTTGCGCAAGTGCTTCAATCACAAGTGAAAACGGCATTTCTGTTTGCGTTTCAGTGATAAACCAGTCGTTTTCACTGACCAGCTTATAAGCTGCTGCATGTTTGCCGGGCTCGGTTTCCGTCACGCCATCAATAAATAAAAACGGATAGCGGTGAGGCAAAGATAATGAGTTCATTCTATTTCTCCTTTTTTGACCATTATATATCAGCCTCAATCTGAACGATAGGATATAATGGAAAAAACGCAAAAGGAGACCATTATGTCCCAAAAACCGCTCGTCATTCTCGCACACGAAATATACGGTGTAAACAGCCATATGAAAAAAATCGCCCGGCTGATCAAAATGGCTGGATATGAGGTGGTGACACCTAACCTGCTCGGGGATGGTGAAGTCTACAGACTGCAAGAGGAAAAAACCGCATACGAACAGTTTACAAAACTTGAACGGCTGAAAACGGGAGAAACCATCATCCAGAGCTTGATTAGGCAACACGCGGGACGGCGCATCTTTGTGATTGGATTCAGCGCGGGCGCAACGATCGCATGGAAATGCAGCAGTATGCCTGAGGTGAGCGGAGCTGTTTGTTATTACGGTTCCCGGATACGCGATTCCCTTGATCACGTGCCAGTCTGCCCGGTTCTATTGTTTTTCCCTTCATATGAGCCGTCGTTTGATGTTACGGTTCTCATCAAAAAACTGCAGGAAAAACAGCAGCCCGATTTGGAGATTTATCAATTTGATGCTCTTCATGGCTTTGCCAATCCTGATTCGGTTTATTTTGACAGGGCAGTCTTCTTCAAGACGCTTTCCATCATAAAAAACGAGGCAGCAAAACTGCCCCGCCCTGTTTTATGATTGTTTTCTTAAACGCGCACAGATTTCGTCAGTGACCTCAGCCGTTGTGCTTTGTCCGCCAATGTCGCGTGTTTTGATGCCGTCAGCTGTTACCTGTTCCATCACATCGAGGATTTTCGCTCCCAGTTCTTCCTCTCCGAAATGGTCAAGCATCAGCTTCGCTGTCCAAATCTGGCCGATCGGATTAGCTAGGCCTTGTCCGGCAATGTCAGGAGCTGAGCCGTGAACCGGTTCGAACATGGACGGGTATTTGCCGGACGGGTTGATGTTAGCAGACGGCGCAATGCCGATGCTTCCCATCAGGCTTGAGCTGATGTCGGTTAAAATATCACCGAACAGGTTGCTTGCCACAATGACATCAAACGTTTCCGGACGCGTCACAAAAAAAGCGGCCAACGCATCAATATGCTGGGATGACGTTTCAATCCCGCTGTAATCAGCGGCAGTCTGCTGAAAGACTTCATCCCAAAACGGCATCGCGTGATAAATGCCATTAGACTTTGTCGCACTTGTCACATGCCCGCGCCGTTTTTTCGCCAATTCGAAGGCAAAACGCATGACACGCTCTGTCGCTTTTCTCGTAAACACGGCATTCTGGATGGCGATTTCATCGTCACCCCTGTGAATGCGTCCGCCGACTTCACTGTACTCACCTTCACTGTTTTCGCGAATCACCACGAGGTCAAAATCATTTGGATGCAGAAGCGGCGACGTAATGCCCGCCATCTGTTTGGCTGGTCTCATATTAATGGAAAGCTCAAGCTCTCTCCGGATCTTCAGCAGCAGCCCCCACAACGAAATATGATCGGGAACCAGCTTCGGATTTCCGACCGCTCCCAAGAAAACCGCTTCAAATTGAGTAAGCGTATGTATTCCGTCTTCAGGCATCATTTCACCATGTTCCATGTAATAATCACAGCTCCATGGAAAAGACGTAAATGAGAATGACAAACCTCCGTGCACCTCAGCAGCTGTATGAAGCACTTTCTCAGCAGCCGCCACAACCTCTTTTCCTACTCCGTCTCCCGGTATTGCCGCAATCTCGAATTGTTTCATCGTCATTCTCCTCCCCCTGTTATCGTAAGCGTTTTCTATTATACTAGATTGCGAGATGGTAAAAAAAGCCCGTGACATGCTGTCACGGGTCGGTTATTGGTTGAGTTTCTTTAAAACGATGGCATGCAGCGGTTCATGAGACTGAATGCCGCACACCTCTTGAAGCACACCGCTGTATCCTTTTTCTTCGATCAGCGCTTGCAGTTCAACCGCTTCAGGGTCATCGGTGAAATCGAAGCGCAGTGCTGCGGCAATCCCTTCCGCCAATGCATTCGGCTCTTTTATTTTCTTTGCCGGGCCTACGAGTCTATCATTCTCTCCCAACTTTCTGAGAGGTGATCTCGCCACACGGGTCACATCGTCCGTAATGAATGGATTTTCAAAGCGTCCGATGATTTTTTTGATATATTGTTCGTGTTCAGTTTGCTTAAAGCCATACGATTTGACGAGATAGTCACCGGTTTCAAGCAGGGCAGAATGAACGACACGGCGAATTTCGGGATGATCGATTGCTTCTTTGACCGTTTTCAGTCCGCGCTGATAGCCGACATACGCTGTCACCGCGTGTCCGGTATTGACCGTAAACAGCTTCCGTTCGATGTACGGCGTTAAATCATCAACAAACAGCGCTCCGTTTATGGCCGGCGTTTTCCCTTTAAAGCCTGATTCATCAATGACCCATTCAAAAAACGGTTCAACTGATACTTTGAGCGGATCTTCATGATGCTGAATCGGCACGATCCGGTCAACGGCTGAATTCGGAAAACCGACCGTTTCACTGACGGATTCCCGCTCTGCTTCCGTTAAGTGGCTGTATATCTCTTTCTTCAAGAAGCTGCTGCCGCCGATCATATTTTCGCAGGCAATGATATTCAGTGTGTTTGCAGCGTTTCTTCGTCTTAAACCTTCTGCGATAGCTGGAGCAATCAGCTTTAACACGTTCGGGCCGACCGCCGTTGTGATGAGCACCGCCTCATTGATCAGCCGATACAGCTCCTCTTGCTGGCTGCCGCTGTTAATCGCACTGACCGGGCCGATCACCTCTGATGAATGACCCTCTTCAGCGAGCTCCACCGTATATTCCCGTTTTTCATTAAGGAGGCTGACCATCGTATCGTTCACATCCGCAAACACCACATCATAGCCGGAGTGGTGAAGCAGCGCGCCGATAAACCCCCTCCCGATATTTCCCGCACCGAAATGTAAGGCGATCATGTCAGTTCACCTCGTTGAAAATGGCAATCAAATCTTCTTCGCTTTTAGCTGAGATCAGGCGTTCAATGTTTTCTTCTTCTGAGCAGATAATGGCGATGTTAGACAAAATGTCTAAATGCTCATTATTTTTCCCAGCAATCCCGAATACCACTTTTGCCGTGTTGCCTTCACCGTACTCGACACCATCTGGAATTTGTATGATTGAGATTCCAGAGTGAAGCACCTCACGTTTCGCATCTTCTGTGCCGTGAGGAATTGCAATGAAATTCCCCATAAACGTAGAAGACGTTTCTTCCCGTTCAAACATTTTGCCAATGTAATCTTCTGTCACATAGCCGTTGTCAATCAACGTTTGGCCTGCTAATTTGATGGCCTCTTCTTTTGTTGATACCGTTTGATTGAGTTTAATATTTTCCTTTGCGAGTACTTGCATGAATATCACTCTCTTTCTATGAGGTTACTTTTTAAGCTTTTCAATAAGCTCGTCGTATTTCGGGCTGTTTAAGAAGTTATCCACTGATATGTGCGTCGCGTTCGGCAGCTTCGCTTTCGCGCGATCTGTTAAATCTTTATGGGTGATGACAATATCCGCATCGCTTGGCAGATTGTTAATGGCCGTGTTGGTCACCATGATATCAAGCTCCGCTTTTTTCACTTTATTTCTTAAGATGGATGCTCCCATGGCGCTTGATCCCATTCCCGCATCACACGCAAAGATAATATTGTTTACGCTTTCAGGAGACAGCTCAGACGCTTCCTCAGCTTTTGCTTGTTCCGCTTCTAAAGCAGCAGCTGCTTGGCTTTTCTTCCCCTTCATGGACTGCATTTTTTCTGTTGCTGCAGCGAGGTCTTCTTCGCTTGCTTTTGAGGATTTCAGGATCACTGCTGATACGATGAACGAAACAGCTGCAGCGACCAATACACCCGCCAATACGCCGAAGTAGCCTCCTCTTGGCGTCATCGCCATCAATGCGATAATGCTTCCCGGTGACGATGCTGCGACAAGTCCGGCATTAAAGATCGTGAACGTTAAGAGTCCGCTTGCTCCGCCGGCAATGGCCGCCAGAATCAAGGCCGGTTTCATCAAAATGTACGGGAAGTAAATCTCGTGAATCCCGCCGAAGAAATGAATAATCGCCGCGCCGGGAGCCGTTGACTTTGAAGAACCTTTACCAAAGAACATGTACGCCAGCAAAATGCCGAGCCCCGGTCCAGGGTTTGCTTCTACTAAGAACAGAATCGATTTTCCCGTTTGGGCTGCTTGCTCGATTCCGATCGGACTTAAGATTCCATGGTTAATGGCGTTATTTAGGAACAACACTTTCGCCGGTTCCACAAACACGCTGGCTACAGGCAGTAAATTAGCGTGTACAATGACTTCCACACCGGCTGCCAGCAGTTTGTTTAACGTCAGGACAACCGGACCGATGGCGTAAAACGCGAGAATCGTTAAAGCCGCGCCGACAATCCCTGCCGTAAAGTTGTTGATCAGCATTTCAAAGCCTTGTTTGACTTTATCCTTGAACAATTTATCAGTCTGTTTAATGAGGTATCCGCCAAGCGGTCCCATGATCATTGCACCTAAAAACATTGGAATATCCGACCCGACAATCACCCCGATTGCCGCTGTTGCCCCGACGACTCCGCCGCGATGGTCGTAAATCATTTTTCCGCCTGTATACGCTATCAAAAGCGGCAGTAAATACGTGATCATCGGGCTGACAAGTGTATTCAGCTGTTCATTCGGAAACCATCCCGCCGGAATAAACAGCGCGGTAATGATGCCCCACGCGATAAACGCGCCGATATTCGGCATGATCATTCCGCTCAAATAACTGCCGAAGCGCTGCACTTTCACTTTCATGCCGCCTTGCTGCTGTTCTTGCTGCATATATAAACCCTCCCTGTTTTGTTTGTCGCTGTAAGATATAAAAAGATGTTCAGAGAATCATACTTCCCTTTGACTCTATGTTAAAACGCTTACAGTCCCTATACAATTGAAAGTAAAGAGGACTTTGGCACACGGGTGTGACAATTTGTTAAAAATAAAAAGGCACCTGATATCAGGAGCCTTTTCTCTTTCCTCTATAAATAATGTTTCCGTTTTGTATAACGTACTTGGCAATCATCCGCTCACTCACAATAAAAACGGGATAGGCGCACACAAGCGCAAATACAGCCATCGGCACGTGCTGTACGGCCGGTATCATTGAACCTGCCGCATTGCGGAGGAGCAGCAAAAGATAAATGAGCAGCACGATGACTGCTAATGACACCAGCATAATCGGTGCTGATACTTTATATTCATAAAGCCGTTCCCGGCAGTGTCCGCAGCGAAATTGACAAGGTACATTTGACGATCTGACCATGTCGCCTGTCAAAGGTTTGCCGCAGTTCGGGCATACTGTTTCTTTCATAGGGTATTCCTCACTTTCCATTCCATATCTATTATACCAGAGTCCCTTCTGTTTCGTTTTGTTGCTGTTCAACACATTTTCACATTTTTTATCATCAGCTTACTTGTCTCTGTCTCTAAAATCCTCTACGCTTAAATAGATCTTAATGGAGGGGATGTATGAATGCTTCCGATTAATAGACAGCAACACATACTGAAGTGGCTGAATGAAGAAGGCGCGCTCAGAATTTCTGACATCAGCGCACGGTTCGGCGTTTCGGAAATGACGGTATACAGAGATGTCAATCAGCTTGTCCAAGCAAACCAGGTCATCAAAACGGCCGGCGGCATCACGCTCCCAGCCCGAACACCTCAAGCGGATCATATGTGCAGCTATTGCCAGAAGCCGGTCAATCAGGCCCATTCGGTTCAGCTGATTACGGTAAATCAAGACATCGAACAGCTATGCTGCGCACATTGTGCATTTTTGCGTTACGCAGATAAAACGGAAGAGGTTTCACACTTGATTTGCAGAGATTTTCTGTTACACACAACGGTCAGTGCCGGTTCGGCTTATTTCGTCGTCAACGCTGAATTAAACCTGCACTGCTGTCAGCCGCAGGCGATTCCGTTTGCGACACTCGACCATGCCAAACGGTTTCAAAAAGGATTCGGCGGAGCCGTCCGCACCTTCGACCAGGCGCTGGAGGACATGCTTCAAGACAGAAAAAAGCGCTGCACCTGCACCAAGACATAACACAACATATACAGCGGAAGGTGGTGTCTGAGTGATGAAGCAAAACAGATGGTGGATCATCCTTCTGCTTTTTCTTGTTTTCTTGCCGAAAACAAGCTTTGCTCACGCCTATATTGTCAAATCTTCACCTGAGGAAAACAGCGAATTAAAAAGCGCCCCTGCACAGGTGGAAATCGAATTTAATGAACCGGTTGAAGAAGGGTTTCATTACATTAAAGTCTATAATTCAAACGGCGACCGGGTGGATATGGACAAGACTGAAATCAAAAAAGACAACAATCACATCATGACAGTAAAGCTCAAAAAGAAGCTGCCGCATGATGTGTACAGAGCGGAATGGAATGCCGTGTCCGCGGACGGGCATCCCGTTTCCGGCGTCATTCCGTTCAGCATCGGGAAAGCGGACGGCGGATTCAGCAGCCAAAAAGCAGCCGGCTCAGCGCTGAATCCGGCAACAACCGCAGACCGCGCGATACTGTATACAGCTTTATCTCTGTTTATCGGAACGGTTTTCTTCCATCTCTTCTGGTATAAAGGGGATTCAGAACAGCTCACCAAACGGACAAGACGTATCCTGATCGTTTCCATCGCCGCATTGGGTCTGGCGCTTTTGCTTCAGCTTCCGATTCAGACAAAAGCAAACGCGGGCGGCGGCTGGGGCAGCGCCTTCCAGCCGGGCTACATCAGAGAAACACTGTTTGAAACTGCGGGCGGCGCAATTTGGATCATACAGGCCGTGCTGTATGTGCTGCTTGCACTGTCTGTGATCCCTGCGATACGCAAAAACCGCTTTTCGTCCTTCGGCTATTGGACAGCGCCGCTCATTTTCTTTTTCGGTCTCCTGCTTGCCAAAGCGTTTACCGGACATGCTGCTGTCGTTGAAGAAAAAGCGATCGGCATTTTGATGGATTTCCTTCATTTATCTTCCGCTTCCATCTGGGTCGGCGGGGTTGCGGCACTCGTTTTGCTGCTCGCAAAAGAATGGAAACAGCCTGATAAAACGCTCGCATGGGAAACGGTAAGCCGGTTCTCCCCATGGGCGCTTACTGCAGTCGGCGTCATTTTGTTTTCAGGCTTGCTCAATGGATTTTTCATCATTCGTTCCATGGATTCACTGTTCCATACAGCGTACGGCCAAGCTCTTTTAGTGAAAAGCGGACTGTTTGTTTTGATGCTGATCTTAGGCGCGATTCATTTTCTGCTCACCAGAAAACGGCGCCGTGCAGGAATCAGCGGAACACTGAAAGCGGAATGGGCAATCGGCATCGCTGTCTTAATCACAGCGGCCGTGTTTACAAGCCTGCCAAGCCCGCCTGAGCCGGCGCCGGAACCGTTCTATCAAACCAAAGCAATTGAAAACGGGCAAAGCGTGTCTCTCAGCATCAGCCCGAACCAGCCAGGCAAAAACGTATTTGAGCTGCGGGTCACTGACCATAACGGCGACCCGGTGAAAAACATTCAGCAAATCACGTTAACCATTTATAAAACAGGCCTGTCAGGCAGCGAAAACAAAAGCACGTTTCAATTAAAAGAGAAAACAAAAGGCGTCTTCCAGGATGAAAACCTATCCATTAATGAAAAGGGAAACTGGAAAATCAAAGTCCACGGACTGACCGGCGACTTTAACGAAATCAATATCATGTTTACAAAGACAAATTAAAGGAGTGTTTGAGTTGTTGAAAAAAATCGCATTCACACTATGTCCAGCTGTTATCGGCTCTCTTTTATTCTTTACGGCGCCTGCCAGCGCGCACGTGTCTGTAAAACCGACTGAATCCGCCGCAGGATCATGGGAGACCTACACAATGAAGGTTCCTTCCGAAAAAAATCAGCCGACAACAAAGGTTGTTTTAAAAATGCCAAAGAATGTTGAGTTCCAGCAATACGAACCGGTTCCGGGCTGGAAGGTGTCTACTGCCAAACACGACGACAAATCAGTGTCCGTAACGTGGGAAGCAACTGACGGCGGCATTCAGGAAGGACAATTCCAGCAGTTTACCTTTGTTGCCAAAAACCCTGATAAAGCCGAGGAAGCTGCTTGGGACGCCTACCAATATTACAAAGACGGCAGCATTGTTGAGTGGACAGGTGACGAGGATGCGGATACACCTCACTCCATTACAAAAATCACCGCTGCAAAGCAAGTGACAGATGAGCACGGCGCGACGAAAACAGAAGACGATTCCGAAGACTCAGGTTCTTCAGCTCTGGACATCACAGCGATTGTGCTGTCTGCGGCTGCCATTATCTTATCTATAGCGGCACTGGTAAAGAAAAAGCGTGCCTAATCAAAAAAGCGATCCAGATGTCATGTCTGGGTCGCTTTTTTTGATTAACCGCGTCCTGCCTGGAAGGCAGGATATTTCGTCATTCCGCCGTCCGCAAACAACGTGATGCCTGTGACGTAGCTGGATTCCTTCGAAGCAAGCCACACTGCCACTGCGGCGATTTCCTCGGGTTCGCCGATATATCCCATCGGAATCATGCTTTCTACATCTGCTTTCTGTTTAGGGTCAGCAAATTTTTCAGCATTGATTGGCGTGTTGATCGCGCCTGGTCCGATATTGTTGACGCGAATGCCCTTCGGCGCGTATTCCAAAGCCAATGTTTCTGACATCAGCTTAATTCCGCCTTTACTTGCCGCGTAGTGGACAAATAACGGCCATGGAATCCTTTCATGTACGCTGGACATGTTGATGACATTTCCCTTGATATCGTTTTCTACGAAATATTTAATCGCTTCACGGCTTCCTAAAAAGGCGCCTGTTAAGTTCGTGCCGATGACCTTATCCCAATCTTTCAGGGGCATTTCGTGAGACGGCACAGGATTTTCAAGTCCGGCATTATTAATCATAATATCAAGTGTGCCGAACTCTTTAATGGCAGTTTGCACAATATTTTTTACATCTTCCTCTTTCGTGACATCTCCCTGGACGATAACGGCTTCACCGCCCGCCTTGATGACCTCTTCTTTTACCTCGTTCGGATCCTGTTTATCACTATAATAGTTGATGACCACTTTTGCCTGCTCCTTGCCGAAGCGAATGGCCATTGCCTTTCCAAGTCCTGAAGCGGCTCCTGTAATAGCGACGACTTTTCCTTTTAAATCTGGATACATATACATCCTCCTCAATTGTTATGAATTTGTTTTGGCAATTCCTAAAAATACAGCGGCCGCAATAATCAGGGCAATCCCGATGGCAATCGCAATGAGCTGGCGTTTTGTTTTCTTTTCACGCAGGATGAAAATACCGCCGAGCGTAGAAATGACAATTCCCATTTGCGAGAGAGAAAAGCTTGTTGCGACACCGACTCTCGGCTGAGAAATAAACAAAAACATATTTCCGCCTGCCCAGATTAAGCCCGGGAGAATATTTCTGATCGCATACTTGTTAAAGGGTTTATGCTTGTAGGTTAAAGCAACGCCCCCAATCACCATCCCAATCGCCTGCGGCAAAAGAGCTGACCAGCCGGACACATTGAACAATCTGGCGACGACTACATAAACCAAATAACCGAGCGTCGAGACAAGAAGAATCAAGATACCCTTTTTTAAGTTGCTTGGCTCTCCCTCTTTCCTGTCTTTCTTATCTTCCAATGACGTGAGGATGATTCCCACAATGATAAAGATCAGCGCGAGAATGCCAAGCGTAATCGCAATCGGTGTAGACCATTCGCGGAACACGATCACACCGAACAGCGAGGTCGAAACGAGCTGCATTCCGGTGGAAATCGGCATTGTTTTGGACACACCCATCAATTCAATGCTTTTCAGCTGGTTGCTCTGTCCAAGGGACCAAAATAAGCCGGATACGATGCCAACAATAAAAATGCGCAATGACAGAACGGGCTGAACAAAAAAGTAAATCACGATAGAAACAATAAGCGCTCCGATCGTCGTTCCCAGTGTCTGGCTGTACGGCCCGCCGCCTAATTTCACATTGAAGAGAACAATGCTCCCCCAAAACAAAGCCGGGAGAAGAGCCAATAATAAATCCATTGTTGGGGAACCTTCTTTCAAAATGTATTTGCTGTTATTTTGGCTGGAATTATTGTGTTTATTCACCAGAACAACAAAAAGAGCTGCCGGAAGATCCGGCAGCTCTCAGGAGCTTGCATTCTTTTACAAACCGATGGACATATATTTTGTTTCAAGGTACGGCTCGATGCCTTCCGAACCGCCTTCACGGCCTATGCCGCTTTCTTTCATTCCGCCGAATGGGGCTTGAACCGCTGACGGTCCGCCGTCATTCCAGCCGATAATGCCATACTCAAGATTCTCGGAAATATAGATGCCGCGGCGGTAGTTTTCTGTGAAGAAGTAAGCAGCCAAGCCGTACGGTGTATCGTTGGCAAGCTGAATTGCTTCATCGATATCAGAATACGTGACGATCGGTGCAACCGGGCCGAATGTTTCCTCATGCATGATATTCATGGACGTATCGACATCGGTGAGCACTGTCGGATTGACAAAGTAGCAGCCTTTGTCATCGTTTCGGTCATACGTGCCCCCAGCGAGAACTTTCGCTCCTTTTTCAACGGCATCATCAATTTGGCTGATGATTTTTTCAAAGCCTCTTTTGTTGATAATCGGGCCGACATTGACGCCTTCTTCAAGCCCGTTTCCGACTTTAAGCTTAGACACTTGCTCGCTCAGTTTCGCAGCAAATTCATCTTTGATGGATTCATGGACGATTAGGCGGTTAGCACACACGCATGTTTGGCCCGCGTTTCGATATTTGGACACCATCGCTTGTTCAACGGCAAGGTCAATATTGGCATCCTCATCCACGATGAGCGGCGCATGTCCGCCGAGCTCCATAGAGATGTGTTTCACGGTGTCCGCACTGTTTTTCATGAGGATTTTCCCTACTGGCGTTGATCCTGTGAACGTGATTTTACGGATTTTAGGGCTGCTTGTGAACACATTCCCGATTTCTTCTCCGTCGCCAATCACAACCTGAAGAACATCCTTCGGAATACCCGCTTCATATGCGAGGCGCGCAAGCTCATATGCAGACAGCGGCGTGTCCGGTGCCGGCTTGATGATAAACGTACAGCCGGCAGCAAGAGCAGGCGCCGCTTTGCGTGTAATCATCGCATTCGGGAAATTCCAAGGCGTGATGGCGGCAACAGGGCCGACCGGCTGGCGTGTGACGACAATTCGTTTACCTGTTGTCGGAGCAGGAACCGTTCTTCCGTACACGCGCTTCGCTTCCTCTGCGAACCATTCGATATAGCCTGCGCCGTAGAGCACTTCGCCGACTGCTTCTTGGTACGGTTTTCCGTTTTCTTTTGTAATTAAATCTGCAAGTTCTTCTTTATGTTCAACAATCAGCTCATACCATTTTTTCAATAGAGACGCTCTTTCGTTCGCTGATGTTTTAGACCATGTTTTAAACGCTTGATGTGAACGTTCAATGGCTTCTTCTACTTCTTTGGCCGATTGCTGAGGAATCGTTTTGATCTCCTCGCCCGTAGCCGGGTTGTAGACCGTTAATTGATCTGGCATATTGAACATTCCTTTCTTTTCATGATTACTTAAAATGATAGCAGACACAGCCGTTTTCTTTCCAATGATTAAGCTCGCAGGCCTGCCTCCAAGATGCTGAGCCCTTCATTCAGAAGACTGTCCGAGATGACAAGCGGCGTCAGAAAGCGGATGATATTACCGTTAATTCCCGCAGTCAGCAAAAGCAATCCGTTTTGATTCGCATACGCCGCGATCGCTGCCGCTCTCGTTTTATCAGGCTCACGCGTGTCAGGATCCTTGACAATTTCGATTGCCGCCATTGCCCCGAGTCTGCGGATGTCACCGATGAACGGGAATTCTTGTTTCCACTCATAGGCCTTGTCTTCAATGATTTTGCCAATTTCTTCAGATCGCTCATTCAGCCCTTCTTCTTCAATGATATCCAATACAGCCAACGCTGCCGCGCACCCGAGCGGGCTGCCGGCATACGTGCCGCCCAGCTCCCCTGGCGCTGCTGCATCAAGCATTTCCGCGCGGCCGATCACACCGCTTAACGGCAATCCCGCTGCAAGTGATTTAGAGACCGTGATCAAATCAGGCACTACATCAAAGTGCTCAATTGCGAAATAAGTGCCGGTTCTGGCAAATCCGGTTTGAATTTCATCAGCGACAAAGACAATGCCGTGTTCCTTGCAGAATGATGCGACGTGCTGCACAAATCGTTTCGAAGGAATGATAAAGCCGCCTTCTCCCTGCACTGGCTCCATCACGACACAGGCTACCGTTTCAGGCGCGACTGAAGCGATGAAGAAATCATTGAACGCTTGGATGACCATGTCGTCATAGCTTTCATCACTCATGCCGGCCGGCTTCTGATAATAATATGGGAACGGCGCTTGATAAACCTCTGACGCAAAAGGGCCAAAGCCGAATTTATAAGGTTTGACCTTGCTCGTCATGCTCATCGTCATATTCGTGCGCCCATGAAATCCGCGTGTAAACGAGACAACCCCTTGGCGCTTTGTATACTTTCTGGCGATTTTCACAGCATTCTCTACCGCTTCCGCCCCTGAGTTCAGGAAGATCGCTTTTTTCTCATGGCTGCCCGGCGCAATCCCACACAGTTTTTCCGCTAATTCGATATAAGACGGGTACATCATGACATTGAAGCCCGGGTGAATCAGCTCCTCCGCCTGCCGCTTCACAGCCTCAACCACCTTCGGATGCGAGTGTCCGACGTTTAACGTTCCGATGGCGCCTGCAAAATCAATAAATCTCCGGCCGTCCAGATCATACAGCTCAGCCCCTTCTCCTTTTACCGCCAGACTGCGGTTGCCGTTGCTCACACCTTTTGATACGAATTGATCCCGTTTTTGCTGCCACTGGGCAGTCGTAATGTTTGCTGTTGTTTGACTCATGTGAATGTCCCCCTGTCGCTATTTTCTTATCATTCTGACTTCTTTTTGGTATGATGAAAAGTACCAATTATAACTTTTTGATGGTATCAGAAGGAGAAGCCGCATATGGACATCACAATCACACTCGACCGCTCAGAACAAGCCGATTATATTTATCAGCAAATTTATCAAAAGCTGAAAAAAGAAATCCTCAGCCGCAATCTGCTTCCACACTCAAAGGTTCCCTCCAAACGGGAGCTGGCTGAAAAGCTGAAGGTCAGCGTAAACTCAGTGAATTCAGCCTATCAGCAGCTGCTGGCTGAGGGATATTTGTACGCCATTGAGCGAAAGGGTTTTTTCGTTGAGAAGCTGGACATGTTTTCTGCCGAGGAGCACCCCCCATTTGCACTGCCGGATGACCTGAAAGAGGTTCACACAGATCAGAGTGATTGGATTTCGTTTTCACACATGAGTTCTGATACAGACCATTTCCCGATCAAAAGCTGGTTTCGCTGCGAGCAAAAAGCGGCCTCCCGCTCATACCGCACGCTCGGCGATATGTCGCACCCGCAAGGGATATATGAAGTGAGAGCGGCCATCACCAGGCTCATTTCCCTGACGCGGGGCGTAAAATGCAGGCCGGAACAAATCGTCATAGGGGCAGGCACACAGGTGCTCATGCAGCTATTGACTGAGCTTTTGCCAAAGGAAGCAGTGTATGCGATGGAGGAGCCCGGTTACAGGCGCATGTACCAGCTTTTAAAACATGCCGGAAAACAGGTGAAAACGATCACGCTGGATGAAAAAGGCATGTCGATCTCTGAAATCAGCAGACAGCGGCCTGATGTGCTGGTGACGACCCCATCGCATCAATTTCCGGCCGGAACGATTATGCCTGTATCCAGAAGAATTCAGCTGCTGAACTGGGCGGCCGAGGAGCCGCGCCGCTATATTATTGAAGACGATTATGATAGTGAATTTACATATGATGTAGACAGTATTCCGGCGCTTCAAAGCCTCGACCGTTTTCAAAATGTCATCTATATGGGCACCTTTTCAAAGTCCCTTCTCCCCGGCTTGCGGATCAGCTATATGGTTTTGCCGCCTGAGCTATTGAGGACATACAAACAGCGGGGCTACGATCTGCAGACATGCTCGTCTCTGACGCAGCTCACCCTGCAGGAATTTATCGAGTCCGGAGAATATCAGAAGCATATAAAAAAAATGAAGCAGCATTATAAAGAAAAGAGAGAACGCTTGATCACCGCTTTAGAAGCAGAGTTCAGCGGGGAGGTTACCGTAAAAGGGGCAAATGCGGGACTGCATTTTGTCACCGAATTTGATACCAGCCGCACCGAACAAGACATCCTGGCACATGCCGCCGGCCAGCAGCTTGAGATCTTCGGAATGAGCCGATTTGATTTGAAGGAAAACAAGCGGCAAACGGGCAGGCCCGCTCTCATTATCGGCTTCGCCCGGCTGAAGGAAGAAGAGATTCAGGAGGGTGTCGAGAGGCTTTTCCGTGCTGTTTACGGACATAAAAAAATCCCCGGTACAGGGGATTGATTCACCAGCGGTCCTGGTCCACATTCAGCACGGCATCAAGCAGGCCCGGAAACGCCTTTTCAAGATCTTCAGCCCGAAGCGAATAATACCGGCGCTTTCCTTCTATGCGAACTTGAGCGATGCCTGATTCTCTCAATACTTTAAAATGATGTGACAAGGTCGATTTGGCAACCTGTACATCCGCACAGGTGCCGCACGTTTTTTCTTTCGCTTCAGCTAATTGCTTGACGAGCTCTAAACGAAGCGGATCACTCAGTGCGTGAAGAACCTTTGTCAGCTGCAACGTTTCTGTTTCTGGATGGTTTGGAATGTTCATGACACAAATGTATCACACAACAATTAGAATGACAATTTTACTATTTAAGGGTTTTTCCTTTACCTCATTTTAAATACATGTTACAGTTAGTTCGATGAAATTCGAACAATAATCAGTATAACGATGGAGGAGATTGACATGATCGTATTACAAGCTTATATCAAAGTAAAACCAGAAAAACGCGAGGAATTTTTGAGCGAGGCGCAATCGCTTGTTCAGCATTCAAGAGCTGAGGAAGGCAACGCGCAATACGACCTATTTGAAAAAGTAGGCGAAGAAAATACATTTGTGATGCTTGAACAATGGAAAGATGAAGCGGCAATGAAATTCCACAATGAAACTGCACATTTCCAAGGATTTGTAGCAAAAGGAAAAGAACTGCTGAGCGCTCCTCTTGATGTTGTCCGCACAGAGCTTAGCGAGTAAGGAAAGGGTGTCCCATATGAATGAAGTCATCAAATCATTAACAGACCACCGCTCGATTCGCAGCTATACAGATGAGCCTGTAGCTCAGGAACAATTGGACCAAATCATTCAAGCAGTACAATCAGCCCCATCTTCTATCAACGGGCAACAAGTGACTGTAATCACAGTGCAGGATAAAGAGCGCAAAAAGAAAATCTCCGAGCTGGCAGGCGGACAGCCTTGGATTGACCAGGCTCCTGTTTTCCTGCTGTTCTGCGCAGACTTCAACCGGACCAAAATCGCGCTTGAGGATCTGAATGATTTCAAAATGGAAATCACAAACGGCTTAGAATCTGTTCTTGTCGGCGCAGTAGACGCTGGCATCGCCCTAGGCACAGCGACAGCAGCGGCTGAATCACTCGGACTTGGCACGGTTCCGATCGGTGCGGTTCGCGGAAACCCTCAAGAGCTAATCGAACTGCTTGAGCTTCCGAAATACGTGTTCCCTTTATCCGGCCTTGTCATTGGCCATCCTGCCGACCGTTCAGCGAAAAAACCGCGCCTTCCGCAGGAAGCAGTAAATCATCAGGAAACATATTTGAATCAAGATGAGCTGACTTCTCATATTCAGGCATATGATGAGCAGATGTCTGAATACATGAATAAGCGGACAAACGGAAAAGAAACAAGAAACTGGTCACAGAGCATCGCTTCCTATTATGAGCGCCTGTACTATCCGCATATCCGTGAAATGCTTGAGAAACAAGGATTTAAAGTTGAAAAATAAGTCTCACCCGGCCTGTCGGATTTTCCGGCAGGCCTTTCGATTGTCCGGTTAAAATCCATTGACTTCTATTTAGTTTATTTGGTAAAATTTTTTCATTGTTACTCATTGGTTTTCTGTGAACCAATGGGTTTTCTAATGTTCAAGAAAGAAGGAAGCCATGAGATGCTTGATAAAAAAACTGATATCTTGTTAGCTGCGCGAAAGCTTTTTTCGGAAAAGGATTTTACGTCGGTTTCCATGCAGGCGATCGCAGAAGAATGTAAGATGTCAAAAGCTTCGATATATAAGCTGTTTCAATCTAAGGAAGATCTGCTTTTGGAGCTGCTGTCATTTAACCAGAAACAAATGGTGGCCGCGGCCTCAAGACTTCAGGAAAATACCGCGCTGACACCGGAGGAACGTTTGATGCAAAAGGTCAAAATGGAGCTGGAAGGCTTCAGGCGGAATCAGCAGTTTTTCAATATGCTGACCTACGGAAACCCCAAGCTGCATAATGACCGGGTCAAACAGCATATCCATCAGACCAGATCAACGATTATCTGCTGGCACCGCGATTCGCTGATCCAGGCTTACGGAGAAACCATTCTCCCGTTTGTGTGGGATTTGGTCATCATTCTTCACGGCATGATGCGTGAGTTTTTAATGCTGATCAAAATAGAGGAAAAACCGCTTAAGCTTGACCCGATTGCAGAGTTTATCATCAGCACCCTCAATCAGATTGTCAAAAACAAGGAAACCCGGCAGTCTCTTCTTCCGCAAGAAGCCATCGAGCTTTATATTCATTCAGCATCCTCCTACAAACCAAAGGATAAATCAGCCCTATTGTCGGAAAGCCTGAAGGAATTACATAAAGGCATCTCTTCCCTGCCTGCCGCGGACTATGACGTAGATGAACTGACATCAGCAGCCGCCATGCTGGAGGAAGAAGCGAAGAAGGAAGAACCCCGCGCTTTTTTGCTCAAATCACTGATTGGCTATCTGGAACAAACCGGTGTTTTAACACAGCCCGTTTCGATGTTAAAAACACTGTTAATTACTTAGAGAAAAGAAGGGATATGTATTGAACACAAGTATTGAACAAAAACCTTTTAACCGTTCTGTCATTGTCGGCATTTTGTTAGCCGGGGCGTTTGTCGCGATTTTGAATCAGACGCTGTTAATTACTGCACTTCCCCATATCATGAGGGATTTCAATGTCGATGCCAACCAAGCGCAATGGCTGACCACTTCATTTATGTTAACCAACGGAATATTAATTCCGATTACCGCGTTTTTAATTGAGAAATTCACGAGCCGGGCGCTGCTCATTACAGCAATGAGCATTTTTACTGCCGGAACAATCGTCGGAGCGTTCGCGCCGAACTTCCCGGTTCTGCTGACAGCGCGTATTATTCAAGCGGCCGGAGCCGGCATTATGATGCCGCTCATGCAGACCGTATTCCTGACGATCTTTCCGATTGAAAAGCGCGGCCAGGCCATGGGTATGGTCGGATTGGTCATCTCGTTTGCGCCTGCGATCGGACCGACTCTTTCCGGATGGGCAGTCGAAGCTTTCTCTTGGAGATCACTGTTTTATATCATTCTTCCGTTTGCTGTGATTGATTTAATTCTTGCCAGCATCCTGATGAAGAATGTGACGACTTTAAGAAAAACACAGATTGATATTTTATCAGTTATCCTATCGACATTTGGATTCGGCGGCCTTCTGTACGGCTTCTCAAGCGTCGGCTCTTACGGCTGGACCAGTTCAACCGTCATGATTTCACTGCTGGTGGGTGTCATCGCACTGCTCCTGTTTATCACAAGACAAATGAAGCTTGAAAAACCGATGCTGGAATTCCGCGTCTTTACGTTTGGCGTGTTCAGCTTAACAACACTGCTCGGAACACTTGTCTTTGCATTATTGATCGGTACGGAAACCATCCTGCCGCTTTATACACAAAACGTCAGAGACGTCACAGCTTTTGATACAGGGCTCATGCTTCTTCCGGGAGCCGTTGTGATGGGCTTCATGTCACCGATTATCGGCAGAATCTTTGACCGTGTCGGCGGAAGAGGCCTGGCGATTGCAGGTTTCTGCATCATCTTCCTGACATCGCTGCCGTTTATGCAGCTGACTGACCATACGTCACTCGCTTGGATTGTCGTTTTATACACTGTTCGTCTTTTAGGTACCGCCATGATCATGATGCCGGTGACGACAGCCGGAATCAACGCGCTGCCGCGCCACCTGATTCCGCACGGAACAGCGATGAACAATACCATTCGCCAAGTCGGCGGCTCCATCGGAACCGCACTATTGGTTTCCGTCATGAGCAACCAGGCGGCACACGCAGGCACGACAAATGTAAAGCACGCCGCCCTGCACGGCATGAACGCCGCTTTTATCGTGGCAGCCTGCATTGCACTTGTCGGCTTCCTTCTCTCCTTTACATTAAAGAAACCTCAGCGCCCTGCCGAACAGCAGCCGGCACGCTGATCATAAAAAAAGAGCCCCGTTTTTTAGCGGAGGCTCTTTTTGGTTTTACTTCTCTAAACCGTCTTTTACTTCTTTAATCATTTGCGTCATAGACTCAAGTCCGCCTCCTGATAAGTACCAAGTAGCAGAATCAAGGTAAACGACATGATCATTTTTCACTGCGTTTACGTTTTTCACATAATCATTTTCAACGACTTGTTTAGTAGACGATGTTTCTCCGATCGCTGTACCGCGGTCAATAACAAACAGGTAATCAGGGTTTGTTTTTGAAATGTACTCATAAGAAACACTTTGTCCGTGAGTAGACGCTTTGATGTTTTTATCAGCCGGTGTCACGCCGAATACGTCATGGATCAGGCCGTATCTTGATTTAGAACCAAAGGCGCTGATTTTGCCGTCGTTCGCCATAATCACAAGACCGTTTTTGTTCAGCTTTTCAGCTTTTTTCTTAAGATCTGCAATTGAGTTATCAATTGTTGCAAGTTCGTCTTTTACTTCATCTTCTTTATCAAAGATTTTTCCGATTGTTTGTGCATCTGATTTAAATGTTTCCATGTATTTCGCTGTGTCTACGCCAAGATAAATCGTCGGCGCAATTTTAGAGAATTCTTTGTAAGACTCAGATTGTCTGCCTGAGATAATGATCAGGTCAGGGTCTATATCCGCCACTTTTTCGAAGTCTGGCTCTTTTAAGCTTCCGACATCAGCATATTTGTCATCTTTGAATTTAGACAGATAGCTTGGAAGGGCTTGTTTCGGAAGGCCCGCTACTTTATCATCAAGACCGAGTTTATCTAACGTATCTAAGCTGCCAAAATCAAATACGACTACTTTTTTAGGATTTTTCGTCACTTTTGTGCCGTTTTTGTCCAGCTGGTGTTTTACTGTGATTTGCTCTTTCTTTGAATCAGAACCTTTGCTGCTGCTTGTGCTTTGGTTTCCGCATGCAGAAATGACAACTGCCGTCACCAAAGCGATGAATAGTAATGCGAACTTTTTCATGCTCTTCACCTCTTCTATATATTAAGAAAAATAAACACCTATTCTTTGATTATCAATCGTCTGAATCGGAATGGTCATATCGTAGATTTCCTCAAGCACAGAGGTTTCAATAATCTCCTCAGGCGGCCCCTCTTTTACGATTCGGCCGTTTTTCAAGGCAACGATATGATCGGAGTAGACGGATGCGAAGTTAATATCATGAATAACGATCACGATTGTTTTCCCAAGCTCCTCTACCAGCCGTTTCAGCAGTTTCATAATTTCAACTGAATGTTTCATATCCAGATTGTTCAGCGGCTCATCCAGGAAAATATAATCTGTGTCCTGGGCAATGACCATTGCGATAAATGCCCTTTGGCACTGTCCGCCGCTCAGCTGATCCAGGTATTTGTCCTGAATGTCTTCCAGCTTCATATAGCCTAGCGCCTGATTGATATGAACCCAGTCTTCCTCTGTCAGCCGGCCTTGTGAGTACGGAAATCTGCCGAAGCTGACGAGGTCTTTGATGGTGAGCCTGATATTGATTTGGTTCGCCTGCTTCAAAATGCTCATTTTTTTGGCAAGCTCTTTGCTGTCGCAGGCTCCAATCTCTTGTCCGTCTATGAAAATCTCGCCGGAATCCTTTTTGATCAGGCGGCTCATAATAGACAGCAGTGTGCTTTTGCCGGCGCCGTTAGGACCGATAAACGAGGTAATTTTGCCTTTTTGAATCGTGACTGACGTCTCTTCAAGGACAACTTTCCCGCCGTATTGTTTGCTTACATTTTTGACCTCTACCATGATTTATTCTCCTTTAACAGCAAGTAGATAAAATAAATCCCGCCGGCAAAATTAATAATGACGCTCAGCGTCGTTGAGAAGGTAAACACTTTCTCAACCACAAACTGCCCTCCGACCAGCGCAATGATGCTGATGAAGACGGAGCCTGCGATTAAGTATGAATGCTTATATGTTTTCAGGAATTCTCTCGCCAGATTGACGACAAGAAGGCCTAAGAACATAATCGGCCCGACTAGCGCGGTTGAAACAGAAACAAGGATCGCAACCACGACCAGCATCTGCTTCACCACTTTGTCGTAGTCAATGCCCAAGTTCACGGCGTGCTCGCGTCCGAGCGACAACACGTCAAAAAACTTCGTAAAACGCCAGACATAAACGCCTGTCAGCAGGAAGATGATGAACGCGAGCCATAACAAATCCGTATTGATGTTGTTAAAGCTGGCAAACATCTTATCCTGCACAACTTGAAACTCATTCGGATCAATCAGCATCTGCATAAAGGAAGACAGGCTGCTGAACAGCGTGCCAAACACGATTCCGACGAGCAGAAGGAAAAAGATATTTCTCCCCTCTCCCTTGAACATGATCTGATAAAGAACTAGGGAAAACAGTATCATCAGCAGAACAGAGATGATAAAGTTGATGTTTTTATTCATGATGACAATATTCGCAGAACCGAACAAAAAGATAATGCCGGTCTGAATCAGCATGTAGAGAGAATCAAGGCCCAAGATGCTCGGCGTCAGGATGCGGTTATTCGTAATCGTTTGAAAGATCATGGTCGAAAACGCAATCGCTCCCCCCGTCAGCACAATGGCAGCGACCTTTTTGATTCGTCTCGGCAGGGTGTAATCCCAATTGCCTAAGTCATAAAACAGAAACAAGCCGATACATATCAAGGCTAAACCAACGAGCAACGCAATTTTCATCTGGTTACGCATACGCTTTTCTCCTTAACAGCATAAACAGGAAAATGCCGCTGCCGATGATTCCGACCATCAGGCCAATCGAGATTTCGTAAGGGAAGATAATGATTCTGCCCAATATATCGCAAAACAGCACAAAAACCGCTCCCAATAGCGCAGTATGCGGCAGGCTGCTCTTGAGATTGTCTCCTCTGTAAATCGATACAATATTCGGGATGATTAAACCGAGAAACGGCAGCATACCGACAGTCAAAATGACAAGAGACGTGACCAGGGACACGATAATGAGCCCGATGTTCACAACCCGTTTGTACTTCAGGCCGAGGTTGACAGAAAAGCTTTCTCCCATACCGGCCACTGTGAATTTATCCGCATAAATATAGGCAATGATGACGAGCGGAATACTCAGATAAAGAAGCTCGTATCTTCCTTTCACGACTAAAGAGAAGTCTCCTTGAAGCCATGATGACACATTCTGGATCAAGTCATATTTATATGCGATAAATGTCGCGATTGAACTGACAATACTCCCGAGCATTAACCCGACAAGCGGAATAAAGATCGTGTCGTTAAACTTGATTCTTTCAAGGATTTTCATAAACAGAAAATTTCCTGCAAGGGCAAAGACAAATGCAACCAGCATTTTCATTAAAGGACTGGCGGATGTAAACAGCAGCAGGGAAATTAAAATGCCGAGCCTCGCCCAATCCATCGTGCCCGCCGTCGTCGGTGACACGAATTTATTTCTGCTGATCTGCTGCATAATCAAACCGCAGATGCTCATGCTTAAGCCAGCGATGATAATGCTGATCAATCGCGGCAAACGGCTAGCAAACAGCGTTGACGCCTCTTGGTTGCTTAAATCGAAGAGATCAAGCGGCGACAGATCTTCCACGCCGATAAATACAGATGTAACTGCTAATATGATAAGTAGAATAAATAAGTAACGTAGCTTCATGCTGCCTCCTTACATCCTTACAGCAAAAAGAACGCATCTCCTACTCCGCAAGGACTCAAAACAATATGGCCATATAGTAATTGATTATCATTATCATTTACATATTACCATTTTTCTAGTGTTAGTCAATATTCTTTCAAAATATTAACCTAGTCATTTATTCAATTTTACTAATAATTCTAACCATTTTCCATCCCAAATCGTAGATTGTTTACCATAATGAACTTCATATCGCAATTATACGGTCAGCAAACCTAACGCCATTCCTTGTAGAAAATACAAATGTTCGTTCCAGAAAGAAATTTTCCCTTGATTTACAGGACTGAAAGAGAGATAATAAGTACTAAATTTGTGTGAAAATTTTAAACATTAGGAGATGTAAACATGAAGGTCGTTAAATTCGGAGGCAGCTCACTCGCTTCAGGCGCCCAGCTTGAAAAGGTGTTTCACATCGTAACCTCAGACCCGGCACGGAAAGCTGTAGTCGTTTCAGCTCCCGGAAAACGCTATGCCGAGGATACGAAAGTGACTGATCTCTTAATCGCATGTGCAGAACAATATTTGGCAGCAGGCAGCGCCCCTGAGCTGGCGGAAGCTGTGGTGGAACGGTATGCCCTCATCGCTAATGAGCTTCAGCTGGAGCAAAGCATTATCGAAAAAATACGCGATGACCTGTTTACGCTTTTAGAAGGAGATAAAAGCAATCCCAAGCAGTATCTTGACGCCGTCAAAGCCAGCGGAGAGGATAACAACGCCAAGCTGATTGCCGCCTATTTCCGCCATAAGGGTGTGAAAGCAGAATATGTGAACCCGAAGGATGCCGGCCTTTTTGTGACAAATGAACCCGGCAACGCGCAAGTTCTTCCTGAATCCTATCAAAACCTCTATCGTCTTCGGGAACGCGACGGCCTCATCATTTTTCCCGGCTTTTTCGGATTCAGCAAGGATGGCGATGTGATCACTTTCTCACGGAGCGGTTCTGATATTACCGGCTCGATTCTTGCCAACGGACTTCAAGCCGATTTGTACGAAAACTTTACGGACGTGGATGCTGTGTACTCTGTTAATCCGTCTTTTGTTGAGAATCCAAAGGAAATCAGCGAGCTGACTTACAGAGAGATGCGTGAGCTGTCCTACGCGGGTTTTTCGGTGTTTCATGATGAAGCGCTCATTCCGGCATTCAGAGCGGGGATTCCTGTTCAAATCAAAAATACGAACAACCCGTCAGCACAAGGGACTCGCGTCGTCAGCAAACGGGATAACACAAACGGGCCTGTCGTCGGCATTGCCAGCGATACCGGCTTTTGCAGCATTTATATCAGCAAGTATTTAATGAACAGAGAAATCGGATTTGGCCGCAGAGCCCTTCAAATCCTGGAGGAGCACGGTTTGACGTATGAGCATGTTCCATCGGGAATTGATGACATGACCATCATCTTACGGGAGGGGCAAATGGACGCGGCCACTGAGCGCAGCGTCATCAAACGGATCAAAGAGGATCTGCAAGCCGATGAAGTGATTGTCGAGCATCATCTCGCACTGATTATGGTTGTAGGAGAAGCAATGCGCCATAATGTCGGCACAACGGCAAGAGCGGCCAAAGCATTATCAGAGGCAAAAGTAAATATTGAAATGATCAATCAGGGATCTTCTGAGGTAAGCATGATGTTCGGCGTGAAAGAAGCCGAAGAACGAAAAGCCGTTCAAGCGTTATACCAGGAATTTTTCGCGGGCGTGCTGGTCTCTTCATGTACATAAAAAGCGGGCGGCAGCGCCCGCTTTTTTTTATATCACCTCAGTCTAGCCGAATTGTTCAATTTTTTTCTTGTCCACTATTATCCCTGCCAAGCTGATCGTTTCTGCATATCTTATAGTATCCTTCATAGGGAGGTGAAACCTTATGTCAGGATACTCTAACGGCGGCGGTTACGGCAGTTCTTTCGCTTTAATCGTTGTATTGTTTATTCTTTTGATTATCGTAGGGACTGCGTTTTTCGGCAGCTACTAAGCAGCTGACCGTCTCTGCGGGCGCCGTAAGCTCTACCTCTTGCGGCGCTGATTAAAAAAGAAACACCCCTTCTCTTGATGAGAAGGGGCTGGTTCTTACGTCATTCCTCTTTCCGTTACATGAAAGTCGAGTGATTCGGCGTTAGCAGAAACGCCAGCCACTGTAAAAATCGCGGCTGCGGCCAAACAAATAACAAACAACTTAGATTTCAATTTCATACAAACCTTCACTCCTTTGTATTTGTTTTCTTGCCTCTTCAACTTTTAGAAAGTAGGAAGCAGACAGTTTGAACCATTTTTGTTCATAGTAGTATTTTGCTACTTCTAGGGCTAAATCCTCTATATCAGCGTACATATTTTTATTTTTTAAGTAATGGAAACATCGTTCGATTCCTTCTTCATTGGGCTGATCCTGATATAGGGATTGCAAAAACTCGAATTTTACCGCGTAGTCTGCATCGTCTGTTTCTTTAGCATATTCATAGCCCCGCTTGTGATATTCCGAAGCTTTATCATGTTTTCCCCGTTTATAATAAATCAGGGTGATTAAAAAATAGGCTTGCGGCAGCGAATTGATGATTCTGCTGCTTTCAAACGTGGAAACCGATTTTTCAAAGTAGTCAATGGCAGGGTCAAGAAGCTCTTGGTTGTAATAGCATAACCCAAGATTGTAGTATGCTCTTCCAACCAGCTGGGCTTTTTGTTCTGCTTCGGCCATTTCGAGCGCCAATTTGAAATGGCGTGCGGCTTGTTCGAAATTCCTTTCATCCATCAGGTTGACCCCGAATACGAAATGGCATTGAATAATTCTCACATTATAGGTTTCCTGCTCCACATAAATTTCATAGGCGTTTTTTATATTGATCAGTGAAAAGTATGTTTGCTTCATATAATAATAAGCTTCCGCGATTTTAAAATAGAATTCAGCCCGTTCAATATGGTCTGCAACAAAGGAAAGCTTTTTCTCCGCCTGTTTATAATATGTAATGGCAGAAATAAATTCCCGCTTATCAAACTCATACATCCCGCGGAAAAAATTCACATAATAGTCGAGCAGCCCTTTGAGATCTGCCTGGTTGCTGTCGATGTTTCTTGATAATTCAGACAGGCTTGGCTGGTCTTCGATATTTAATTTCTCTAAGGGCTCTAGATAATCAAGCATAAGCTGGTGGCGGAATTCCATTAGTGAATAATAGAGCAGCAAGTTGGAATCGTGCTGCATGTGTTTCAGTTCCTGCTGGATTTCAGCTTTTAACACTTCGGCATCCGGTACGCTGAATGTCCGGATATATTTGTACCATTCGTTAATTTTTTGACCGACCGCTGAAGAAGGAATTACCCCGCTCTTCATTCCTTCACCCTCTCCCATCAAAAACTGTTTATGTCATATTTTATCATGTTTACAGGCCGTCCCGACCCGAAAAACACGCAATCTTTGTTTCGGGAGCACGCAATAAACCGAAGCGATGTGCAAAAAAGGCGGCTGCATTTGACGATGCCGCCGCCCTGTATGTTATTGCTGTTTTGCCGTTAAAGGAAGGCGGATGATGAATTTCGTGCCTTTTCCTTCTTCACTCTTGATTTCTACTGTGCCCTGATGCATTTCAACGAGCTGCTTGACGATGGAGAGACCGAGTCCGTATTCCCCGTATGCCGTATTCGTTCTTGAAATATCAGCCTTGTAGAACCGCTCCCAAATATGCTCAATATCCTCTTTTGAAATGCCGATTCCCGTATCCTCGATTTCGATAATCGTCTCTTTATATCCTTCTATTCCGCGCAGCCAAATATTGCCGTTTTGCGTAAATTGGATGCTGTTTTTCGTAATATTGACGAGAATTTGAATTAACCGGTCATAATCGGCATGGACGATAATGTTATCCTCTACCTGAATCGTCAGCTTGTTTTGCTTTTCTTCCGCCTGCTGTTCCAAGTGCTCTTTCACAATTTCGAAAACCTCGATTAGCGGAACATCGAGCTTGTTCAAGGTAATTTGCTGGGATCTGATTTTTTCATAATCCAGATTCTCTTTTACGAGCCGCAGCATTCGCTTCGTTTCCTCACTGATGAGAGAGAAGCATTTTTCCTTCTTATCCTCAGGAATCGTATGGCTGTTCAGCCCTTCAACCAAACCGTTGATGGTCGTCAGCGGTGTCCTTAATTCATGAGACACGTCAGCGATAAACTGCCTTCTCCGCTTCTCAAGTCGATCGATTTCATCCCTTGATTGCTTTAATTTTTTCGCCATGATATTAAAGTCAGACGCCAGCACGCCGATTTCGTCACCGTAGCTGTTTTCCAAGTGGATATCATAATCGCCGGAAGCCACTTTATCTGTCGCTTCTCTCAGCTTTTCAATCCGTTTCACATGGAATTTGGACAGAAGCCAGCTGACGAGAATGGTAATCACAAGTGTGCTGATCACAGCGTAAAACATGTAGAGATTGACCTGATTGACCATCTGTTCAACACCGCTGATCGGAGAAATCAGCAGAACGGCACCTTTAAATTCGTTCTGAACAAAAATAGGCTGCGCCACAAGGGACACTTCATCATCAAAACGGCCATCAGCTCTGATCATGACAGTCTGCCCTTTTTTCAGCTTATTCCATTCTGATTTCTTCAGCTTTTCCCTTGGCGGAAAACCTTCGGGCATGAAATAAGGACGCTGCTTTTCATCAAAAAGCATAAACTGTGTCTTTCTTGTGCTCAGCAAATCCTGATACGGGTACAGCCTGTGCATGTCAACCTGGCCGCCTTGGAATTCGTTTGCGATCTGTACCGCATATGATGTCAATTCCTCTACTTTGTTTTGATAGGCAAACTCTTTCACAAAGTGGGAAAACAGAGAAATGATAATGACAAACGCTAAAAGCAAAATGCTGATATGGCTCAGCAGCAGCTGATATAAATATTTAATCTTCATCAAATTTATACCCTACTCCCCACACCGTATATAGGAAAGGCTTGTCTTCGCTGGCAAGCTTTTTCCGCAGCCGTTTAATATGAACATCAACCGTTCGCTCATCTCCGTAGAACTGATAGCCCCATACCTGCTCAAGCAGCTGTTCTCTGGAGAACACCTGCCGCGGGTTTTGGACAAGGTAGTACAGCAGATCGAATTCTTTCGGCGTGAGGTTTTCTACAGGCTCTCCGTTTAAAAATACTTCTCTCGTTTTCTTATTAATGGTAAAGCATTCCGACTCGATCAAATCTTCATCAATGACCGCTTTGCCCGTCGCCTGATATCTTCTGATGACGGCTTTAATGCGGGCAACCAATGTCAGCGGACTGAACGGCTTCGTGACATAATCGTCCGCTCCCATCTCAAAACCGATGACCTGATCTGATTCAGTGTCTTTGGCAGTCAGCATGATAATCGGCACCGTGCTTGTCTCTCTTATTTTTCTGCAGATGGTCACGCCGTCCATGGATGGAAGCATAATATCCAAAATGATCAGGTCCCAATTTTCTTCCGTAAAACGCTGGTATCCCTCTAACCCATCATGAACGAATTCCGCTTCAAAACCTTCCTTAAAAAAGAACATCTCCGTCATCGTACATACACTAACATTATCTTCTATCATTAATATTTTCATTGTATCCTCCGGTTGTTTTGATGCTTTTTTATATAATAGCACCATTTTATACAGAAGAATTTGTGTTTCACAATTGTTAGTTTTTATTTAATCAACTAGAAATAGATTGTTCATACTTTTTTCATACCTTTGGACTACTATTAATTTATCAACAAGCGGGCCCGCCCCACAGGCGGTCTTAACAATATAAATACCTATACGGAGGAACATAAATGAACTTTATCAAACGGGCCTTTTGGAATATGAAGGCTAAAAAGGGAAAAACGTTATTGCAATTATTTGTGTTTACAGTCATATGTGTCTTTGTTCTGTCAGGCCTCACAATCCAGTCGGCAGCACAAAAATCAAGCGAACTGGCCAGACAGGAGCTCGGCGGAAGCGTGACGCTCCAGGTTGACCGCCAAAAGCAAATGGAAAAACAGCAGGACAGCGGAGAAAAACGCAGCTTCGAATCAACACCGATCAAAGTATCTGATGCGAATAAGCTTGCAGCACTTGATCATGTGAAGAGCTACAATTACACCACATCAGCTTCAGCCAACGCAGGAAACTTTGATGCGATTGAAAGCTCTAGTTCAAGTGATTCCAGCTCAAGCAGTTCAAGCTCAAATGCTAAAAACAGCCAAGGCGGCGGCCAAGGCGGACCGCAAATGGTTCAAGCCGATCTTTCTATCGAAGGTGTCATCAGCACAGCGTTAGTCGATGACTTCTCTGACGGAGATTCAAAAATCACAGACGGACGCGCGATTACAAAATCAGATGTCGGCAAAAAAGTAACAGTGATCAATGAAACATTAGCGGAAGAAAATGATTTAAGCGTTGGCGATTCGATCACAATTGAATCAGCCACGGATGAAGATACAACGGTAAAGCTGAAGATTGTCGGTATCTATAAAACAACGTCTTCAGGCGATGACCAAGCCCAGAATTTCTCTTTCTTAAATCCTTACAACAAGCTTTACACACCTTACACAGCAACAGCAGCGCTGAAGGGTGACGATTATAAAAATACGATTGACTCAGCCGTTTACTATATGGATGATGCGAAAAATATCGATGCCTTCGTAAAAGCAGCGAAGAAAACATCGATTGACTTTGATACATTCACATTGAATACAAACGATCAGCTTTACCAGCAAATGGTCGGCCCGATTGAAAATGTAGCTTCTTTCTCTAAAAATGTCGTGTATCTTGTGTCTGTGGCAGGCGCTGTCATTCTTGGCCTGATTGTCATGATGTCAATCAGAGAGCGCAAATATGAGATGGGCGTGTTAATGGCGATCGGTGAAAAACGCTGGAAACTGATCGGACAGTTCTTAACTGAAATTCTGATCGTAGCCGTTATCGCGATCTGCATTGCATCATTGACGGGAAATCTAGTTGCAAACCAGCTCGGAAATCAGCTTTTATCCCAGCAGATCAGTTCATCAACTGATTCAACACAAACCGCTAGCGGACAAATGCCCGGCGGCGGTGGCGGCATGGGCGGCGGAATGTTCGGACACAGCTCAGCAAACGTAGATGTCATTGATTCACTGAACGTTGCGGTTTCTATGAACGACATGCTTGTTCTTGGCGGAATCGGCATCTTCATCGCAATCATCGCAACATTGCTGCCGTCAATTTCAGTACTGCGGCTCCATCCGAAAACGATATTGACAAAACAGGAATAGAAAGAGGCGAAATTTATGAGCTTATTAGAATTTCAACAAGTCGGCTACTGGTATAAAGACAAAAGCCAGCCATTGTTTCAGGATATCAACATCAGCTTTCAAAAAGGAAAATTCTATACAATCGTCGGCACATCAGGGACAGGAAAAACCACTTTCCTGTCTCTGGCAGGCGGACTAGACGCGCCAAAAGAAGGAACCATCTTTTACGAGGGAAAAGCTGTTTCCAAAATCGGCTTAACAAATTTCAGAAATCAATGTGTATCAATTGTCTTTCAGGCGTACAACCTGCTTCCATATATGACGGCTCTGCAGAATGTCACAACCGCCATGGAAATCACAGGTTCTAAAGAAAAGGACAAAGAAGCGTATGCGCTGGAAATGCTGCAGAAGGTCGGCATCAGCGAAAAACAAGCCCGGCAAAAAGTGCTGACACTGAGCGGCGGACAGCAGCAGCGGGTATCTATTACAAGAGCTTTCTGCTGTGACACGGATCTCATCGTAGCCGATGAACCGACCGGAAACCTTGATGAAGATACATCAAAAGAAATCGTACGCCTCTTTCAAGATCTGGCGCACAAGGAAAATAAATGCGTCATCATGGTGACGCACGATGAGCAAATTGCAAAAGTATCGGACATCAACATCAGACTTTCAAGAGGAAGCTTTACTGTGAAGGAAAACACCGCAGTCGTATAACAAAAGCGCGCCTCTGCCAGTGCAGACAGGGGCGCAACCTATATCCCCCTTTTATATAGAAGTGAACATAAAAAGAGCGGCGGCTGCATCCCCCCGCTCTTTTTATTGTTTTTTTCTTCCCGATCCATTTGATTTCTCTCTTCGCTTCTTTTTCCAAACGGCAAGAATAAACAGAAAGAGCGGAAACAATACCTGAAAAGGCAAATGAATATACAGCGGCACCACTTTTAGGCCTTCGTTCAAATGCTCTGAAAAGTTAGTCGCGATGGTAATAGAAAGAATTAAGATGCCCAATCCCATTGGATAAGCCAATTGAGAAGGGTTCTTTTCCTTAAAAAGCGTGGACGTGCCCACCACCACTGCGTATAAGTAGAGGCTAACCTTAAAGAAGCCGCCGATGATCAGTGCCAGCATAAAAAAGACATCTAGCCGGTCTAAAAATTCTTCAACCTTGATCGTCTGAATCGTACTTAAAAGCGGGAACTGGGATCTGAGTGTAAGATCAACATCAAGTACGCTGATATTAATCGCCACGGTAAGCGCCACAACCAATCCGCTGATGGCCATGGCGATCATCCCCTTTTTTTTCACATCTTTTCGGTCATTAAGATAAGGGAAAATCATCACGAATAAAACGACTTCACCAAACGGAACGTACATGGTCTGCGTAAAAACAGAGTGAATGACAGGAGGAATGCCATCTACTAAAACCGGTTTTAAATTCTGCGGGTCTATGGAACCTGAAACAACAATTAGCACGAGGCCGATCGCACCCAGTAAATACATGGCTCCGAAAAGAAGCTCCGCCGCGCGGGCGAGCACTTCAATTCCTTTTCTGACGGCATATATGCTAACAATCATTAATAAAGCATTCACAATCAGAATCGGCGTATCATGATAAGCAAACGTCAGCAGCATTTCCCCAAAGTCACGCAGCACCCGGGCGGCAATATAGGCAAAGTACAGGATATACAGAAATGAAAACAGCCAGCTCAGTTTGGTTCCCAGCATATCATCCATATATTCTTTCGGGGAATATTCCGGGTAACATTGATAAATGCCTTGATACAAATAGTAAAGAAACAAACCGACCGCACAGCCCAATAGAACTGCTATCCAAGCATCCCTGCCGGCCATTGATCCAGGTGTAATCAATAAGGCGCTGCCCAGCTCAAAAATGATAATCATGACAAACAGCTGCCTGATGCTGATTTTGGCTTTTTCCATCTGCCATTTCCCCTTTCTCCAGCCCTACTCACCTTTAAGCTGGTGCCTGAGTGGATTGTTTCGCAACCCCGTTCTTCTGATATACGTCTCCGCCTTCACATCGACAGGCAGTTCCGGCAAATACTCTTTGTCCCATGTGTCCTTCATTTTTTCCCACTGCTTCGGATACTTTCTATATATCGTGTCACCAAAACCGATAAAGTCAATTTTGTTCTTTTTGATCTTTTTCACAGCATGGCTGATTTCCTTTTCCAGCTCTTTGTTGAGAGCTTTTTCAATAGAGGCCAGCACCTTTGGATTAGACAATTGGAAAGGGTATTTGACAGCATCTATAATTCCTTCAACTGTCACATGTACGTGGATGTGAGGACGCCCGTTCCGCATCTCAGGTACCAGCTTTGTGGTTTGATGGGTGATTTGTAAGCTGACCGCGTCCTTCGTCTTGCCCCAGTCAGCATTAACAAACGTATGCTGAATCTTATTCATAAGCCAGACAGCTCCAACGCTTTCCTTGTCTTCAATCCAATACTTTAAATGGCCTGATTTATCAAAAACCGCCAAACCGTCTGCCTGAAGAATGGCTTTCGGATCTGTCGCCTGCGTGTTTTCCATGCTGATTCCTTTTTTATCGTCACCAATCATCATATATCCCGGGATAACAGGCGCTTTTGTCGTGATGGCAAGTGTTTTCAGGACGTCCTGAATATTGGTTTTGACCACCCGTCCATATTGCGCCTCCGTGAAGTCGAGTGTTTTATTGACTTTATTTGACGGAATTTTATCAATCGGCGTCAGGATTTTTACGATATTTTCCGCTTTTGTCTTATGGGCAACGACCATTGTCGCTGTTGTCCTAAATTCCGTATCGCGGTCAAGGTTATCTAACACAAAATCCAAGCCTTCCTCTCTCGCCAGCTTTTCACTGATCACGACCAGATTGGTATGGGCAAAGTAAAGCCGCCGGGATACTTTCATGGAGGCTTTTCTGAGTGCTTCCGTCATATTATCGCCTTCAATGGAATAGACCGAGATAGGCGGCCTGTCTCCAGCACCGCCGCCCTGCAGCCCGCCGGCAACATTTCCGGGATTGATAATTTGAAGATGCAGCACGTAGTTGCCTTCGTTCGTCCGATCAATGCCAATCGCTGAGATAATCGCAAGGTCCGTCAGTTCCCGCTTATCCCAGCAGCCGGGCAGCACAATGACGCTCAAAAGCATGAGAACGGCTAATACACGTTTACGTACCATTCTTATCCCCTTCTTCCAAGTCTTTGTTCACCATTCCGCGTGAACCATCAGGCACTGGTCGCTGATCTTCCGCCTGCCGCACCTTATCTTCCTTGCTGATTGATTCCGGCCTTTTTTGATCAGCCCACCATGGAACCCTGAACAGTGTGTCCTTTACCCCTTGAGAAGAAAAGGGAGCAAGCGGCGACATATAAGGAACACCGAAAGAGCGCAGGCTGCATAAATGAACAAACATCATAATGATCCCTAAAATCAGCCCGTAAAACCCCATAATAGAAGATGCAATAATAAAGATAAATCGAATGAGACGGGCTGAAATGGCCATGGCAAATGCGGGTGTCGCGAAGCTGGCAATCGCGGTGATGGCAACGATAATGACCATAGCCGGAGAGACGATGCCTGCTTGTACGGCAGCCTGGCCGATAACAAGCGCACCTACGATCGATACCGCCGAGCCAACAACACGCGGCAGCCTGACGCCGGCTTCCCTCAGAATCTCAAAAGCAACCTCCATCGTGATTGCTTCGACAACAGCCGGAAAAGGGACAATCTCCCGCTGAGCCGCAATAACCACTAACAGCTGAGTCGGAATCATTTCCTGGTGAAACGTCGTGGCTGCCACATAAACAGCCGGGGCGACAAGTGAAATAAAAAAGATTAAAATTCGCAGAACCCGTATGCTTGTCGCAATGTCAAAACGCGAATAATAGTCTTCAACGGACTGAAAAAATTGAATAAATAATGCCGGCGCAATGAGAACAAACGGCGTTCCGTCCACAACAATCGCAAATCTTCCTTCTAACAGATTTCCCGCCACAACATCCGGGCGTTCTGTATGATACAAGGTCGGAAACGTCGTAAATGTTTCATCTTCAATCAGCTGCTCGATATATCCAGACTCTAAAATACTGTCAATATCTATTTTTTTCAGGCGCGAGCGCACTTCTTTCAGCACCTTTTCATCACAAATGCCATGAATGTACATGAGCGCGACATCCGTGTGTGTCACAGATCCGATTTTCATTTTCTCTACCCATACATTCGGATTTTTGATGTATCGGCGGATCATGGAAATATTGGTTTGCAGAGACTCTGTGAACCCTTGGCGCGGACCGCGGAAGGACACCTGGGTGCTCGGCTCTTGGATGGAGCGTTTCTCTCCCCCTTGTGTGCTGCAAATAAGCGCCTCTTCTGAACCGTCTGCGAAAATCAGTGAATTGCCGAGCATTAATTCAGAAAAAAGCTTGTCCCAGCCCTTTTCTGCTTTCACTCCGCCCAGCGGGAGCGTTTTTTCAAGAATCTGCTGGATGGCATGAGAATTTTGGATGGACTCGTCCTGAACCAAGGGCTCGATTAGAGATTCATGAATCGTGTTATTATCGACCAGACCCGCAATATAAATAACAGCGAGGTGGACACGATCCTGTTCCCCGATTTTGATCTCGCGAATGATGACGTCGGAGCTGCTTCCGACTTCCTTTTTCGTTTCAGCTATGTTTTTTGCCAAACTTGGGGAAACGAGAACCGGCCTTTCTTTTTCCTGTTGCTGGTTCTGATTCTTTTCTTCCATATTCTGTTTGTCTTTTGAACCGGTATTGTTCTTTCGCTTAAAAAATAAAGGCATACACAAATACCTTTCCTTGTCGTTTTCTCATATTCTTCCTTTGAGAGTTGAGATTATGCATTCGGATGGCTGCGGTATAACTTCTCTGATAAAGATAGACACTAAAAGCGGAGGGTGATGAAGCATGAAAATATTAGGCGTGACAGGGATCATATTAATTTGTTTATTAACTATTTCTGTTTTCATGGACATGCTTCAAGGTTTCAGTTTGACAAAAGCCATTTATAACAATATGTCCAGCTTTAAAATGACGACGTTTACAGAATGGGTCGTGCTTTTATTTTTTGTTCTGATACTAGTGAGGGAAATATATATGCTCTATAAAGCGAAAAAAAAGAACCCCTAGAGCGGGGCGTTTTTTTTCAGACGATAATATTGCCGTCTGCTGTATCACTAGTATGTTTGTTGATTGTTCCTTTGAAGATGCGATTGCCGATGATTTTGGAATTGGTTGAGGTGTTTGTTTGGATGGCTACCGCCGTGCCTGCGGAGAGGTTATTGATGGTGTTTCCAGAGATGATAGAACCTGCAGAACCGTTGACATAAATGACAATCGGATTCCCGGCCGTTCTGTTGACTGAAATGGTATTATCAAATATCTCATGTACACCGGCGCTGATATAGATGGTGACCAAAAGCGGAGATCTTTCAAAGTGGTTGCTGATAATAGAGGTTTTTGCACTTGTGGAGCAGTAAATCGGGTAATTTTTAAAATTTTTAAATGTATTGTTTTTGATGACGGCGTTAGCATTGTTCGTGACGGAAACGGTATACGATTCCAAGGCTCCTTCGAACGCATCGGGAATCATTGTATTTCCTTCAATCACCGCGTTTCCTTGAGCGATCCAAATTCCCCGGCTGAATTTTCTCAGCACATTATCTTTTATGATCATATCGCCGCCGGTTATGGTCACACCGTCAATGACTTCAATGAGGCAGTTATTCAGAAATGCGCTATCATCTGACAGCACTGCGCGGAGTCCGGTACTGCGCCTTGTTTCAGACAGTCCGTTTTGAATTTGGTTGCCGTCTACCTTTACATCGGAAGACTGATAAACCAATATCCCTGTGTTTTCAAAGTTACTGATTTTGTTGTTCGTGACAAGAACGCTCTTTCCTCTGACATCAATCCCGGTTGAAAACCCGGTAATAAGATTGCCGGCGATCACCGCATCACTGCTCTCTTTTCCTTGTGACACACCGAGTCCGGTAATCCCGACTCTAGGTGCAGCAGCCGCGTCTTCCGCCCGTCTGAGAATATTTCCCTTGATCACCGTTTGAGTTCCATATCCATAGCTGATCGTATTGTCTGAATGGTTTCCTTCTATTGAAATGCCGTACCCGTTAAAATTGGTCACAGAACTTGAAACGTTTCCGCTAAAATGGTTATTGCGAATGGATACATTGATCGGCTCTTCATAGTCAACATCGCCTTCACCGTATCCTTCTATATCAATTCCGAATTTCGGCGCTGTTCCATTTCCCGTCCCGGCATCTTCAATCACGCATTCCTCCACTGTGACCATGTCACACCCAGTTATGGAAATGTTATTTCTTCTCGACCGCCGAACCTCACAGCGGCGGATGGTAATATGCTCTGACGTTCGATAATTATTAGATGTTTTTAAGCCTAACGGACTGACAATAATCCCGTCCCCGGTGAAATCAGAAATTTTGACATCATCAATGACAACATTCGAGCATCCTTCAATGCAAATGCCGAAGCCCCATTCATGGGTTGACCTTATCCCCGCGGACGCATACGTATGTTTATCCCGCTCGCCGATAATTTGTCCCCCGGAAATGGTTATATTCTCTTGCCTGCCTACATAAAATGCGGAATACCCCCACGAACTGTTCGGAATGACTTTGATGATGCACTCTGGGTCCATCATAATCTCAAGGTTGCCGGGAACAATAATTCCGGCGTTTCGAAACTTTTGATTGGAATCTCCTCCAAGTGTCCCGTCTATTAAATATGTCCCTTTTGGGAACCAGACAGTATGATATCCTTTCGAAACAGCCGTACTGAGGCACTGATTAATCAATTCTGTTGAATCCGTTTTACCATCTCCTGAAATACCAAAATCCGCCGCATTTAATATGAATTCAGCCAATTGCGAGCCTCCTTCTCCATGATTAGTATCATGATACTCACAAAGGCCCGATCCGCTTGTACATTTCTCTAAAATTTTATTAAAAAAATATAAAGGAATAGTTTTGTAAGAAAACCTCACGAAAAAAGTCCTAAAAACCAGTATAAATTCACTATTTTCATACGTTTATATTTTTTCTATTCTGGAACTTCTTGAAATGAGTATAAATTATATTGACACAAGTATTATATAAGAATATGATTTTTATAATACACTTTTTTAAGAAAGGGTTTGGCTGACATGGCTTCGATTGATAACGAAAGTATCATTAAAAGCGTCCCGCAAAAAGGGTTCTTTGGTCACCCGCGAGGACTATTTACGCTATTTTTCACCGAATTTTGGGAGCGTTTCTCTTACTATGGAATGAGAGCAATCTTGCTTTACTATTTGTATACAGAGACAGTAAACGGAGGGCTCGGCTTTGACAAAGGCACAGCGGTTGCCATTATGTCAATTTACGGATCTCTCGTATACATGTCCAGTATTATCGGCGGATGGCTCGCTGACCGGGTATTCGGTACCGCAAACACCGTATTTTACGGCGGCATATTCATTATGTTCGGCCACATTGCACTCGCCTATCCGGGCAGCGCGACAGCATTCTATATCAGCATGGCGCTTATTATTATCGGAACAGGCTTATTAAAACCAAACGTTTCCAGCGTGGTTGGAGATCTTTATACGAAAGAAGACACACGCCGCGACTCAGGTTTCAGTATTTTCTACATGGGGATCAACCTCGGTGGTTTACTCGCGCCGTTAATTGTCGGAACACTCGGACAGAAGTACAACTACCATCTCGGCTTCGGAGCTGCCGCAGTCGGAATGCTTCTCGGACTTATCGTATTTGCTCTGACAAGAAAGAAAAACCTCGGGATTGCAGGTTCAAATGTGCCGAACCCGCTGTCTAAAAAATCAGCGATCGGCACCGGAATCGGGGTTATCATTGTAGCGATCGCGGCGATTATTGCTGTACGAACAGGCGTGCTGACGATCAATCGGTTCATCGACCTTGTAAGTATTCTCGGTATTTTGATTCCTATTGTTTATTTCATTATCATGTTTACAAGCAAAAAAGCGGACAAAACAGAAAAATCTCGTCTTGCCGCTTACGTTCCTTTGTTTATCGCCGCTGTCATGTTCTGGGCCATTCAGGAACAGGGAGCAACCATTCTTGCGGTATACGCTGATGAACGCACAAGGCTTTCATTGGGTGGATTTGAACTTCAGTCATCTTGGTTCCAATCATTAAACCCATTGTTTATCGTCATTTTTGCGCCAATTTTTGCGTGGCTATGGATGAAGCTTGGCAAACGCCAGCCGTCCACACCAGTTAAATTCTCAATCGGAATTATTCTAGCTGGCTTGTCATTTATCATTATGGTATTCCCTGCAATGCAAGGAAAAGAAGCACTCGTAAGCCCGCTTTGGCTCGTCCTCAGCTTCCTGCTTGTCGTGCTTGGAGAGCTGTGCCTGTCTCCAGTCGGTTTATCCGTAACAACGAAACTGGCGCCAGCTGCATTCTCTGCACAGACAATGAGTATGTGGTTTCTGACTAACGCAGCAGCCCAAGCGATCAATGCCCAAGTAGCCGGATTGTTTGATAAAATTCCTGAAACAATGTACTTCGGCACCATCGGTTTGATATCAATCGTACTTGGCGGCATTCTCCTGCTGCTATCGCCGATTATCAAACGCGCGATGAAAGGGGTCTTATAATAAGAAACAGCCCGCGGATTTTGATCGCGGGCTGTTTTTTATTTGTCCATCCATTTGCTGAAGCTTTGATCAAAGGCTTGCGGTTCTTCCAGCATCGGCTGATGGCCGCTCTTCTCAAAAATAACCTTCTCCACATGGGGATATGACCCCTCAACAGCATCCCACAGCGTAACAGGCGCAACCAGATAATCATATCTGCCTAAGCCGATATACACCGGCACTTGAACGTCAGCTAACCGCTCAATAAGATCAAGCTGGGCAAATGTATGTCCCCATAATTCATCAATGATCGGCATATTCGTGAAAACACCGTCCCATAAAGCAGCAGCATGCGGACGCTCTTGATAAAAGCTTTTCGCTTCAGCGCGAATACACATGTGCACGAAGCGTCTTTCGGGATCAATCTCTATGTCCCGCGGCAAATTCGCAATGTCTTTTTCAAAGCGTTTCTTTCTCTCGAGACTGGCGGTCTCCATGAAAAACGTTTCGCTTTTTCGCTGTCTTTCTTCACTGTTATCAGGTGCAGTATTGAAAAGCGCAACCTTCCGAACATGTTCAGGATATGTCCTGGCATATTCTAAAGCCATAAAAGCGTGCCCAGAATGGCCCAAGATGACGACATCTTCAAGCTGAAGAGACGTTCTCATCCTTTCAATATCGGCCAAGACGGCATCAAGACTCAAATCTTCTGCCCGCAGTTCCCTCTTGATTTTAGCAAATCCCCTATGATCGACAAATATCCATTGATATTTCTGTTTGATGTGTTCGGAAAAAAGACGCGGGTAGTAAACCGCACTCCCGATCACAAGAATGGGTGCGCCCTCTCCCTCGATTCGATATGATAAATCAAAACCGTCTGAGTGACAGATCCCCGTACGTTCCATTTCTCTCGCCTCCTTTGTTTTCATTATATAAAAATAAAAGCCTGACGCATGGCGTCAGACTTTCGATATTATTGCTTCAATTCCTCAAGCGTCTTATCCCATCTATTCAGCACCTCTTCAGGGCTGTGAAGCTGGATATGGACACCAGAAGTCAAATCAGCATATTTCGCAACGTCCTCCTTCACCGAAACGATGCGGCAGGCAAAACGGTCTCTGTCATATTCAGCTTCTTTCATAGTCGGCAAAGGCTCGCATTGCAGCTTCACATAATGAGCGGCTCCCTCCCACCATGCCGTAAACTGCGCTTTCCCTGTGCGAAGGATGTTGGCGGCAGTCGCTGTGTTTTTCCAAAGCGCGATTCTTATATCCGTTCGGCTCAGAGCAATGATTTCTCCCGCGCTGATCATGGCGGCGTGCGGCCAGCCGTCCTCCGATACCGTTTGGAGAACGAAAGCCTCATGCTGCTTCTCCTCCAGGCGTTTCCCGTCAAGCAGCTCAAAGAGACGGTCTGATATACAATTCACGCTGATCAGGCCTTTCGTTCAGGCACAGCCGGAACTTCAATTGCTGTTTCTGTTTCCTTCGGATCGATTTTAAACGCCGGGTTGTATTTCGCCGGATTTGTAATGCTTTCCGGCTCACAGGATCTCCATGTAAAAAAGCATGTTTGGCACTGATAAACTTCCCATGCGCCTTCTACAGGCGATTTGCTCATGACTTCTCCCTTTTTTGAGTCGCATCGAGGACATGTATGCATATCGAATCATCCTTTCGTTATTTATTCATTAAGTCCATTAGTTTTTGTTCCCATTCTTTCGTTGTTAATGGGGAATCAAGCGGCTGTGAATAATGGCCTCTTGTTTCCGGTGCAACTGGTGTCGTAGCGTCAAGAATCATTTTGTGAGTGATTCCTGATGGGTTAGATCCCGGGTCAAGCGGCAGGACAGATAAATCCGGAATGATAACCGCATCGTGCTTCGGATGCATTTTGGTCGAAAGCGCCCACATGACCTGCGGCAGGTTGAATGGATCGACATCCTCGTCAACGACAATGACCATTTTGCAGTAGCCGAGTCCGTGCGGTGTTGTGAGTGCGCGCATGCCGACCGCTTTTGCAAATCCGCCATAGCGTGTTTTTGTGGAAACGATCGCGATCAAACCGTGTGTGTACATGGCGTTTACTGCCACAATTTCATTCGGATATGCTTCTTTTAACTGCTGATAAAGCGGCACACAAGTATTGATGCCGATCATGTAATCACATTCTGTCCAAGGCATGCCTAAGTATAAATGTTCGAAAATTGGATTGTTTCTGTGATACACGCGTTTAATTTTGATGATCGGCATGCTGCGTCCGCCAGAATAATGGCCTGTGAATTCACCGAACGGGCCTTCATATTCACGCTCTCCGGCAATGATTTCACCTTCAAGTACAACTTCAGCGCCCCATGGAACATCAAGATCAGACAGCTTTGATTTAACGATGCGATATGGTTCGCCTTGAATTGCGCCTGCCATTTCGTATTCTGATTGATCATAAAGAAGGGGAGTCGATGCCGCCGTTGTAATGACCGGCTCACAGCCGAGCGCAATGGTGACCGGAAGATTGATGCCGCGTTCTTCGGCTTGGCGCAGATGGATCGCAATATCGTGCTGCGGCACAGGCTGAATGCCGAGGCGGTCTTTTCCTTTGACCTGCATTCTGTAAATGCCGACGTTTTGTTTGCCGAAGTTGTCAGGGTCTTCAAGATCGCGGGAAATGACACATGCTTTGTCTAAATAGTAACCGCCGTCTCCTTGGTTAATTCTGAAAAGAGGCAGTATATCGAACAAATTGATATCTTCTGTGATTTCATTTTCATGAAACGGCGCTGTTTCCTCACGTTTGACCGGCATCGGAAACTGGTCATAACGCTTCGCGAATTCAAAAAACTGTTCTTTTACCGGCGTGTCTTTTGGCATGCCCAGCATCATTGCATGGTTCGGCCAAGAGCCGATCACATTCATCGCAATTTGTGCGTTGTGATAGCCGTAAATGTTGTTAAATAAGAGCGCGGGGCTTTTATCGCCAAGATTGCTGGCTGCGCCTGCTGCGGCTCCTAAATCCGGCTCCGGCTTTACCTCTTCATTCACTGTTAGCAGCTGTCCTTCTTTTTCAAGGGCAGCGAGAAATCCTCTGAAATCTTGATAAGCCATGATCAAGCTCCTCCTTTTTGTTTTTCAATCCCATTCCAGCGTTTCGCTTCAGGAAGGCGAATGCCAAATTGGTCCAATGTTCTGAATACAATATGGTCGACCATTTCCTCTAAGCTGCTCGGTTGATTATAAAATGCCGGCATCGGAGGAAGAATGATGGTGCCCATTTTCGTAAGCGCTAGCATATTTTCGAGATGAATCTGGTTCAAAGGCGTTTCTCTCGTTAAGAGGACGAGTTTTTTTCTCTCCTTGAGCATGACATCCGCCGCACGTGTCAGCAGATTATCAGCCATCCCGGTGCGAATGCTTGCGAGTGATTTCATGCTGCACGGCGCAACAATCATTCCATCGGTATCAAACGAACCGCTTGAAATGGCTGCCGCCTGATCTTTATGCGAATATGTGTATGTGGCTAGTTGTTCTACTTCTTTTAAGGTATAGCCTGTTTCGTGTTTGATCGTGACGTTAGCCCAAGGAGACACAACGAGATGGGTTTCCACTCCGGCGGCCTTCAGCCACTCCAGCAGCCTGACCCCGAAAATGGCCCCTGTTGCCCCTGTCATTCCGACAACGAGTTTCACTTTGCCCCCTCCTTTACACTTGAATTCTGCTTTCATTTCCATCATACTCCTGATATATCCATATGAAAAATATCTGTTAAATCTATATTTAATACCTAAAAGGTATAGTGAGGAGGCGCTTTCTTTTGGACATTCGCCAGCTTCGATATTTCATTACCATAGCCCAAGAACAGAAAATCACGTCCGCCGCCAAAAAGCTCCACATGGCGCAGCCGCCTTTAAGCAGGCAGCTGAAACAGCTGGAGGACGAGCTTGGTGTCGTTTTGTTTGACCGGAATAAGAAAAAGCAAATGACGCTTACATATGAAGGAACTGTTTTTCTGAAAAGAGCTAAGGAGATTCTACATAGGTTTGAGGATGCCGTCATCGAGGTACAAGAGCTGAAGGAGGAGGTGGCAGGCACACTGGCCGTGGGTTCAACGATTTATTGTGCCGCTCTGATGCTTGAAAAAGTAACACAGATCAAAGAGAGATACCCGCACCTCACCTTTAATATTTGGGAGAATGAGCCTGCGACGCTGTTAGAGCTGCTGGAAAGCCGTCAAATCGATGCGGCGGTCACGACGACATTGATCAAAAGCGACACAGTCCAATTTAAACAGCTTGACGACATTCCATGTGTGCTCGTGCTTTCAGAAGAGGCCGGATATCCGTGCGGTGACACCATTAAAATGGAGGACATTCCTTCCTTTCCGCTGATTCTGCTGCGGCCTGTCAACGGGAAAGGCGTCTATAATCAGGTCATGAATGAATTTCATCGTTTGAATCTGGAGCCGCGTATTGTTTGTGAATGCCACGATTCCGCAACTTTGCTCAGTCTCGTTTCTTCCGGATTTGGCGCGTCCATTCTGCCCGTCACGATGATTCCCGTTCATATGAGAAACCACGTTCACACTGTGCATATCGAAAACAATCCCTTCATTATGACACCGGCTGTCATGTGGAGAACGGACAGTTATTTGCCAAAACCGGTACAGCAATTTTTGGATTTATTTTAAAAGATTTTGCCTTATGAAAACCAATTACTTGACTCATACTAAAAAAAAGTTATCCTTTAGATTTGTAAGCTATTTTTTTATTTCAATAAAATCAACCAGAAAAGTGGGGAATAAGATGAAAAAAGCATTATTGGCTTTATTCATGGTCGTAAGCATTGCAGTTCTCGCAGCTTGCGGAGCAGGAAATGACAATCAGTCAAAAGATACCGCCAAAGACGGCGATCTTTGGGCTTCAATTAAGAAAAAAGGTGTCCTGACAGTCGGTACGGAAGGAACATATGAACCGTTCACTTACCACGACAAAGACACTGACAAGCTGACTGGCTATGATGTGGAAGTCATCACAGAAGTCGCAAAACGGCTAGGACTGAAAGCCGATTTTAAAGAAACTCAATGGGACAGCATGTTTGCCGGCCTGAATTCCAAACGGTTTGACGTCATTGCCAACCAAGTCGGAAAAACAGATCGTGAAGACAAATATGATTTCTCAGATAAATACACAACATCAAGAGCCGTTGTCGTTACGAAAAAAGACAACAACGATATTAAGTCAGAAGCAGATGTAAAAGGAAAAACATCAGCTCAATCACTGACAAGCAACTACAACAAATTAGCTACAGATGCGGGCGCGAAAGTTGAAGGCGTTGAAGGCTTGGCACAATCCCTTCAATTGATCCAGCAAGGCCGCGTCGATATGACATACAACGATAAACTTGCCGTATTGAACTACTTAAAAACATCAGGCAACAAAAACGTGAAAATCGCGTTTGAAACAGGCGATCCGCAATCAACATATTTCACGTTCCGCAAAGGAAGCGGCGAGGTTGTTGATCAAGTCAACAAAGCATTAAAAGAAATGAAAGAGGACGGGACTCTTTCTAAAATTTCTAAAAAATGGTTCGGCGAAGATGTTTCTAAATAATCTGCCGGCATTGACGCTTGGCACGGCGATCCCGTGGGATCTGGTGCAGCAGTCATTCTGGCCGATACTTTCAGGGGGAATCTACTATACGATTCCCCTTACCATTCTTTCCTTTATATTTGGAATGATCATCGCGCTGCTTACAGCGCTCGCCAGAATGTCGAAAGTGAGACCTTTGAGATGGGTGTTCAGCGTATACGTATCCGCGATACGGGGCACTCCTCTTCTCGTTCAATTGTTCATCATTTTCTATCTGTTCCCGGCCTTTAACGTCACATTAGATCCATTTCCAAGCGCAGTTATCGCCTTTTCATTAAACGTCGGCGCCTATGCATCTGAAATCATTCGGGCATCTATTTTATCCGTGCCGAAAGGGCAATGGGAAGCCGGCTATACAATCGGCATGACGCATCAGAAAACGCTGTTCCGCGTGATTTTGCCGCAGGCGTTTCGTGTGTCGATCCCGCCATTATCCAATACCTTTATCAGCCTGATCAAAGATACATCCCTCGCCTCTCAGATTTTGGTCGCTGAGCTGTTCAGAAAAGCTCAGGAAATCGGCGCGCGGAATCTTGATCAGATTTTAGTGATCTATATTGAAGCAGCCTTTATTTATTGGATTATCTGCTTCCTGCTTTCACTCGTCCAGCATGTCATCGAACGGCGTCTTGACCGCTACGTGGCCAAATAAGGAGGTTCCGAGTATGCTTACCGTTAAAGGATTAAACAAATCATTCGGTGAAAATGAAATTTTAAAAAAGATAGATATGAAGATTGAAAAAGGGAAAGTCATCGCCATACTTGGGCCTTCAGGTTCAGGGAAAACGACGCTGCTCCGATGCCTGAACGCGCTGGAGATTCCGAATCGCGGGGAGCTTGCATTTGATGATTTCTCCATCGATTTCTCCAAAAAGGTGAAGCAGGCGGATATCCTAAAGCTTCGCCGGAAATCCGGCATGGTGTTTCAGGCGTATCACCTGTTCCCGCACCGCACAGCGCTTGAAAATGTGATGGAAGGCCCTGTTCAGGTGCAAAAACGGAACAAAGAGGAAGTCAGAAAAGAAGCCATTCAGCTTCTTGATAAGGTCGGATTGAAGGACAAAATGGATTTATATCCGTTCCAGCTTTCCGGCGGACAGCAGCAGCGCGTCGGCATCGCCCGTGCATTGGCGATTCAGCCTGAGCTCATGCTGTTTGACGAACCGACCTCAGCGCTTGATCCCGAGCTTGTCGGAGATGTGCTGAAGGTTATCAAGGATTTGGCCAACGAAGGCTGGACCATGGTCGTCGTGACCCACGAAATCAAATTCGCCCAGGATGTGGCGGACGAAGTCGTCTTCATCGACGGCGGCGTCATCGTGGAACAGGGACCGCCGGAGCAAATTTTCTCCGCACCAAAAGAAGAACGGACACAGCGGTTCTTAAACCGGATTTTGAACCCGTTGTAAAAAGAAAAACAGGGCGTCAGCGCCCTGTTTCAGATTGTTGACAAAATCCTAAAACGATTTTCGTTTTAGGATTTTGTCATTTTCAGCGTGATTGAAAACCTTTGAAGTCTAGGAAGGGCGAGCATTGGAGCACAGCGAATGTTAAATTCGTGAGCACCGAAGCGCAGGCCTGACAACGAATGCAAGGGTTTGCCAACACGCTGAAACAGGGCGCCTGCGGCGGCCCTGTTTTTTTGTTGAGCCCCTTTCGCCTATTCCGCCCTTTTGTCAGATGTGCTACAATGACAATCGACTGATTTTTACGAAAGAAGGGACCTCACGTGAAGCAAGAACTTGTTCTGCGCTGGACATTTTATTTTGCCGGTTTGATCATTTTGGCTTTTGGTGTATCCCTGACGATAGAAGGAAAAGCACTCGGCATTAGTCCGTGGGATGCATTTCATTACAGCCTGTTTCAGCACTTCGGGCTTACCGTCGGCCAGTGGTCCATCATTATTGGAGCGCTCATCGTCGGATTAACATCATTGTTTACGAGGGCTTGGCCAAAAATTGGCGCAATCCTGAACATGGTGCTCATAGGTGTTTTCATAGATTTTTTCAATTTTCTTCTGCCTGCCCCCTCCACCTACACGGGATCCGTCATCGTCTTCTCGCTCGGTGTGCTGCTGATCGGCTACGGCGTCGGTGTTTATGTATCAGCAGGCCTTGGCGCGGGGCCGCGTGATTCGCTGATGATGCTGATATCAGAAAAAACCGGCTGGAATGTGCAATGGGTGCGGAACGGCATTGAAATAACGATTTTGTTTGCTGCATGGGGCATGGGCGGTCCGATCGGTTTAGGTACTATTTTGACTGCTATCCTCACCGGACTCATATTGCGCTTTTCATTGCCGCAGTCAATCCAGCTGCTGAATTATGCTGTGGCAAGGCGGACAGCCGCTGTGAAAGCAACTCCGCCACTTCACTAAGCTCTTATCAAAGAAAAACGGACCAGTTCAATGGCCCGTTTTTTTGTTTTCATTCATGTTCTGCAGGCTTGTCTCATAGATTGATACTATCTCATGAAAGAGAAATACTAGGGACGGAAGGTATCATGAATGGAAGCTCTCCAACAATTTGCAAGACGCTCCTTCAGCATATTGCTCTTTTTCTTTTTACTGTATTGTTTTATTCTGCTTGAACCTAATAAGCTTTCTTTTCATATTCCGGAGTCACTGCTAAATGTGAATACCATTTTCCTGAGTATTTTGCTTGAATCCATTCCATTTATCATGCTCGGCATCTTTTTTTCTTCTTGCATTGAAATTTTTGTCTCTGATGAATGGATGACCAAATGGATCGTCAAGAATCCGTATGGCGCCATAGGATCCGCTGTCGTCATCAGTATTCTTTCCCCTGTATGTGAGTGTGCTGTGATTCCGGTGGTGCGCCGACTCATTCAAAAAGGGCTTCCTCTGCATGTCGGCTCGGTGATCTTAGTCGGAGCCCCCATATTAAATCCGATTGTCATCCTCTCCACCTACTATGCCTTCAGCAAGCATTTGGAGCTTGTGTACGCGAGGATTGGACTCGCCATCGTCATCTGTATCATAACCGGGCTTATGACATATTGGATATTCGGAAACAAGAACATGCTAAAACCGCATAAAACAGATGCTTTACCGGAACACAGTCTCAAGCAGCAGAATGGAAAACGCTTGAAGCCTATCATCACCCATGCTGTTGAAGAATTTTTCGATATGGGCCGCTATTTGATAATGGGCGCATTTATCGCCAGCCTGTTTCAAACGTTTTTAAACCGCGGAGCTCTCGCTGAGCTGGGTACAAGTGACCTGTCTGGTTCCGCCGTCATGATGGGACTGGCATTTGTCTTGTCACTTTGCTCACATGCGGATGCATTTGTAGCATCTACGTTTTCGGGCACCTATTCTCACGCTTCCCTTCTCTCCTTCATGCTGTACGGCCCGATGTTAGATTTAAAAAATACGTTTGTGTATGCTTCATTTTTCAAAAAGCGCTTTGTGTTTGTATTTTCTATTATCATTTCGGCTTCAGTTCTTGCAATCGCTTGGCTATATGGTTTGATTACCGCATAAAGGATGAGTGAGTTGAAAGAAAATAAAACGTATTCTTTTGATGCTGTTGTACGGGGGCTTCTATTAATCGGCTTTGCATTGATGGCATTAAAACTTTATTTGACAGGGCACATTTTGCATTTCATTTCTCCACGTATGCTTTTGTTTACGAAGTTCTTTATTGTGGCTGCTTTTGCGCTTGGCATACTGTCATTTATATGGAGAAAACAAGACAGTCCGCACGGCTGCTGCGCATGTGCAAGCAGTCAAACATCTTCTGCATCTCACCCATGGCTGTACAGCTTTTTTCTGATTCCTATCGTTTCCGGTTTCCTTTTCCCTAACCACGTGCTGACAAAAGAAGTGGCACAGAACAGAATCTTCTCAGCAAACAGCACCAAGAGCCCAGAAGAGAAGAAATCTGATACTCAAACGCAATCCTCTGATGAAGCAGGAGCGGCTGCGGTACTGCCAAGCGGTTATGAAAAAGACCTGGCCCGAGAGCTGGAGCGAAAGAATGTCATTCCGATTTCAGACAAGTATTATGTTCCAATCATCAATCTCCTGCTGGAGAATGCAGGAGATTATGCAGAAAAAGAGATCGACATGAAAGGATTTGTCTATTTTGATGAACAGCTGGATCACTATATCGTTGGACGTTTTGGCATATCCTGCTGTATTGCAGATGCTACGGTTTACGGACTACCGGCCGCATTTACAGAAAAAACGGGTGTAAAGGAAGGCGAATGGGTTCACATTACGGGAAGGCTTGCTGTATTCCAGAAGAATGGTGAACAGCTTCCAATCGTATCTGTCACCCACACGAAAAAAATCAATACGCCAAAAAGCCCCTATGTATATGAGATCATCGAGGATCTTACTCCGAAGTAAAACAAAATATGATAGGATGGTTTTGACAATCTTTTGCAGACGGAGGATCTAGAATGAAGATTTACGGAATTTATATGGACCGCCCGCTTTCACAGGAAGAGACTGAACGGTTCATGTCTTTCATATCGCCTGAAAAACGAGAGAAATGCCGGAGATTTTACCATAAAGAAGATGCTCACCGCACCCTGCTGGGAGATGTACTCGTTCGCTCAGTCATCAGCGGGCAGTATCAGCTGGACAAAGCTGATATCCGCTTCAGCACGCAGGAATACGGGAAGCCCTGCATCCCTGATCTTCCTGACGCCCATTTCAACATTTCGCACTCCGGCCGCTGGGTCATTTGCGCGTTTGATTCACAGCCGATCGGCATCGATATTGAAAAAACGAAACCGATCAGCCTTGAGATCGCCAAACGTTTCTTTTCAAAAACAGAGTACAGCGATCTTTTAGCCAAAAACAAAGACGAGCAGACAGACTATTTTTATCATCTATGGTCAATGAAAGAAAGCTTTATCAAACAGGAAGGCAAAGGCTTATCGCTTCCGCTTGACTCCTTTTCAGTGCGCCTGCATCAGGACGGACAAGTATCTATTGAGCTTCCTGACAGCCATACACCATGCTATATCAAAACCTATGAGGTGGACCCCGGCTACAAAATGGCCGTATGCGCCGCGCACCCTGATTTCCCCGAGGATATCACAATGGTTTCGTACGAAGCGCTTTTATAAGTGGCTCAGCAGCAGCTTGACGCCGTGTTCAATATCTTCCGTTTTCACATTGGAAATATTGATTTTTAATAGATTTTCTTTCGGATAATCTGATAAATAATGACGGTCTATCGCCTCAAGGAGAACCCCTTTTTTTTTCAGCCTTTGAATCACCCTTGAGGCCGGCAGATCCTGAGGAAGCACCAGATGGGTGTGCATGCAGGGTGCCTGCCCGCTGGAAAACGTGAAGCGGCCGCGCCCCAGCTGCCTATGTGTTTGGATGGCTTGATGAAGCCTTAGTGACCGTTCCTTATAGGAAGCACGGATCTTCTCCTTATGCCTGCCGTACATGCCGCTTTTCAGATAAATTTCCAACGCCGCTTGAGAAATCATCGAGCAGTCGATGTCGTTCAGCTTTTTGTACGTGTGAAACGTGTCAATCAGCGCATCCGGCAAAACAGCAGCCCCCACGCGAAGGCCAGGGAACATCATTTTCGAGAAGCTTTTCAGATAGATGACATGCGAGGACAGATCATATGCGTACAGCGGATCTGCCTTTTTATTTTCCTCCAGATCACCGAGATAATCATCCTCAACGAGATAGACATCATACGTTTCTGCCAGTCTCACAAGCTCTTGTTTATTACGCTCTGATAAAGAACAGCCTAGCGGGTTATGGAAGCGCGGCATCGTATAAAAAAATTTGATTGATTCTGTCTGAAACAGCCGCTCAATCTCGGCTATATCAAGCCCCTCCTCCGTTCTTTTCACTCCAATGGCGGGTATCCCAAGCGTTTCAAGCTGTTCAATCATCAAATGATAGCCCGGCTGTTCAATCGCAATCTTCTCTTTCCCATTTGGAAACGGCATGGCACAAAGCAGGGATAACGCCTGCTGGACACCTGATGTAATGAAAATATGCCGTTCATCCGCAAATACCTGCTGATTGGCGAGCAGCTTTCGGAGTACACGGATGAGTGATGGAAGCCCCTTTGGCGTCCCATAAATAAACAAATCGTTTTTGTATGTATCAATCGCTTTGTTGATGCAGTGCTGAAAATCAAGATACGGAAATACATCGGGATCCGGCGCAGATGTGGCAAAGTCAATGGGGCCTTGCTGTCCGCTTTTTGCTTTTCCCGTCTTTTTCACAATATAATAGCCGCTTTTCGGAACGGAGTAGATAAGGTGACGCTTTTCCAGCTCCTGCAGCGCGCGGATCACTGTGCTTTTGCTGACTTGATAACGGACGGACAGCTGACGGATGGACGGAAGCCTGTCACCTTCTTGATAGGCGCTGCTTTGCATCATCTCCTCTATTCTCGTCAATAGGCTCATATACTTCTCCATGCTTTCTCCCCCTGTTTTGTACCGGTACAGTTCATTGTTTTTCTCATTGTACCGCTCTGGTCACAGCCATACAATAAAATAAAGCGACCGGCGCTGCAATTCAGGTAAAGGAGCACCACCCATTATGTTAAAAAAACAGCAAGCCTCCGCTTATATGGCGGCTATCTTATATTCGTTCATTATCGGTTTATCCTTTCTATTCGTAAAAATCGCACTGCAAACAGCCGAACCGTTTGATATTCTGGCGTATCGGTTCACCATTGCGTTTGCTGCGGCCACTGTACCCGTCTTATTCGGCTGGGTAAAGCTATCAATCCGTGTAAAGGACGTCATTGCCATTTTGCCGCTCGCCCTGCTGTATCCGGCGTTGTTTTTCAGCTTTCAGGCATTCGGCCTTGTATACTCGTCCTCTTCTGAAGCGGGAATTATTCAGGCAGCCATTCCGATTTTCACGATGGTCTTCGCCTCTTATGTTTTAAAGGAACGCTCGACGTGGACGCAGAAGGGTTTCACGGTTTTATCCGTTGCCGGCGTCATGTTTATTTTTGTGATGAAGGGCGTTGACGTGGAATCTGCCAGCTTAAAAGGATCTTTGCTGATCCTGCTGTCCGCCTTGTCCTCCGCGATGTACAATACCGCTGCCAGAAAAATGACACAGCGGTTCAAGCTGACCGAGCTCACCTACATCATGTCAGCGATCGGCTTTGTCGCCTTCAACGCCATCGCCCTTGTGCGCCACGGCACGGCTGGAACTGCCGGCACTTATTTTCAGCCATTCCGGGAACCCGGCTTTGTTCTCGCCATTGTGTATTTGGGTGTGCTGTCTTCACTCGTCACTTCATTTCTGTCCAACTATACGCTGTCTCGGATTGAGGCGTTTAAAATGAGCGCTTTTAATCATGTCTCCACCATCGTGACGATGATTGCAGGAGTCGTGATTCTAAACGAAAGCCTGGCCTGGTATCATCTTGCCGGTGCCGTTTGTATTATTATTGGCGTGCTGGGGAGCAATATTAATCTGCAGAAAAAGAAGAAACATCAAAAAGGAACCATTTCTATGAACAAATGAAAATTTATGTTAGGGTTGAAGGAAAATATATTTGAGGTGCATTGTAAGAATGATTCAACATAGCGTCTTCCTAGAGGGAGCCATTTCATTACGAGATATGAGATATTACTTTATATACCGGCAAAGAAAAGCGGCGGTGATTTGTTATATTTATATTTTTCTCCTATCTGCATTGGTGTATTCCGTATATGGATTTCCGTTTACCGTTTATAACAACGAAACATTAGAATTGATTTATAATGGTATTTTCATAGCAGTTGTATCTCTGATCTTCACACTGATCTTCACTGCCTTTTTATATCTGCGGCTGCGTACCGGCTATAAGAACAGTGAGCGGTTAAAACGCAAAAGGACATATACCATTAATCGGCAAGGCATTCAAATTCAATCCAAAAACTATGATACCTTGTTTGAATGGAATGAAATAAAGGGAGCGGCAGAATATAGACACTTATTCTCCATAAAAACCTCCAGTCACCAGCTGATTTTGATACCTCAACGTTTTTTCAAATTCGAAAATGAGCGGCACTCGTTCAGACAGCTTGTGAAAGAACATGTGCCCGCCAAAAAAGTAAAGTTGCAATCTTAAAAAGAGGGGTGTCCCCTCTTTTTTTATTAAATGTCAATTCTCTCTTTGTGTTGAAAATGAATGTTTTTGAATGGCACCAGCTCCAATAAAGCTGATAAACCGACAAGCACCACACAAACCACAACAATCAGCAGATAATTATGAGTCATGTCATAAAACAAACCGCCCGCATACACACTGAGAGCACCGGCGATCTGATGGATAAAGAAATTGATGCCTAACAGCGAGCCGATTAATCCTGTTTGATAGCTTTCTGAAATAGACGCCGCGGTCAGCGGGATCACGCCTGTGTAACTGAGTCCGAATAACAGGATAAAACCGAAGTACCAAAGTTCGCTGTGATGGATTCCGAGAATGGGAATGAGCAGGCAAATCAGACTGAGCAGCCGAATGAAAAATAAGATGGATAGCATCACGCTTCTGCTGCCGAGGAGATCTGACAGCCAGCCCGCCAATAATCCGCCAATGATGATAAACGCCCCGAACGCGGCCATCATTCCGTTGACATGAGAGACATGCGCATCCTTCAGCATCGGAACGAGATGAGCATCAATGATCCCCATTGTAAATCCGCATGTAAACACGCCAAAGTACAGGATATGAATGAGGCGGGACTGCTTTATCACGTTCCAAAATCCCCGCCAGTCATAAGACTTTTTTACAGACTGCGCTTGCGCTTGCGGCGGGTGCTTCATCCCGAAGACGAGGAGCGGCAGCAGAACAGCCGCCATAACGATGCCCAATATCGTATAGGTGTTTTGCCAGCCGGCATGATACGGAGCCGCGGCCCAAATGGGCGAGAGCAGCAGCAGGCCCGCTGAGTTGGCATTGGTCAAAATAGCGAGCGCCAGGCCTTTGTGCGTGTCGAACCAGCGGCTAATGAAATACTGGGTCGTCACGCCGACCGCACAGGAATAGCCGATTCCGCCGAGCACGCCGTAAATGGCAGAAAACACATGAACATTCGGTGAATACGGAAGCACCAAATAGCTTGCGCTGATACAAACAGCTCCAAGCGCCATAATCTTTCTGACGCTGAACCGGTCAATAAAAAAACCGACAAAAAACTGAACGATACCCGTTGTAATCATAAAAATGCTGACAGAAACCGAGATCAGCGACCTGTCGGCATGGAAGGTATCCGCCATTGGCAGCATAAAAAATTGAAAGGAATTTCTGAATGAGTTCAATCCGATGGCAAAAACAAACGTAAACAGCAATACAAACCATTTCATCATAGGAGACGCGCGCATGTTTCGACCTGCCTTTGTTTGAGTATTGCGACTATTATATCATGTAAAAATTGCCACTCAACAAAAAAGCGGAACAGCAGGCGCTGTCCGCTTTTGATCACGATTGAATGATTGGATGCTGATTCAATATCGCAAAAATCCGTTCTGCCACTTCTTCCGTATGTGACAGCAAAAACATGTGTCCGCCGGCAAATTCATGGAATGTGATGTCTTTCGCCCACTTCTTCCAGCCTTCCGCATCCCGAATGCATTTTTCATCATCAAGCCCGTTAAAGACATGAACAGGCGATTGGATCGGGGTCACATCGTGAAGCTCAAATTGTTCAAGAGCCCGGTAATCTGATCTGAAGGAAGGCAGGAAAAAGGACATGACCTCCTTATTTTCAACGAGCTCCGCGGGCATTCCGCCTAATTGAATAATATGATCGAGAAACTGATCATCAGGCAGATGAGACACTTTCTTCCGCTGAATATGCGGCGGCTGTATCGCAGAAATGATAACTGCCTGCGGAATGATACCTTCACGCTCCAGCTTTTGCGCCAGCCTGAAGGTGATCATTCCGCCCATACTGTGTCCGAACAGCACAAACGGCCGATCAGGACGAAGGTTCAATTCTTGCTTGTACAAATCGGTCAGCTCTTCGAGATCCTCAATGGCTGACGTTTGATTCGTGCCGTGTCCCGGCGGCTCGGCAGCGAGCATCTCACACTCCCCCTGCAAAAAAGCATGGAGAGGGCGAAACGACGCTGAGTATCCGCCCGCAAACGGAAAACAGATGAGCTGCGTTTTTTCCGACGCATCAAATGATTTGAAGAGTTGGCTCATGGCCGTCTCCTCCTTTCATCACTTCATTTAAGAAACCGTTACGATTTGTGTATTAAGAAATTCGAGCAAAATCCCAGCATTCCTATCTAGCGTTTCGCCCTGCAGCATTTCAGCGTGTGTTCCGAAGCCTCTTTTCACACGGTAAGCACCTGTTGTTGCCTCTTCCCACGATGCAAGCCATTCCGGCATGTCAAAATCAACGCCAGAAGTCAGCAGATCAATATCCGCTTTCACCTGGCCTGTGCTGATCAGGTTGACGTAGTATGAATAGAAAGCGTGTGTTTTTTGCTTGAGGCCTTGTTTGACGGCTTCGCTGTTGAGCGCTTCATTGTCCCGGTTGACATTCATCAACGCTTCAACATCACTCTCAACCGTGCGTCCGTCCAGATCACTGACACCTTGTTTTTTATAGGAATCCACCATGATGATCCGCTGAACAATGCGTCCTTGTTCCTCAAGCTTTTTGGCAGCTTCAAACGCCAGGCTGCACCCCGCTGAATACCCGAACAGTGTCAAAGACCCTTCCGGCTGAAGCTTCTGAATCAAATCCGCATAGCAGTCAAGCCGGTTTTCCTCCTCAATGAAATCAAAGGCGCACAGCTTGTATGTCGGCAGGCGGCTGGCCAGGTTTTGGTACATGAGGCCATAGCCCAAGACCGGCGGGAATGCGAAAATGATCTGATCCTGATCGGGATTCATTATCGTTACATCCTGCAATCCATCTGAGCCCCCGTTTTTCAGATACGCTGAAATGCCGGCGATCGTCGGCGCTTCAAACAAAAGTTTTACCGGGAGATCAATCGCGAGCTCTTTCTTGATGCGGGAAGCGGCGGTCATTGCCTTTAAGGAGTGCCCGCCAAGCGCAAAGAAATCGTCATGAATGCCGACTTGCTGTCTGCCGAGAATCTCGGACCAGATTTGTGCGATCATTTCTTCCGTCTCGTCGCGGGGCCCGATCCATTCTTCCGCCAGCTGATCCTGATCCGGTTTTGGCAGCAGCCGTTTATTGACCTTCCCGTTTGTCGTTAAAGGAAGCTCGTCCATGAAAGTAAAGGTTTGCGGCACCATGTAAGCAGGAAGCTGTTTTTTCAGGTGTGTCTTTATGTCTGCAGCTGAAAGCTGCGTCCTGTTCACGAGGTAGGCGTTGATTGATGCATCGCCAGACTCATGGCGGTCTGCAACAACAACCGCATCTTTCACACCCGGATATTCCTGCAGCTGCTTTTCGATTTCTTCAAGCTCAATCCGGTGTCCGCGTATTTTGACCTGGTCGTCAATACGGCCGGCGTATTCAATTGTTCCATCCGGCAGCCAGCGTGCTAAATCCCCTGTACGGTAAAGCATTTTTCCCGGCTTGAACGGGTTCGTAATAAACTTTTGCTTCGTCAGGTCATGGCGGTTTACATACCCTTTTGACACACCCATTCCGCTGATGCACAGTTCACCGACCGCTCCGAATGGCTGGAGCTGGTTTTGCTCGTTGAGAATATAAACACTGGCATTACTAATCGGCTTTCCAATCGGCAATGAGGAGATGGAATCCGGAATATCATGTACGACGTGAGCTGTGGCAAACACCGTTCCCTCAGTCGGCCCGTAGCAGTTAATCAGCTTGCCCGGCCCCATGATTCGCAGCGCTTTTCTGACGTGAGGCACAGACGCGCGCTCTCCGCCGAATAACACGCAGCGAAGCCCCTTCATCCAATCCTCTCCCGCATCTGTGAGAAGATTAAATAGTGCAGTTGTCGCAAACATGACATTGACATTCTCTTGATGAATCAGATCGGTTAGACGTTCTGTATCAAGCAGCGTATGTTCATCTGCGATAATGAGCCGTGCCGCATTCAGTATTGAAGCGTAGAAATCAAAGGTAAATGCGTCAAAGGCGTAATTCGAAACAGATAAGAACGTATCTTTTTCGCAAAATGCCATGTAGTCTACATGCTTGACCAATCCTTGAATATTGGCATGAGTGGTGATATTGCCTTTCGGCTTTCCGGTTGTACCGGACGTGTACATGATATATGCCGGATCGTCGGGTTCAATCGCGACTGCAGGATCGCTTGCCTGTTCTGCAAACCGTGTTTGATCATCGATGAAGAGCGTTGTTCCTGTATACGGCAGCTGAGCCGCTTTTTCTTTCATCTCCTGATGTGTCAGCAGACAGGCTGCGGCGCTGTCAGTCAGCATATACGAGATTCGTTCCTCCGGCAGCTTCGGATCAATCGGCAGATAGGCCGCTCCCGCTTTTAATACACCGAGAATGCCGATCACCAGTTCAAGCGAACGCTTCGTGTACAAAGCTACAACGGAGCCTTTGCCCGCGCCATGCTTTTGCAAACGGCGTGCAAGGCGGTTCGCTTCCTCATCTAATTCGCGATAGGAAAGAGTCTGTCCGGAATACTTGAGCGCCGGTGCATCAGGATTAACGTTCACCGCTTCCTTGAACCATTCCGTCAGAGGCTTTGCCTCATGAGTTTGAGCCGGCGGGTTTAAGCCGGTAAGCAAAAACTCTCTCTCCTTGTCGTCAACGAGGTTGATTGTGTTTACAGGGTGATCCGGCTTCTCAATGAGCTGCTGAATCGCTGTGAGAAGCTGAGATTTCAAGCGCAGGATAAACGCTTCATCAAACACATTCTCATTATAGGCAAGCTTAATCAGCATCTCATCCCCTGGGGAAGCCATTAGATTGAGATCATAATTCGACTTCTCAAAAACATGTACATCCTCCATATCAAAGCCGTTTTCACTGTTTTCTTCATTTTTTGCATCCTGAAGCGGATAATTCTCAAAGACAATGATGTGGTCAATCAGTTTCGGCTGATCGGCTTGGCTTTGGATGTCATAGAGCGGCACATATTGATGCGGCTCAGACTGAAGCGATTGCTCCTGCAGCTGCTTGAGCAAACCGTTAAATGTGATATCCTCAGACAGTTTCACCCGTCTTGGGACAACGTTGATAAACAGCCCGACCATATGTTCAACGTTTTTGATTTCCGCAGGACGCCCGGAAACGACTGTCCCGAAGGTCAAATCGCCAGACTGCTGATAGCGGCTGATCAATACGCTCCAGACTGCCTGGAGCGCCGTACTCAAAGTGGTATGCTGCGATTTTGCAAGCTCGGTAAAGGCCTTTGTTTCCGCCTTCGGCAGTGAGAAGAGCAGCTCTTTCGGCTCGTATTGGCCCTTCTGTTTCTTTCTTTGCTCCGCAAACGTCGTCTGTCCTTCAAAATCCTCTAAGTACTCGCGCCAATAACGCAGTGATGCTTGTTTATCCTGCTTTTCAAGCCACTTGATGTAGTCTTTATACGGTTTGACAGGGGGCAGACTGTACGGCTTTTGTTCGCGCAGGGCATTGTATACTTTAAACAGATCCTGCACGACGATGCCAAAGCACCATCCGTCCAAAATAATGTGGTGGTAGCTCCACACCCATTCAAAGCTTTCATCAGCTTTTTTGAAAATGACTGCCCGCATTGGGATATCCCGCGTCAAATCAAATCCCTTGATCTTATCTTGTTCTTTGTATTCATTGATTTTGGCTGTTTGCTCGCTGCCCGTTAAGTGTGTCAGATCGATTTCTTCTATATGAAACTGCCTTTTTTTCAATACGACTTGGACAGGTCTTTTTACTTTTTCGTGAATGAACACGGTACGAAATACATCGTACCGGTCCATGATCACATTCATGCTTTCTTCAAGGCATTTGATATTCAAGCTGCCTTTTACTTTCATCGTGATTTGTTCAAGGTAAAAGCTCTGGCCGGGATTCAGGATGGTATGAAACATCATCCCTTCCTGCATCGGCGATAGGTAATACATATCTTGAACCTGATCCTTGCTAAATTGACTCATATGCTTCGCTCCCGCCTTCTGTAATTCCCTTGCGTTTTATTTTAAATTCTCCTCAAGCATGTCAAAGATATCGCCCATCTCGTCCATTTCAAGGTCTTCGGCGCTGAAGTCGCTCGGCGTGAATTCCTTGTCCTCTTTTTCCGTACAATGGCGGATCAGCATCAGGAGGTTTTCTTTAAACCGTTCCATTTGCTCCTCGACCGTAGCTCTTTCAAACTCCTTCTCATTGTAGGAGCAGGAAAGCACAAATCGGCCGTTCCTGATCATGCCGCTGAAGCTTAAAGCGTACAGCGCTTCTGATTCCTCGCTTACTTGGCGCCCCATATCGAAAGCGGACGGCTCAAAGAAGTCGGTTTTTACTTCACTGTCGAATTGGCCCAAATAGTTAAAGCTGATTTCTGGCGTGAAGCCCTTTGTATCCGCTGTTTCTGTGACATAACGGAGAATGCCGTAGCCAACACCTTTATCCGGAATGCGGCGCAGATTTTCTTTGACTGATTTGATCACGGCTGAGGCATCTGCTTCAGACATGTCGAGCACAACAGGATATTGTGCCGTAAACCAGCCGACCGTTCTGGAGATATTCACATTCGGAATGATGTCCTCCCGTCCGTGTCCCTCCAGATTAATGCCGATTTTGGTACCGTCTGTCCATTCTTTCATTGTTAGACCGAGCGCGCTGAGAAGAATATCATTGATTTCAGTTCCATATGGCTGATGAACATCCGTTAAGAGATGTTTGGTGTCTTCTTCCGTTAATTCACAGAGGACAGATGATGTATGTTTGACCATCCGCTGCACTGTTTCATAATCCTTCGGCACAGGAGAAACCTGTTCAGCGTCAATTTGCGCCCAGTATTCAGCCTGCTGTAAAAGATGCGCTGATTGACTGAATGCCGCCAGTTCTTCCGCCCAATCCTTGAAGGAATTTGTTTTTTGCGGGAAGACAATGTTCCCTTCTTTCTCAGCCTGCATGTAGCCTGAAGCAAAATCTTCAAGCAAAATCCGCCATGACACGCCGTCGACCACGAGATGGTGTACAGCGATGAGCAGGTGGTCGCCAGCTTCCGTACGGTATTGCTCCGCCTTGAGAAGCGGTCCGTTTTGCAGATCGAGACTGCTTTGCAGCCTGTTCGCGAGAATCTTGATCTGGCTTTTCAGCATGTTTTCATCGGAGCCATACAGATCCACGATTTCGAAGCTGACTTTGCTTTCGCTGATAGATTTATACGCTTGAAGGATGTTTCCGTTTTCCTCGCGATAGACCATACGGAGTGCATCATGGTGCTCGATCAGCGCCTGCAACGTTTTCTCCACCCGTTCAGGATCAAATCCTTTTTTGGCGTGAAGCATCACTGATTGGTTCCAATGGTGCTTGTTCGTGAAGTTCTTTTCAAAGAACCAGCGCTGAATCGGTGTCAGGATGACTTCGCCCTCCACTGGGCCTTGGTCCGCCTGTTTGCCTTCGGCACGCTCCACGTATTGGGTGAGCTCTTCGATCGTCGGGTGCTGGAAGAGGTCTTTCATTTCCAGCTTCCAGCCGTGCTGGTTCAAGCGGCTCGCCATTTGGATTCCTTTGATGGAATCTCCGCCAAGCGAGAAGAAATTGTCACTGACACCGATCTCCGGAATGCCGAGCACATCCTGCCAGATGCCTGCAAGCAGCTCTTCCATATCCGTTGCCGGCGCTTTGTATTCTCCGCTTCCCGCTTCGATGTCCGGCTCCGGCAACGCTTTGCGGTCAACCTTTCCGTTTGCCGTAACTGGAAGCTCGTTCAGCGTCACCCAGAACGCCGGGATCATGTAGTCCGGCAGGGTTTCTTTAAGCGAAGACTTTAATGCTTCTATGTCAGCTGTTTCCGGTGTCACATACGCCGCGATCGCTGTATTGCCGCCTTTATCTTTGACAGCTGTCACCGCCGCATCCTGTACCTCAGAAAGCTGGGCGAGCTGGACTTCGATTTCTGAGAGCTCGATCCGGTAGCCGCGGACCTTGACCTGCTGGTCGATCCGGCCGATGTATTCGATGCCACCGTTCACCCATTTCACCAAATCGCCGGTGCGGTACATGCGTTCACCCGGGACAAACGGATCAGCGACAAACCGCTTCGCGGTTTCATCTTCTCGATTCAGATAGCCGCGCGCCAGGCCGCGTCCCGCCACGCAAAGCTCTCCGGCTACGCCTTCCGGCTGCACCTGATTGCCCTCGCCGAGAATGTACACTCTCGTATTGGCGATCGCCTGCCCGATGGAAAGCGAGCCTTCCTCCGGATTGATTTCTGTGCTTGTGGCAACGACTGTGTTTTCTGTCGGCCCGTAGTTGTTGACGAGCGTGTACGGCTGTTTGACCGCACGCTTCAGCTTGTCTCCTCCAGTCAAGAGGACACGTAGTGATGTGTTCTCAAGCTCCATGAACTGTTCCGCCAGCTGCGTCGGCAGGAAGGTAATCGTCACGCCGTGCGTTTCGAAATAGTCGTTCAGGCGGACGATATCGAGGCGGATTTCTTCATCAATGACGTGAAGCTCGGCGCCGATTGTCCAGGTCGGGAACATCTCCCAAATGGAGGCATCGAATCCAAAGCCCGCGTATTTCGCACTGCGGTCCTCCTCTGTCATGCTGAACGCGTCGTGGTGCCAGAAGCACAGGTTCACAAGCGCATGGTGCTCAACCATGACACCCTTCGGCTGTCCGGTCGTTCCAGACGTGTAAATCATGTACGCGAGGTTCTCCGCGTTTGTATCCGCCTCTGGATTTCCCTCATCATTTTCATCAAGCGGCAGGCTTAGAATCGTGCGATCCCCGTCGAGAAGAATGACGTCTCCTGAGAAGCTATCCGGAACTGAAATACCTTCCTGTTTCAAGAGAAGCTTCGCGCCGCTGTCTTGTAAAATATAGTCAATCCTCTGATCCGGATAGTCAGGATCAATCGGCACAAACGCCGCCCCCGCCTTTAAGACGCCGAGCACCGCAGCGGACATTTCAAGCGACGGCTTCGTGAGGACGCCGACGCGCTCATCCGCGCTGATGCCGCAGTCGATCAGAATCCGCGCAAGACGGTTTGCCTTCGCATTCAGCTCCCCGTACGTCCATGATTGTCCGTTGAATGTGACAGCCGGGCGGTCTTTGTGGCGCTGAGCGGTCTCTTCGAATAGCTGATGAACGGTTTTGTCTGTCGGCACAGGGAGCGTTTTGCCCTTCCATGCATCGAGAAGCGTTTGTTTTTCTGTTTCCGTGACGATTGACAGGCTGGCAAGCGGCTGGTTCGGATTTTCCGCAACAGCCTTTAGTAAACGGAGAACGTATTCGCTCCATTTCTCAGCCGTCTCTCTTGAGAACAGATCAGTAGCATATTCAAGCTGCAGGCCGATGCCGTTTTCATCAGTGAATCCGCCTAATGTCAGATCAAACTTAGACGTTCCCTGATGGGCCTCATAAGGTGAAATGCTTAGGTTCTGCAATGTAAGCTGTTCTTTATCAGGATTTTCTGTCGTCACCATTACGTTAAACAATGGATTTCGGCTCATATCCCGAGGAAGATCAAGCTGATTGACCAAGTCCTCAAACGGATATTCCTGATGTTCAAGCGCTGACAGGTTCGTCTGCTTCGCTTTCTCCAGAAGCTCTGCAAAGGTTTGCTGTTCTTCCGCTTCCATTCTTAAGGCAAGCGTATTGACAAACATCCCCGGCATGTCTTGGACATCGGCATTCATCCGGCCGGCAGTGACGGAGCCGATGATGATATCCCGCTGTCCGGAAATTTTGCTTAAAAAGATGTGGAAAACAGCGTGAAGCACCATGTGCAAGGTCGTTCCGGTTTCTGCAAGCAGTTTCTCTACCGCCTTTGCCGTCTCGCTTCCCGTACGGAAACGGACCGTGTCTCCTTTAAAGCTTTGCACAGGCGGACGGGCGTAATCGAGCGGAAGATCAAGCTCCGGCAGCTCGCCTGAAAGAACCGAGAGCCAGTACGCCTCATGCTCCTTCATCCGTTCCTTTTGCGCAGCTTCATTTTGCCAAACGGCGAAATCCTTATAATGAAGCGCCGGCTCCGGAAGCTGTTCTCCTTTGTAAAGCAGCGCCAATTCTTTTACAAAAATGCCTCTTGATACGCCGTCAGCGATGATGTGATGCATATCCAAAAGCAGCAAGTGTTTCTTCGCTTCTATTCGAAGCAAAGCCGCACGAATGAGCGGCGCATTGTTTAGGTCGAATGGCCGGATAAATTCCTTGATCTTTTGTTCCGCTTCGTCTTCTTCCGCTTCAAACACATGAAGATCAATCACCGCCTCCTCAATAATGCGCTGAACAGGCTCACCATTGGCTTCTATAAATGATGTGCGCAATGACTCGTGCCGGTTCACAAGCTGATTCAGTGAGCCGCGCAGACGTGAAATATCAAGCTCGCCTTCCATCAGAAGGACAGATGGCATGTTGTAGCTGATCGTCTGCCGGTCAAGCTGATTCAGTACATACATCCGTTTCTGCGCGGATGACAATGGGTACATATCCTGTTTGTCAGCCGGTTTGAGCACATGATGGCCGCCTGAAACTGCCGATGCCTCCATATAAGCCGCAAGCTGGCGAACAGTCGGCTTCTCGAACAGTGCTTTAAGCGGTACGGTTTTCTCCAATTCGGCCTGAATGTTGGCGATGAGCATCATTCCTTTTAATGAATGGCCGCCTAAATCGAAGAAATTGTCGTCGATGCCGATCGCTTCTATGCCAAGCGTTTTCTGCCAAATGCGGCATAGGCTCTCTTCAAGCGCTGTTTCCGGTGCGGCTGAGGCCTTGCGTCCGGATTGTGCCGCGTTCGGCTTCGGCAATGCGTTTCTGTCGGTTTTCCCGTTTGCCGTCAGCGGAATCGCGTCCACCTGCACAAAGAAAGCAGGAATCATATGAGACGGCAGTGTTTGTGAAAGCTGGTTCCGGAGCGTTGCTTTTTCAATGTCTTGATCCGCCGTATAATACGCGCAAAGCTCTTGAAGTCCGCCCTCGGAAACCGCTAGCACAACCGCTTCATGAATTTCGCTGAGGCTGAGCATAACCGTTTCAATTTCTTTCGGCTCAATGCGGTAGCCGCGGATTTTCACCTGATCATCAGCCCGGCCGATAAATTCAAGCGTACCGTCAGAAAGTCTTCGTACGACATCTCCGGTTTTGTACATGAGGCTGCCCGGTGAATATGGATTTTCTACAAATCTCTCGGCTGTCAGCTGAGGCCTGTTGAGATATCCTCTCGCAAGCCCCTGCCCCGTGATATAGAGCTGGCCGCTCGCTCCTTGAGGCACAAGCTTTAACGCCTCATTTAAGACAAGCGCGCCGGCATTCGCAATCGGCTGTCCGATTGTCGGGCGTTTCGCGAATGCGCCCGGTTCAGACAGATTAACCCGTCCGGCGATGGCGCCGATCGTTGTTTCAGTCGGGCCGTAGTGATTGATAAATTCGGTATGCCCATACACCTTGCGGAAGGCGAGAACATCCGCCGGGATGATTTTTTCTCCTCCCAAGACAATCAAGCGCAAGGATTCAAAGTTTGGCTCTTTTGTAAAGCTGGCCGTGTTCACCATCGTATGGAACAGAGACGGTGTCAGTTTGATATATGTGATCCCGTGTTCCTTGATATAACGGCCAATTTCATCCGGTGCCGTATAGGTTTCCTTCGGCACGAGGTGGAGCTCGCCCCCTGCCAGAAGAACAGGGAACATGCTCGTATAGCCCAGGTCGAATGCGTAAGACGAAAGCAAAACAGACTTATCGGTTTCCGTCAGGCCCGCCTCATGATTAAACCAAGAAACATAGTTTGTCAGATTGCGATGCTCGATCTGCACCCCCTTCGGCTTCCCGGTCGTACCCGACGTATAAATGACGTATGCAAGATTACGAGATCCGGAAATCGGTGATGGGCGCTCCTTGCTTTCATTTCTCCATGCTGCGTCATCAAGGTTGACGATTGTTCCTTCATATTGCCCAATGGCCGTCATATTTCTTTCGTTCACGACCGTAATTCTCGCTCGGCTGTCCTCTAATGAATAGCGGATTCGTTCTTCAGGCGTATCAGGATCAATCGGAAGGAAAGCCGCACCCGACTTCATGACACCGAGAATCGATACCATAACCTCAGCTGACCGATCCATGACAATCGCGACGATGTCTTCACTTCCTGCCCCTTGCGCACGAAGATGATGCGCCAGCTGGTTCGCCTGTTCATCAAGCTCGCGATAGGTCAGCAGATTTCCGCCAGATATCACTGCAGGATGATCAGGTGTTTGCTGGGCCTGTTTTTCGAAAAGTGCTGCAAAGGTTGCTTCAGTAATTTGAGTTATATGTCTTTCTTCAAGCAAAGCAGCCGTTTCTGCTGGTGAAAGCAAGTCTACATCAGACAGCCGAACGTTCGGATTAGCCGCGGCCGCTTTGATGATATTGACAAAGTGGCTGCTCCAGCGGCGGATGGTTTCGTCCTTAAACAGAGCAGTCGCATAGTCAAAGCTTAGGCCGATATCCTCTTCACGCTCGACCGCTTCCAAGGAGAGATCGAATTTCGCCACGTGATGAAGCATGGAATACGAAGAAATCTTCAAATCTCCTAATCTCAATGAAGGAATCTCCATGTTCTGCATGTTGAACATCACGCTGAACAGCGGACTTCGGCTTGTGTCCCTTGTAAGCGGAAGCTTTTCAATCAGCTCCTCAAGCGGATAGCTCTGGTGCTCGAATGCTTGAAGGCTGGCTGTTTTGACCTCTTCCAGGAATTGCGCAAAGGTTTTATCTCCCGCAGGAGCCGTTCTTAGTGCCATCGTGTTGACAAACATGCCCGGCACACCTTGCAGATCAGGATGTGTTCTTCCCGCTGTCGGCGAGCCGACAATGATATCATCCTGTGACGCGTACTTAGAAAGGAGTACATTGAATGCTGCCAGCAAAAACATGTACATTGTCGTATCCGTTTCTGCCAAGAGTGATTTGATTTGAGCCGTGCTTTGCTTATCGAGCCCGAACATTACGCGCTCTCCCGCAAAGCTCCGTTCAGCAGGCCGTTCGAAATCCGCCGGTAGATCAAGAATCGGCAGCTCGCCTTTAAAGGTTTCGAGCCAGTATGCTTCATCTTTTTGATGATCAGCATGTTCTTTGTGCCAAACAGCGTAATCTTTATAGTGAATCTGCGGCAGCTCAAGATCAGCGCCTTGATATATTTTGGCGAGATCACCGATCAGAATGCCTGTTGAACTGCCGTCAGTGATGATATGGTGCATATCAATGAGCAGCAGGTGGCGTTCTTCCTCAAGCTGGACAAGCTTCGAACGGACGAGCGGCGCGCGGTTTAGTTCAAACGGCTGAATGAACGCTTTGATCATTTCCTCCGCGTCTTCTTCCCATCCCTTGGCAGCCTCCAGCTGGAACGATACGTTTTTATGAACGGTTTGTACAACTTCTCCATCGATCATGTCAAACGATGTCCGGAGGATTTCGTGCCGGTTGATTAATTGCTGAATCGCATTTTCAAGCCGGTCTCTATCTACTTCTCCCTCCAGCAAAAGTACAGCGGGGACGTTGTAGCTTGTGTTTGCTTGTCCAAGCTGATTGAGGATATACATTCTCCGCTGGGCCGGGGATACAGGATAATGCTGCTGATAAGGTGCTTGCTTGATCGGTTCAAACGTCTGCTCCTCCTTGCTTTCGTTCTCTTCCAAATACAGCGCCAGTTCTTGAATGGTCGGCTTTTCAAAAAGCACTTTAATCGGTACTTCCTTATGAAAATGCTCCTGGATTTTCGCCGTCATCATCATCGCTTTCAAAGAATGACCGCCGATCATAAAGAAGTTATCGGTAACGCCTGCTTTGACGCCGAGTATCCCTTCCCAGATCTCCGCTAATTTCTTTTCACTCTCTGTTTCTGGTGCTGCGTACTCCGGCTGCGCGGTTTCTGATTGAGGCGCAGGCAGTTCTTTTTTGTTGATTTTTCCGTTTGGCGTGAGCGGCAGGCTGTCCATCTGAATCAAATGTGCAGGAACCATATAGTCAGGCAAAGATTGAGACAGTGTTTTTCTCAGCCCGCTCACAGACACTTCACGGTCCGCCGTAAAGTATGCACAAATTTCATTTTCGTCTGCTTTGTTCTTGCGGATGATCACGGCAGCCTCTGTCACATGCTCTGCCATGTTCAGTTTTGTTTCAATTTCGCCAAGCTCAATTCGGAAGCCGCGCACCTTCACTTGATTGTCGATTCTTCCTAAAAACTCGATATTGCCGTCCGGCAGCCATCTTGCCAAGTCGCCAGTGCGATAAATCCTTTCACCCGCTCTGAACGGATCTTCGAGAAATTGCTTCTCCGTCAGCTCAGGGAGATTGACATATCCTCGCGCTACACCGATTCCGCCGACGCACAGCTCGCCGGGCGCGCCAATTGGCTGCAGGCGCTGCTGCTCATCCATGATGTAGGCAGTCGAATTTCCGATAGGTTTCCCGATTGGAATAGAGCCGCTATACTCACGGTCGATCAGAAAACTTGTTGAAAACGTCGTGTTTTCAGTCGGGCCGTATCCGTTCCACAATGAAAGCGACGGCGATGCCTGTTTCACTTTGCTGACAATATGCGGCACGAGGGCGTCTCCGCCGATAATTAAATGTCGCAGTGTGCCGAACATGCCGGCATCCTTTGCGGCAAGCTGGTTGAATAAAGGTGATGTCAGCCACATGGCCGTGATTCTCTGTTCGCGCAGGAATGCTGCAAATTGTTTCGCATCAAGCAGCGTCTCTTTTTTGACAGGGTAAAGCGCTGCGCCATTCAGCAGTGCGCCGAATACTTCAAAGGTTCCGGCATCAAAGCTGACAGCTCCCGTTTGCGCCATGCAGTCCTCTTCATGGACAGGAACATACCCGCCATTTTTGACGAGACGAAGAATGCTTTTATGTTCAATCATGACGCCTTTCGGTTTGCCCGTCGAACCAGATGTGTACATAATGTACGCCAAATCAGTCGGTGCGGATGGCAGATTGAGATTGTCAGCCGCTTCGCTCTCTTCAAAACCGCTGTCCAGTGTAAGTACCGGCACTTGCAGCTGATGTGCCTGCTCTGTATAAGACTTTCCGGCCAATACCATCCGAATGGAACTGTCCTCTGCCATGAAACGAAGACGATCCTCAGGAAGCGCTGGATCAAGCGGCACATAGGCGGCGCCTGCTTTTAACACAGCCAGCATGCCGACAACGGTTTCTGCCGATCGGTCGTTCATTATCGCGGCTGTTTCCCCTTTTTGAAGACCTTGTTCGACAAGCTTTCTAGCCAGACGGTTAGCCGCTCTATTCAGCTCACGGTACGTCAGCTCGACTCCTTCATATACGACGGCAGTGCTCGCCGGCGTCCGTTGCGCTTGCTCTTCAAACACTTGATGAACCCCCATTCCTTCAGGGAGTTCGGCTTTCGTGCTGTTAAACACCTCGACAATTTGCCGCTGCTCTTCGTCTCCCACAAGCCCGTACTCACGCACAAAAGCGGCCGGCTGATCGACAGCTGCTTCCATCATGCGGGTAAGGTGCTCCGCTGTCCGTTCGATAAAAGCGGAATCAAAGGCGGCTCCGTTATATTTAATTTTGACGGTCCACGTTTTGCCCGGATACACAATCAGGTTGAAATCGAAGCTCGTTTGTTCAAATGCGCTTTCTACCTTGATCGAAAACCCGAGGCGATCTTCCATGCTGCCGTTTTCAAGCTCTTGATCAAGCGGATAATTTTCAAACGCGACCAGATGGTTCAAGAGATTGCTGTCGAGCGCTGAGCGTTTTTGAATCTCATAGAGCGGCACGTAATCGTAACGCTCCGCCTCTACTGCATGCTGCTGAACAGCTGAGAAAATATCAGCGAAAGCAGCATCTTGATCTACTTTTACCCGCACTGGAATGGTGTTGATAAACAGCCCCGCCATCGTTTCAATCCCGTTGATTTCAGACGGCCGTCCCGATACGACCGTGCCGAAGACAACGTCCTTCGTAAAGTTGTATTTACTGAGAACAATGCCCCAAACAGCCTGAAACAGGTTAGGCCCCGTCACTTGATGGCGGTTTGCGGTTTGCTGAATGCGGGCAACCAGTGTTTCGTCCCATGTAAATGAATATTCTTTATTGACGTATTCATCTTTGTTCTCAGGCAGACGGCCCGGGAGCACGCTCGGCTGTTCAAAACCCGCCAAGCGTTCGCTCCAGTAGCTCTCTGCTTCTTCATTGTCCTGTTTTCCAAGCCACTTGATGTAGTCGGAATAAGGCTTGCCCTGACCGTTTGCCGGTGTCCGGCCTGCTCTGAGCGCTTCATAGTTTTGGAACAGGCTTTTCATGAGTACGCCCATGCTCCAGCCGTCCATCATAATATGATGATTGCTCCAGACAAGATACAGCTGATCTGCATCAAGACGGAAAACCGCCACCTTAAACAAAATGTCTTTTGCCAGGTTAAAACCTTGGCGCTGCACGTCTTGTTTATAACGCTCGATGTGCTCTTTTTGGCGGTCTCGGTCCGCATGACTGATATCTTCATAGTGCACCTTTGTTTTGCGTTCCGCCAATACAACCTGACGCGGTTTTTGCAGCTGCTGGTGCACAAATACCGTACGGAGAATATCGTATGACCGAATCAGTTCATTGACGCTTTTCTCAAAGATTTCAAGATCAAAAGCACCGTGAATCCCAAGCTCTAATTGTGTGAAGTACGAGGAAGAATGCGGATCAAGCATCGCATGATACAGCATTCCCTCCTGCATCGGTGTCAGCGCGTACACCTTTTGAATCGATTTTTTGCTCATATGCCACCTCTATTAGAAAATTTCCATTAATTTATCCAGCTCATCCAGCGTCAAATCATCATCGCCAAGGTCACTCGGCGTCAGTTCCGTTCCATCTTGAGATAAGCAATGTTCAATGATTCTGACAAGATGGGCTTTAAAGCTGTCGCTGAATGTCTTTATCGTTTTTTCATGAAATTCAAGAGAATGATAGGCCAGTGTCATCGTCAGTTTTCCGTTTTCGATGTATCCGACAACATCGAGCGCGTTCGGTTTTTCTGTTTCCGGGCTTAACGACTGTCCTGACGGCAGCTCTGATCTCGTGAACAAGCCTGCATCCGACATTTCATCGAACTGTCCTAAATAGTTGAAGCTGACATCCGGCTGAATCGAGAACGCCACATCTTCTTTATGTTCCGGCGCCGTCAGATAGCGCAGAATGCCGTATCCGACTCCCTTATTCGGCACATGTCTGATATCTTCTTTCATTTGCTTCAGCTGGTAGCCCAGATCATCCGCATGCTTCATATCGAGCACCATCGGGTACATACTCGTAAACCAGCCGACTGTGCGGGAAATGGTCAGGTCTTCTATGATTTCTTCACGTCCATGCCCCTCTAAATGAACACTTACTTGATCCTGACCTGTCCACTCCTTCATCGCCAACCCGAATGCCGTCAGCAAAATATCATTCATTTCTGTGTGATATGCCTCATGCACCTTTGTGGTAAGCTGTTCTGTCTCTTCAGCAGTCAGCGAAAATTCGATTGTCTTTGTATGTTTCATTCGCTGATCACCAGATTCACGATCTTTCGGAAGCTTTGCCGCGACAGTCTGTTCTTCAAGCTGTCTCCAATACTCTTTTTCTTTCAGAAAAGCCTTGGAGTTCGCAAAGTCTTGCACTCTCTCTGCATACTCCGCAAATGAATGTGTTTTCTGCGGGAGAACCGGTTCATTGCCTTGCTCAAGCTGTGTATAAACCGCGGCGAAATCCTCCAGTAAAATCCGCCATGACACACCGTCAACCACTAAGTGGTGAATGGCAAGGAGCAAGTGGTCTCCGTCTTCTGCTTGGAACAATCCAGCTTTTAACAAGCCGCCTTCCTGCAAGTCGATGCTGCTTTGCAGCCGTTCCGCTTCTCTCTCTATGCGGTCTTCATAATCTTTCGCTTGGCCTTCAATCTGAATGATCTCTAATTGAGCTGAAGCAGCTTCAAGTCCTCTGTTGTATTGAACGACGTCTTTCGGCTCCTCACGGTAGACCATACGGAGTGCATCATGGTGCTCAACCAGCGCCTGCAACGTTTTCTCCACACGTTCAGGATCAAAGCCCTTCTTGGCATGAAGCATCACCGATTGGTTCCAGTGGTGCTTGTTCGTGAAGTTCTTCTCGAAGAACCAGCGCTGAATCGGTGTCAGGATGACTTCGCCCTCCACTGGGCCTTGGTCCGCCTGTTTGCCTTCGGCACGTTCCACGTATTGGGTGAGCTCTTCGATCGTCGGGTGCTGGAAGAGATCTTTCATTTCCAGCTTCCAGCCGTGCTGGTTCAAGCGGCTCGCCATTTGGATTCCTTTGATGGAATCTCCGCCGAGCGAGAAGAAATTGTCACTGACACCGATCTCCGAAATGCCGAGCACATCCTGCCAGATGCCTGCAAGCAGCTCTTCCATATCCGTTGTCGGCGCTTTGTATTCTCCGCTTCCCGCTTCGATGTCCGGCTCCGGCAACGCTTTGCGGTCAACCTTTCCGTTTGCGGTAACTGGAAGCTCGTTCAGCGTCACCCAGAACGCCGGGATCATATAGTCCGGCAGGGTTTCTTTCAACGAAGACTTTAATGCTTCTATGTCAGCTGTTTCCGGTGTGACATACGCCGCGATCGCTGTATGGCCGCCTTTATCTTTGACAGCTGTCACCGCCGCATCCTGCACCTCAGAAAGCTGGGCGAGCTGGACTTCGATTTCTGAGAGCTCGATCCGATAGCCGCGGACCTTGACCTGCTGGTCGATCCGGCCGATGTATTCAATGCCGCCGCCCGTCCATTTCACCAAATCGCCGGTGCGGTACATGCGTTCTCCCGGCACAAACGGATCAGCGACAAACCGCTTCGCGGTTTCGTCTTCTCGATTCAAATAGCCGCGCGCCAGGCCGCGTCCCGCCACGCAAAGCTCTCCGGCTACGCCTTCCGGCTGCACCTGATTGCCATCGCCGAGAATGTACACTCTCGTATTGGCGATCGCCTGCCCGATGGAAAGCGAGCCTTCCTCCGGATTGATTTCTGTGCTCGTGGCAACGACCGTATTTTCTGTCGGCCCGTAGTTGTTGACGAGCGTGTACGGCTGTTTGACCGCGCGTTTCAGCTTGTCTCCTCCAGTCAAGAGGACACGGAGTGATGTGTTCTCAAGCTCCATGAACTGTTCTGCCAGCTGTGTCGGCAGGAACGTGATCGTTACGCCGTGCGTTTCGAAATAGTCGTTCAAGCGGACGATATCGAGGCGGATCGATTCATCAATGACGTGAAGCTCGGCGCCGATTGTCCAGGTCGGGAACATCTCCCAAATGGAGGCGTCAAATCCGAAGCCCGCGTACTTCGCACTGCGGTCCTCCTCTGTCATACTGAACGCGTCGTGGTGCCAGAAGCACAGGTTCACAAGCGCATGATGCTCGACCATGACACCTTTCGGCTGTCCGGTCGTTCCAGACGTGTAAATCATGTACGCGAGGTTCTCTGCGTTTGTATCCACCTCTGGATTTTCTTCATCGTTTTCATCTAGCGGCAGGCTTAGAATCGTACGATCCCCGTCGAGAAGAATGACGTCTCCTGAGAAGCTATCCGGAACTGAAATACCTTCCTGTTTCAAGAGAAGCTTCGCGCCGCTGTCTTGTAAAATATAGTCAATCCGCTGATCCGGATAGTCAGGATCAATCGGCACAAACGCCGCCCCCGCCTTTAAGACGCCGAGCACCGCAGCGGACATTTCAAGCGACGGCTTCGTGAGAACGCCGACGCGCTCATCCGCGCTGATGCCGCAGTCGATCAGAATCCGGGCAAGACGGTTTGCCTTCGCATTCAGCTCGTCGTACGTCCATGACTGTCCGTTGAATGTGACAGCCTGGCGGTCTTTGTGGCGCTGAGCGGTCTCTTCGAATAGCTGATGAACGGTTTTGTCTGTCGGCACAGGCAATGTTTTGCCTTTCCATGCCTCCAGAAGCGTTTGTTTTTCTGTTTCCGTGACAAGTGACAGGCTGGAAAGCAGCTGATTCGGATTGCCTGTGACAGCATCTAGAAGCTGCATCCAGTATTGCTTCCATCGTTCAATCGTTTCCGGCTTAAACAGCGCTGTATTGTATTCGAGTACGAACGTAAGCCCTCCATCGGTTTCGTCAGCGGTCAGTGTAATGTCAAACTTGGCCGTTTTCCGTTCAAACGGATGCGGCTCCAGCTGAATCCCTTTCATCGTTAGATCCTTGATGTTCGCATTTTGCATTGAAAACACTGCATCGAATAACGGATTTCTGCTCGTGTCACGCTGAACCTGTACGTTCCCGATCAAGTCCTCAAGCGGGTAATCTTGCGCATCAAAAGCGCTGAGTGCCGTTTCTTTCACTTCGCTAAGATAGTCAGCAAACGTCTTTTCACCTTTAGGATACGTGCGCAGCGCCAATGTATTGACGAACATTCCGATGACGCGGCTGACGTCCGCTTGAGATCGTCCGGCTACAGGTGAACCGACGATGATATCGTCTTGCCCGCTCAGTTTTGATAAAAACGCACTGTATGAAGCGAGAAGAACCATGTACATTGTGGAATCCGTTTCTTTTGCAAGTCTGCGCAGGGCATCAACTTTGCCCGCTTCTAATGAAAATGCAATGCGGTCTCCCTCAAATGTTTGAACGGCAGGCCGGCTATAGTCAGTCGGAAGCGTCAGCACAGGCAGCTCTCCTTTCAGCTCCTTCAGCCAATGCTCCTCTTGCTTCTTGTAAAGCTCAGATTGAATGAACTGCTGCTGCCACACGGCATAATCCTTATATTGAATGCGGAGCGGCTCAAGGGTTTCTCCATCGTACAGCTTTGAAAGCTCCTCAATGAGCACGCCGACAGACGCCCCATCAGAAATAATATGATGCATATCGAACAGCAGCACATGCTCAGTGTCTGAATGCTTGATCAGCCCCATTCTGAACAGCGGAAGCCGATCGATTTTGAAAGGCTTGATAAACTCGGAAACGATCCGCTCTGTCTCTTCTTCTGCGGCTTCGAAATATGCCAACTCACATTCAGCTTCTTCCCAGATTCGCTGCACCGTTTCTCCATCTTTTATTTCAAACGTGGTTCTAAAGGCTTCATGACGCTTCATCAACTGCTTCATCACGCTGTTGAGCCTTTCAACATCAAGCTCACCTGTAAGGCGCAGAACCGCCGGCATGTTATAGCTCGTTTCCGCTCCTTCAAGCTGCTGAAGCACGTACATCCGTTTTTGCGGTGAAGAAACAGGATACGTATCTTGTTTCTTTGCCGGGCTGATGCTGATGACTGTCCCTTTTTCAGCAGAGTCAATCACCTGTGCCAAGCCCTCAACCGTCGGTGACTGGAAGAGATCTTTGAGTGACAGCTCAACGCCCAGTTCCTGATGAACCAAGGCAAGCATCTTCATACCTGCTAATGAATGTCCGCCGATGTCAAAGAATTGGTCATAAACGCCGACTTGTTCAGCCTGAAGCACATGCGCCCAAATGTCTGCGACTTTTTGTTCCGTTTCATTGCGAGGCGCAACATATGAAACACCTCTTGAGACGTTGGCATCAGGAAGCGGCAGCGCTCTCCGGTCGATTTTTCCGTTCCCGGTCAGCGGCAGCTCGTCCATCTGGATAAAAACCGCAGGAACCATATAAGCCGGCAGATCCTTCGCCGCATGCTCTCTCAGCTCATGAGATGAGATTTCTCCCTCTCCGACAAAGTACGCGCAGAGCAGTTTGTCTCCCGCGCCTTGGTCAACTGCAAGCACAACACTCTCTTGCACGCGGTCGTGGGTTTGCATCTGATGTTCGATTTCTCCAAGCTCGATGCGCTGTCCGCGGATTTTCACCTGGTGGTCGATCCGCCCGATAAATTCGATATCGCCATTCGGCAGCCATCTGGCAAGGTCACCCGTTTTATACATGCGTTCGCCTGATGCAAACGGATGCGGAACGAATTTCTCCTCAGTCAGTTCAGGACGGTTGTAATAGCCTTTCACGAGCCCTTCGCCGCTGACGCATAGCTCCCCGGCGATCCCGGCAGGCTGCACGTGTCCCGCCCGGTCAAGGATGTATACTTCCGTATTGCTGACCGGTTTTCCAATCGGAACAGACAGCGTGTGCTCCTCCAATTCATCAACCGGATGATACGTCGCGAAAACCGTGCTTTCAGACGGCCCGTACATGTGAAGGAGCTTGCCTTTTCCGACAATTTGCAAAGCTTTTCTTACATGCTCAACTGAAGCCCGCTCCCCGCCAAACATAATCTTGCGCAGCGTTGACAAGCACGCCGGATTCAAGTCCACAAGCAGGTGGAACAAAGCGGTTGTAATCATAAGAATGCTGATGTTCTCCCGCTCAATAACGCGAGACAGGCGAGCCATATCCAAAACTGTTTCTTTCGGTATCAGCACAAGCTTGGCACCGTTTAACAAAGAACCGAACATATCAAACATAAACGCGTCAAATACGTAATTGGAAAGTCCAAGAATCGTATCCTGTTCTGTAATGCTGAGATAATTCGTTTCCTTCACCGTGCGCAGAATATTAGCATGTGTCACGATATTTCCCTTCGGTGTTCCTGTCGTTCCGGAAGTATACGTCAGGTTGGCCATCGCCGCAGAATCAAGAGGCAGTGCAAGATTTTGCACATCGGCATGATAGCTTTCTTCCTCATCTGCAAGCACGATAACGCCGCTAAATTCCGCTTCTTCTGCTAAAGCCTTTAATTTTTTCTGAGTGAGAAGCACCTTCGCTCCGCTGTCGCGGAAGAAATGCTGCATCCGCTGAATCGGGTGCTCCGGATCAATCGGAACATAAGCCGAACCTGTCTTTAATACCGCGAGGATCGACACAATCATGTCCATTGACCGCTCGCATAAGACAGCCGCTGTTCTGCCTTCGCCTGCCCCAAGAGAAAGAATGCCGCGCGCTAACCGATTGGCCCGTTCATTCAGCTCACGATAGGTAAGTGATTCGCCTTCATATTGAAGTGCCGGCTGGTCTGGCGTTTTCGCCGCTTGCTCTTCAAACAGCTGAACAATTGTCTTGTCTTTCGGATAAGGTGTTCTTTCCGGGTTGAACTGCTGAATTTGCGAAGCAGTCTCCTCTTCGGAAAGAAGTTTGTACTCAGAAATCTGTTTCTCAGGCTCAGCAGCAGCATCTTCAAGCAAACGCGCAAAATGCGTAAGCAGCCTGTCTGCCGTGCTTTGTTTAAACAGCTTCGTGCTGTAGTCTAAATCAAGCTCAATGCCCTCATCGGTTTCTCTCGCCTGCATCGTCAAATCAAATTTTGCAATCTTGAAGTTAGTCTCATGAACAGACAAAGACAGATCGCCGACAGCCGGAATGCCCTCTGTCGCATTTTGAAGACTGAACATCGTGTCAAACAGCGGATGTCTGCTTACATCACGCGGAATGTTCAAATCTTCAACAAGCCACTCAAACGGATAATCCTGATGAGAAAAAGCATCCAGCACCTGTGTGCGGACACGCGTGATCAAATCGGTAAACGTCTCATCCTGCTTCACTTCGCTGCGAATCGCGAGCGTATTGACGAACATCCCGACAATGCCCTCTGTATCGGAGTGGTTTCTGCCCGCTGACGGCGTGCCGACAATGATGTCATCCTGTCCTGTATACTTTGACAAAAGCGTATAGTAAGCGGACAGCATCACCATATAAAGCGTGGCGCCGTTTTGTTCAGCCAAACGATTTAAGCGATCCTTTAAGCCCGCATCCAGCTTGATTGACACCCGGTCTCCTTCAAAGCTTTGAACAGGCGGTCTCGGGTAATCGGACAGAAGCTGAAGCACCGGAAGCTCGCCCGCAAAGGCTTCCTTCCAATACGCCCGGTCATTCTGGTACCCTTCAGCAGCCTGTCCGCTTTGCCACACGGCGTAATCCTTATACTGAAGACGAAGCTCAGGAAGCTGTTCGCCTTTATATAACCGTGCTAACTCCTCCAAAATAATGCCGATGGACACACCGTCAGAAATCAAATGGTGCATGTCAAACAGCAGCATATGACGGTTCTCTTCTAACTTCATCAAGCCGATTCTAAACAGCGGCGCTTTCTCCAAATCAAATTTCCGGACGAATGAAGTCATAATTTCCTCATCGGAGCGGCCGCCTCTTTCCATCAACTCGACTTTGAAATCGACGCTTTCATGAATGTTCTGTCTCGGCGTGTTGTTTTCAAGAATAAATGACGTTCTCAGAGACTCGTGGCGGCGGATTAACCCTTGAAATGCCCGCTCCAGCTTTTGAATCTCTAAAGGTCCTTCCAAAATCGCTGCCGCCGGCATGTTGTATCCGACTCCCGCATCCTCAAACTGGCTGACGATATATGTTCGCTGCTGTGCCAATGAAAGCGGGTAATGCTCCTGTTTTTCAGCAGGTTCAATTGCTGCAAATGCCCGGCTTTCTCTGTGATCGGCTTCCTCTGCAAGAGCGGCAATCGTCGGATGCTCAAACAAATATTGAAGCGGAATCTCAGCGCCTGTTTCCTTATGAATCCTTGTTAAAAGCGTCATTGCCTTCAATGAATGCCCGCCCGTTTCAAAGAAATTGTCAAAGATCCCCGCTTTTTCAGCATTGAGCACATCCTGCCAAATGGCTGCGATTGCTTTTTCCGTCTCATTTCGCGGCGCCGTATAGGCCGTTCCGCTGACCGCCTTCACCTCTAGTGCAAACAGCTTGCGGCGGTCGACTTTGCCGCTTGGCGTGAGCGGAATTTCTGTGATTTCCGTAAAGTAAGCCGGCACCATGTAGTCAGGAAGCTGTCTGGCCGCGTGTGCCCGCAGGCTGGCTGGAGCAAATTCGCTTCCAGGCTTCTGCACAACATATGCGCTGACCTCGAGATTTCCCTGTTCGTCAGGACGTGCCAAAACAACGGCTTTCGCAACGTCAGACGCCTGCTGAATAACGGCTTCAATTTCCCCGAGCTCAATCCGGTATCCGCGGACTTTGACCTGGTCATCCTCTCTTCCTAAATATTCGATTGTTCCATCTGGAAGCCAGCGCACCACGTCTCCGGTCCGGTACATCCGATCGCCTGGTACGAATGGATCTTGTAAAAACTTCTCAGCCGTCAATTCAGGCAGATGTAAATAACCTCGGCCAACACCATCGCCCGCGATATAAAGCTCGCCCGCCACGCCTTCCGGCTGCAGCCGGCCTTTTTGATCCAAAATATATAAGCGGTTGTTCCCCAGCGCTTTCCCGATCGGCACATACGCTGATTGAACAGCATTCTCCGGGATAACCGGATGAACAGATGCGTCCACACACGTTTCGGTCGGCCCGTACACATTGGTCAAACGCGGCGCTATGCCGGCTTCTTTAAACAGCTTCAGCAGCTTGTCCGCAACGACAGACGATAAACCCTCTCCTCCAATCAGCAGGTGCTTCAGCTTTAAGCCTTCAAAATCGCCAGCTGCTATCAGCATTTGCAGATGGGCCGGTGTTCCGTCCGTTGCCTCAATGCAGTGCCTGCGATAATACGCAGCTAGGGCAGATCCGTTCGTCACTGTTTTCTTCGGTACAATATAAAGGGTTTGTCCCAAAAGAAGCGACGCGAAAATCTGCTTCACTGACGCATCGAAGTGGAATGGCGCAAGCAATGCCATCCGCAGTGTTTGGCTGCCGCTTTGGTAAATCGTCTGCTGCAAAGATTCAACCAAATGATGAACCTGGCGATGCTCGATCATAACGCCTTTCGGACGTCCGGTTGTTCCCGATGTGTAAATAATGTAGGCAAGGTTCCGTGCGTTTACATCTGCATTCAGGCTTTCGCCAGCACCTTCCGCAATCGCCTGATCAAAATCAATCAATTCAGCATCGGCCGCAGGAGCTTCAATCTGCGATTCAGTCAGGATGAAGTCCGCCCCGCAGTCCTCCAAAATATATTGAATGCGCTCCGCAGGAAAAGCGGGATCAATCGGCACATAGGCTCCGCCGGCTTTTAAAATCCCCATGATAGACGTAATCATCCGTTCAGAGCGTTCAAGCAGAACCGCAACAGGTCTGTCAGGGCCAACGCCTTTCTGTTTCAGCACATTGGCGATGCGTGCAGATTGCTCATGTAACGTTCGATAGGACAATGTGCGATCTTCAAATACAACCGCTGGATGATCAGAAAGCTGCTCAGCCTGTTCTTGGAACAGCTCTGGAATCGTCATATCCTTACGATAGCTGACAGATTCACCGCCGGCCCTCACAAGCAGCTTCTCTTTCTCCGCTGCAGAAATCAGCGTTAATTCATCAATGGTATGATCTGGATGCAATAATGCATTCTCCAGCATCGTAATCATGCGTTCACAAACAATTTTGATTTCTTCACGTGAAAATAAATCAGTGCGGTAATCAAAATCAATGGTGAGTTTCCCAGTATCCCATCGATCCTTTACATGAATTGATACATCATTTAATCCGCTGCCGCTGAAAATCGGCTCAGTCAAAAAGGCCAGATTCTCTTCTTTCTGCCACTGCATCACCTGATATTCAAGAGAAACCGTAAACAGCTTCGTCAGAGAGCTCTTTGTTTCACGCAAATCGTTGATCAGGAGATTATACGGGTACTTTTGGTGACGAAGTGTTTTCATGAGATCCTTCATCCGGTCTTTGACAAAATCTAAGAACGCCTGCCCGCCGTCAATGTTCGTCCGCAGCGGAACCGTTGATACAAACATGCCAAGCATCTGCTTCTCTTTCGCATTTGTCCGGTTGCCCATAAAGGTTCCCGTCACGACATCATTCTGGCCGCTGATTCTGTACAAATAGGCGGCGAGCACCGATTGAAACACCGAAAGAACGCTGACCTTGTTTGCCTCACAAAACGATAGAAGCTGCTGATGAAGCGCCTCAGGCACATCTTTAGAAAACCGCTCAGCCTCTAAACTTCCTCCTGCAGAGACATTCCGTTTCAGGGAAACAAGTTCAGGCACCGTTTCGAATTGCTTGTTCCAAAACGCCTTGTCCTTTTCAAACCGTTTTGATTGAGCATAGTCCTGTTCAGATAAAACATGATCGATAAATGAATGCGAAATGCCCTCTTTTGTATCTGAGCCGCCGGCTAATTCTAAATAAATGTGCATAATCGCATTTCCGAGAATATTCATGGAAATTCCATCAGAAATCACGTGATGAACATTTGCGTAAAACCATACTTCATTTTCCTTTATGGTGAACAAGGAAAAACGGAACAAGTCACAATCGTACAGCGGCAGAGGTTTTTTCGTTTCCTCCCGGCCCCATTGTGAAATAGACTCTATCGCATTCGGATCTCCAGTGGTGTCAGTATGTTTTATATCAACAGGCCGATACTCGCTAATATATTGAACGGGCTCTCCGTTTTCATTGAGACGCAAACGAAGTCGCATGGCGTCATTTCTGCGGATAAACGCTTGAATCGCCTGCTCCACAAGCTTCCAATCAATTTTTTCAGTTGAAACCAGCTTACCAATCCCCGCAAGATTTGAAATACTCGTGTCAGGATAAAATTTTTCTGTATACCAAATTCGTTTTTGTGCATCCGTTAAAGGGTAAAAAGTTATTTCCATATTGTCATACCTCCCCTAATCTTCAATAACCAGTGAACATGTGCAGCATATTTTCCCTTTCTTATCCATAAAAGCTTTTAATCCTTATGAACTAACAGCCGAAAAAGCCCAAAGTACTACGTTTAAAAAGCAGTGCATCCTAACAAAAAAACAGATTGCTGCTGTCAAAACAACTGCCATCAATCATCATTGCGGGGTTTAACACAAGCAAATAAAGACCGCAAGATCCCTCATCCAAACACGATACAATTTTGGCTAATTATTCATTGTTTTCAATATTTTTTACCTTACTACCGTTCACTTTAAATGAAAAAAATGTTTTTATCACCGAAAAATGGGTGAAAAGTTTCATGCGGGATACCGAAAGATTCCAGTTTATTTACTGGGATATTTTTGCGGGATGCCGCAATAATTTCCACTAAACATTATTTACAGAAAAATAAAAATTTTTAAAATGATCCTTTCCGCTTCATCCTATTTATTGTTGAAAGCCATTTACAATCTTTACATCCCATATGTTTACCGCGCAAAAACCGAAAAACAGGCAAAAAAAAGACACCCTTATTCAAGAGCGCCTTACAATGATTCCTTTATGACATTTTTATCGATGTCAATCAGCTCCATATAGCCTTTCCCCCACTCATACATGGCATCAAGAATAGGCATCAGGCTTTCTCCTTGCGGGGTCAAGGAGTATTCAACCTTCGGCGGGACAACCGGATACACTTCCCTGTGAACAATCATATCCTGCTCAAGCTCTCTCAGCTGATTCACGAGGATCTTCTGCGTAATATCAGGAATCAAAGCTTTTAATTCATTGAACCGTTTCGTGCCTTCTTTTCCTAAATGCCACAAAATGAGCATTTTCCATTTACCGCCGATCACCGCAAGCGTTAATTCCTTCTCACAATTAAACCTTTTGTCGTCCATCCGGCTCAAAAGAAATCCCCCCTTAGTATATTTTTTGTATGTTAGATACGTATCATCACTTACTTACTTTTTTGCAGACTCCTTTTTATTATACTCACTCCTAAAACCAAGCGAAAGAAATCTGATTGCCTCTACTCACAGTATCCTCCAAGTAACTAGTTGACTTCAAAGTGCCTACTTCTCAGCAAAAGAGTGAACCTATAGAATGAAAAATAATTCGAAAAAGGGAGTGGATCAACAATGGAATTACAGCTGGCATTAGACCTCGTCAACATCCCGGAAGCCATCGAACTCGTCAAAGAAGTGGAACAATACATCGACGTGGTTGAGATCGGAACACCGGTTGTCATTAATGAGGGCCTTAGAGCCGTTAAAGAAATAAAAGAAGCATTTCCGCAATTGAAGGTTTTAGCAGACCTGAAAATCATGGATGCCGGCGGATATGAAATCATGAAAGCATCTGAAGCAGGCGCTGACATTATCACCGTTTTAGGGGCTACAGACGATGCAACGATTAAAGGCGCAGTAGAAGAAGCCAAAAAACAGAAGAAGAAAATCTTGGTAGACATGATTAACGTGAAAGATATTGAATCCCGTGCGAAAGAAATTGACGCACTCGGTGTTGACTACATCTGCGTTCACACTGGATATGATCTTCAAGCAGAGGGCAAAAACTCTTTCGAAGAATTAACGACAATCAAAAATACCGTTAAAAACGCAAAAACCGCAATTGCGGGCGGGATCAAACTTGATACACTGCCAGAAGTGATCAAACAAAATCCTGACCTTGTCATTGTTGGGGGCGGAATTACAAGCGCAGCCGATAAAGCGGAAACAGCTTCAAAAATGAAACAGCTTATTGCCCAAGGATAAATCATATGAAAACGACTGAATTCGTAACGGAAATTCTAAACGAGTTACACCGTTCAGCGGCTTATATTTCTAATGAAGAAGCTGATCAGCTCGCCGATCACATTCTTTCGTCCCATCAAATTTTCACTGCAGGGGCGGGGCGGTCTGGCCTGATGGCAAAATCCTTCGCGATGAGATTGATGCACATGGGCTTCAACGCCCATATTGCCGGTGAGATTCTCACTCCGCCGCTCCGCGAGGGAGATCTCGTCATTATCGGCTCAGGATCCGGCGAGACAAAGAGCTTAATCCATACAGCTGCAAAAGCAAAAAGCTTACACGGGATCGTTGCCGCTTTAACCATCAATCCGGAATCAAGCATCGGAAAACAAGCGGATCTCATCGTCAAAATGCCCGGGTCCCCTAAAGACCGGTCAAACGGAAGCTATAAAACCATTCAGCCAATGGGTTCCTTATTTGAGCAAACATTGCTGCTATTCTATGATGCAGTGATTTTAAAACTCATGGAGAAAAAAGGACTCGATTCTGAAACCATGTTCACCCACCACGCAAACCTTGAATAGCGTCACACAACCGGCCTGTAGATCAGGCCGGTTTTATTATTTTCTAAATAAAGCTTTAAACCCAAAAACCCGATAAGTAATATGACCTACAAATCACAAAAAGGAGGAATTATGTTGATAAAACAACTAAAGCTTAAGCTAGGAACAAAAATTCTCTGCATGGTTTTCGTGATTATTCTTTTGTTTTCGGTATCAGTCGGTACTGTAATGCTTAAGGAAATTACAGAAAGCATGAAACAAATGGCGACTGAAAAAGCGAAAGGCGATCTCGCTTTAAGCAGCGCTTATATTGATGATGTCATTTCAGGGGACTGGCAGGTAAAAAACAATAAGCTGTATAAAGGCCAGACACAAATCAACGGAAATGAAGATATTGTTGATCTGCTTGGTGAAAAAACAGGTGATACGGTTACCATTTTCCAAGGAGATACTCGTGTTGCAACCAATGTCATGAAGAACGGAGAAAGAGCTGTCGGCACTCAGGCTTCTTCTGAAGTTATTGACGCTGTTTTAAAGAGCGGAAAACGATTCTACGGACAAGCAGACGTGGCAGGCTCCTCTTATCAGACGGCATACATGCCTTTAAAAGATCAAAACGGGGACATCATCGGCATGCTGTATACCGGAGCCAACCAAAGCATATTAGCATCGCTTACCAAGTCACTCTTCACTCAATTCGCTATCGTTCTTGCTATCGTCATTATTGTATCAGTCATCCTTGTCCTGATTTTCACCAGAAGAATCAATAAGCGGCTCAACGCTTTAAAATGCGCCTTTGAAAGTGCTGGAAACGGAGATATGACAATAGAGGTATCAGACAAATCCGGTGACGAGCTATCAGAACTCAGCGTCTATTACAATAAGATGAGAATGAAACTGAACAATACCATTCAAACCGTGCAGCAATCAGCCCTTCAGCTTGCGTCAGCCTCCCAGCAGCTCTCAGCCGGAGCAGAGGAAACAAATCAAGCTTCAGAAAAGATCACAGAAGCTGTACAGCACATTGCAAATGGAGCCCAGCATCAGATCACCCGAATCGAAAACAGTGAAAGCTCGCTGAAACAAGCTTCAGCAGACATACGAGATATTTCTTCAAATACTGCTGCTATTGCTGACAAAGGACAGCTTGCGCAATCAAAAGCCGACATCGGGCAAAAGGAAATTGCAGATGTACAGGCACAAATGGATGCGATACACCATTCGATTCAGAAAAGCGGAGAGATCATACAGCAGCTGGACGGCCGCTCTAAACAAATTGAACAAATTTTATCCGTCATCACCCAAATTGCAGATCAGACAAACCTGCTTGCGCTGAATGCAGCGATTGAAGCTGCCAGAGCCGGTGAACATGGCAAAGGCTTTGCTGTTGTTGCCGATGAAGTACGTAAATTAGCGGAAGAGTCTCAACAGTCTGCAGGACAAATTTCAACATTAATTACAGAGATACAAAAAGATATGAACCAATCTGCAAGGTCAGTTGAGCATGTAAAAACAGAGGCTGCCGAAGGTGTTACCATGATCCAGCGCACAAAAGATGCATTTAAGGAAATTGCAGCCGCAACAGGTGAAATCAGTGCCGAGATCAGTGATTTATCAGCATCTGTATCAAACATTTCAGCCAGTGCGCATCAAATAAACGATTCCTTCGCAGCCAATACGGCTGACATTAAAGAATCTACAGAAAATACCCGGCAGGCCGCTGCATTAACAGAAGAGCAATTTGCTGCGATGGAAGAGATTACTGCAGCTTCTGAAACGCTATCTCAATTAGCTGAGGAGCTTACCGGTATCATAAGCCAATTTAAAATGATTGATCAACCTGAAAACGGCCGATGACTTACTATCATTATTGTAAATTGGCAACGGTATTTTACTGAAAACAAATATTTCGACCAGCTAAAATTACGATTTCTGCAATAAACTGAGTGTAAAACATAAAATTTTAACCTTTACACTAAACGCTTTCTGGATTACTCTTGGATCAGTTTTTAAAGTTGCTAATTGCGGGAGGTGAACATCACGATGGACATCATAAAAACGATACTTCTCGTCATCGTCGTCATAGCAGCTGCAGCTGTCAGCCTGATAAAGGGAGACTTTTTCTCAGCTGATCAAAAAACGTCTCAAACGAAACAATATGACGAAACAATCGCCTTCCCTTCTGACCGTTATCCCGAAACGGCAAAACATATAAAGGATGCGATAAATGAGGGGCACTCAGATGTGTGTACCATCGACAGGGACGGAGCTGAGGAACGCCGTGAGCAATCATTAAAAGACGTACCGCCTAAAACGGGGTATGACAGAGATGAATGGCCAATGGCCATGTGCAAAGAAGGCGGTGAGGGAGCTTCTGTAGAATATATTTCTCCCGCTGACAACCGCGGTGCAGGTTCTTGGGTCGGGCATCAGCTTACCGATTACCCTGACGGCACAAAGGTTTTATTCACGATTCAGTAAACAGTTAAAAGAGGAGGAACAGCACATTGATCAAGTCATGGAAGCCGCAAGAACTGTCGATTTCATATCATCAATTTACTGTATTTCAAAAGGATTCCGCACCTCCTGTCATGGATTGGACTGACGAAGCGATTGAAAAAGGATATGCTGCGGCGGACGGAGCAATTTCCTTTGAGGCTCAGAGAAATACAAAGGCATTTATTCTTTTGCGCCTTAACAGTTCAGAAACTGTAAACTCCTACGAAAAAAAAGTGACTGTTCCTTTTCATGTCACAGAAAACGGAATTGAGATTGAAAGCATTATGTCTAAAAGGCTGTCCTTTGATCTTCCTAAAGGGGACTATCAATTGACATGCTGGACTGTGCCGGCTGAGAAGTCAGATCTGCACGCCGACACTTATATTATTGATGCTGTTTCTGTGTAATGAAAAAGCCCTGAGAGAGTGACTCTCAGGGACTCTTTATAAACTTTCTCCATTCGTCTTGATTACATCCTGATACCAATAAAAGCTTTTTTTCTTCAAACGTTTTAAATCATGTGTATTTTCTTCATCGCGATTGACATATACAAATCCGTATCTTTTTTGGTAGCCATTCAGCCAGCTTAACAGATCAGTAAACGACCAGCTGCAATAGCCTATCAAATCGACACCGTCGCTGATGGCTTGTCTGCATTGCTCAAGATGCGAACGCAAATATTCAATTCGATAATCATCCTGTACAGTGCCGTCTTCAACCTTATCAAACTCACCCAAACCGTTTTCTGTGATAAACACTGGAAGCTGATAGCGGCTTGTAATTCGTCGAAGGCCGATACGCAATCCAATTGGGTCAATTGTCCAATCCCAGTTGCTCGTTGTCAGATGCGGATTTTTTTTCGTTTTAAATACTCCGGGTATCCCTGTTTCCTGGTTGGTCCCCTTTTGTCCTGTTGTATTCATTTTTCCTTCTGACACACCATCAAGCGGATTTCGTTCGTAGGTGATGGTCTGATAATAATTGACACCTACAAAATCAGGCTTCCCTTTGGCAAGCAGCTCCATATCTCCCGCTTTGATTGTCGGCGCCCAGCCCTGTTTTTCTAAATAGCGGAAAGGAATTTGCGGGTAGGTTCCCCAGCAATACATGTCAAGCCACCAATTGTTCATAAACTCTTCAGCATTTTCAAAAGCCAGTATGTCTTCTGGATGGCTAGATAAAGGATATGCCGGAGAATAAGCAAAACTTGGACCTATTTTGCCTTCAGGCACATATTCCCTAAAAGATTCAATGGCCTTCGCATTAGCCAGGAACGCTATATGGTTTGCTTCGTAAAATCGTTTTCTGTCTTTCACTCCAGGCGGATGCATGGCTGTAATAAATCCGTGATTAAAATTGTAGTTTTGTTCGTTTAACGTAACCCAATATTTTACTCTGTCTCCAAAACGTTTATAAAGAGTAATACAATAGTTATTAAAATCCTCGATGATATTTCTTGATTCAAAGCCGCCATACTCGTCCATAAGCGCCTGAGGCAAATCCCAGTGATATAAAGTCAGAACCGGCTCGATGTTATGAGAAAGCAACTCATCAATCAGGTTATCGTAAAACGCTAGGCCTGCTTCATTGACCTCTCCTTTTCCTTTTGGAAAAATCCGCGGCCAGCTGACGGAAAATCGATACGCTTTTAAGCCCATTTCAGCCATTAAAGCGACATCTTCTTTATAACGGTGATAATGGTCAACCGCAATATCGCCATTAGTTCCTTTGAACGTTTTGCCCGGTATTTTCGTAAACACGTCCCATACAGAAGGGCCTTTGCCATCTTCGTTCCAAGCGCCTTCAATCTGGTACGCTGCCGAAGCAGAGCCCCACAAAAAATGTTTCGGAAAAGATTCTGGATGCTGGTGGATCATAGTGTTTATCACTCCTGAACTATTGATAAACCTATCATAGGCTATGAAACGCGTTTCAGATCAACTCGATATTAGTCGCGGAACAGCTCAGCCAATATTTTCATTTGCAAAAAACTCAAAAGCACCCAATTCCCATTGGATGCTTACCGTCTTAATGCCTTTTTTCAAATTTATGCGCATGAGGATGGGGCTTTGGAACAAAGCCGTTTTGTTTCATCATTTCAAAGTGTTTGTCCATGTGATTTTTGATGTGTTCTCCTCTTTCTTTAGGCAGGACGCCGTATTGCACATATTTTGAGATTACGTCTTTGCGCTTTTTTAGTATGTCTGCTTCCAGCTGTTCAATTTCTTTCTTTTGCTGATCTGTCAGTGAAACATTTGCGGGAGGCTGCTGCTGTTTTTCAGCGGCTTCAGCTGTGCCGGTCAGAGAAATGACAGCCGCGGCTATAAACATTGTGATGATATTGATTTTTATTCGTTTCATCCAATTTATTCCTCCAATCCTATTTTTCATATGTTTTGCTGCATTTCATTTTTTATGCATACAAAATAAAAAGAGCGAACCATTATTCGCTCTTTCTGATCTGTTCGTCATTATCAAGTTCTTCTTCACCCGGTGACGCGTAAGTGACATACGTTCCCGCGATTAAATCATGCAGTGTCCGTTTGTCTTCTCGCACGCCGATGAGAATCAGGCTGGCGATCAAGCCGAGTCCGAAGGTGATGCCGTAAACCAGGCCGGCAACAATAACCCGCAAAAACATCGTTAACAGGCTGACCTGTGATCCGTCTTTTTTTACGATTCTGATTCCGCAGATTCTTTTTCCGATAAGGTAGCCGTTCCAAAACACCGGCAGCAAAATTGAGTACAGCAGAACAATCAAACTGATGAACATGCTGTCATTCGGGTCTTTTCCTGTAATCAGCCAATAGATCAGCAAAAGAGGCACCGAGACAATAATGTAATCCAGCAATGAAGCTCCCAGTCTGATCCAGAATCCGGCTGGTTTGTAAATATTCATTTGACTCCCCCATTATGTTTTCAATATAGCTTTGATGGTTTCTATTTTCTTCTTATCGAATATATCATATGCCTTAGGGACATCAGCAAGACTTAAATTATGCAGAAGATCAACTACATGCTTCTTCACCATTTCATACAGTATTGGCTAATTTCGGGGCCTGCTACTTCCTTCACTTTCACATGCTCTTTCCCTTGATGTGTCAGTGCTTTCATCCTTAGACAACTCCTTTTTTATCACTCCTTCCCTTCATAGCCGCTTTTAAACGCTCACACGCTTTTGTACACACAATTCGAACTTTTTGAAAACGTCATCAACATATTGCAACCCCTTATGTTCAATGCTATCTTTTTAGTTGATTAACAGATTGGGGGAAACAAAGGTGAAATCATTCATGCAATCCAAAGCCGTTATATTCAGTTTTACAATGGCTTTCTTTCTTATATTGGCAGCCTGTTCCGGCAAAAATGAAGCCGGTTCCAAGGATACAGGCTGGGAACAGATCAAAGACAAAGGGAAAATCGTTGTCGCTACATCCGGCACGCTTTATCCTACTTCTTACCACGATACCGATTCTGGTTCCGATAAGCTGACAGGCTACGAGGTTGAAGTCGTTCGTGAAGCGGCAAAACGCCTGGGGCTGAAGGTTGAGTTCAAGGAGATGGGCATTGACGGGATGCTGACAGCGGTGAACAGCGGCCAGGTTGACGCAGCCGCAAATGACATCGATGTGACAAAGGACCGCGAGAAGAAGTTCGCATTTTCCACTCCATATAAATATTCATACGGCACAGCAATTGTCCGAAAAGACGATTTATCAGGGATTAAAACGCTAAAGGATTTAAAAGGGAAGAAAGCAGCTGGCGCGGCAACGACAGTCTACATGGATGTAGCGAGAAAATACGGCGCCAAAGAAGTGATTTATGATAATGCGACCAACGAGCAGTATTTAAAAGATGTCGCCAACGGACGCACTGATGTCATTTTAAACGACTATTACCTGCAGACACTTGCGCTCGCAGCATTCCCGGATCTCAACATTACGATCCACCCTGACATCAAGTACATGCCGAACAAACAGGCACTTGTTATGAAAAAAAGCAATGCAGCACTTCAGAAAAAGATGAACGAAACATTGAAAGAAATGAGCAAGGATGGCACTTTGACTAAGCTGTCGAAACAATTCTTCAATAAAGCAGATGTATCAAAAAAACTGGATGTCGACGTTCAGGACGTTGATTTGTAATCGGACGCCATGATTAATAGCATTCAGTGGGAATATATTTTTAACACGAAGCTGGCAATTGAATCGTTTCCTTATGTCATAAGAGGCATTGGGTATACGCTGCTCATCTCTTTTGTGAGCATGTTTGCGGGAACGGTGATCGGCCTGTTCATATCACTTGCCAGAATGTCTCAATTTGCCTTGTTAAGATGGCCGGCGAAGCTCTATATCTCATTTATGCGGGGCGTTCCGATTTTGGTGATCTTGTTTATCCTTTATTTCGGATTTCCTTATATCGGCATTGAATTTTCCGCTGTCACGGCCGCTTTAATTGGCTTTAGCCTTAACAGCGCCGCCTACATTGCGGAAATTAACCGTTCAGCCATTTCATCTGTTGAAAAAGGACAGTGGGAAGCCGCATCCTCTCTCGGACTTTCCTATTGGCAGACGATGAGAGGCATCATTTTGCCGCAGTCGATCCGTATTGCGCTGCCTCCGCTTGCCAATGTATTGCTCGACTTAATCAAAGCGTCCTCTCTCGCTGCGATGATTACAGTGCCGGAATTGCTCCAGCATGCGAAAATCATCGGCGGCAGAGAGTTTGATTACATGACCATGTATATTCTGACCGCTCTCATTTATTGGGCCATTTGCTCAATTGCCGCGGCTTTTCAGAATATCCTTGAGAAAAAATACGCTCACTATGTTTAAACAAACGTTTCATTAAAAAAAGCCGCTCCGCAGGAGACGGCTTTTTTTCTATTGATTCAGCTTCCACTTGAACGGGTCCTCAAACAGCGACCAGTCGGAATCAAATTCATACTCAGTCAGCAGGCATTGATCAAGCTCTTTCGTGATTGCTTCTTCATCCAAGTCTGTTCCGATAAACACCAGCTGTGTCAGGCGGTCGCCGAATTCTGGATCCCAGTCCTCCAAAATTTCGGGTTCCTGCTGTTTGACTTGCTCCTGCTCAAGCTTAGGCAGCGCCGCCACCCAATAGGATACAGGCTCAATCGTAACCGATGGCCCGGCTTGCGACATCAGCAAAGCGAGGTTGTTATGAGATGCGCACCAGACGATTCCTTTTGCGCGAACCACGGTCTTTGGCATTTGATCCATCCAGCGATAAAACCGCGTAGAATGAAACGGCAAACGTCTCTTATACACAAATGATGAGATGCCGTATTCTTCTGTTTCCGGGGTGTGTTCCGCATGTCCTGCCGTCAGCTCTTGAATCCAGCCGGCAGATCCACTCGCTTCCTCGAAGTTAAATAACCCTGTATGTAAAATCTCCTGGGGTTTTACATTTCCTTTGACCGAACGAATGAATTTGGCCCTTGGCTGCAGTGTGCGAAGCACTTTTTCAAGCTGTTCGAGCTCTTGCTCGCTGACCAAATCACATTTATTTAAGATCAGAACATCGCAAAACTCGATTTGATCGATCAAGAGGTCGGCAATTTCTCTTTCATCCCCTTCCCCCAGTGCTTCTTTGCGGTCCAGAAGGCTATCGCCTGACTGATAATCATGCCAAAAACGGTTGGCATCAACCACTGTCACCATCGTATCCAGCTGACAGAATTTTGTAAGGTCGATTCCCATCTCTTCATCGATATAAGAAAAAGTCTGGGCCACCGGAATCGGTTCACTGATTCCCGTTGATTCGATTACGATATAATCAAACCGCCCTTCTTTTGCCAGCTTCTCGACTTCAATTAATAAATCTTCACGAAGCGTGCAGCAAATACAGCCGTTTGACATTTCCACAAGTTTTTCATCTGTTCTGGAAAGGCCTCCTTCCTGCTTAACCAAGCCCGCGTCAATGTTCACCTCGCTCATATCGTTGACGATGACTGCTATTTTCAAGCCTTCGCGATTTTGCAAAATGCTGTTCAGCAATGTTGTTTTTCCCGCGCCAAGATAACCGCTCAGTACGGTAACCGGAATTTTTTTCATGGTAATGTCCTCCTTATAAAATAGAATGATTACGATTTAAAATGTATGCTTCGCCGTATGTGCAATGGTGTAAGCAGCTTTTCGCGCTCCGGAAATATTTCTCGCTGTCGGCCCGATTTCTAATTCAGCAAAGGCTCCCATTACGTATAATCCTTTTCCCCATTGCAAATCCTGGCCGACAATCGGAAAACCGCAGCCTGCATAAGGCAGTTGCTCGGCTTGCGCCGCTCTCTGCACCCACTCGAACCGGCTGATGTCCGAGGTAAAACCTGTTGCCAGTGCGATACGCTCATATTCGTATGGCGATTCGCTGTTCTTACCATGTATCTGTATCTTGCCGTCATCTGTTTTTTGGCAAGAATCAATGTCATCCTGAATAACTTTTACTCTGCCCTCTTCCCTATAGACAGCAAGCGTTCTTGAAATGTCCTTTGGAAAAGAGCCGCGATGTCTCGCGCTTGTGATCCATTGCCTTCTCTTTTGATAGTCTGTCGTTTTACTGAATGCTTTCATATATTTCGGACCAAGCCAGCCCGGATCACTGTCAAAGTCATAGATTCGGAACGGATGCCTCACTAGCATCGTGACATCATGGCCGTCATCTGCGAGTTTTATGGCGTAATGAGCCGCCGTTATCCCCCCGCCTACAACTGCCATTTGCACACTTTCATTCCTTACATCGTCCACATCTCTATCAAACACATGATAGATGCCGTCATTCTGAAATGGTTTTGCCCACTCCGGCCATGAAGGCTGATGAGAAAAACTCATGGCTAAAACCACTCGTTCACCCGTAATTGTTCCGGCGGCATCTGTCTCCGCTTCCCACAACCCGTTTGTCCTTCTCAAATCTGTCACTGTGCCTGTTTTCCATGCTTGCTCAATATGTATCTCATCCAGCACAGTCTCGCAGTGCTGATTGAAGAGCGACAGCGAGGGCCTCTTATACCTTCCAAAGAACACTTCCGGCCATTGGCTTTTATCCGCATACATTTGCAGACTGAACGGCTCTGTGTCCACGTGATGAACCGATGGAGAGCGCAAGTATTTCATATGAATGCGGCCTGTGTTTCGTTTCCAGCATTCAAGAGGCCGTTCATGGGGATCAATGACAGCAAGATCCTTAATCGATGCCTTTCCGCTTTTCACCAGATGCACAGCCAAGGTAGTGCCTTGGATGCCGCCGCCAATGATCAGCCATTTATACATGGGAGAATCTCCTCTCTACAAAACGTAATTGTTACGATTTAAATCGTATGTTCTTTTTTCCTTTTTGTCAACCGCTTTTAATTCAGCTGATCACAACTTTTGTATGTTCGGGGATGTTTTCATATATCCATTTCGCATCTGGAATGGTCAGCCTGATACATCCGTGAGATGCCTTCCCCCCAAGTTTTTGTGCCTCTTTTTCGATGACTTTTTTATCCTTTGTCATCGGCACACTATGAAATAAAAATTCGCCATGGTTTTTCCATGAGACCCAATATTCCGCGCCTTCCTGATATCCTTCAGAGAAAAACCATTCTCCCCGTTCAGGCTCTATATGAAAGGTGCCCTTTGGCGTAGCATCATCCTTTGTTTGATCAAGTCCTGACGAGACAATCATTGTATAGATGGTTTTGCTTCCTTCTTTGATGTAAGCCTTCTGTTCCTTCACGTCCACATCAATCCAGACATGCTTCTGCTTGATATCCGGGTATTCACCGCCTGAAGGCTTTGTCCAATCAATGCTTGTTTTTTCTGGTTTTCGGGCAGCCGTTATGTGCTCGTCCGTTTTCTTCGTATTTAAACTTGCGTGTTCTTCCGTATGATAAGAACACGCTGACAGCAGGCTGGCCGGCACAAGAACTGCAACAATTAATAATGAGCGTTTCATATTCTATCCACCTGTTTCGAAAAACGCAGCTTCGCGTAGGCATCGTGGAGATGAATCGATTCTTCATTGCGGCATTCAATCTCAAAGGCTGACACCCATTCAAGCTCATACAAATCCGCGGCAATCAGCCGGGCGAGATCCTCAACAAATCTCGGGTTTTCATATGCTGTTTCCGTCACGGCTTTTTCATCAGGGCGCTTCAGCACCGGATGCAGTTTCGCAGAGGCATTTGATTCTGCGGCGTGAAGCAAATCGGCTTTAAAATCGCTTGGCAGCGATGCGGCCGGATGAATATCAGCCCAAATGCTGACCGTTCCCCTCTGATTATGGGCACTGTATTCACTGATTTCCTTGGAGCAAGGGCACAGCGTCGTTACTTTCGCTGAAATGCCTGCACGCTGTTCAAACGGCTGATCTTCGCGATAGGTGACAGACATCAATATGTCAGCATGCATCAGACCCGCTTTCTCAAGCTTCGGGCTTTTCCGTTCGAAAAACCATGGAAACCGCACTTCGACTGAAGCAGAGGACTGGCCCATGTTTTCCGCAAGCTCTTTCGTAAATTGCTGAAGTGAGGAAAATGAGAGAATCCAGCCGTTTTGATGATAGACATGCAGAAGCTCTGTTAACCGGCTCATGTTAATCCCCTTCTGATTTCTCCGCAAATCACAAGTCATTGTAAATTTTGCAGCCGTTGTTTGCTCAGCAGGCGTCATAGCAGAAGTGATTGTGACCGGATGGAATACATTAGCGACACCTACATGCTGAATGTCAAAAAAATAATCCTTCCTGATATTTTGCAGATCCTTCATTTTCTCTTTTTCTACAGGTTTCTCGCCTTTTATCGGACTGACCGACCCAAAGTATTGAAGACGTTCCGGTTTTCCCGGAAGCGGCGTATGTTGATTCAATCAGAAAACTCCTCTCATTAACAAATCGTAATAATTACTATTTATTTTGATGGGTTCACTGATTAAAATCAAGAGAAAATAAAAAAGACACGCACAAATGCGTGTCCGTCAAAGCCTAAATATCAGCGGGGCTGCTTTCCGTGCTCCAGCTTTTTCTCCAGTAATAGCCTGCGGCAAGCACGAGCGCAAACGCCAGCAGCGCGATACAGGAAAACGTGATAAAACCGATAGCATATGTGCCTGTCATCTGTTTTAGCGATCCTAAGATGTTCGGCAGAAAAAATCCTCCTATGCCGCCGGCCGCGCCGACAATTCCGGTCACCATGCCGATTTCTTTGCGGAAGCGCTGCGGTACGAGCTGGAATACGGCTCCGTTCCCCATTCCGAGCCCCATCATTCCGACAAACAAAAGAACGATGACCATTGAAAGAGACGGCAGGCTGCTGACCCCGGCCATACACAGGGCCACGATGACAAACAATACAGAAAGAACTTTCGTGCCGCCGACACGATCCGAAATCCAGCCCCCGACAGGCCGGAAAAAGCTCCCCGCCGCCACACATAATGTAACGAAATCACCAGCGTGAATTTTTGAGAGCTGGTATTGATCGACAAAGAAAATAGATAAAAAGCTTGATAGCCCGACAAATCCTCCGAATGTGACGCTGTACAGCAGGCAGAAAAACCATGTTTCCTTTTGCCTGAACACATGGAGATAGTTTTTGAGCGGCTGCGGCGCCGGCTGTGCAGGAGAATCCTTTGCCATGGATACAAAAAGAACAAAGACGATCAATAAAGGAATAAGCGCAATTCCCATGACAATATGCCAGCCGAACTGCTCTGCAAGACGCGGGCCAAACAGGGTTGCAAACAAAGTGCCGCTGTTCCCTGCGCCGGCGATCCCCATCGCAAGCCCCTGCAGATGTGGCGGATACCAACGGCTTGCCATAGGAAGCGCAACGGCAAAGCTTGCCCCCGCCACGCCAAGCAGAATTCCGATGGCATACAGCTCAGGCAGCGACCGGCCGCCAAATGTCCCCCAAAGCAGCGGAACCATTGTCACCACCATACCGATCACTGCCGTTTTTTTCGGTCCAATTCTGTCCGTTAATATTCCTAAAATGATACGAAACACAGATCCTGATAAAATCGGCACAGCCACGATAAGCCCTTTCTCAAAAGGAGACAGGCCAAAATCCTGAGAAATATAAACACCCAGCGCCCCAAGCATAACCCATATCATAAAACTCACATCAAAGTATAAAAAGGAACAGAGCAAAGTGAGTGGATGACCGCTAGTTTTCAGTTCCGACAGCTTCATAAGTTTCCCCTTTCTTGACCCTTGATTATTTTAAATTTTCTGAATTAAGGATATATGACCATTTTTTTCTGGAAAAGACATGTGTAAGTTTTTGTGACACGTTTAATGCGTTAACAATGCGTTGTGACATAATTTTTAATAGGAGAATCAAAGGAGGTCTGGCACATGAAGAAACAAAGATTGGTGTTAGCAGGAAACGGAATGGCCGGAATCCGCTGTATTGAAGAAGTATTGAAGCTGAATCGCGAAATGTTCGAGATTGTCATTTTCGGAAGCGAACCGCATCCCAACTATAATCGCATTCTCTTATCCTCTGTATTGCAGGGTGAGGCGTCACTCGATGACATTACATTAAACAGCAAGGATTGGTACGCCAAGCATGGGATTACCCTTTACACGGGCGAAACGGTTGTCCAAATTGATACAGATCAGCAGAGGGTCATCACGGATCGGAAGCGCACGCTGTCTTATGACAAATTAATTGTGGCAACAGGCTCCTCCCCTCATATTCTCCCCATCCCCGGGGCAGACAAAGAAGGCGTATATGGGTTTCGAACAATAGAAGACTGCCAGGCGTTGATGACCATGGCCGAACACTATCAAAAGGCAGCGGTGATCGGAGCCGGCTTATTAGGACTGGAAGCTGCTGTCGGTTTACAGCATCTCGGCATGGATGTCAACGTCATTCACCACTCCGCCGGCATCATGCAAAAACAGCTCGATCAAACGGCGTCGCGGCTGCTACAGACGGAGCTGGAACGAAAAGGCTTAACCTTTCTTTTAGAGAAAGACACCGTATCCATTTCTGGCACCTCGCGGGCAGACGGAATCCGTTTTAAAGACGGATCTTCACTGAAAGCAGACTTGATTGTGATGGCAGCTGGCGTGAGGCCGAATATTGAATTGGCTGTATCAGCCGGAATTGCAGTAAACCGCGGGATCATCGTGAATGACTACATGCAGACGAGCGAACCGAATGTGTATGCCGTCGGGGAATGCGCCGAGCATAACGGAACGGTATATGGTTTGGCAGCCCCGCTTTATGAGCAGGGAAAAGTTCTCGCCAAACATATTTGCGGCGTTCCATGTAAGGGATATCAAGGCTCAGCACCATCTGCAGCTTTAAAAATAGCTGGAATTGATGTGTGGTCAGCCGGAAAGATTCACGAAGATGAACGCACGACGAGCATCAACATCTACGATGAGCAAGCCGGTATTTATAAAAAAGCACTCTTTGAGGATGACAAACTGGCCGGCGTTATTTTATTCGGAGACACACGTGACAAGAAACGATTTCTCGACAGCCTGCTTAAACAAAGAGACATCTCCATTGTCAAAAAGCAGATCATCGAACCGGAGAAAACCGGCACATTATTTGAATCCATGCCCTCTAGTGAAACAATTTGCCAATGCAACTCAGTGACTAAAGGCGGGATTGAAGAAGCGGTGCACACGAAAGGCTTAACAACTGTTGAGGAAGTCAAGCACTGCACCAAAGCATCCGGCTCCTGCGGAGGATGTAAGCCGCTCGTTGAAGATCTTTTGAAGCACATGACCAGCGGCGAATATACAGAGCCCGCCGGCACACCTGCGTTTTGCGGCTGCACCGATTTTACGGAAGACGACATCATTGCTGAGCTTCAGCGCAGACCATGCACTGATCCGGCAGAAGCGATGAGCCAGCTTGGCTGGAAAACGAAAAACGGATGCAGCAAGTGTGTCCCGGCGATTCAATACTACCTGGAAATGCTGCACCCTGGTTTTGTTCAGCCTGAATCAGCCGCCGAAGATACATACACCTTGGTTCCGCAAATGTACGGCGGGCTGACGAACGCGGAGCAGCTAAGAAATATCGCTGACATCATCGAGGCATACAGCATCCCTGGCGCATCCATCACTCACGGCCAAAGACTGAAGCTTTCCGGGATCAAACCTGCGGATCTCCCGAACATCAAAAAAGACCTGAAAGTGCCCGTTCGCTCCAACGAACACCGCCGCGCACTGCAAAGTGTCAAAGCATGTACATGCGGACAAAACCGATCGATTCAGCAGCTGGCAGCCCAGATCGAGAGACATCTTGAGATGCTTTCCATGCCCGCTTACATTTCTATCAGCTTATCATGTGAAACAGACTGCACCGATGCCGCCATACAAGATGTCGGCGCGATTCGGACAAAAGCTGGCTGGGACATTTACATCGGCGGTGTCCGGGGAACTCATGCCCGTACCGGAGCCCTGTTTTGCGTGACAGACAACGCAGACAGCACTGCCGGCATGATCAAAGGACTGATCCAGTATTATCGTGAAACGGCTCATTACGAGGAAGCCGTACATCAGTGGATGGACCGTCTCGGGATCGTGCATATCAGAGAAGTGCTATTTGAAGAGGATCTAAGGACACAGCTGCTGGAAAGCCTCCAAACAGACCTGTCACTGATTCAAAACCCGCCCATAGAGGCAGGCGCACATAAGAAAGGATGAGGCATTTTGACTGAACGACTGCTTAGATATTTCCGCGAGAAACAGCAAGACATCCAATCAGAAAAAACGTATGACACCCAATGCCCGTTTTGCAGCATGCAGTGCAAAATGCAGCTCGTGGAACAAACCATCGTTACACGGAAAAAGTACACAGCGATCGGGATTGATAATCCTACGACACAGGGCAGGTTATGCATGAAGGGCATGAACGCCCACCAGCATGCCCTGAACTCCTCCCGCATCACCCGGCCGCTGCTGAAGAAAAACGGCGAGTTTATGCCTGTTTCCTGGGAAGAAGCACTGAATCATATCAAAGACCAAGTGACAATGATCCAAACTGAACACGGCCATAACGCCATGGCTGTATACGGAAGCGCCTCGATTACAAATGAAGAGGCGTACTTGTTAGGGAAGTTCGCGCGGGTGGGCTTACAGACAAAATACATCGACTATAACGGGAGACTTTGTATGTCCGCCGCAGCAACCGCAGCCAACCAAACATTCGGCGCGGACAGAGGCTTAACGAATCCATTATCAGACATCCCCCACACCCGTGTGATCATACTGGCCGGCACCAATATTGCGGAATGCCAGCCTACGATTATGCCGTATTTTGAAAAAGCGATAGAAAACGGAGCTTACATCATTGCCATTGATCCCCGTGAAACCGCGACAACGAAAATCGCCGATCTTCATCTGAAAATCAAACCCGGCACAGACGCCGCTCTTGCCAACGGTCTCGTCAAAATCATCATCGACGAACAGCTCATTAACGAGGATTTCATTCGATCACGAACAAGTGGGTTCGAGGAGCTGAAGCAGCATACTGACGCGCTGAGCCTGAATGATATCGCCGAACAGACGAGTGTCCCGCTGGCGCACATGCGAAAAGCGGCCGTGAAGTTTGCCAAGGAAACGTCCGGCATGCTGTTTACAGCCCGCGGGATCGAACAGCAAACCGATGGAACAGCGGCTGTGAAAGGCTTCTTAAACATGGTGCTGATCACAGGAAAAATCGGTAAACCTTACTCGGGCTACGGGGCGATCACCGGACAAGGCAACGGGCAAGGCGCCAGAGAGCATGGCCAAAAAGCCGATCAGCTTCCAGGCTACCGTTCTATCGAAAATGAAGAACACCGGGCGCATATTGCGAAAGTGTGGGGAATCCATCAGGATGAACTCCCGCGAAAAGGTGTCTCAGCCTATGAAATAATGGAAAAAATCAATGACGGCGACATCAAAGGACTGTTCCTCATGTGCTCTAACCCTGCTGTTTCCAGTCCAAATGCAAATCTCGTGAAAAAAGCTTTAAGAAAACTGACTTTCTTTGTCGCAATCGATTTGTTTATTTCTGAAACTGCAACATACGCAGATGTGATTTTGCCCGCCTCCTCTTACTTAGAAGATGAGGGCACCATGACAAATGTCGAAGGCCGCGTGACATTAAGAGAAGCAAGCCGGCCGTGTCCCGGAGAAGCAAAGCATGATTGGCAGATCATTTGTAAGATCGCATCCGCTCTCGGAAAAGGCCGTTACTTTTCTTACACGTCAGCAGAGGATATTTTTAATGAATTAAGAGAGGCAAGCCGAGGCGGAATTGCCGATTATTCAGGCATCACATACGACAGGCTCAGACGTGAAGGCGGCATTCACTGGCCGTGTCCGGAACCTGATCACCCCGGAACCGGGCGCTTGTTTGCGGACTCATTTGCACATCCGGACCAAAAAGCGGCATTAAGTGTGATTCCAAACGAACCGGCTGTTCCAAAAGAGAAGCCTACAGCCGATTATCCGCTGTATTTAACGACAGGCAGGGTCATGTCTCACTACTTAACAGGCGTCCAAACGAGAAAAAGCGCCGCCCTTGCCGCGAGACATTTTGAATCATTTATGGAAATCCATCCGCAAACAGCGGCGTCCTTCCATATTGAAGACCGTGTTCTCGTAAAAATAGAATCCCCGCGGGGAAGCATCACTGTCCGCAGCAAATTATCGGAACAAATCAGAAAAGATACCGTCTTTGTTCCCATCCATTGGGCGGATGCTCAAAACGTGAATGATTTAATCGGAGAAGCCTTAGATCCAGCCTGTAAAATGCCCGGTTTTAAGATATGCGCGGTCCGAATCAAACCTATTTAATTTTTCATAAAATTTTTAGAACTTTTCGTATATTTTGTTACATTTTATAACATGTATCTTAAATATTCCTTTTTGCTGTGCTACGCTGGAAAAAACATTGATAAGGAGCGGATCATCTGATGGGAAAAAAACAGCTAGTCCTTGTTGGAAATGGAATGGCCGGGGTAAGGGCCATTGAAGAGATATTGAGTGTTGCAAAAGATGAATTTCAGATCACAATTTTCGGTTCCGAACCGCATCCCAACTACAACCGAATCCTATTGTCAAAAGTGCTTCAAGGCGATACCGACATCAAAGATATTACGTTAAATGATTGGGACTGGTACGAAGAAAACAATATTCAATTGTATACAAATGAAACAGTCATCAAAGTGGACACAGAAAACAAAACGGTCATCACAGACGCGGACCGAATCCAGCCTTACGACGAATTGATCCTGGCGACAGGCTCTGTCCCTTTTATCCTTCCGATTCCGGGCGCAGACAAAAAAGGCGTCACGGCTTTCCGGGACATCAAAGATACAGACACGATGCTCGCCGCGTCAAAACAATATAAAAAAGCAGCCGTCATCGGCGGAGGCTTGCTCGGTTTGGAAGCCGCTCGCGGATTGCTGAATCTCGGCATGGACGTGTCCGTCATCCACCTCGCACCATTCCTGATGGAACGCCAGCTTGATGCAACGGCAGGACGCCTGCTGCAAAACGAGTTAGAAAAACAAGGAATGACCTTTTTACTTGAAAAGCAAACCGAAGCAATTGTCGGTGATGACCGTGTCGAAGGCGTCCGATTCAAAGACGGCACAAGCATTGAAGCTGATTTAGTCGTCATGGCTGTCGGCATCCGCCCGAATACAGTACTTGGAGCCGAAAGCGGCATTCCGGTTAACCGCGGAATCATTGTCAACGATTATATGCAAACTGAAATCCCGCACATTTATGCAGTCGGTGAATGTGCTGAGCACCGGGGAATCGTATACGGGCTCGTGGCGCCGCTCTATGAACAGGCCAAAGTGCTGGCGAAGCATATGTGCGGCATCGAAACAAAACCGTATGAAGGCTCCGTTCTCTCCACTCAGTTAAAGGTATCAGGCGTCGAGGTCTTCTCTGCCGGTGACTTTGATGAATCAGAGGACAAAAAAGCGATTAAAGTATTCGATGAACAGGACGGCATTTATAAAAAAATCGTTCTGAGAGGCAACCAAATTGTCGGTGCTGTTTTATTCGGCGACAGCAGCGAGGGCAACCGCCTGTTTTCTATGATTCAAAAAGAAGCCGATATCTCTGAAACCTCTAAAATATCAATCTTACAGCCTCTCAACCAAGAAGCAGGCACAAGCATCACCGCAGCGATGAGCGACGATGAAATCATCTGCGGCTGCAACGGCGTGTCAAAAGGTGACATTATTCAAGCCATACAGGAAAAGGGCTGCTCGTCAACAGACGAGATCAAAGCATGCACCGGTGCATCCCGCTCATGCGGAGGCTGTAAGCCGCTCGTAGAAGAAATCCTCCAGCATACGCTCGGATCAGACTTTGATGCGTCAGCGCAAAAAGAAGCGATTTGCGGCTGCACCACATTGTCGAGAGATGAAGTCGTAGAAGAAATCAAAGCCAAAGGGCTGTCACATACCAGAGAAATCATGAATGTGCTCGGCTGGAAAACACCAGAAGGCTGTTCCAAATGCCGGCCTGCTCTGAACTACTACTTAGGCATGATCAATCCAACCAAATACGAGGATGAACGGACATCCCGCTTTGTTAATGAACGAATGCACGCCAACATTCAAAAAGACGGAACATACTCAGTCGTTCCCCGGATGTACGGAGGCGTGACCAACTCCACAGATTTGCGCAAGATCGCAGATGTCGTCGACAAATATGAGATCCCGCTCGTGAAAATGACCGGCGGCCAGCGCATTGATCTCATCGGCGTGAAAAAAGAAGACCTTCCAAAGGTATGGGAAGATCTTGATATGCCGTCAGGCTACGCGTACGGAAAGACACTCCGCACAGTAAAAACGTGCGTAGGTGAGCAATTCTGCCGTTTCGGCACGCAAGACTCCATGGCACTGGGCATTGCGCTTGAGAAAAAATTCGAAGGGCTGAACACGCCTCATAAAGTCAAAATGGCCGTGTCTGCCTGCCCGCGGAACTGTGCGGAATCCGGCATTAAGGACCTTGGCGTTGTCGGCATTGACGGAGGCTGGGAGCTTTACGTCGGCGGGAACGGCGGAACCCATTTGCGCGCCGGTGATTTGCTGATGAAGGTGAAAACAAATGAAGAAGTCTTAGAATACGCAGGCGCTTACCTGCAATATTACCGGGAAACCGCAAACTATCTGGAGCGTACTTCCGCATGGCTTGAGCGCGTCGGTTTATCCCATGTCCAATCCGTGTTAAACGATCCGGAAAAACGGCAGGAGCTGAACGACCGAATGAATGAAACACTCTCTGTCCACAAGGATCCGTGGAAGAATTTCCTGGAAAACAAACAAACCTCTAAAGAATTATTTGAAAATGTCGTGACGACATCATAATGACAAAAAAACATTGAGGAGGAACGGACATGGTGAACAAAGACGTAACAAAAGTATGTATCGGAAAAATTGGAGAATTGCCTGAACAATTAGGCAAAACAGTGTATATTGAAGATAAGGAGCTTGCAGTCTTCAAGCTTTCAAATGGAAGCATCCGCGCCATCGAAAACCGCTGTCCGCATAAGGGCGGAGTTCTGGCAGAAGGCATCGTCAGCGGCGAATATGTTTTCTGCCCGATGCACGACTGGAAAATCTCCTTAGAAGACGGAATTGTTCAAGAACCTGATCACGGATGCGTTAAAACATACGAAACGCTGATCGAAGGAGAACATGTTTATCTCGTATATTGATCAAAAGACCGGATCACTTTTCAAGTGATCCCTTCATTTTTTACAGTGACGGAAGGATGACATGACCATGAAGAACGGAATCGTATATTTCGTGGGAGCTGGCCCCGGCGATCCAGGGCTGCTCACCATTAAAGGAAAACAGGCGCTGGAGGAAGCAGATGTCATTTTATATGACCGGCTCGCCAACCCGAAGCTGCTCGAATTTGCATCACCGGACTGCGAGTTTATTTATTGCGGAAAACTGCCAGACCGCCATTTTATGAAACAAAGAGAAATTAACGCCCTGCTGGTTGAAAAAGCATTAAAGGGGTTAACCGTCGTCCGTTTAAAAGGCGGAGATCCGAGCGTATTCGGCAGAGTCGGCGAGGAAGCAGATGCTCTCCATGAGCACGGCATCCGCTATGAAATGGTGCCGGGAATCACCTCTGGAATTGCAGCGCCGCTATATGCGGGCATCCCTGTCACGCATCGGGATTTCGCATCGTCTTTTGCCATGATTACAGCGCATGATAAATCATTAAAAGGCACGCCGAATCTTGACTGGGAAGGGCTTGCCCGGAGCGTTCAAACCCTTGTCTTTTACATGGGTGTCAAGAATTTGTCTTATATTTGCCAGCAGCTCATCGCGTACGGAAAATCTCCTTCCGTCCCTGTCATTGTGGTCCAATGGGGAACGTGGGGCCGACAGCGGAGTGTGAAAGGATCGCTTGAAAACATTCAGCAAAAAGTTCAGGAACACCAGATCACAAACCCTGCGATTATCGTCATCGGAGATATCGTCAACTTTCAAACACACAGCTGGTTTGAAAGCAAACCACTCATCGGCCAGCACATGATGGTTGTCACTCATGGCGAAGATGAAGAGCCGCTTGCAGACAAGCTGCGCGATTCCGGTGCCGATGTCATCGAATGGCCGAAATGGCGGACTGAGAACATGCCTGTCAATGAAGAGATTCTTCAAAAGATCGGCACCTTTGAAGACATTTTTTTCACATCGCGCCGTGCGGTTTGTGAATTTTTCCAAACAATTGCTTCCAAGAAAATCGACATCCGCCAGCTGACAGCCGGACTGAGTGCGGCATCTGAACATGCAGAGACAGAGCTTGAAAAACGAGGTTTTCGCGTCTCCGCCAGTCAGCCTGAATCTGAAAAACGTCTTGTTGTCGGGAGCCGCCATGCAGTGGAAAACATGCAGACGCAGAAGCTCTGTTCGTTTTATGTCACCCATGAAAATGTTATAGATGACCGGTTCACCCACATGATTCAGCGAACCATCAGTGAATCTCCGTTGCACATGATCATTTGTCCGAGCAAACCGTCCGTTCAGCAATTGATCAGCGCAGGCGAACAAATTGGCATCTCGCCGGAACCGTCAGCAAGCCGACCTCCCATCGTCTGCATAGGCGATGACTCAGCTGCCGGTGCTTATGGATTCACAACTGTCCAAGAACAGAAGGAATTGTTTGCTCTCATTCAGAATCAACAGGCGAAAAAAAAGCTCCTTCACAGCTGATTGCAAGCAGCCCTTTTCTCAAGGGCTGTTTTATTTATGCACCAATTTTTTGTGATGAGTTGAATACATCGCCATATTCTCGGCCTTAGGGTCCAAATAAGCCTTCGCGCTGTTGACCGCTGTCGGGCCTTCCGTAAAGCCGCCGGCAATCAATCTCAGCTTGCTTTCATAAAAAGCCGCATCACCCGCTACAAACACGCCCGGAAGATTCGTCCGCATATGTCTGTCAGCTTTCACCCTGCCTTCTTCAATCTCCAGCCCCCACTCCTTCATCGGCCCGAGATCAATTTTGAACCCATGATTAATGATCAGCTCATCAACCTCTACGTCTTCCCTCTGGCCAGACGCAGTATGACAAATCGTCACGCTTTGGATTCGCTCATCATTGCCGCTCAGCTGCTCCAGCCTATAAGGAGTAAGCACCCGCACTGATGATTGCTTCATTTTCGTCACGCTGCTTTCCAATCCGCCGAATTCCTCGCGCCGGTGAACGACAGTCACAGACGCCGCAATCGGTTCCAGCTCATTGGCCCAATCGACCGCAGTATCTCCGCCGCCTGATATTACGACCCGCTTGCCTTTAAACGCATCAAGCTTCTCAACCCCGTAATGAAGATTTTTGCCCGCGTACCGGGTCGCATCCTCACTGTCAAACTCATTGACCTCAAGTGTCCCCATGCCACAAGCCAAAATCACCGTTTTTGTATAGTGCTTTTCGCCTTCAGAACCTGTCAGCACAATGGTGCCGTCATTCAGGCGTTCAAAGCCGCTCACACGCTGATTCAGCACGATATCAGGGTCAAACGTCGCCGCCTGCTCCTTCAGCTGTTCGATCAGCTGCTTTCCCGCAATCCCCGGTATTCCGCCGATATCGCGAATAATTTTCTCAGGAAAGAATAAAGACACCTTCCCTCCGAGCCGCGGCAAAAATTCGATCACTTTCGTTTTCAGCTCCCGCATCCCGCAGTAAAAAGCCGTAAACAGCCCGATCGGCCCTCCGCCTATAATCGTAACGTCATATACCTCTTGATTCTCAGCCATCCGTCCTGCCTCCCGTACACATCTATATCAAATCATTTTAATTGAGAATGAATATCAATACAAAGTATATCATATTTTACGTGCCTTTGTTTATTCATTTCTTCTTCTTGTGGTAAATTGTTGAAAACCCTATAATAGGCAAAAAACAAATGGGAGAAACAGATGAAAAGACGAGTCAGAACGATCACTTTCGAAGGACTTACACTAGAATATTCTGTGACAGGCAAGGGAGCCCCCATTATGGTCATGCATGGCGGGCATTCAAATTGCTACGAGGAATTCGGGTACACGTCGCTGGTCGAGCATGGGTACTCCATCATCACGCCTTCAAGGCCCGGCTACGGACGAACGTCAAAAGAGATTGGAAAAAGTCTTGCCGACGCCTGCCGTTTCTATGTGAAGCTGTTAGATCATTTACAAATCGACAGCGTCCATGTGATTGCCATCTCAGCAGGCGGCCCGAGCGGCATATGCTTTGCCTCACATCATCCAGAAAGGACAAACACTCTGACCCTGCAATCCGCGATCACCAAAGAATGGCTCACCCCTCAAGACACGGAATACAAAGTTGGGAGAATCCTCTTCCGCCCTCCGGTGGAAAAGTGGCTGTGGAAGCTGGCTTCTTCTCTGAATAACGCCTTCCCGCGTTTGATGTTTCGAGTTATGAGTCCGCAATTCAGCACGCTTTCGTTTCAGCGAATCAAGTCCATGATGGATGAAAAAGACATAGAAGCATTTCGAAAAATGAACAGCAGGCAGCGCTCAGGTGAAGGATTTCTGCTCGACTTGCCACAAACCGCCGCTGTCTCTTCAAAAGAGCTGCAGGCCATCACATGCCCCGTACTGATTATGCAAAGCGTTTACGATGGATTTGTCGACTTGTCACATGCACATCATGCAAAAGAACACATTCCTGACGCTGCTCTCTGTTTGATTCACTCATGGGGGCACTTGATTTGGCTTGGGAAAGAAGCTGCTGAAACAGACAGAATCATACTCGAATTTTTGGAATCCTAAACAAGGTGAAACAATCCTTTCCCCTCCTCCGTCAAACAAGCAGTGCCTTTTTTCTGGTAACATAAGAGGCAGCTTAACATGAGCGGAGGTTTTATTGTGACAGCACAATCATCTTTTCTTCAGCTGAATTCTATTTTTATCAGCATTTTAATAGAAGCCATTCCGTTTATTCTGATTGGCGTCATACTTTCCGGAATCATTCAAATGTTTGTTTCTGAAGAAATGATTGCGAGGATCATGCCGAAAAACCGCTTTCTCGCCGTTTTATTCGGTGCGCTGGCCGGGGTTTTATTTCCTGCCTGCGAATGCGGTATCATCCCGATTACGAGGCGGCTTCTGTTAAAGGGGGTTCCTCTGCATGCGGGCGTCGCTTTCATGCTGACCGCGCCTATCATTAACCCTATCGTTTTATTTTCCACTTATATTGCGTTTGGGAATAGATGGAGCGTTGTCTTTTACCGGGGTGGACTGGCGCTCGCCGTTTCGGTGATCATTGGGATCATCTTATCCTATCAATTTAAGGATAATCAGCTTTTAAAGCCTGATGAACCCGGGCATCACCATCATCACCACCACACCCTGCTTCAAAAGCTGGGAGGGACCTTGCGTCACGCCATTGATGAATTTTTCTCCGTGGGAAAATATTTAATCATCGGCGCCTTTATCGCTGCTGCTATGCAGACGTATGTCAAAACATCCACTCTGCTTGCGATCGGGCAGAATGATGTATCCTCTTCCCTCGTGATGATGGGACTGGCGTTTGTCTTGTCGCTTTGTTCAGAGGTCGATGCGTTCATCGCGTCTTCCTTCAGCAGCACATTTTCATTAGGATCGTTAATCGCCTTTCTCGTCTTTGGCGCGATGGTGGATATTAAGAATCTATTGATGATGCTTGCGGCCTTCAAAAAACGATTTGTTTTCCTGCTGATTACGTACATTGTCGTGATTGTCTTAGCGGGATCACTACTGGTAAAGGGGTGATTGGATGTTTCGTCTATTGGTGCTGATGGGATTTACGTTTTTCTTTTATCATCTGCATGCCTCAGGAAATCTAACAAAATATATCAATATGAAATATGCCTATCTTTCCTTTATTGCGATCTTCCTGCTGGCTATTCTGACAGTCGTTCAAGCATATGTATTTATCAAGTCGCCTGAAAAAGGCGGGCATCACCATGATCATGATTGCGGGTGCGGCCATGATCACGAACATGAACAAAACAAGCCATTTTATCAGCGTTATTTGATTTATCTTGTTTTTATTTTCCCTTTAGTGTCAGGCATCTTCTTCCCGATTGCGACGCTTGACTCATCCATTGTTAAAACAAAAGGGTTCTCGTTTAAGGCGATGGAGAGCGGGGATCATTACTCCCAAACACAGTATTTGCGGCCAGATGCCAGCCTTTATTATGCGCAAGACAGCTATGACAAACAGATGAAACAGCTGTTTAATAAGTATTCCAGCAAGAAAGAGATTTCTCTGACTGATGATGATTTTCTAAAAGGAATGGAAACGATATATAACTATCCGGGTGAATTTCTCGGGCGGACGATTGAATTTCATGGATTTGCGTACAAAGGAAACGCGATTAACAAAAATCAGCTTTTCGTATTGAGGTTTGGCATCATTCACTGTATCGCTGATTCCGGCGTGTACGGGATGCTTGTGGAGTTTCCTAAGGACATCAACATCAAGGATGATGAATGGATTCAAATTAAGGGCACGCTGGCCTCAGAATATTATCAGCCATTCAAATCAACGCTCCCTGTTGTGAAAGTGACTGACTGGAACACCATTAAAAAGCCTGATGATCCGTACGTTTACAGAGGATTTTAAGTGAAGACGAAACCAGTACAAGTACTGGTTTCTTTTTTTATTTCTTTTTCATCAGCATCAAATCCAGATAGAGCTGGCATCGCGTTCTGAAATCGCTTAAATCAATCGACGTCATTTCAGTAATCTGTTTGATGCGGTAATTCAATGTATTTTGGTGAATAAACAGCTGTTCTGCTGCTGGTTTTGTTTTGCAGTTGTTGAGGAGATAGACTTCCAGCGTTTTCAGGAGCTCGGTGCTGCTTTCTTGGTCCTTTGCTTTTAATAAAGCCAAATCCTTATTCTCGTATTCTAAAAACTCATTTTTCTGTTCAATGCTTTCTAAATAGCGGTAAATGCCGAGTTTGGCATATTCATATGGAATGTTTTCCTGGTTGCCGGTGATTTCTGCGGCTTTGATGACTTCAAGTGCTTCTGTGTAGCTCTTGCCTAGTTTTAAAAGGTGATCATATTCGTTTCCGATACCGATATAAATAGGGGTAGGTATTTTTTGAAAGTGAAAATGTGTTAACAGCTTGTTAATAAATTCTGAAGCTGCCGAGGAGACGGAGCTTTTTTGGGAAAAACTCGCTACGACGATGACAATATTTGATTCGATCGTTAAGACATGACTGACTTTATCCCGCAAATTCAGGTACGACCTGATATTTTCCTTTAAATCCTCAACCGCTTCCCCATCCCCATTCGCGGCGTGCAGGATGACAACTGAAAACATCGAAGGCAGCACGGTGTTGATTCTTTCAGCTTCCCGTCTAAGTTCCTTCTCAGAGATAAATTGCTGATAGATGGCCCGTTTGATGAGATCCTCTGCTTTTTCTTCCTTTTCCTGTTTCAGCTTGTTCGTTTTATAAATGATTTTCCCGACATGAAAAGAGGTCTCATACAAAAAGTCGAGCTCTTCGTCCGTCAGATTTTGGTCCAGCTCCTGAACCCAGATGTAGCCCATAACTTCCCCTTTGTGCTTCGCACTCACGACCACCCTCTGGTTTAACCCAATGCTTTCAATTTTATTGACGCGAAAAGGCTCAGGTTCTGTTTTCAGTTTTTCAATGATTCCGTCCTTCAGAAACCTCTCAAAAATCTGAACCGGACATTTTTTTGAAAAAATAGTCTGCTGGTTGGCAGAATCAAAATGGTTAATATAGTAAGAATTATAGGCTAACAAAAAGAAATCCGCGCTTTCCAGTATGACTGGTTTCTGCAGTTCATAACTGATAAAATCAATCAGCTTATCAACATCTGAAAATGAAAAAACTCTCTCTAAAAGCTCTTCCATACCTTTTTCTCCTATACTTTTTTTACTTTAATCATATCCATACGGGGGCTTTTTGTATAGAAAAAAATACGTTTGTTTCCAAAAGAAAAAACGTCCGCTTAAAAGGAGAAAAGAGGAAAAAGGGACAACCCCTTCCTCCTCCTTTCGATCTTTATTGAGACATTGTATCGTGGTAGTCGTTGAACTGGTCTGTGACAGCTTGTGACGGAGCCTGCGTCAATACACTGACGACAAAAACAGATAATAGACTCGCAGCAAAACCAGGTATCATTTCATACAGAAAGTCCGAAAGACCGGCATTCGCCCAAATGATTACAGTTGCTGCTCCCACAATCATGCCGGCGAGTGCCCCCCATTTGGTCATTCGTTTCCAAAACAGACTGAGCAGTACAACCGGCCCGAATGATGCACCGAAGCCCGCCCACGCGTAGCTGACCAATCCAAGGATCGTATTGTTTTTCTCCCAAGCCAGCAGTAACGCGATGATTGAAACAGCCAGAACAGCCAAACGGCCCAAAAACACAAGCTCTTTATCAGAAGCTGAGCGTCTGAACATCGACTTATACAAGTCTTCTACCAGAGAGCTTGATGTCACAAGCAGCTGGGAAGAAATTGTACTCATAATTGCAGCCAAAATAGCTGAAATCAGAAAACCTGTGATAAGCGGATGGAACAAAATATTCCCTAATTGAATAAAAATCGTCTCTGGGTCCTTCAGTGTCATGCCGCGCTGATGGTAATAAGCGATTCCGCCCAAACCGGTCAGCACTGCGCCGACTGCGGACAAGATCATCCAGCCCATTCCGATTCTGCGCGCTCTTTTGATCTCTTTGACAGACGTTATCGCCATAAAACGGACAATGATATGCGGCTGGCCAAAGTAGCCCAAACCCCAAGCAAACAAAGAAATAATGCCAAGGACACTTGTTCCTTTGAAAATATTAAACATATCTGGATCCACAGAGCGGATTTCAGCAACTGTATCACCTGCTCCTCCCGTGTGGAAAAACGTAACGATCGGAACAAGAATGAGTGCGGCAAACATAATGATCCCCTGAACAAAATCTGTCCAGCTGACTGCCAAAAAGCCGCCAAACAGGGTATATGCCACAACAACACCAGTCACAATCCACAATCCGGTGTGATAATCCATCCCCAAAATACTGTTGAATAAGACGCCGCCGGATACCATTCCGGACGATACATAAAACGTAAAAAAGACTAAAATCACAATTCCTGAAAACAGTCTGAGAAGCTTTGTTTGATCTCCAAAGCGATTTTCAAGGAATCCTGGAATTGTAATGGAATTCCCCGCTTTTTCAGTATAGGTTCTCAGCCGCGGCGCAACATAGAGCCAGTTCGCCCATGCCCCAAGGCAAAGTCCGAACACAATCCAAACCCCGCTCAGACCTGTTGAAAACATGGCGCCCGGGAGCCCCATCAGCAGCCAGCCGCTCATATCGGCAGCGCCCGCACTGAGAGCGGTTACAGCAGGACCTAAGGAACGTCCTCCCAGCATGTAATCCGTCAGATTCGACGTGCGCTTGTAAGCAAAGTAGCCGATCAGCAGCATCCCCGCCATATAAATACAAATCGAGATAATCAGCTGTGTGTTTTCTATGGCACTTCCTCCTCTTTTTTATAGTATATGGATGAAATGGACATCCCCGCAGGGAGGATGCCCATTTAGTCCCGCTTTAGAACATTTCACTGATTGTTTTTGCCTGCATGTGCAGTGCCAAGTAATCCGGCCCGCCTGCTTTTGAATCCGTTCCGGACATTTTGAAGCCGCCAAACGGATGATAGCCGACGATAGCGCCTGTACAGTTGCGGTTGAAGTACAGGTTTCCGACATGGAATTCCTGTTTCGCACGCTCGATGTGCTTGCGGTTGTTTGTGATAACCGCGCCTGTCAAACCGTATTCAGTATTGTTTGCCACTTCTAAAGCTTCATCAAAGTTTGACACTTTAGAAAATGCAACGACAGGTCCGAAAATTTCTTCCTGCATGAGTCTTGCTTTCGGATCAAGGTCAGCGAAGATCGTCGGTTTGATGAAGTATCCTTTCGAATCGTCACCAGTACCGCCGCTTACTAAACGCCCTTCCTGTTTTCCGATCTCAATATAGCTCATAATTTTATCATAAGAACCTTGGTCAATGACAGGTCCCATATAAACATCCGCACTGTCAGGTTTTGCTGTTACTTTTGATTCCGTAATTTCAATGACACGCTCTAACACTTGATCATACACTTTTTCATGGACAACTGCACGTGAACCTGCAGAACATTTTTGTCCCGCAAAGCCGAACGCTGATGTAAAGATGGATTGAGCCGCCAATTCAATATCCGCATCCTCATCGACAACAACCGTATCCTTACCGCCCATTTCAGCGATGACACGCTTTAAGTGCTGCTGGCCTGGCTGAACTTTCGCCGCGCGTTCGAAAATTCTCGTACCCACTTCTCTTGATCCCGTAAATGTGATAAGGCTTGTTTTCGGATGGTCAACAAGGTAGTCGCCGACTTCCGCTCCGCTGCCGGGAACAAAGTTGACTACGCCTTTCGGCAATCCGGACTCTTCAAGCACCTCAACGAATTTCGCAGCGATGACAGGTGTTGCGCTGGCAGGTTTTAGAACGACTGTGTTTCCAGTAACGATCGGCGCCACTGTTGTTCCTGCCATGATCGCGAACAAGAAGTTCCAAGGAGGGATGACGACTGTTACACCAGTTGGCGTGTAGACATATTGGTTTTTCTCGCCTTCACGGCTGTTGACCGGTTTGCCTTTTGCCAGTTCGATCATTTGGCGCGCATAATACTCCATGAAGTCAATCGCTTCAGCCGTATCAGCATCCGCCTCGTTCCACGGCTTTCCTGCTTCTTTTACAAGCAAAGCGGAGAATTCATGTTTTCTTCTGCGGACTTTGGCAGCAGCGCGGAACAGGACAGCCGCTCTTTCTTCCGGAGATGTGTATCTCCACTCTTCGAATGCTTTCGCAGCCGCTTCAATCGCTTGCTCAGCGTGTTCTTGGGAAGCTTTTGACACTCTGCCGACGACTTCTTCTTTATCAGCCGGGTTGATAGAAACGATTTTCGCTTCTGTTTCCACTCTCTCGCCGTTAATGACAAGCGGATAGTCTTTTCCTAAATATTCGCTTACTGTCGCAAGCGCTTTTTTAAACGCTTCCACGTTGTTTTGATCTTGGAAATTTGTGAATGGCTCGTGTTTGTAAGGTGTTGTCATGATAATCTCTCCTTTTTTTACTTCTTTGTCATTCCTTTGAAAGCAAATGCAATGTTTGACGGACGTTCTGCAAGGCGTCTCATAAAGTAGCCGTACCAATCTTCGCCGTAAGGCAGGTAGACTCTCATGTTATAACCTTCTTTTACGAGGCTGAGCTGGGTTTGCGACCGCATGCCGTACAGCATCTGAAATTCAAACTTGTCATTGGCAATGCCATTTTCCTTGGCAAGCTGCTTTGTGTAGTCGATCATTTTGTCGTCATGTGTGGCAATCGCTGTATAGTGACCGTTTAAGAGCTGCTTCCGGATGATTTTTTTGTAATTTTCATCGACATCGCTTTTCTCCGGGTAAGCTACTTTTTCTGATTCTTTATAAGCTCCTTTTACAAGGCGAAGGAACGGGTTTAAAGAATCCAAATCGTCAATGTCTTTTTCCGTCCGGTACAGATAGGCTTGCAGCACTGTGCTCACATGCTCGTATTTCTTTCTGAAATCTTTGAAAATATCAAGCGTTTTCTGGCATCTGACTTCATCTTCCATGTCAATGGTGACCATGATTTTATGCTTCTCGGCCGTCTGGAGGATTTTCGTCATATTTTCATATACCAAATCCATATCTATATCGAGACCTAGAGACGTCATTTTTAAAGAAACGTGTGAGTTCAGCTGCTGATCCGCAATCGTCGCAATGGTTTGAATGCACTCTTCCGTACGCTCCCGTGCGACCTCGGCACTGTTCACAAACTCGCCTAAATGATCGACAGTAACTGACAAGCCTTGACTGTTAAGCTGTCGAATGGTCGGGATTGAACTGTTAAAATCATTCCCGCCGATAATTTTACCCGCTGCTACCCGGCTTCCCCAGTTCTTTGCCATTTTATTGAGAAAGCCGCTTTTGGATAAAAATAAGAAAAAATCTCTTGTGATCACTTCCAACCTCAACACCCCGCAATCTAAGAAGTATTTGTATGAGTTTATTGTAAATGGACAAAACCGCGGTTCACAATATTCTCAAAATACAAAGATTCTGATAATTTTTGTGGGTTTGCCACAATCAGATAGTTAGAAAGTCGGGGGACATTCTGTCGAATAAAGGAGAAAAGGAAGCGACAAAAAACATCAGCTTCCTCCATCCTTCCACACTTCTTCAACCGTATTCAAAAGCAAACGATTCAATTCAGGTGTCATATCCTTTTTTTCTGCTTTCAGCGATTTTGCTGCTTCCATGATTCTTTCAATTTCCGTTTCAATGAATTGGTGAATGACATGAATTCTCGCTTCGAGATCAAGCTCTTCGCCTCTTTTTTTCCGTTCAAGCAAGGTTTCCATCTCTGCCTTCAGTTCGGGCTCAGTAACAAGTTCATCCATCAAAACCGTAAAATCCATTGGCGGAATGGTTCCGTGCTTTTCAATCCATTTGCAAGCCAAAATAGGCCGAAGCACGTAGAAATATTTTTTGATTTTGACCTCTTGCCCTTGAAGGTAATCCTTGACGTTCCTTCTCGCCATATTGATATAGTGATACACGCTTGCTTCAGGCTTAAATGCCTCCATCCGCAGTTTTCTTAACCGCTCTGCGGTCGTAAATGCTTCATAATACACAATGTCTGAGGACAGCCATTCAAGGAGCGGCGGGTTTGATTTTTTGAAGAGGCGCAGCGTCTTTCTCAGCTCCCAGCCGCTGATATCCAGCAAATCGTGAATCGGTTCCTCAATCACATCCCGCTCCTGCTCAATTGAAAAATACCACTCCTTTTTCGGCACATAAATAAAGCGGACATCATAATCACTGTCCTGCGACGGGAATCCCCATGCGCGGCTTCCTGACTCAACGGCATATACGATTTTGACTCCGTATGACTGCTCGATTCGTTTTAATTCATCAATGATCCTTTGTTTCATATCTATTCGTCTCCAGTCTGTTCTCATTCCGGCAGTTTGCAGAAAAAAACCGCCTGATGATACGCGGCGGCTTTTCCCGTTTAATCAGCCTTTAAGGTGCTGCTTAAAGAAAGCAAGTTTTTCCGTTTGAAAGGCAGGGATATACTCATGCCCGAAGTAGCGGTACACCTTTAGCTCTTTCTCTGTCTCCAAGTGGTTGTATGCGGCAAACACGGTGGACGGCGGCGTGACCTTGTCAATCAGACCGATCGACATCAAAACAGGCACCTTCACTCGGTCAGCGAGATTCATAATATCGAAATATGAAAGTGTCTTCATCGCCTGTTCTTCCGTTTCCGGGCTGCCATTTCTTCTGAAGAAGGAATTAATTTCAAGGTACGGCTGTTCAAGTGCCACATCAATGGCCCGTTCAAAGTTGCTTAAGTAAGGATAATCAGCAACCGCGGCTTTCGGAATGTCTGATAGAGCCGCTGCGGCAATGGTCAAGCCTCCGCCTTGGCTTCCGCCTGTCACACCGATTCTTGTTTCGTCAACTTCGTCAAAGCTGCTGATCACTTCAAGTGCCCGGACGGCGTCCAAATAAACGCCCCGGTAATAGTATGTATCTTTATCAAGAATTCCTTTCGTCATCCAGCCCAAAGCGTGACCGTGCGGAGAAATACTCGTATCCTCGCTGCTCTGCTGGCCGCGGACAAGCATGCCGAATGCGGCGTATCCGTGGAGCGCCCAGTTCACCATTTCATGAATCTCACCGTCATAGCTTGCGTTGTAGCCGTGATATTTAACGATCGCCGGATGCGGGCCTTCCTTGTCAGGCACCGCGTACCATCCGGCAATGCGGGCATTTCCAAAGCTTTTATATGTGAGGCGGTACACCTTTACTCCATCAGCAGGATAATCAACCGGCTGTAAATCAGGTGCTGCTTGGACTTTCGCAAGTTCATCCAAAGACGATTTCCAAAACTCAGAAAAATCTTTCGGTGCTGTTTGTTCAGGCTTATATGTTTGCAATTGGTCGAGCGGCATATCGAATAGTTGCATTTCCGATTATTCTCCTTTGTTTTATAAGATTTAGTTTGTATTCCTATACTACCACGTTCAGAACCTGTTTTCTAAATATTTTCACTTTTGTTTCCCAGACTGCCTTCATCAAACGTTTGTTTAAGACTTTCCCGGCTCAGTTCCATAAAGGCCTGAGCTGTCAAGCTGACGTAGCGGTTCTTTAAAAATACAAAGACTAGGGTTCGTGATGGCGCGGATTGAATAGATAAATAGATCACACCAGGATCTTTATCCCTTCTGACCATATTCGGCGCCATTGTCACACCTAAACCATTGGCCACAAGGGATTGGGCGGTTTCAATATGGCTCGTCTTAAAAGCTGTATTCGGCTTAAAGCCGCTTTCCGCACAGAGATCGAGAACTGTCCTGCGAAAACCGAAGCCTTCTTTTAACAGAATAAAAGGCACGTGCCTCACCATTTCAAGCGGCACGCACGGCTTGCGGCCCTCCTCTCCCTCCAGCGCTTTCTCAATCAGCGCGATCATTTCCGGCGGCATCCACCTTTGTTTTTCCTTCGGCACTGCGAGAACAATCGGTTCCGTGAGCAACGGTGTAATGGCGAGCCGTTCATCCTCGATCGGCAAGGATAAAACAGAAAGGTCAACCTCTCCCTTTGCCGTCATCTCCTCTAAAGATACCGGATCTTTTTCAACAAGCTGAACCTCCACATGAGGATAACGGGCCAAAAACTGCTTCAGCAGAGGCGGAAAGATATATCTCCCCGTTACAGCAGGAATCCCAATGGAAAGCTTGTGTCCGAGCCCCTGCGACCGCTCCTGCATCTCCCGGAGCAAATCATCTCTGGAACGAATAATGTCCTCGGCTTTTTCAATGAAACGCCGGCCGTGGGGTGTCAGTGTAACAGAGCCGTGGGATCTGTGAAAAAGGGTAAGCCCCAGCTCAGTCTCAAGCTTTTTGATTTGCTGGCTGAGAGATGGCTGAGCGATATGAAGATGATCTGCTGCCTTTGTAAAGCTTTGGCGCCGGGCGATTTCCGCTGCGTATTCCATCACTTTAATATCCATTTCAGCCTCCATAGGTTGATCCTATCGTTTTTATCATTTTTATATCTTGGACGAATCATAACAGAAATTGCTAACATAATCCATATCATCATTTACAAAAAAAGGGGCTGGTTCACATGACAAATGAAACACCGTTTTCTATTAACGCCGAGATGTATCGGGATGAGAAGGTATTTGCTGAAGGCGAAGATTTGGGGTTGATGATCAAAACGGCGGAATGCCGGGCAGAGCAGCGGATGCTGGATATCGGAGCGGGTGCTGGCCATACGGCGCTGGCATTTTCTCCATATGTGCAGGAATGCATCGGTGTTGATGCGACGAAAGAGATGGTTGAGGTTGCGTCCTCCTTTGCGCAAGAAAAAGGAGCGGGAAACGTACGCTTTCAGCAAGGAATGGCCGAGTCACTCCCCTTCCCCGACGATTCATTTGATATCATCACCTGCCGATACGCGGCCCACCATTTTTCAGATGTCCGCAAAGCCGTCAGCGAAGTTGCACGCGTCCTGAAAAAGAACGGACGTTTTCTCTTGGTCGATCATTACGCGCCTGAAGATCCCGTTCTTGATGAGTTTGTCAATCATTTGAACCAGCTCCGAGATCCTTCCCATGTTCGGGAAGGCTCATTATCAGAATGGCAGTCAATGTTCACCGCCAATCAGCTGAGCTATCAAGACATCCAAAAGTGGAATTTGCCGATTCAATACGAAAGCTGGATCAAACGTGGCGGAACCCCCGCCGATCGGGAAAAACAGATTATCAGCCATTTACATCAGGCATCAGAAGAAGCACGTGATACGTTCTCCATCAAATTGAAACAAAACGGACAGCCCGACTCCTTTTGCTTAAAAGCCATTTTGATACAAGGCGTAAAATGATAAATAAAGCCGTGCGCACCGCACGGCTTTTTACATTGGCTGATAAAGATCCCAGCCGATTTTTAATGTCTCTACAATATAATCGGCGACCTCCTCAGGAGAAAGGTTGTCTGTTGCCACTTTTGAATTGTGTTTGTCGTAAATGACTTTTCTTTCGTTAAACAGTTGTTCCATTTCATCCATTGAACGGTTATGCAGCACAGGGCGGCTCTCGATCAATAAGTCCGCGCGCTGCTTCCAGTTCTCCCATGACAGGTCCAGATGAAGCACGAGACAGTTTTCCAGACAGCACTTTCTGATTTCCTCTTGTTTAAAAGACCCGCCGCCCAGAGATACGATTTTGAATCGTTTATGATGGCAGATGTCTAAAATATATTCCTTCTCCGTTTTCCGGAAAAAGTCTTCTCCCTTTTCCTCAAACATCTCAGGAATTGTCATCTTGAAATCCTTTTCGATCTCTTGGTCAATATCGATAAAATCTCTATATAATTTCTTAGCGACCAATTGGCCGATTGTCGTTTTTCCTACACCCATGAATCCGATCAGGACGATATTTCTTTCTCTTACTGGGATGGCTCGTTTAGCGTTCATCTTCGGCGAAATCCTCCTAAGGAATGAAATTTTATATTCATTATATGCTTATTTTGCGAATATTTATATAGATACCGGCTTGCCCGTCCTTTTCCGTTCAAACGTTTTTGCCTGAATGACATTCATTGTACAACATTTCCACAGATATTTTAATACTTCGACGCAAAAAAGCATTAAAACCTTTCAAGCTCACTGCTTTTATTGTTTTTCCTGCTGACTCTTCGTTCGAAGGGTCTTTTTTTGTATCATAAGTGAGAAGGGAGAAATGGAGATGATCATTTGGATAAACGGGGCTTTCGGTTCCGGAAAAACACAAACAGCCTTCGAACTGCACAGAAGGCTGAAACCGTCGTACGTGTATGATCCTGAAAAAATGGGATTTGCGATGCGCTCCATGATACCTCCGGAGGTCGCGGAGGACGATTTTCAAAGCTATCCCTTATGGCGGGCATTCAATTACAGCTTGCTTGCCTCCCTGACCGATACATACCGCGGCATCATCATTGTGCCTATGACGATTGTACACCCTGAATACTTTAATGAGATCATCGGCAGGCTCAGACATGACGGCCAGACGGTTCACCACTTTACACTAATGGCTTCAAAGGAAACCTTGTTAAAACGGCTGCGCACAAGAGCAGAAGGAAAAAACTCATGGGCCGCCAAACAAATCGACCGTTGCATTGAAGGATTGTCATCACCAGTCTTTGCGGATCACCTCCAAACAGACAACATGTCGATTCAGGATGCGGCAGAAACCATTGCCGCGAGAGCCAAGCTTACATTAGACCCTGATACGAGAGGCAGCCTCCGAAGGTTCACCGACAGATTGATGGTAAAGCTGAATCATATCCGCATCAAATAAAGATCCTGCACATGACAAAAGCCCGCTCCGAGAGCGGGCTTTCTTCATTTTATTTCCACCAGTCATCAAACATAGACGCCGGAACCTGACGTTTATGCTCAGTTATGCTGTAGCGTTTTTCCAGCGCTTCTGACACTTTCGCTGATACTTCTTTTCCTTCGAGATAATCGTCAATCTCCTCATAGGAAATGCCAAGCTCTGTCTCATCCGCCTGCTGCGGTTTTTCGTCGAGCAGATCGGCAGTTGGTTCTTTTAGATATAAGCGTTCCGGTGCACCCAGCTCTTTCAGCAGGCTTCTTCCCTGACGCTTCGTCAATCCAGTCAGCGGCAGGAGGTCGGCTCCGCCGTCACCGTACTTCGTAAAGAAACCAGTGACAGCCTCAGCTGCGTGGTCAGTGCCAATGACAAGAAGGCCTTCTTGTCCGCCGATCGCGTATTGAGCGATCATTCTTGTTCTTGCTTTTACGTTCCCTTTATTAAAGTCAGTCAGCTGATCGCCCGTTTCCTGCTGATATTGATCAGAAAAAGCGCTGACGGTCGATTTAATGTCGAACTTCCATGATTTATCCGGCTTAATAAACTTCAAAGCAAGCTGTGCATCGTCTTCATCCTGCTGTGTGCCATGCGGAAGACGGACCGCGATAAATTGAGCGTCTCCGCCCTCCTCGCGAATGCTTTCCACCGCCAGCTGGGCAAGGCGCCCCGCAAGAGTTGAATCCTGTCCGCCGCTGATTCCCAATACAAAGCCTTTAGCGCCGGTTTTCTTTACATATTGTTTTAAAAAATGGATTCGGTCCTCAATTTCTTGCTTTGGATCAATTGAGGGCTTCACATGTAATTCACGCATAATCTTTTCCTGCATGCTCATCCCAATCATTCCTCCTGTACAGTTTCGCTGTTTCTTATTTGATCATTTCCCCAAATTGATGAAAATGAATCATGACAGTTATGTATCCCCTTAAATATAGCACAGGTCTTCATTCACAGTGAACAAGAGAGATCAGCTGACTTCCACCCGTATTGACGTTACACTATCGCCATTGCACTTACCTTTTTCTATCGGGCAGGAAGAAAACGCGACAACCAAATCCATTTCCGCCCGCAGCCTTACATAATCCCCGGCATTTGAAAGGGGCGTTTCCACAGACAGGTTCCCTTTCTCATCAAGGACAGTATTCATAAAAATTGCAAACGGGTAATGCATGTGGGGCTTCGGCACGCCAAACTGCTCAAGCGCACGGTTCATATTGTCATAGCACGTATCCTGAAACTCATCCTTTTGCTTGCCGTATAAGAGCCTGTTCATATCAGGACGGCAGGCGGGGAGCAGCAGATCATGCTTGCCGACCGTATCCTCAATCAGCGTCAGCATCGGTTTGTACAGATTGGAATAGAGATGGTCGTTGACCTTCACATGAATGGAATGATTGGCATCAATCGTCGCTCCCTGATCAAGGTGTTCATAAAAATCCTTGGCATGGTACGCGACAAAATCAGCAACCTGCTGGCCCTCAACATCAACCACCTTCAAAATCTGCCCCTTTTTCAGCTTCAGCCCAAGCCCTTTCTTCGGCTCTACGATATATCGCTGTGTCATCGGCTCGCTCCTTTTTTCCATTAGTATGAGCGTTCGCCGCCTTCTCCATGTAAAAAGAGGCAAAAATCCGATGTATATAAGCTTCGGGCGGGTCGCAATCTAACCTTAGATAAAAGGGGTTGAAATGATTATGAGTCAAACAAAACAAGATCAGCAAAAAGGAAATTTAGCTTGGTGGCAGCTGTCATTAATCGGGATCGGATGCACAATCGGAACTGGGTTTTTTCTCGGTTCCAGCATCGCAATAGTGAAAAGCGGTTTTTCCGTTCTGCTTTCATTTCTAATTGGAGCGATCGGTACGTATTTTGTATTCGAACAGCTTGCCAAGCTGTCTGCAAAACATCCTGAAAAAGGCTCGTTTTGTTCGTATGCGAGGAAAGCATTCGGAAGATGGGCCGGCTTCAGTAACGGCTGGGTGTACTGGACATCAGAAATGCTGATTACCGGAAGCCAGTTGACAGCCATTTCACTATTTACGAAGCATTGGTTTCCTCAGGTGCCGTTATGGGTGTTTGCTTCAATCTATGCGGTACTTGGGCTTCTCATTATTTTCACCGGACTGTCTGTTTTTGAGAAGACTGAAAATGTACTGGCAGTCATCAAAACAGCCGCTATTTTTATGTTTATTGTCATTGCCATCCTGGCATTATGCGGCATCCTATCCGGCGGAAGGCCTGATGTACAGGTTCCAAATAAGACGAGTGAGTTTTTCCCTTTCGGCGCCATGGGGCTGTGGACAGGCTTAATCTACGCGTTTTACGCCTTTGGCGGAATTGAGGTCATGGGGCTGATGGCGGTTCACTTAAAGAAACCAGAGGAAGCGTCTAAATCAGGAAAACTGATGCTGGCGACGCTTGCGATTATTTATATTATTTCAATCGGGCTGGCTTTGCTTTTGGTTCCGTTACACAAGTTTACAGAACAGGACAGCCCGTTCATTACATCGTTAAAAGGATACAACCTTGAGATCATTCTCGATATTTTTAACGGGATTTTCATTATCGCCGGGTTCTCGACCCTCGTCGCTTCGCTATTTGCGGTTACGACATTGCTTTGTACGATGGCTGATGACGGCGACGCGCCGAAATGCTTTACCTTAAAGGAAGGCAAAAAAATATGCTGGCCGGCACTGGGGCTGACGTTTGCGGGGCTTGTCTTATCCATTATTCTGTCCTTGGTGCTGCCCAAAAACATTTATGAGCACATGACGACAGCAGCGGGGCTTATGCTTTTATACACTTGGCTGTTTATCCTGTTCTCCAGCAAAAAGCTGACTGATCCTGAGGGAATGGGGAAAACGCAAATTTATTTAGCGATGATTCTGATTGCTGCGGCTGTGTCAGGTACATTGTTTGAAAAATCAAGCCGGCCCGGTTTTTTTGTGAGCATAGGTTTTCTCGCGATTATTGCCGTCGTTACCATGATCTATCAAAAAAAGCAGGGACATAAAGACCGCCCTGCCAGCTCGTGATTTATTTCATTTTGTTGAACATGTTCTTTAAATAAGAAAACGGGCACCTCGATACCTGTTTTTCGTCGTCACGGAGGAAATACTGTTTCCATTCGCGATTATCCTTTCCTCCGTACCAGCCTAATTGCGGGTGAATCGGAGCTTGATCGTAGGCCTTTAAACGGGATCGGATCAGCCTGCTCATGTTCCGGCCGGATACAGTTGAACCATTTAGGTCATCAAACACCCACCTTGGCTGAAACGCGATCATAAAATAGGGAAAGCTCCGGCTTCTTCTCGCCTCGTGCCCCGGTGTAGCGCACAGAATAAAGTATGGCTCACCGTCAAAACAAAACTCCCATTTATAATGCTCGGGATCGGCCGGAATGTCTTCCGGCCACTCTTTTTCATCTTGATGACTCAGTCTATTTAAAAAGCTCCAAAACAGCTCTTCATACGCTTCAATCGAATAGTGCTCAGCCAAATCTTCCGGTGTATCAAACAACACAACGAGAGATGCATACTTTCCAGTGTCCCGCGATATCTTTCCGTACTCCGCAAGCAATGGAGCCAGTTCCTCCGCCGTTCGGTTTTCCCGCGGATCTCCGGCAAAAGCAATGCGAAGCTGATCATTCAGAAATGACTGGCGTCCGGGAATGCATGGAAACGTATCCGCGTCATCCGCCACAGTTTCTGCCAGCAGCTCAAAAGCGATTCTTTGCCATTCAGGAAGCTCTTCTTGATTACGTTCCAGAAAACTTTTGGTGTAAATCCCATTCACCATTGATCCACCTCCAGTATCATCTGGATACTATATTAAAACTGGAGGCGGCAGGTGACTGTCCTTCATGAATCAGCCCAGTAACTGTTTGATGCCCTGATAACCGAAGTAAAAGCCAAATACAAGGAGGGATACACCAGCGATTCCGGTCAATCCTCTCAATAGCTTTTCATGAAGCAGATTTCTGAACATGCTGGCTGTGATAGCCATGCAAAAATCCCAGATTAAAATGCCGATCATGATGCCGGAGCTATAGATAAGAAGCTGATTCATATTGTAGGCCTCTGCTGTTTTCGCAAGTATGCTCCCGTAAATCCCAAGCCAAAAAAGGATGCTCAATGGATTTGACAGTGAAATGAGAAAACCCGAAGCGAACGTTTTCCTGTATGACGCTTTTCCCCGTGAGCTGCGCACATCCATCGGTTCTCTGACATTTTTCAGTGTTTCAATTCCGGTATAGGTCAGAACAAAAAAGCCGAAGAGCCACAAAAACGTTTTCACAAACGGAGCAGTCAAAAACTGCGACAGCCCGAAATAGATAAAAAGCATGTACAGTCCGTCCGCTGTCATGGCGCCTAAACCAAAAATCCATGCATGCCAAAAACCGTTTTTAATTCCTTTGTCTATTTGCGCCGCATTTACTGGTCCCACAGGCGCTGACAAGGACAGTCCCAGCACAATATAGCTCAAAAAAATGTTCACCAGCCTGTACTCCCTTCTCTTACGTAACTTGTACAATTTATTCGGGAACGGGCCAAGCTATGCACAATTTCGCTTACTGTTTCAGACGTTCAAGCTCTTCCTCCATGATATCGGCAGCTTTGCCTACGAAGCTGAAAATGAGTTCCAGTTCCTCTTCCGTATACTCGCGGCACAAATCCATCGTCGACTCTGACAGAGAGCGGAACAAATCCTTTACATGTTTTTTCGAAGCGGTCAAAGGGACGATCATGACTCTTCTGCGGTCGTTCGGGTCCTTTTCACGAGCCACATACCCCGCTTTTTCTAACCGATCTACAAGCGCTGTGACAGAACCTGTGCTGAGGCCTGTCTTTTTCCCCAGCTCTCCGGCCGTCATCGGTCCCGCTTCATTTAAGATGTCAGCTGATTTCAAATCGGTGGGAAACAGACCGAGAGCCTGAGCGGCTGCCTGATGAAACAGAACCGTTCTTGTGCCCAATTTCCGAAAAAGCTGAACGGCAGTCTTTTCCAACTCACTTCTGGAATTTCTTGTTGACAACTGACAGTCCTCCCTATAGAATCGAATTTATCTTGATAATCGAGATATTCAATGATCAAACTATTATCATGATATCAGAACTTACATAGAAAAGTAAGAGGAGGTAGAACAAATGGACACAACATCAGCAAAACAGGCTTCCACCAAATTTGTGGTCCTCGGTCTCCTGCTGGGCATCTTGATGTCTGCAATGGACAATACGATTGTTGCCACCGCAATGGGCAGCATCGTAGCCGATCTTGGGAGCTTTGATAAATTTGCTTGGGTAACGGCATCCTATATGGTGGCGGTCATGGCTGGAATGCCGATTTACGGCAAGCTTTCCGATATGTACGGCCGAAAACGTTTTTTCCTGTTTGGACTTATTTTTTTCTTAATCGGGTCGGCTTTATGCGGAATTGCACAGACGATGAATCAGCTGATCATCTACCGGGCCATTCAAGGGATTGGAGGCGGCGCGCTCCTGCCGATTGCCTTTACCATTATCTTTGATTTGTTTCCGCCGGAAAAACGCGGAAAAATGTCCGGCATGTTCGGTGCTGTATTCGGATTATCCAGTGTTCTTGGGCCGCTGTTAGGCGCGATCATTACAGATTCGATCAGCTGGCACTGGGTGTTTTACATCAATGTGCCGATCGGCGCATTGTCATTGTTTTTCATTATTCGCTACTACAAAGAATCTCTGGAGCACAGAAAGCAGAAAATTGACTGGGGCGGCGCGGTTACCTTAGTCGTATCCATTGTATGCCTGATGTTCGCACTTGAGCTTGGCGGCAAAACATACGATTGGAATTCCATTCAGATCATTGGCCTGCTTATTGTATTCGCTGTTTTCTTCATTGCCTTTTTTATTGTGGAGAGAAAAGCGGAAGAGCCGATTATTTCTTTCTGGATGTTTAAAAACCGTTTGTTTGCCACAGCACAGATTCTCGCTTTCCTGTATGGCGGAACATTCATTATTTTAGCGGTATTTATTCCGATTTTCGTTCAGGCGGTATACGGCAGCTCAGCGACAAGCGCGGGCTTTATTCTGACGCCGATGATGATTGGATCAGTCATCGGAAGCATGATCGGCGGGATCTTCCAAACGAAGGTCAGCTTCCGCAATTTGATGCTGATATCTGTTATCGCTTTCTTTATCGGCATGCTGCTTCTTTCCAATATGACGCCTGACACAGCACGGGTATGGCTGACCGTCTTTATGATGATTTCAGGATTTGGTGTAGGCTTTAACTTCTCCCTGCTGCCGGCGGCTTCTATGAATGATCTTGAGCCTCGTTTTCGGGGAACGGCCAACTCTACAAATTCATTTTTGCGGTCATTCGGCATGACCTTGGGCGTCACCATTTTCGGAACGGTGCAAACAAACGTATTCACAAACGAGCTGAGCGACGGCTTCAGCGGCATGAAAGGCTCAGCAGGCTCAGGCGCCGCGCAAAATATCGGCGACCCGCAGGAGATTTTTCAAGCAGGAACACGTTCCCAGATTCCTGAGGCGATCCTGAATCGCATTATTGACGCGATGTCATCAAGCATCACATATGTCTTTTTGCTCGCTTTGATTCCAATTGTCCTCGCGGCGGTTACCGTTTTGTTTATGGGAAAAGCCAGAGTGAAAACAACAGCGGAAATGGCGAAGAAAGCAAATTAACAAAAAAGCAGTACATGGCTGACATGTACTGCTTTTTTCGATTACAACCCTAATCTTGCAAGAATAAACGTCCATATACAAATGATCAATAACAGAATCAGACTGTACGCCACTGTCCGTTTAAACAGTTTAGATTCCTTGCCAGTCTGTCCGACCGCTGCGGCGGCGATGGCGATAGACTGAGGAGAAACGAGTTTCGCCATCACCCCGCCCGCCGTATTTGCAGCTAACAGCAAATCAGAACCCGCACCGATCTGCGCTCCGGTGACAACCTGCAAATGTCCGAACAAAGCGTTATTGCTGACAACAGAACCGGTAATGAACACGCCGATCCAGCCGAGAACAGGACTGACAAACGGGAACAAATCTCCTGTTTTCGCCAGTGCCAACCCAATTGAAGAGCTGAGCCCTGCGAAGTTGGCCAGATTGGCAAACCCCATTACGAAGCAGATCGTGATAATCGGCACCCACAGCTCTTTTCCTGTCTCCTTCAAGGAAGCAAAGGCATCCCGATAAGAGAAATTTTTGCTGAACAGCCCTGTCACGATGACTGCCGCTAAAATCGCTGTACCAGTCGCTGACAGCAGATCGACTTTAAAGACTGCATCTAACGGCATGGCCGATGGCGCAATCGGCGGCATTTTCATAATTTGCTGATGCAGAAAAGGCATTTTCAATAATAGTGTTGTCTGATATAACAGCCCGCCTTCTTGGAATAGCGCTTTGAAGGCAGGAAGGCTCCAGATTGTGATCGCGGCAGTTAAAATGTAGAAAGGAGACCATGCTTTCGCAATGTCAGCGGCACTGTATGCCTTTTTCTCACCAGTCTCGCCGGCTCCTTCCTCCCGGTAAATCTCTTTCGGCTGCCATTTGCGGAGGAAGAGCGCAAGACCGCCCATGCTGAATAAAGCCGCCAAAATGTTTGCTAATTCCGGTCCAAGCACCGCCATTGTCAGTGTCTGAACCGCTGTATACACACCGCTCACAACCAACAGGGCAGGCCATGTCTGTTTGATTCCCTTCATTCGATCTAATAGGAATACAAGCAGAAACGGAATCAAAAATGAGATCATCGGCAGTGTCCACATCAATGTCCGTGACAGCTCAAGAGCAGACAAATCACCAATCTGTGCCCCTGTGATTACAGGAATTCCAATCGCACCAAAGGCTCCAGAGGCTGCGTTCGCAATCAAACAGAGCGCCGCCGCTTTTAACGGTTTAAAACCAAGTTCGACGAGCAACGCCGCACTAATCGCAATCGGAACACCAAAACCGGCCGCGCCTTCCAAAAACGCGTTAAAACAAAAACCAATTAATAATAGCTGTATTCTTTGGTCAGGCGAAATGCCGGCTATGCTGGAACGAATAATGGTAAATTTCCCGGTTTTCACTGCAATTTTATACAGCCACACCGCCATCAGAACGATGTAGCCAATCGGCCACAAACCGCTCCCGATTCCTAGTAAAACAGAAGAAATTGCTTTTTCAACCGGCATATGAAATGCCAAAACGGAGACGAAGAAACTGACGGCTAGGGTAAGAAATGCCGCAAGAATGCCTTTCATTTTAAAAACAGTTAAAGCCAAGAGAAAAAAGAGAATCGGAGTGAGCGCCACAAGTGCGCTCACATACTCGTTTCCAAACGGATCATACAACTGCTCCCACATTGACAATCAGCCCTTTACTCTATAGTTGCGATTAGTTGATCTTTTGTTCTGCAAAATGCGGTTTTAAGATGTTTTTAAGGACGCCGGCGCTGTGAAGGAACTGTTCTTTTTCTTTCTCATTTAAGTTCAGCTCAGTGATGCCTGCAACTCCTCCGCGGTTTACGACAACCGGAACGCCAATGTACACGTCATCTGCGCCGTATTGTCCGTCCAAATATGTGCTGACAGTTAAAATGCTGTTTTCATTATGAAGAATGGCTTTTGTAATGCGGGCGAGGCTCATCGCAACGCCGTAATAAGTTGCACCTTTTTTCTCAATGATATGGTAAGCAGCGTTTTTCACGTCATCTACGATCTGGTCAAGCTCCTCTTGTTTGTACGCATCGTTTTTCTCAACGAGTTCACTGACCGGCACTCCGCCGACATTCGCGTGGCTCCAGACAGGAAGCTCTGTGTCGCCGTGCTCTCCGATAATATGCGCGTGCACGTTTTGAGGAGCTGCGCCAAAGTATTCGCTCAGCATGTAACGGAATCTCGCAGAATCTAGTGTTGTACCGCTTCCGATCACCCGCTCTTTTGGCAGGCCGCTGAATTTCCATGTAGCGTAAGTCAGAATATCAACCGGATTTGTCGCGATTAAGAAAATGCCGTCAAATCCGCTCGCCATGACTTCACTGACGATGCCTTTGAAAATCTTTAAGTTCTTTTCTACTAATTCTAGGCGCGTCTCACCAGGTTTTTGGTTTGCTCCGGCGCAGATGCAGACAATATCAACATCCTTGCAGTCTTCATATGTTCCGTAAGATGTTTTGACCGGTTGCGGCGCAAACGCCTTTCCGTGGTTTAAATCCATTACATCGCCCATTGCTTTTTCTTTATTTAAATCAATGACCACAAGCTCATCTGTGATCGCTTGGTTAATTAACGCAAATGCATAACTGCTACCAACAAAACCCGCTCCGATTAAAGCTACTTTATTTACATGTTTATTCATCATTAATCATCCTTCCAGGGTATGTTTTTCTTTGATGTCTGTTTGTGAAGTATTTCACATTTATATTGTGCAACATTTCACAAACTATTGCAAGAGAAAAGTTTTGTCTGATTTATGAACAAAAAAAGAAACCATCTAGGATGGTTTCTTGGGAATTTTCCCTCTGATCGCTTGCCCTCAATGAGGCAGAGAACCGCTTAAGCCAGAGTCGTTATATAAACCATTTTGCACGTAATCAAAGCCAGGCTGGTTCTGTCCAGGCACTTGGGCGCTGCCATTATTAAAAATCACTTTGGCGTTGGTTGTATCCGTATCCGCCGGCAGCGTCAGCATGTAAATTCCATCTGCATTCTTAGTCATTGCTTTTCCCGGCCAAGATCCGGTCAATTCTATCGCTCGGCCTCCATCATGTTTATAGATATAAGCATTTACTTGGCCCCAATGATTCGGATTTTGATAGCCAATTGTTTTGGCCGCAGACGGGTCTCTTTTTACAAAGCTGTACTCTTGGGCCCTCGTTACACCATCACTGTTCGTTCCTGTTAACGTGATGTCGTATGTTGTGCCAAATGGATCTCCTTTTCCGATCGTTAATTGGTCTCCATCCTTAAACGCTGTCTCTTGCCCATTATTGATTTGATACACGGCTTTTGCTGTATTCGCATCTGCACGCAGGGTGATCGTCAATTGATCATTGAAAGAATGGGTTACTCCTGTTTTGACATTCTCAAGGAAGACATGAGGTGCATTTTCAATATTGTCAGGATAAAGAACAACCACTGATCTGGCATTGATCGTGCCTGTCAGTTTACCGTCCGTTACTTGAAATGAACCATCCCCAGCTTTATTAGCATAGCTGCCATCAGGTAATTTCGTTAAAGCATTGATGGTGACAGAAGATGAACCTGCATTTGCCAACACAACGCCATGTGAGCCGCGCTGATTCATGAATATCTGGTTATTTCCATTCGGATTCGAGAGTTCCTCAGGCTGTCCAGCCATTACATTGTGAAATGTATTGACCGCAGCGATAGCCTGATCTTCAAATAAAGCACTTCCGCGGTCGCCTATTTGGCTTTTCCCTGGGAATCTCACACCATTTCCGCCGCCCTCAGGTCTGGAAAAGAAGAGAGGCGTACTGCCTGAGCGAGAAGCAATGACTGCCCAGCCTAAACGAATATCGTCATCACTCATCCATGTAGACTCTTGATCATCATTGGCATACGTATCATGCGATTCCACCCATGTGACTAACTTGTCCGCAGCCACATCAGATGCATAATGGGAGATATTCGACACGCTAAGATTACGATTCTTTAAAGCGGACCTTATGGAATGTCCATAGTTAGATGCTGTCACATTCATATAATTCGCATATGCGGCATCTCTGGAGGCACTATCTTGCAGTATTTCTCCGTATTGGAACTCCGCAGATGTATTTGTGATATTCGGCCAAAATTGACTGCCGTAATTCCCATCATCGGGAAGTTCTATATGTTTGGCGGCATCAAATCGAAATCCGTCTGCCCCATCATTCAATGCTCTTTCTAAGAAACGTTTCAGATAGGACTGTACTTGTGTATTCTGTGTATTCCAATCATACAGCCCGAGCAATGAATTCTGCGTGACATCCCATCGATCTGACCAGTTTTTAATTTGTGTGTTTCCATGGGTCCAGTTTGGAATACTCTTAATCTCATTGGAAATCGCAGCATAGTCACTGGTGGTATGATTGATGACCGCGTCAACAATGACCTTTACGCCATATTCTTCAGCTGCTGCACACATTTCTTTAAATTCTTGTTCAGTACCTAAGTAACGGTTGCCAATTTGGTACGATGTCGGCTGATACAGCCAGTACCAGTTTGACATGCTTTTATCTCCTTGATTCCCTTCCTTTACTTGGTTAATCGGAGACGTCTGAATGGCTGTATATCCTGCATCATGAATATCCTTCATATTATGTTTTAGCGTATTGAACGACCAATTCCATGCATGAAGAATGGTTCCGCTTTTGATCGACGGTGCTGTAAGCTCATTCGATTTGTTCGCCGTTTCAGCACTCGCAGCCGCCGGTCCTGCCAGAACCAAATGAAACAGCAATAAAAATCCAGCGAATAACGGCAGTAAAGAGGTTTTGAATCGTTTTTCAAACATTCTTGACACTCCTTATTTAGTTTTTGAAGACTTACTGCGGAGTCAAAAATCCCTCTTACTTCATCCTTCCGCTTCCTCCTTTCAAACGAATGTGAAGACTGGAGAATTTTGTTAACGCTTACATTTCAAATTATCACATTCACCCTATCAAAACAACTTGATAGAGAGAATTCAAATCTATATTCCTATCCTAATAAAAACGCTGCCCCGAACTGTGAGCCGTTTCCCTCACTTTACAAACAAAAAAAGAAACCATCTCACTACGATGATTTCTTTTCTACTTCTTCTTTTATCGCTCTTCTGTAAGCCAGCTTCACAATCACGTATCGAAGCAGAAACAAAGTGCCGCCGCAGACGATAAAAAGAAGGACCATTTTCAGCCAAGCGAAGAATGTATGGGGAATCCCCCTGTCGTACATCGTAAGCACCACTACCGCAAAGGCGACCGCAATTGACTCTATTCGCTGCTGCTTCACCCGTTTTTGCAGTTCTTCTTCGGTGTCTATTCTCGGCATGAGCATCCCAGATGCTGCTGCTCTGATGCAGTAATATAAGACGATGATGAACAAAAACACAAGGCTTGCAGCCCATTCTTTAAACGGAAATTCAAACATAATGCCGCGGATGATCACATCAAGAAGCGCAAAAGCACCCGCTATTATCCCAATCTCCGACCAGATTTTTTGTTCATTTTCTTTTACTCTCTTATTTTTCCCATTCACGCCTGAAAGTCTATTACGCAGATTATTCATGACCTTCCTCCCGCACTTTTACGAATGGCTTATGGCTTACATGTTACAATAACAGCCTGCGCTTCTGCAATGATTAACTCAAAAGCCCGCCGTACAAGCCGGCGGGCAGCAATCGTTAAAACGGCCCCCAATTGATCATGACGCCGATCACAATAAAGACAAGCCCGATCAAAAACCAAATCAAAGCAAGCGGCACCATAAACCGCAGCCACTTGATATACGGAATGCCGCTGGCGGCAAGCACCGCCATAAGGACGCCGGATGTCGGATTCACACAGTTGACGACTCCTTCTCCAAGCATAACCGCCTCCACTGCAACCTGTCTCGTAATTCCCATCAAATCAGCGAGCGGCGCCAGAATTGGAATAAATACAACGGCCTCTCCAGACCCTGAAGAGATGAGAAAGTGAAGAAGCGCACTGGCGATATACATGCCGATCGCGCCGGCAATTGGGCTGAATCCGTCCAAAAGCGAAGCCAAGGCATTGACGACTGTATCGAGGAGCTTGCCGTTTTCAAGAATGACGGAAATACTTCGTGCCATCCCGACAATCAGCGCCCCGTATACAAGGCTTTGGCAGCCCGTAATAAAGGTTTTGGCAATATCGTTTGCCGCAAGCCCGCCTATTAAACCGGCAAGGACAGAAATAAAAATAAACGTCGCAGCCATTTGTGAATCAGACCAGCCCAGCTTTAAAGCGCCGTACAAAAATCCGATCAGCGACAGTCCCGCCACAGCCAAAATCAGCTTATGGCGAACGGTAAACGGCACTGACTGATCTTCTTCTTTACCCGCTTCACCCATTCCTGCCGCCGGGAACCAATTTGTTCCTAACACACTGGCATCCTTTGATTTTTTTAATTTTCTCGTATACAGATAGATATAAATAATAGAAGAAAGCAAAAAGCATATGTATATCACAATACGCAGGCCGATCCCCGAAAAGAGCGGCAGCTCCGCGATTGATTGCGATAAACCGAGCGGGGACGGTGATAAAATAGTAGAGTTAAATCCAGCGTAGCAGCCGATGTAAATAACAGCGGCGCCCGCAACAGCGTCCCATTTTAAGGATCGTGCGACTATGAGGCCGATGGGGATAAATCCGATAACTGAATTTACGACAATTCCGGTTGTTCCGAGAATGGAGAACAACGCGCCGACAATACAAATAAATAATAATTGCTTTGTGCGGAATTTGCTGATGACATTGTAAATCAGGCCGTTGATGGCGCCCGTTTTTTCTAAAATGGCAATGGTACCGCCTGTGAACAAAATCAGAAAGATGATTGGTGCTGATCCGACCATTCCATCCTGAAGAGAAGTAAAAAAGCTGATCAGGCTGACCGGAGACTGTTCAATTGAATGATAGCTTCCCGGAACAGCAGTCGTGACATCTCCCTTTGTCACGCGGTCAAATTCTCCCGCCGGCACAATATACGAAGCAATAGCGCAAATGAAAGCAATCATAAATAAGAGGACATAGGCGTCAGGCATTTTAAATGTCGTTCGTTTTTTCTTAGGCTGTGTTTCGGCCGCTGGCATACTCATATTTCGATTCATCCCCTCTGTTTGAAAATATTCATTATTCTGAAAAGTAGCAATATGTGCTATATTATATACAGCCTATCTTCCTGTTTCAATATAAATAAAGTAAAGAAGGTAAAATTCATTTTGATAGAAGGAGGTACTTCTTCCCATGCAAAAGCTTTCCGAAGACATGAAACAAACCGTTATGGATATCTTCGAGCATCTGCACGCGAACCCTGAAGTCAGCTGGAAGGAATATGAGACAACTGCATTTCTCAAACAAAAGCTTGAGGATTTGGGATGCCGGACGCGCACTTTTTCAGACTGCACCGGGGTTGTTGGCGAGATCGGTTCGGGCTCGCCGGTTGTAGCTGTTCGCGCTGACATTGATGCGCTATGGCAGGAGGTCAACGGCACATTCCGCGCCAACCATTCCTGCGGCCACGATTCACATATGACAATGGCGCTGGGCACGTTAATGCTGCTGAAAAAACAGCCCGAGCTTCCGAAGGGCACGATCCGTTTTATCTTTCAGCCGGCTGAGGAAAAAGGCGGCGGCGCCTTGAAAATGATAGAAGAAGGCGTGCTTGATGATGTCGACTATTTGTACGGCGTTCACGTCCGTCCGATTCAGGAAACACAGAACGGGCGCTGTGCCCCTTCCATCCTGCATGGGTCAAGCCAGCATATTGAGGGAACGATTATCGGAGAGGAGGCCCATGGCGCCCGCCCGCATCTCGGGAAAAACAGCATTGAAATTGCGGCATTTCTCGTACATAAGCTCGGACTCATTCATATTGACCCGAAAATTCCGCATACCGTTAAAATGACAAAACTTCAAGCCGGCGGTGAAAGCTCTAACATCATTCCAGGAAAAGCGTCGTTCAGCCTTGATTTGCGCGCTCAGACCAATGAAGCCATGGAGACGTTAATCGCCGAAACAGAAAGAGCCTGCGAAGCGGCCGCCGCTGCATTCGGCGCGAAGATCGAGCTGCAAAAGGAACACAGCCTTCCTGCAGCAACACAAAACAAAGAAGCTGAAGCGATCATGGCAGAAGCAATTACAGATATCATCGGGGCTGAGCAGCTTGATGAACCGCTTGTCACAACCGGCGGTGAGGATTTCCATTTTTATGCGGTGAAAGTGCCGAACCTGAAAACAACCATGCTCGGACTCGGCTGCGGACTTCAGCCGGGACTCCATCATCCCCATATGACCTTTGACCGAAACGCGATGTTCAACGGCATTCATATTTTAGCGAATGCCGTACTCAAAACGTTTCAGAAGGCGGAATCACCCGCTGCCGCTAACGCTTCTTAACAAATAAAAAAAGCAGCCTGGCTACAGGCTGCTTTCTTCATTATTTCTTCAAATCTTCAATTGAGTTGACGTTTTTCATATATTGAGGCACAACAAGACCCATCTTCACGCCAGTCATACTGGTGCCTATATCGTCATATTTGCCTTTGTATTTAGCGGCGTATGCTTTATGGGTATTCGGCAGCCATGCGGAAAGGGATGCGTCGGCGCTTCCCGTCGCAACCGCGGTCCACATTGGACCGGCCTCTACCTGAGTAAGCGTTACGTCATAGCCCAAGTCTTCTAAGACTTTGCCAACCACGTTTGTACTTGCAATCTCACTGTCCCACGCCACATAGGCAAGGTTGATTTTGTCTCCCTTCACCTTTTGAACGCCTTTTGTCCACTCCGCAATCTGATCTTTGTGTTTCTTCACATACTCAGCTGCGGCTTTGGCAGGTTTTTCGCCTTCTTCCACCTTGATCATGACTTCGCCCATGTCGTCTTGCGACCATTTAAACTGGCTCAGTAGCTTTACGGCATTCGGCTGTTCTTTGCTGAAGCCTTTGCGCGTGACCGTATGGATTTCCTCTGCGCTGCCATAAGATTGTTTCGGATCATCGAGATATTTCAGCTTATATCTGGAGAACATCCAGTGCGGTGTCCATCCTGTAATGATGATCGGTTTCTTACGGTCGTATGACTTTTTAAGCGTTGCAGTCATCGCGGCGCTTGACGCCGAAATCAATGTCCAGTCATTCAGGTCATAATCCTTCATCGCTTTATCGGTCAGGGCCATAATCCCTGAACCGGGGTCAATCCCGATGATGGTCTTATTCACCTGTTCAGCCGCGGTTGCATTTTCATCGCTTTCCGCCCCGCAAGCCGCAAGTGAGAGCGCCAGCATGGCGGAAACGCCGATACCGATGATTTTTTTAAGCATCAGGCATTCCCCCTGCTTTTCTTCTTCACTTTAATATTTTGAGTAATGCGGTCCAGCGTAATGGCAACGATAACGATGGCGATACCGGCCTCTACGCCGACCCCGGTTTTCAGCTGTGTAACGGCACTGTATACTTCAGAACCAAGTCCAGGCGCACCGACCATTGCGGCGATAACAACCATTGATAACGCAAGCATGATGCTTTGGTTGATTCCGGCCAAAATGGTTTTTGTCGCAAGCGGAAGCTGAACTTTAAACAAACGCTGAGCTGTTGTAGAACCGAACGCCTCAGTCGCTTCAATCAGATCCGCCGGCACTTGTTTAATACCCAGAACAGTCATGCGGATTGTCGGCGGCATCGCGAAGATAACAGATGCAACAACACCCGGCACAACACCGATGTTGAAGAAGAAAATCGCCGGCAATAGATATACGAAAGCAGGCATTGTCTGCATTAAATCAAGAATAGGCGTTACAATACGGCGAACTGTTTCTTTCTGGGACGCCCAAATTCCGATCGGAACCCCGACCACAATCGAAATAATCACAGATGTCAAAACAAGCGCCAATGTTTGCAGCATTGGGTCCCAATATCCTAAATAATCAATCAGGAGGAATCCAATCAATGTAAATAACGCAATTCCCCTCGTACTGATCCACCACGCAAGTGCGGCGAAAATAATCGTTAACAAAATAGATGGGATAAATCCGAGTCCGCTGACAATTCCATTTACAAAAGCGGCCAATCCGTTTGCGATTCCGTCGAAGAATCCGCCAAACGTCATCGTAATCCAGTCAACAAAACGGTCAATGATATCTGCTAAAGGTATTCTAGGCAGTCTATCCATCTTACTTCACCTCCTGTACAGAAGGATCTTGTGTTTGTTCGTCAGTGCCTTCAGCATTGATATACTCGTTATTACCGGCAAGCGCGCCAATCAGTGCGCCTTTTACGACAATCCCTTTCATTCTTTGCTTCTCATCTACAACCGCAATTGGAATATTCGCGTCAGAAACAACGTCAAAAATCTCTGTCAAATACGTATCCTCTGGTACAGTCGTAAATTCTGTATTCAAGATATCTTGAAGTGACAAATCAGATTCAGCCGCTTTTTTCGCATCAGACGCATAGATAACACCTAACAATTTCTTTTGTTTATCCACTGCGTAAATTGAAGAAATTCCAAGGTTTTTCATCAGTGTCAATGCCACGCGAGGCCCTTTATCAATCCGCACTGTTTCAGCACGTTTCATAATGTGGCCTGCTGTGAGGACTTTAGATAAATCAACATCCTCGACGAATTTCTCAACATATTCGTTAGATGGATTCATCAGGATTTCTTCAGGCGTGCCGATTTGAACGATGTTACCGTCCTTCATCAAAACAATTCTGTCGCCGATCCGCAACGCTTCGTCCAAGTCGTGCGTAATAAAGATAATCGTTTTTCCGACATTATCGTGAAGATCAAGAAGTTCATCCTGCATATCTTTACGAATCAATGGATCGAGCGCACTGAAAGCTTCATCCATCAGAAGAATGTCCGGATCATTTGTCAACGCGCGGGCAAGGCCGACACGCTGCTGCATCCCGCCGGAAAGCTGGTCAGGATATTGGTGTTCAAACCCTTCAAGTCCGACGAGCTTTAAGGACTCAAGCGCTTTTTGCTGACGCTCTTGTTTGTCTACACCTTGAAGTTCCAGTCCGTATTCTGTATTTTCAAGTATCGTTCTATGCGGGAACAGAGCGAACTTTTGGAAGACCATGCTGATTTTCTTCCGGCGGACTTCCCGGAGCTGGTCTTTAGACATATTTGTTATCATGTCACCATCAATGTAAATATTTCCGGCAGTCGGTTCAATAAGCCGGTTTAACATCCGTACTAAAGTTGATTTACCGCTCCCTGATAGACCCATGATGACAAATATCTCACCATCATATACATCAAAATCTGCCTGGTTTACCCCAACGGTTGATCCGGTCGCTTTCAGGATCTCTTTTTTCGTCTTTCCGTTGGCAAGCATTTGAACTGCTTTCTTTGTTTGTTTCCCAAAAATTTTAGAGACTTTCTCGACTTTTATCTTAATTGGTTTCTCATCTACACTCATATTTTCCCTCCATATTAAGCAATCTTTATTACCGTAACATTTATGTAACATCCCACACAAACAGCATATTCTCTTTTATTCTGTACCATTTCTTTATAAACATCCATGTAACGGCATGACCTTATTTATGCTTCTAAATGCTCTGTAATCCTCCTTTATGATTGTATTTTACGGGTGATATTTCGCCCATCTTTAGTTGAAAACGCTTTTACTGCATCTGAATTCCTCCTTCCTTTTATGACTTCCTGCTCCTTTACTGGAAAAATAAGTTGCTTTTCCAACCCCGATTTTGTATTATAGTTTCATGACTATGAAACAAACAGATGATCAAATCAGAGCCCAAATTTTTAAAGCCCTGTCTGATGAATCGAGGCTTGCCATTATTCGTACGCTTTATTACAGCGGAAAAGAACTCAGCTGCGGTGAAGTAGGTGAAAAATGCAATATTGTCAAAACCACAGCATCTTATCATTTTAAAACGCTGCGTGAAGCGGGGTTGACGGCAACCCGGAAAGATTCGCGGACAAAATATGTCAGCCTGCGTGAAGACACATTTCAAACATACCTCCCAGGCTTTTTGGAAACCCTCTAAAACAGGGTTTTCTCTATACATATCTGTTTCATAGTTTCAAACTTATAAAACTATAGGAGTGACAAAATTTGAAACATATTTGGCTTTTTTTCAGTGTGATGTTTGTCATTGGCACGGATACCTTTTTGCTTTCGCCGCTTCTCCCGCTTTTACAGGAACAGTTTCATGTCTCTACCGATTTGTCAGGCTGGATGGTCAGTGCTTATGCGCTCGGTTATGCGCTGTTCGCTTTGGTTGCGGGCCCGATCTCAGACCGGCTTAACAGGAAAACAGTCATGCTGTGGGGACTTGCAGGCTTTATCGTATCCACGTTTTTATGCGGCATCGCTCCCTCTTTTGCCGCCATGTGCCTGTTCCGTTTTGCCGCAGGCGTTAGTGCTGCGTTTGTGACGCCTCAAATTTGGGCGTCCATCCCTGTCATCGTCCCGCCTTCTCAGATCATAAAAAGCATGGGGATTGCGACAGCAGGATTGGCCGCTTCACAAATGCTGGGACTTCCCATCGGAGGGTTTTTCGCTTCCTTTACATGGCATACGCCATTTTTCGTTCTGTCAGCTTGCTCGCTTGTTCTTCTATTGATTCTGGCGGCGGCCATGCCTGATATTCGTCCTTCTTCACCCCGTCCGTCAATATTGAATCCATATCGGGAGCTGTTTTCACTGCCGAAAACAACGGTCATCCTGCTTGCCTATTTTCTCTTTCAAACCGGAAATTTCGCTTCGTTCAGCTTTCTAGGCACTTGGCTTTCTGCGGATTATCATTTAACCGTTTCGCAAATTGGCGCTGCTATGCTTGTACTCGGACTGGGGAATATGCTCGGAAGTCTTATCGGCAGCCGAATTTCAGCAAAGCTGGGCATGTTTCAGACATTGATCGGCGGCATGCTGCTGATGGGGGCTCTCTATTTCTGTCTCCCTTTCTTTCCTCACTTATTTTTAGTGGAAACGAGCTTTTTTCTCACTTTCTTTACAGCTGGCATTATCTTTCCGTTAATGATGGGTGTCTTTCAATCCATTTCACCAAACGCTCGAGGAACCATTGCTTCCCTTTCCAATGCCGCTATGTATGCAGGAACCACTGTCGGCACATGTGTTGCAGGTTTTTTGTATCAAAGCACACAGCATTTCGGAGCCGTCACAGGATTTACTGCCATTCTTTTCATATTGTCTATGGCGCTCTACCAGACAATCAGAAAAATCGGAAAACGCCAAACTGAAGCCCGAGTGCAAATGTAAAAAAGCACCTCATTCAAGAGGTGCTCTTCCTATTCAAGCTCCGTTTGTTTCGTTTCTTTTCCCATAATCAAAATACAAACAACCGCGAGTAAGATTGCAATGCAAAAGATTGAAAAGATGACTGAAAATGAAATATGACGGGCTGCGAGCGTTCCGACGAGCAGAGGCCCGAAGATGCCGCCGATTCTTCCAAACGCCGCTGTCGTTCCCGAACCTGTTGCGCGAATCGCTGTCGGGTATTGCTCCGGTGTATAGGCATATAGCACGCCCCACGCCCCAAGATTGAAAAACGATAACAGCATTCCAGCTGTAAGCAGAAGGCCTAAGGAATCCGCCGTTCCAAAGAAATAGGCGCTACCTGCTGTACCAATCAGGTAAATGACAAGTATCCACTTCCGGCCCGCTTTTTCGATCAGCCAGGCGGCAGAAAAATAGCCCGGAAGCTGAGCAAGCGTCATCAGCAGGACATATTCAAAGCTTTGAATCATGCTGAAGCCTTTTAGCAGCATGACACTCGGGAGCCACAGGAACATGCCGTAATAAGAAAACACCACGCAGAACCAAACGATCGACAGCATCACTGTCGCCCGTATATACTGTCTTGCCCAGACGCTTTTTACATTCTCCCACACCGATTTCTTTTTGGCAGAAAGCGACTCATATTTCGGTGAATCAGGCAGACTCGTCCGCAAGTACAGAGCATAAAAAGCAGTCAGCGCGGTTAACAGCAAGGCAGCCTGCCAGCCGAAGCTCGGGATCACAAAGTAAGAAATCAGTGCGGCTACGAGCCAGCCAACAGCCCAAAAGCTTTCCAGAAGCACAATCACTCTGCCCCTCTTTTCAGGCACAACCGCTTCCGAAACGAGTGTTGAAGCGACTGGAAGCTCGCCGCCAAGCCCCATTCCGATCACGAAACGAAGAATAAGAAATGCCGATAAGCTCGTCACAAAAGCTGAAATGCCGCTTCCGATCGAAAAACACAAAAGGGTAATGATAAACACTTTTTTCCGGCCGATTCGATCAGCCAGCAGACCAAACAAAAACGCACCCGCAGCCATGCCGATGGAATTGACGCTTCCGATCCATTTCATTTCTTCGGGCGACAGATTCCACTCCACATGGAGCGCGGCGATAATAAACGATAATATTCCGACATCCATTGCATCAAACAGCCACCCCAAGCCGGCGACGCCCAGCAGTTTACGCTGGGATATAGGCTGTTGTTTTCCCATTGCCAACACCTCTGATATGCAAAATAATTACCGTTTAAGTTTACACCTGTCTTTACACATTGTCATTAACTAAATGATGTAAATGAAAAACCCCGCTTATGTTTCACAAGCGGGGGGTTTTTTATTGCTGCAATGCTGCTTTTTTAATATTATCCTGCAGCTGGGCAATACGTCTTGCGCCGTCTTCGCGAAGGCGTTTGTTTTCTTCTTCGATTTGTTTTGTTTCCTGCATGCCGCTGACGATCGTGTTCCAAGACGATTCGATCGTTTCAATATCTATGCTCGGTCTGCCGGCCATTCTGGCAATTTCAACACTTTGGCTCGAGATGTTTTCAGCATTTCGTCTCAGCATCTCGTTTGTCCGGCGGTCAAGCTCGCTCATGGAGTCAGCCACAAGCTTTTGGCGTTTCACGGTAACGGCCTGAATAATGCCGTTTTTGAAAATCGGAATGGTGATGATGAACGCGGAGTTGATCTTCCCGATCAGCTTTGCATTTCCGCGCTGCAGGAGACGGATTTGAGGTGCCGTTTGAAGAGCCACCATCCGTGCCATATCCAGATCATACACCCGTTCCTCAAGCGCCTGAATGCCGTTTCGCAGTGTATCGAGCTGCATTTGCGCCAGCTGATTTCCGCTTGCCGCTTTTTCTTCATATGAAGGAAGGATCGACTGCATCTCTTCCAGCTTCATTTGTCCGGCAACGACGTATTTTTCAAGCTCCATATAGTATTTGATATTGTTTTCATACATTTCATCGAGCGTGTAGTTCGTCTTCGTCATCTCATCTTTATATTTCGAAATCTCAACGTTGATTTTTTCAATCTCTCCGCCAAGCGTCTGGTACTTTTTAAAGATTTTTTCAATCATGCTGCCGCCGCGTTTGAAAATTTTCGCCATCAATCCCTTTGGCTCATCAAAATCATTTTTGTCGAAGCGGTCCATGATTTTCCCAAGCTGAGTCAGCATTGTGCCGGAGTCTGTCACGCTTGTTGTTTTCATCATCCCTAAGATGCGGTCAGAGAACTTGGAAATTTCAACGGCCGGCTCCTTCCCGTACTCAAGCAGTTCCATTTGGTTTTTGACGTCAATTTGCTGTACAAGCCGCTTCACCTCTGGTTCTTGACGGAGCTGGAGACGGATATCGTCAGCTTTCTGCTGGGAAATTTCTTCGTTTTTATCGAGAACAAGCGGGTTTTGATTTTCTGTTGTCATGCTTTTCTTCTCTCCTTACTTTTGGGTAATCGTTCTGAACAGCCTTCTCACAAGCGAAGGCTCTTTATAGTCCTGCTGAAACACCATGTCGTCCAGCCAGTGGATATCATACTGATCCTCTTCAATAAACGGCTCAATGTCTTGATGGCCGGGTGGGTTATAAATGATGATATCGATTCCGATTTCATTCAGGAACAGCAGGGCTGCAGCATCTGAACGCGTGAGTCCGCCGCTCATTTCCGTATGATATAAAACGAGTTTCGGAACGGTTTGCGCATAATCGAACATTTGAATCAATTTCAGCAGTTTAGCAGGCAGGTTTGTTGTTTGTTTAAACAAGTAAATTTGAACATCCTTGACTTGCTCCTGATGCAAAGCCTTAAGCCTCGGGTGCCTGCACATTCTCGAAATCGTTTTGGCAATGGCAGTCTGAACGCCCGCCGGAAGCTGCTTGTACTGCCATACATTGCTTGCCATCAGCTTGTCAGGGTCAATGTTCCCCTCATGGTCAAGCGCGTGGCTGTAATGAAATTGATAGTTTGACTTTATTTCTTCTGTAAACGGAAAGCTTCTTACCATTTCTGTTTCCTGATAATCTGCTAATGTATGAAGCCTGTTCCAATATTCTTTATTGTCTTTCGACACACCCATTACCTTAGCAAATACATTCGGAATCTCGATGGAGTGTTTATCAGCTTTGAAATTCGGCCGAATAAAGGCGCGCTCTTTCGTGATTAAAAACAGTTCATCATAGGTCGTTTTCAGCGTAACAGACATCGGCGTGTGATCTCTAAATTGCCATGGCTTGTACAGCATGGATTCCTCGTGATTCAGCACATGTTCAATTTCCTTTGTTGAGCGGTAGGCCACTGTTGATTTCCGGTCCGGTTTTTCTTTCGGAAACGGCTGAAGCTCCGAAACATCCGGGAGTTTTTCCGTAAAACTGAGCTCCTGCATCGGTTCGACAAGCGCCAGCTGATCGGTTCCCGCCGGATGGAACAGCAGAACATCGCAGCCGACTAACATCAGATAATATAAGAAATAGAGCTGGCTTTTCGTCGCATCTCCGTACCAAACAACCTTTGGCATCTCCCGCTCTATATCGGTTTTTTCCAGCCAAGGATTCAGGTGATTCAAAGAAAACTTCGAGACATCAAGCAGCACTCTGCGAAAATCAGGATGATTTAGCCCCTGCTCATGACTGTCTGCAAAGGTATGTAAAAGCGTCATCAGCGCTTTTCTTAAATGGCGGTGCATCAAGGGATTCGAGTGCTTCGCAATCAGCCTTTCCCCGTCCAGAAAGGCAACAAAGCGGCTGACCGACAGCCCTTTTTCCTGCTGGTTGATGGAATGAATATGCTGGAGCTTTTGAAATGTTTCCGGCTCGATGGTTTTATCAAGCGTTTCACTCAGAATGGTAATGCGATCGTTTACAGACAGCTCATACAGCTCGTTATAGTAGTCCGTCTCATCAATAGGCGTACCCAATATCTGCCCGGCAAGACGAGAAAAAGAAAGGCCTTGTTCTGTTTCATAGTGATCCCGCTCGGGCAATGGCTGAAACAGCAGGCTTTTCCAATCCCCATCAGCCGGGACCGCTTTATGAATGGTTAATTCTTCTTGTCTCATCATATCCTCCTTTCCGGTTTGTCATCGGACGATATTTCTGTAACAAAAAAGGAAGGATATTGAACCTCCCTCCTTGTTTTGTTTTATTCTTCTTTTGAAGCGGCTGTTTGTTCACGCACCTGCTTTTGTTTGTTGATGTAGTGAATGATAAAGGTTACCGCAAATGCAGCGATAATGATAATGAAGAATACAGAGTGCGGCATTTCGTAATGGAAAGCACTTGCCGCCATTTTCAGCGCGATAATTCCGATTAACACGAATGCTGTGTTTTCGAGCTCAGGAATTTTATCAATCAGGACAAGGAATACTTTTGCCACTGTACGCATCATTAGAATACCAAGCATACCGCCGATCAGAAGCACCCATACTTTTTCTGACACCGCAAATGCGGCCAGGATGCTGTCCACAGAGAAGGCAAGGTCCATCAATTCAACTGAAATAACAGTTGCCCAGAAGATACCGAATGTGCGGACCATCCAAGAATTTTTCTTAATGCCGTCCGCTTCCTCTTCTTTTTCGCCGATCCAGAAGTGCTTAATGACGAGCCAAGCGAGATAAAGCGCGCCAAGCACCTTGATCCACCAGAATTTAATGAGGAGCATACCGAGCCCGATGAAAATAAACCTGAAAATATAAGCTCCAAACAAACCATACGTTAACGCTTTTTTCCGCTGTTTTTCCGGCAGGTGTTTGACCATCACCGCAAGAACAAGCGCGTTATCGGCCGATAAAAGGCCTTCCAGAACAACAAGGGAACCGATCAGACCCCAGGAAACAGGATCAGACAATACCTCTCCCCACATTTTCCAATCGAAAAATGAAGCATACGTAGACATGATATGATGTAAAAAGTCCAAGTTTTTTCCTCCTATTAATTTAAAACGGTGACTTCTCTATTTGTCACTCGCTTACACTTGCAAACCGTAGTTCCGGCACAATGCAGCCAGTCCGCCGGAAAAACCGCTGCCGATCGCATTGAATTTCCACTCGCCGCCGTGTCTGTAAAGCTCACAAACGACAACAGCTGTTTCAATGGAGAAGTCTTCTCCCAAGTCGAAGCGAAGAAGCTCATTCTGCGTCTCTTCGTCCACAACGCGCACAAACGCATTGGAAACTTGTCCAAAATTTTGGCTGCGTGCTTCTGCGTCGTGAATGGTCACTGTGATGCCGATTTTCTCAATGTGAGCAGGGATTTTCGAAAAATCAACGATAATCTGCTCATCATCTCCGTCGCCCTCACCCGTGCGGTTGTCACCCGTATGGATGACACCGCCGCTCGGATGTTCAAGGTTATTATAGAAGACGAAATCGAGATCATTCACGCAGTTATCATGCGCATCAACTAAAAAGGCTGAAGCATCCAGGTCAAAATCGTGCCCGCCGGAGTACTTGTTTGTATCCCAGCCTAAGCCGATCACTGCTTTTGTGAGTCCTGGATTTGTTTTCGTTAAATCAATGCGCTGTCCTTTTGATAATTGAATGGCCATACTGCCTCTCTCCTTTCTGCTCTTCGTAATTGGTCTTAACCGACTTGCAAACCGTAGTCTGTTGCGATGCGGGCAAGACCGCCTTGGTAGCCTGAGCCGATAGCGGAGAATTTCCACTCGCCGTTATGTCTGTAAAGCTCCCCTGCAATGATTGCCGTTTCAATAGAGAAATCTTCCGCAAGGTCATAACGGATGAGCTCTTCATTTGTTTCTTCATTTACGATGCGAACGAACGCGTTTGATACTTGTCCAAAGTTTTGGCTGCGTGCTTCCGCTTCGTGAATTGTGATAACAAATGAGATTTTATCAATGTTAGCCGGCACAGCGCTGAGATTCACCTTTACATTCTCATCGTCGCCTTCGCCTAAGCCTGTCAGGTTATCGCCTGAGTGGACGACTGAACCGTTGCCGCCTTCAAGCTGATTGTAGAAAATAAAATCGTTTGGAGACGCGCATTTCCCTGCTGCATCTAACAGAAATACACTTGAGTCAAGGTCAAAGTCGTGCCCGCCGTCATACTTATTCGTATCCCAGCCTAAACCGACAACAACCTTTGAAAGACCCGGATTTGTTTTTGTCAAATCTACTTTTTGTCCTTTTGCCAATGAAATTGCCATGTTTCATCCACTCCTTTTTTTCTTTTACGCGTATCGGCTGATAATATCTTCTAATCTCGTATCATTTGTGCCTTCACCGATCGCCGCAAACTTCCACTCGCTGCCGCTGCGGTAGATTTCTGCTGTAATCAAGCTTGTTCTGCCGGCATAATTGTCTCTCAAATTGTATTTGAGCATTTCTTCATGATTCGATTGATCAACCACACGGATAAACGCATTTTGAATCATGCCGAAATCTTGTTTTCTTCTGACACAATCATAAATATTAACAACAAATACAAGCTTATCGATGTTTGCAGGCACTTTTTCCAAATCTATCATAATTTGCTCGTCATCGCCCGCACCGTCGCCTGTCAGGTTGTCGCCTGTGTGCTTTACACTGCCGCAGCGGCTTTTCAGATTGCCGAAATAAATGACATTCTTTTTATCGGTGAATTTTCCGTTTTCCAGCATCAGCACTGAAGCGTCACAGTCGATATTCGCACCGCCTCCGCCAAGCAGTTTGCTGAAAAACCCCCCGCCTGAAGAAACCGGGTCCCAGCCGAGACCGACCATCAATTTTGACAGACCGGCTTTTCCTTTTGTTAAATCAATTCGCTGACCTTTTTCTAAAGAAATTGCCACACGATTCACTCCTACTCATCGAAATGTGAAGATAGTCACATTTATTTTTACGCTCACATGGAAAATAAGCCGTAAATTATTAATATATACGTTTGTTATTATATCAAAGTTTCGTTAAAGTTAAGAATAATTGACGAAAATCCTCGAAAAAAACCTTCCATATTTGCTATATGTTTTGCAAATGCTATGAAGTACAAATCTTAAACAAACCATTTGACGTGAGCGAGTCATTTTGCCTATTCTTGTGTCACATTCTAAAAACAGACAGAAAGGAAGCGGCCTTTTGATTCATTTAAGCATACTTGATCAGGCACCTGTTTCTAAAGGAAAAAGCCCTGTGACGACTCTTCAGCATTCGGTTGAGCTAGCCCAATTAAGCGAACAGTGGGGCTATAAACGTTATTGGTTTGCCGAACATCACAGCACGAAAGGACTGGCAAGCACAGCGCCTGAAATCATGATCGCCCGCATCGCAGCACAGACAAGCACGATTCGTGTCGGGTCAGGCGGGGTGCTGCTGCCCCAGTACAGCCCATTTAAGGTGGCCGAAACCTTTCGCCAGCTTGAGGCACTGTATCCAAACCGGATTGACCTTGGCGTCGGGCGTTCCCCCGGCGGCACGACAAAAACCCGTCTTGCCTTAACGGACGGGGTGAAAAAAAGCTTAACCGATTTTAACAGACAGCTGCAGGATGTCTCTTATTTTCTCACGGATTCGCTTCCTGCCGGGCATCCGTATGCCGGAATCAAAGCGGCGCCCCTTATTGACACTGCACCGGAGCTGTGGGTGCTCGGTCTCGGTGAAAACAGCGCAAGACGCGCGGCGCACCAGGGCATTGGGTATGTGTTTGGGCATTTCATTAACCCCGAACGAGGAGAAAATGCGTTTCGCGTCTACAGGGAAAGCTTTCAGCCATCAGCCCATTTCTCGTCCCCGTCCGCCTTGTTTACGATTTTTGTCATTTGCGCAAAAACAGATGAAGAGGCAGAAGAGCTCACATTAAGCCAGGATTTATGGCTTCTTCGCGTCGGAAAAGGCTTGGATAGCCGCGTGCCGACCATCGAGGAAGCAAAAGCGCATCCCTACACAGAGTCCGATAAAAAACTTATAGAGGAAAACAGAAAGCGGATGGTGATCGGTTCTCCAAACACTGTCAAACAGCAGCTTTTAGAGCTCACAGACCGCTATGAAACAAATGAAATTATGGTTCTATGCAATGTGTTTGATTTTGAGGCGAAAAAAGAATCTTATGAACGTCTTGCTGAATTGTTTCTATAAAAAAAGCAGTTTTCCCTAGGGAAAACTGCTTTTCATGTTACTGACGCCCTTTTTTACGCTGGGCTTCTTTTTTGATAAACATCCAAACTCCCTGAACCACAAATCCGATCAGCAGGAGAACGATCAAAAGCAGGGTAATGGACGGCCCTGGCGGCGTTCCGAGCTGATAAGATGATGTCAGTCCCATAAATACGCTAAATAACGAAATGAGTATGGCTGTGATAAATACCATGTTAAAGCCCTTAGCAATTCTGATGGCGAATGCTGCCGGCAATACGAGCAGGGCTGATACAAGAAGAACCCCGATGATCGGAATAATGACCGAGATCGCAAGGCCTGTGACGATACTGAATGACATCGACAGAACGTTTGTGTTTATTCCGGATGTTTTTGCTGTTGCTTCATCAAACGTCAGCAGGTAGAGCGGTCTTTTCAGTACGATAAAGTAAAGCAAAATCAGCAACGTAATGATGCCGATAATATACACCTGCTGCTGGTTTACTGTCACGAGCGAACCAAATAGATATTGATCGATGCTCATATTGGCGGTGCCTTTTGAAAGGCTGATTAAAAACATCGCGAAGGACAAACCAGCCGCCATTAAGATGGCAATGGATACTTCTGAATACGTCCGATATGCCCGCCGCATGTATTCAATCCCGATAGCGCCGATGGTCACGACGACTATGCTCGCCGCGGTAATATTGGTGCTGAGGAAAAAGCCGATGGCAACACCCGACAATGAAATATGCGAAAGTGTGTCAGCCATTAAGGCCTGTCTTCTGAGAACGAGATACACCCCTAAAATCGGGGCCATGATGGCAATCATGCCGCCTGCTAGAAAAGCTCGTCGCATGAATTCCAAGTCAAACATTTCCATCCGCCTTTTTCTCCTCTCTCTAATCGAATCACTTTATCTAAAAATTGCTGTACTTCATTTTGTTCGTGAGTAACCATCACAACTGTGCGGTTGTGATTTTTCACGAGATGGTGCATAAATTCGTAAAATCCTTTTCTGCTGTCATAGTCAACGGCTGTTGTCGGTTCGTCCAGCATTAAGAGGTCCGGATTGCTGGCAAGCATTCTGGCGATACAGATTTTCTGCTTCTGTCCGCCAGATAAGTCGCCGATTTTCCGGTGGCGAAGCTCCCACATTTCCACCATTTTCAGCGCTTTTTCCACTTCGATATGATCTTCTTCATTTAAACGTTTAAACCATTTCCCTTTTGTATAGCGGCCTGACTGAACAAGCTCCAGCACCGTACTCGGAAAGCCAGCGTTAAATGAAGAAATTTGCTGCGGGACGTACCCTATTGTCAGGCGTTTTCCTTCTGTATTCCTTTTACTGATCGTCACCGTGCCTTCCCACGGTTTCAGCATGCCAAGCATCACCTTCATGAGCGTTGATTTAGAGGCGCCGTTTGGTCCCGTGATGCCGACAAACTCACCGCTTTCAATATCAAGTGATACTTTATCCAAAACAGGCGTGTGGGAATAGCCGAAAACGATATCTTTCAATGAGACGAGATTCATGTCAATCTTCCTTTCTCACAAAGAAATAGTGTGCACCCTCCGGCGCACACTATCTTATGATTTAACCAATAGTGAATCTTTCAGGGCATCGAGGTTTTGTTTCATAATGTCGATATACCCTAAACCTTTATCCTGTTCTTCTTTGCTTAAGCCTTCCAGTGTATTAAGCACTTCTGTCTTCGCGCCGATTTCACTGGCGAGCGTATCTGCGACCTTTGAGGATGCAATTTCTTCAAAGTAAATAACTTTTACGTTATGTTCTTTGGCATATGTTTTCAGCTTTGCCAAGTCGGCTGCGCTCGGTTCTTGGTCGGGCGAAATCCCTGCAATCGGAACCTGCGTCAAACCGTATTCTTTTGCCAGATAGCCAAAAGCTGTATGCTGCGTAATGAATTCTTTCTTCTCCGCTTTTTTTACGGTTGTACGATATAGTTTATCAAGATCCTGCAGTTTTGCAATATATTCTTTACTATTTTTCTCATAGTATTCTTTGTTATCCGGGTCCTGCTTTACGATTTGCGCCGTAATATTTTTAACTTCTTTCTGCGCCAGAACAGGACTGAGCCATACGTGAGGGTCCATTGCATGGCTGTGCTCATGCTCCCCATGTTCATGTTCCTCGTGCTCTCCGTGCTCTTCATGTTCTTCTTCAGAGCCTTCCATTAAATCAATGCCTTTGCTCGCATTAACGAAAACGGCATGGCCTTGGCCCATGCTTTTTTCAGTTGACGGCACCCACGTCTCCATGTACTCACTATTATAAACGAACAAATCGGCATCTTGAATGTTGGCAATGTCTTTCGGCGTCGGTTCCCAATCATGAGGCTCGACGGAAGATGGAATTAACAGATCCACATCTCCTTTGTCTTTTACAATTTGTTTCGTAAATTCATACATCGGGTAGAACGTTGTGACAATGTGCAGTTTATCACTCTTCGAATCCGCTGACCCTTTTGTTGATGAGTTGCCGCATGCTGCCACTAATAAAAAGCACGCTGCAATCACAAACAAACCGCTCCATTTTTTAAACATATTGTATATCCCCTCTTTTTCATAGTGACTTAAATCAAAATGATAACGATTTTGTAATCCTATATCATAATAAACCGAAGTCATTACGTTTTGCAAGATTAATTTTCATTTTGATTTTATTCTTCCCGTCTGCAGCATGAATATATGTACTTGAAAAAACCCGGCTGAAAATGCCGGGCTGAGTCATTTGACTGTTTTGTCGAAAAGATACACTCTGCTCTCGTAAGGCTGAAATACCATTTCATCAGCAAGATCACCGTTGTTTTTATAATTGCTGAGAAGCAGGGATGATTGCTCCTTGCCGCAGTGCTTAGGCCATCGGAAAACAGCTTGGTCTTTTGAAAAGTTATTGACCGACAAAAGCTGCTGTTTGCCGTTTTCTCTCATGTATACAAACAGCTGCGGATCATCCGGAAGCAAAAGGTCATAGCTCCCTTTGATAAGGTCAGCATACTGCTTTCTCAGGCTGATCAGCTTTTTGTAATAGGTTAAGATCGAATCAGGGTCTGTCTGAGCTTCCTCCACATTGATGGACGAGAAGTTCGGGTTGACCTTCAGCCAGGGCGTGCCGTCAGTAAATCCTGCATTCTTGCCGCTGCTCCACTGCATCGGTGTCCGGGCGTGATCCCTGCTTTTGGCTAAGATCGATCTCATCACATCTTCTGGATCATAGCCTTTTTCAAACACCCGTTTATGATACATATTGATCGTTTGGATATCTTTGTAGTCCTCAATCCGGGTAAACGGCGCGTTTGTCATCCCGATTTCTTCTCCCTGATAAATATACGGCGTGCCCTTCATAAGATAAAGAACGGTGGCCAGCATTTTCGCAGATGCTTTGCGGTATTCCCCATCGTCTCCGAACCTGGACACAATCCGGGGCTGGTCGTGGTTGCACCAATACAATGTATTCCAGCCTTGATGTTCAAGCTTCTTTTGCCATGTTGTCAAAACCGATTTTAAATCAGAAAGCTCAAGGGGTTTCAGATCCCAATGTTCTTTTCCGGGCTGCTGGTCAAGCTCCATATGCTGAAAATGAAAAATCATATTTAGTTCATGCTTATCAGTTCCCGTATACTTCAGCCCTTCCTCCGGTGTGACACTGCCAACCTCTCCGACAGACATGACATCGTACCGGGAAAATACTTCATCTGTCATTTCTTTTAAATAGTCATGAATTCGTTCGCCATTTGGCTGGAAAGGCTTCGGCTCTGCCTGCTGATTGATATAGTCCTCATACGAAGGAAGATATTCTTTCTTAGAGATGAGGTGGAGCTGGTCAATGCGCAAGCCGTCCACCCCTTTGTCGAGCCAAAATCTCATCATGTCAAATACCGCTTCGCGCACCTCAGGATGCTCCCAATTTAAATCAGCTTGTTTGACAGCATTCATGTGGAGATAATATTCCCCCGTATGCTCCTCGTATTGCCAAACCGGGCATCCATAGTCAGACACCCAGTCCGTCGGCGGGCCGTTCTTTGTGCCGGGGCGCCAAAAGTAATAGCTGCGGTATTTGCTGTTTTTGTCCAGCTCCGCTTTTTTAAACCACGGATGCTCGACCGAGGTATGATTTAACACAAAGTCCATCACCAGCTTTAACCCTCGCTGGTGCACCTGGTCAAGCAGCTCGTGAAAATCATCCATCGTTCCGTATGAATCCATAACCGTCTTATGGTCCGTCACATCATAACCGTAATCAACATTCGGAGAAGGATAAATCGGGCAAATCCAAATCACATCTGCCCCGAGCTCCTTTATGTAGTCAAGACGGGAAATGATCCCCCGCAAGTCTCCAATTCCATCTCCATTGCTGTCCTGAAAGCTCCTTGGATAAATTTGATACACCACCGCATCCTTCCACCACTCTGTTTTCATCCCGCAGTCCCCCTGTTTTGTGTTCTATTCAAGCTGAGACGGATAAAGTGTCATTCCGCCATCGACGAAGAGTGTTGTGCCGGTCACATAGCTTGCTTCCTCAGATACGAGCCAAGCAGCTGCTGCCGCCACCTCTTCCGGTTTTCCGAAGGCTTTCATCGGGATTTTTTTCAGTTGTTTTTGCCTGCTCTCTTCCTTTTTCGTATCAACATTTGATTCTGTGGCAATGGTGCCGGGTGCTATCGCGTTGACGCGGATTCCTTTATCCGCATAGTTGAGCGCAAGCGTTTCTGTCATCATCTTGATACCGCCTTTGGACGTGGAATACTGAACGTTGACGGGGCGCGGGATCTGCTGGTGAACACTCGAGATATTCAGCACATTGCCTTTGATATTGTTTTTCATCATGTGGCTAAGCGCTGCTTTTGCTCCCATAAAGGTTCCGGTGACGTTGACATCAATGACTCTCTGCCAATCTTCAAGGCTCATCTCATGCGGCATGGCCTCCGCGCCGTTAAAGCCGGAGTTGTTCACCATCACATCAAGTGTGCCAAAATGCTCTAAAGCGGCGTCCAAGAGCGCCTGAATCCCTTCTTCTTTTGACACGTCCGCCTCAACTGCGACGGCCTGCCCTCCGTTATTCTTAATGATGTCCACAGTTTCATCGGCTCCCGACGGATCGCTGTGATAGTTCACGACAACATTCATTTTCTCGTGTCCGAACCGTTCCGCAATGGCTCTCCCGATTCCTTTTGAAGAGCCTGTCACAATCGCTGTTTTTCCGGTTAAGTCTTTATACATAAACGATATCCTCCTCTGAATTTTCATTATGCAGTGGAAAATACCCTATTTTTCCGGGTTGGAAACAGCATAAAAAAGCAGAGAACCTGTATGTTCTCTGCCATCTTCTATTGAAAACGCTGCTCGGCAAGCGTTTTTTTTATGTTCATCAGCCTGCGGTAAAAGAATGCGGCGGACTCGTAGCGTTCTTGCTGATTGAAGCGTTCCGCTGTATCATGCAGCAGTTCTTCAGCATCGGCAAGAAGCTGGCGGGATTCCAGCAGGTCAAAGCATTCTTCAAGCACGCTCCGGTCGCCGTCGCCAAGATACAGCTCATGAATGAGGCGGAATTTCGTTAAGTACATGTCATCTTCCCATTCAGCCGCGCTCTTTATCCCGCGGTCATACATCTCTCCCGCTTTGTCGTATTTTCCCTGTTTACAGTAGATATGGGTCAGTGAAAAAACAGCTTGAACGGCCTGCTGAAAGTTGTGCTCCTCAAAAATGGCGGCGGCTCTTTTGAAATAGCCCTCCGCTTCACTGAAATCACCCAGACTGTACTTGCAGTGTCCGACATTATAATGGGCAGCGGCGATCATATACGCTTCCTCAAGCTGCCTTGCATGATCTAAGGCGCTGCACAAGTGTGTCAGCGCTTTTTCATGATGATAGACATCGGTCAAATTTCCGGCGATGATAAATTCACACTGCACACGGCGGCGCCCGTACAGTTCATATTTCGTATAGATATCTAGCGCCTGGCTCGCATAATTCATGGAAAAATATGTTTGTTTGATGTGATAATACACTTCGGCAACCTTAAAAAGAAACTCAGCTTTTTCGATCTCATCCTCGACATACTCGAGCTTTTCCTCGGCATGTTTATAATGGTCAATCGCTAATATAAAATTTTTCTGCTTAAATTCGTACATTCCTCTGAAATAATAAAAGTAGTATTCCAATAAGCCTGTGAGTTTTTGCTGATTGCTTTCAATTTCTTTCAGCATATCAGAGAACGGAGGCTTGGTGTCGCTGTCTTTCACCGGCATCAGCTTATCGAGCATGATTCGATGCCGGAATTCCATCAAAGAAAAATATAAAAGCAAGTCCTGATTTTCTTCCATGTCTTCTAAATCGTATTCAATCTCCTGCTTTAACGCTTCTGCTTGATCTGCTTCAAATGCGCGAATGAACTTGTACCATTCGTTTAGCTTTACTGCTACTTCTTCAGATGGAATCTTTGCTCTCATCGGTCTGCCTCCTTCCTCCTGCTACTATTTATGTTATATTTTATCATAGCTGTTCTCTTTTAGAGAGAGTCAATCTCTTAAAAGCGTTAACATTCAACACATCATGAGAAAGTGAGACCGATATGAAATTATCCGCAAAAACATCCGTTATCTTATGTATTCTGTTTCTTCTTGATCTGTGTTTTAGTTATATACGGCACGAATGGCATTCTCAAAACGCCCTGCAGAATATGCCTGTTCCTTCGGCTCTTCATCCGATTGTGAAGCAGAATGCCGACGCTCTAAAGGCCGCAGCAGCGAATAAAGGCATTAGCGTTGTCATTACAGAAGGATTCAGGTCCTTTAAGGAACAAGACGAATTATATAAACAGGGACGAACAAAAAAAGGGAATATTGTCACCTATGCAAGAGGAGGGGAATCGTATCATAACTATGGTTTAGCTATTGATTTCGCCCTTCAAAAAAAGGATGGCAGCATCATATGGGATATGGAATATGACGGCAATCAAAACGGAAAATCAGATTGGCTGGAGGTTGTCGAGATTGCTAAGAAACTCGGTTTTAAGTGGGGCGGGGACTGGAAACGATTCAAGGATTACCCCCACCTGGAGATGATTCCTGACTAGACACCCTCACAGCCTTTTCTTTTTCCTTATGTGCGCATCAATATAGGAAGGATAAACCGGCTTATATACAAGTTTGTAATGCTGATCGCTGCCTGCTGTAAAATCAGGCTGCCATTCCAGCTTCACATCAAAAGCGGCTAAAAACGTTTCTCTCGCTTCTTCAGCTGAAACATCCGGCCTGTGATTTATTGTTTCTAATTGTTCAGGGTCAATATCCGGTGCCATAAAAGCGTCAATCTTTCCGGTTTCCGGATTGACAATGATGCGGGCAGCGCCGAATCGCAACGGCACTTCTTTATACCAGACAGAAAAATGATTGCGGACTCTCCCTCTTTCATCAATTCGGACGGGATTCACTCTGAAAAACTCAGCCGCTCTTGGATAGAGGGCATACAAAAATTGAAGCGCTGTCTCCTGGCATTCTTCCGTTGAGCATTGGCGGGTGTTCCGCTGGTCCATAAAAGAGATCGCCGCTTTTAATTTTCCTGTTCTTTTATCAGTCTTCATTTTGATTGTGTTTTTATTTCTCGTTTCAAAATAGCTTCCTATGCTTAAATCCTTCCGCTCCGGCGCAGTGCCTTTGCGCCACGTGCTTCCCATTTCTTCTCCAAAGTCCTTTTCACTGACTTTCTGCATATCAGAGGTGAGGCCCAGCATGGCATATATATCGATTTCGTCCGTGTTCTGAAGCGGCGGCAGGGGCGCCCCGTTTTCTATTCTTTCATCTGCAATATGCTGGTCGGGCACGATTTCGTCTACATCCGCGGGATAGCTGTATCCCGGCAGAATCGGTTCATACACAAGCCTGGGTGACTGTTCGCCATCAATGACATCGTACATCAGCTGCAAAGACATTGTATTTAAGTAATGAGACACTACCTTCTCTTTTGCTACAAATTCCTTTGGAACTTCGGCTTTATGCTCTTCTCCGTAATATAAAAAATGGACAATCTGTCCGCTGCGTGTCATATCAATTAAAAAGCCTGAATTGGGAAGCGGAAGCCCCAGTTCCATTTTGGTATAGACAAAACGGACGTGCTGCCCCCGTTCTTCCTTGCCTTGAAAATGAAACTTCATAAATGTGCCGGGATGGTTGGCAGCAGCAAACTGAAGAGCCGTCAGCTTCAGCTCGGCATCTGGAAGTTTTTTGTCTGCCTCAGAGCGCACGGTTGTTGAAAAGGTGAGTAAAGCACCATCATTTCCGAGTTCAACTATAATGTGCTTTTCCGGATCTTCAGGGTCCTTCCAGATGAAATATGCCTGCCCCTTCTTCTTTTGCTTCTGGTCGTAATCTTCTATCTCAAGCTCATAATGAGGCGGTACATTCCCGATCTCTTGCGCCTTCTTTTTCAGCTGTTTAGTAACCAATGAAGTCATCCTTTCAAAGAGTCTACGACAAAGAGAATCCTGTTTATTATATAAAAAGACCTTTCTTCATTTAAAGTGAAGAAAGGTCCTTTTCTATTATTGTCATTGTTTTTCAATATCCTTTCTGCTACTTTCATCACATATCACCTTTTACACCTGCGGCATTTGTGTGACTTTTGACTGTTTTACCATGAACTGATAACGGGCTCTCCTGTATGGGCTTCAATAAAACGCGGATACACCGGTTTGTAGACGAGCCGGTAGGTGTGTTCTTCATCATCGCGGTATTCTCTCTCCCAGCCCAGCTCAACTCTAAAATGCTGCCAAAAAATAGACTTGGCTTGTTCTGCAGAAATGGCCGGAACGGGATGAATGGTTTCCAGCTCCTTTGGGTCAATATCCGGTCCCATATAAACGGTAATGTGCCCTGTCTGGCGGCTGACGCAGATTCTGATCTGCCCAAACCGGAGCGGGACCCCGTGACAGTGCGCTTCAAATGTAAAACCAGCGACTGCGTTTTCTTCTTCATCCGGCTCATCGTACCTGATCTTAAAATATTGATCGGCATTCGGAAATAAAGCAAACAGGAAGCGAAGCGCAATTTTTTCGCACTCTGCCTCAGTTACTGTCAACGGCCCCTTTTTCTCCATAAATGACATGACGCCTTCGAGTTTTCCGGTTTCTTTGTTATGGATGGTTTTCAGCACTTGATGAGTCCGCCCTTTCAACCAGCTGTCCATGCTTTTATCAGCCGGTTGATACACAGGATCATCCGGATTCCGCCAAACGGTCTTGATTCTCCCGTCTCCCAAATCCGCTTCCCGCTCTTTGACAAAACCTTTTTCGATGCCGATCATGTTGCCAGGATCAGCCTTTTCGTGAATGCCCTCGAATAAAGGGAGAGGAAAGCTTTCCCGCTCCCTGTCATCGTCTTCATCAAATTCTTTTTCTTCTTGAACCAAATCTGCAGGTACGGTAATGGCCCTGCATTCAGGCTCATACACCAAATGCGGCTGATCGTCCCCGTTTTTGTAAACAGAACGATGGAGAACCTCAAACAAAAGGTCGAACTCCACGTCCTTCTTGATGAAGGCAAGCGCCTCTTCATAATCCGCGACCCGCTTTGGCTTGATGATGCTGCCCGCTTTGCCATAATAGCGGAAGTAAATGATATCACCTGATAAGGAAACTTCAGCCATAAATCCGCTCATGGGAAGAGGAAGCTCGTCTTCTATTTGAACATATGAAAATCTCACTTTATCGTCGTATGTACGGTCATTTTCTTCACGGACAAAGGCAGAGAGCGCGCTAGGATAATGAGTCTCGACAAATTGGCGCATGATATCCTCTAATTGCTGCTCAGACAGCCTTTCTTCGCTTTCAGGCTCAATATCACGGGAAAGGGATTCCGGCTGCCCGTCCGTCCCAAGTTCCACGATAATGCCGATGTGTTCATCCTGAGGATCTACCCAACAAAAATGTGCTCTTTTCTCATCATCGCCATAATCTTCAATTTCCAGTTTTAAGTGTGTCGGCACCCGGCCGATTTCCAGTGCTTTTTGTTTCAGTTCCTCTTTTTTCACCAAGACGGCCCCTTTCATTATTCTTATGTCCCCTTCAACTAATCAAAAAGTAGTAGTCTAAAATACACAAATTTCTGAGTTTACCAGTTTTACCAGAACATTTTTCACCAAAAATAGTATGATGAACCTATTCAATATAAAAGCTAATAATCTTAAAATTAATTCCGTTGTAACTTTTTATAGGTCCATTCATGACAAAGAAGGGCGGAGTTTCCAGAAAATCCGGTGAAAACCGTGAGAAAAGAACTGATTTTTTTGGTTATATGATGCTAATCCATTCAAAAAGATCCATTTCTTAAAGACAAAAGACTCCCTTCCCTAAACCATTTGAGGAGGAAAAATGAATGTTTCAGAAAAAAACGTACGCTATTTTCCTAATTCTTCTGCTGATGATGTTTACAGCTGCTTGTTCCGGAAGCAAAACAAGCGCGGAGAAGAAAAATTCAGAAACAGAAAAAAGCTCAGATATAGCTCAAGTCAAAATCAAAGATGTCTCTTATACACTTCCGTCTCAGTATGATAAGTCCACTTCAGATGACCAGCTTGTGTTAAAAGTCAATGTCGCTGTGAAAAACACAGGAAAAGAACCGCTTAATGTAGACAGTATGGATTTCACTTTGTATCAAGGTGATACCAAAATGTCTGACACAGATCCTGAAGACTATAACGAAAAGCTTCAAGGCAGCACGATTAACGCTGACAAATCGGTTGAAGGAAACCTTTTCTTCGTTGTAGATAAAGGCGAGAAATACGAGCTTAACTATACACCGGAATCTTACGGTGATAAAAAGCCGAAATCAGTTACTTTCAAAATTGACGGAAAAGACAAAAAAATCCTTGCGACAGCAGACCAGCTCCAAGACTCTGCAAAAGCGTTATCAGCTTATGTTGATGTCCTTCTTTTCGGTAAAGACAACGCTGATTTCGAAAAAATCACCGGTGCCAACAAAAATGAAATTGTAAATGATTTCAACGAGTCCGCCAAAGACGGCTATCTCTCAGCTTCCGGCCTTTCCAGCACATATGCGGACAGCAAAGCGCTTGATAATATCGTGAACGGCATTAAAGCGGGATTAAGCAAAAACTCTTCCATTCAGGCGAAAACAACTTCGATCTCCAAAGACGAAGCGATTGTTGAAGCCACAATTAAACCAGTAGATGCATCTTCACTCTCAGACCGCATCGAAGACAGAGTGAAAGACTACTACAGCAAAAATGCTGGCGCAAGCTATGAAGAAGCTGTGAAATACGCGCTTCAAGTATATCCTGAGGAATTCAAAAAGCTCGGGCCGGCTTCATCTGAAAAAACGGTTGAAGTGAAAATGAAGAAAAATGACATCGACCAATGGCAGCTTGATATGGACGATTACAGAGCAGCAGAATTAGTCGAAGCATTCATTAAAGAATAAAACCCCAAAAGGAAATAGCCTCCAAGGCTATTTCCTTTTTTATGTGAAAATCTCACTGATGAAATTCGACTCATCTTCGGTCAGTTCTATGTTCAAGGTTTTCAGGTTATCCTTCAGCTGTTCCGGACGCTTAGCACCTGGAATGATGGCGTCTATCGCCGGTCTCGTTAACAGCCACGCCAAGGCGACATGTGCCGTCTCCGCTTGTTTTTCCTCCGCTACCGCTTTCAGCTTGTCTACTTTTTTGAGATTGTGAATAAACGTTTCTCCCTGAAATTGCGGCTTGTCCTTTCTAAAGTCTTCGAAGACCGTGTCTTTCGTGAATTTTCCTGTCAGCAGTCCGGACGCGAGCGGAAAATAAGGAATAAAGGAAATGCCGTGTTTTTCACAGTACGGAAGCAGCTCTTTTTCGGCATCACGCTGAATAAGCGAGTATTCTGCCTGAAAGACCTCCAAATAGCCGTCTGCATTACATTCCTGCAATTGCTGATAGTCGAGGTTCGAAGCGCCGATCGCTTTGATTTTCCCCTCATCCTTCAGCTCCTTCAGCGTGCCTGCCACTTCAGCGAGAGGCGTTTTGCCATCCGGGAAATGAACATAATACAAATCAATGTAATCTGTTTTCAGCCGCTTCAGGCTCTTTTCCACCTCGCCGCGAAGAAATTCACGGCTGTTGTCTAGTTCAATGCTGCCGTTCACTTCTTTATGGGCCCCTTTGGTAGCAATAATGAGATCATTCCGCACGCCGCGTTCCCGCACGACCTCGCCGATTAGTTCTTCGGAACGCCCCAGTCCATATATAAAGGCGGTGTCGATAAAGTTCACGCCGCCATCCAATGCCGTGCGCACCAAATCTTTCCCTGTTTCATCATTCAGGTTCGGAAATAGATTATGCCCGCCGACCGCATTCGCACCGAATCCGATCCGCTTCACCTGCAGCTTCGTCTTGCCAAGTGTACGTGTTTGATCCATTGTTCCTTCTCCTTTGAAACCAATTTTGATGAAAAATAGTGCAGGGTCACTTTCTGTATTAGATATCCTTTTTCTATTTTCCTTCTTTTTTCAGGATATACAAAAAGGAGAAAGTGTATTTCTCCTTTTGCAAGTTTATTTTGGCAGAACCCATTTATCTTTCAAGAAACAGGCTCTGGCCAGTAAATAGAAAATGGCGATAAGCACGGCAATGGTTCCTGACGTGCACAAAATGGCAACCGGGCCAACCATCCCGAATAAAAGCTGTTTGAATAACGCATGCAGGTTCAGAAACGGGATGACAAAGTACGATAAATCAAATTGGTTCGGTGCCTTGCTGAAGATGAAAAACATCGGGAACATAGGCAGAAAGACGACGAGAGACATATAGCTTTGCGCTTCTTTTACCGAGCTGGAAATGATGCTGATGAAAAGCTCCATCGCAGAGATCAGCAATGCAGAAAGCACGATGATTAAAGCTGAAGCGCCGATTACAGCCCACATATGATCTCCAAGCTGGAAGGCCGTCTTTAAATTTTCGGTAAATAACACGGTGGACAAAATCAAAAACACCAAAGCCAATACACCTGAGGCAACTCCAAAAGTAGAAACCGCAAGCCACTTGCCGACCAGCACTTTGTTTCTGCTGACTGGCGTCAACAGCAGCGCCTCGATTGATTTCCGGTCCTTTTCCCCGGCCATGATATCAAGAGCAATCGGCATTGCGCCGGAAACAATGGATGTTAGGATCAGCATGGGCAGAATCGCAGAAATCATAATAGCGGAAGCCCCTTTCTCCTCGTCCGCTTCCTTTTGCTGAATCGTAAACGGCTGGATCACCGATTGATCAATATGTTTATCGGTTAAACGTTCCTGCACAATTTCATTTTTGTATTGATCTAAGGCAGACTGCACAAGCTGCATGGCATTTGACGACCCTTGATCGATTGAATTGCCATACACATCAACCTCAAAAGGCGTCATGCTGTTGACATATGAGTTGAACTCTTTCGGGACGTTCAGATAGGCATCTGCTTTTCCATCATCAACCGCTTCTTTAGGCTTTGCAAATGTTTTTACGCTGATCTCGTCAATCGCATTGAGCTTGTTTTCCAGTGCGGGCGACAGAGAATGGCCGACAGCCAGTGTGTATTGCTCCCCTTTGTCGGACAGCATGCTTTCATAAAAGAAGACAAGCCCGAGCATTGTAATCATCGGAACTAAGATCGTGAGTAAAATCGTTTTTCTGTCACGCAAAGCGTCGATCATTTCTTTTTTATAAATATGGCTCAGCATTTAAGAAATCCCCCTGACAAGCTTAGACATAAAGATGTAATTCAAATCCTCACTGCGCTCGCTCTCGTATAATGATTCAAGCGCTCCCCGGTAAATCACCTCTCCGCTGTGAATCATGATGACACTGTCACAGAGCGCCTGCACTTCCTCCATAATGTGGCTGGAGAAAAGAATGGTTTTTTGTTCTCTTTTCAGCTGCTGGATGAATTCGCGGAAGATGTTGCTGGATGTAATATCAAGCCCTGTTGTCGGCTCATCAAATAAAATGATGTCAGGATCGTGAATCAGCGCTCTGGCTATCGCGACCTTCTGCCTCATGCCTTTCGAAAACCCGCCCACTCTGCGGTTCATATAATCGCGCATGCCGAACCGTTTCGATAAATCTTCTATTCTGGCTTTGATCTCGTGACGGTTTAGCCCATACAGCCGGCCGAAATATTGCAGATTTTCTTTAGCGGTCATCCTGTCGTAAAGTCCGGTTTCTCCTCCGAATAAGACGCCGATTCTTTTTTTGACCTCGGCCGGCTGCTTGACCGTGTCAAAGCCGGCTACTGTGATTGCACCCTGTGACGGTTCAAGCAAGGCAGCAATCATTCTCAGCATCGTCGTTTTGCCGGCACCGTTTTCTCCGAGAATGCCGACGACTTCTCCTTTTTGAATTGTTAGGCTTACATCTCGCACCGCTTTGACTACTTTTTTCTTATCATGAAACCTGCGGCTGCAATCGGTCAGTGTAATCATGTCACAATCTCCCTTTTCGTTATTTCTAGTAATGACTATATACGAAATGCTGGATTTGTTGGATAAAGTTGTCGCGAAGAGTTCTTTTTATGTCGCGAAATGGGATAGAATAAAGATGATTCTATGTAACTAGGGGAATGATAATGGTAAAAGTCGGACTTGTCGATGACTATCGAGTAGATTTAGAGAAACTGGAAGCGATTGTATCCAGAATGCAGGATGTCGAAATTGTCTTTTCCACCGATTCAGCGGAGGAAGCCTACAGCCGGGTGAAGACCGGAGACATTGATCTGCTGCTTGCCGATATCGAGATGCCTCATATGTCTGGCTATGAGCTTGCTGATTTGATCAGATCCCATTCGCTTGATGTGGATGTGATTTTCGTCACCGGCAACGGCGGCTATGCCGTTCACGCCTTTGACCTGAATGTCCATGATTATATTATGAAGCCGTACCATGCCGACCGGCTGAACGCTTCCTTCGAACGTTATTTGAAAAAGAAAACGGAAACGAGTTTGAATGGGCGGATATTGATTAAGCAAAAATCTGAAATGCACGTTCTGCAAAAAAAGGATATCATTTTCGCAGAACGGACGGGACGTTCGACGACGATTGTGACAACCGCCGAAGAAGTGCAGACGTATCAAACATTAAATGATATTAAAGGCGATCTGCCGGAGAAGGATTTTCTCCGTTCGCACCGATCCTTTATTATCAACATTCATTACATAAAACATTTTTCCGCTTATACAAAGCATTCGTTTACGGTTTCCTTTGAGGGAACGCCTAAAAAAGCGATGATCACCAAGCAGCAGCTTGATTATTTTCAAAACTATTATTTTTGAGGAGTTCAGGATGTGATTACCCTTTTTCAATGTCTTTATCTGTTTTTATTTAGTTTCATATTTTATCAGGGGGCTGCTGCTCTTTCGCACAGTACAGCCCTCTCTTGGCTCACCGCTGCTTTAGGCGCAGCGGCAGCAGGATTGTACCTATGGAAAACGAAGCGGGTGTGGGACCGCTGTTCCTTCCAGCTTTGTGCGTGGATTGCTGTGATCCAATTGATGTCAGCGGCGGCTGTGCTGAATGGCGCGACTATATTACCGGCATTGTTTGTGATCGTGATATTTGCAGCATGTGAAGGGCTCCGTATCGGACAGTCTGCTTCGCTGGCTAGGTTTTCTGACAAAATTGTTCAGCTGACTCAAGCGGAACAGCATGCCAATCGAATGCTGATGGACGTCAGAAGCCGGAATCACGACACAATGAAGCATATAACAGCGATCCGTTCAGCGCAGTCCAAGGCAGATACACAAGCATATATTCAAAACTGGGCGGATCAGTACAGTCAATATGACCGTTTTTTGAAGGGAGAGAATGCGTACGTTGCAGGAGTGCTTTATGATTTTCTTGAAAAAGCACGTGTTTCAGGTATCACGGTTTCACTGCATATGCATACACCGCTTTCTTCACTTCCGTTTTCACCAGCTGATCAGGTCAGCTTGGTCGGCAACATATTGGAAAATGCGCTCGACAGCGCGGCGGAGACCCAAGAAAAAGCGGAGATTAAGCTGGAAACCTCGCTGCGAAGCGGGCTTTATGTGCTGATTTGTGAAAACAGCACGCCTGGCATGGACCCAAAAGTGCTCGATACACTGTATCAATCGTTTGGCCGTTCCACGAAAAGCGGCCCTCATGAAGGCATGGGCACGTATATCATTCAAAAACTGGTGAAGAGCGCTTTTGGCAGGCTGGATTTTACCTACCGCCACCCCGTCTTCCGGTTAGAAATCAAAATTCCGTTTCAGAAATAAAAAAACCTTGAAAAGCCCGGCTTTTCAAGGTTTTTTTCATTATGAGGATAACGCTTGTGCAAAACGGTCCGCTTCATCCTGCAGTGTGCTTTCAATTTCTTTGTAACGGCTGGAAATCGTTGATGCGCTGACGCCGTATTTTTTCGCCAGTTTGGCTTGAGAAACGGACGCGCCGTTAAGAGAAATTGCATTCACATAATATTCAACTGCAGCCGCAAAAGCTTCCGGTTTTCTGATGACAGGTGATTTTTTCTCGCAGAATGTTTTCCAGATATCAATGACAGCCGGAATCAATTCAGTCGGATACTCATCTCCGCTCAAGCCTTCTTCGATAGCCGCAGCTGTTTCTTTCTCCATGTCGTTTGCCCACTCAACACTGCTTTCTTCCGCTGCTGTCTCTGCTTGCGGCTCTTCATCTTTCTCCGCTAACAGCGCGAACAGAACATTGTTGAATTCCTGCTTCATGAACTCCTCCGGCGTTTTGCCGTTCTTCACAGCGGCATCCGCATATTTCTTCACCTTGCTGATCAGTGCTTCTGTTCTCTTCACCGGGAAGATCGTGAACTGCATGAAGAATTCCGCTTTTTCCGCTTCGTGGATTGGATATCCGAGAATCAGGCTTCCCACTGGCGGGAGGTCTTGGTTATGGGCGTCCATTTCCACTTCGAATTGTTTTTTCGTAATGACATCTTCAAAGTGAATGACACCTTCTTTCAGGTCTTGCAACAGCAATAAAGCAGGCGTCATGCTCTTCCATGATTCAACGATCTCACGCGTTTTCGGACGAGTGATCGAATCGCCTTTTTTCTGAAGGTACTCTTCGAAGATTGTCTTTTCACCAGCAAGCTGATGGAAGAAGATTCCCCAGATTCCTAAATTAAATACGCTGATGTCTTTCGTCTGTCTGTCCATAGCAGAAAGAAAATCATGCTGGTTGATAAAGCCTGAAATGCTTTCTCTATGTACTGTGAAGGCATACTCCACTAAGTCTTCCTGAATTTGTTTCGCTTCTTTTGCCGCTAGTTCTGTCGGGAAGTCGACAACTTTACTTCCGCAGCATTTTTTATATTTCTTGCCGCTGCCGCATGGGCAAGGGGCATTTCGTTTCACTTTTCCCACAATAAACCCTCCGAATTCTGTTGTAACTTTTCTATTTTAACAAAAATAACTTCTGAGGGCTTGGTTTCGGGCTAAAAAAGAATTTGGTAATATGATAAGTTGGCTGATGATGTCAATTTACCTATGACTTTTACACCAACTTTTGTGATTTAAGACTTATAACCTATTCCCACTTTAGGCCCTCTTTTTTACAATGGTTAGGTATTTATGTAAAATTTTAAGGAGTGTTTATGTTGGAACCAGCTGGTTTTATGCTGCGCGCCTGCGCTCTTTTACTTGATGTGATCATTGCCGCAGCAGTGATTTTGGCAGCCGGATTTACGTTTGGCGACGGGTCCGCCGGCGTCATTATTATCGCCATATTGATGCTGCTTGTGTATCCTTTGCTGATGCCGCTGACAAATTGGAGGGGTACACTGGGCAAAAAAATCATCGGGCTGCAAATCGTGCGAGACGAAACATATGAAAAAATATCCGTCCCACAGGCGATTGTCCGTTACCTGATAGCGTGGGTGCATGTGTTCTCCCGCCTGATCTATTTGACAGCCGCATTTACGAAGAAAAAACAAGCCGTTCATGATATGGCTGCGAAAACAATTGTGCAGAAAGCAGAATAACCTTGAAGAATAGCATTCTTCAAGGTTATGTATCTCGTTAGTTCGTATTTTGGCCTCCGCCGTTCAGTCCTTCTTTAATCAAGCTGTTGACTTGGCTGTTCATCAATAAACCGATGTGCCCAACACCATGAATTTGAACGTTTTTAGCACCGTCTAATCTTGATAAATAATTCATGACAATCATATCGGCACTGCTGTAAATGGATGTGTATAAAATCTTTTGATTCGGATCTGTTCCTGGGAGCGCCTTGTTTGTCACCAAACGGTTCGCTCCGCCAAGCGTTACGACGTTTTCAATTTTATTTCCGCCGTCCAGATTTTTTATGTAGTAAAGTGTGTTCGCGCCCCCCATGCTGTGAGCGACAATATCCACCTTTTTCGCACCCGTTTCATCCAAAACCTTTTGCACAAATCGTGATAATACCGGGCCATTGTTATAATTCGTGCCTGTCTTGTCCCAAAAATCAACTGCATACAGCTTGTCCCGCGACCAGCCTTGAGACGCCAAATAACTCTTAATTCCCGCAAAATTGAATGACGCTCCTCCAATACCGTGAACCATCACGACTGGATTGTGTTCAGCGGCTTTTGCTGACGGCTGCATCGCAAACAGCGATGTGACGGACAGCATCAAAATTGTTACAAGTGCAATGAACTTACTTTTTACAAATTTCATAATATCCTCCTTTTTTTGTAACAAATTCTTCAATTATATTACTTTGACAAATTAATTAAGTAAAGGGTAATTTTTACTTAATTTTAATGAGATTTTAAGGTTCAGAGGAAATTTTGCTGTTTTTTGATCCTGAAATGCCCAAAAAAAGAAGGCCTTTTCGCCTTCTTTTCTTTAATACTCATTGAAATAAGCTTGGATCTTGTGTGGATCGTCTGTTTTGGTGAGCGCCAGCATCAGCAATATCCGTGCTTTTTGCGGGTTTAAAGAGTTCGATGCCAGCAGGTCTTTTTCCGCATAGTCTTGGTTTGGTGTCACGGCACCATTTCCCGTACGGGTTGAGCGCACCACAGTGACGCCTTTTTTGACTGCGCTGACCGCTCCTTTTTCGGCTGCGTCAGATAAAGACCCGTTCCCAGAACCAGCATAGACAATCCCTTTTGCTCCGGCTTTCACAGCCGCGTCAAACAGGTAGCTTCCGTCATTTTGGTATCCGTACATAATATCTACTTGCGGCAGCTGATCAAGATTAGAAACTGAGAAATCGGTATCCTTCGTATGCCTGCGGGTGATTTCATTATTAAAATAGATATCATCAGCTATCGTTCCGACGTATCCCATTTCTTCTGATTTAAATGTATCCGTTGCGGTTGTGTTTGTTTTGGTCACATAGCGGGCTGAGGCAATGCGGTCGTTAAGAACGACGAGCGCCCCTTTTCCTTTTGCCTCAGGTGTGCCTGCCACTTTAACTGCATTGTACAGGTTAGACGGCCCGTCGGCGCTGATGGCTGTGGACGGTCTCATAGAACCGACAATAACAACCGGTTTATCGCTTTTCACAGTGAGGTTCAAAAAATAAGCTGTTTCTTCCAATGTATCCGTTCCATGGGTCACGACGATTCCATCTACATCATCTGAAGCGAGCAATTTGTTAATGCGTTTCGCCAGCTTCAGCAATATTTTATTATCAATGTTTGTGCTGCCGACGTTAACAATCTGCTCGCCGCTAACGTTCGCAATGTCCTTCATTTCCGGAACCGCCTCGATCAGTGATTCAACGCCGACGACACCTGATTTATATTCAGTGGTCGAGGTTTTCGATTTATCGGCCCCTGCAATCGTGCCTCCTGTCGCTAAAATTTTAATGTTTGGCCGGTCCTTTTTTCCAGAGGCGGAAGCCGAAGAGACTTTTTGCGTCTGCGGTTTTTCTTTCGGGGATTCTTTTGTTTCAGGAGATTGTGAGCATCCGGTAAAAGCCAGCAATAGTGCGGTAAAAAGAGTGAGTATGAGCAATCGTTGTTTTTTCATCTGTTTCTCTCCTTACGTCCTTATGATGTTTAATGATTGAATATTTTATTTATTCAGTCAAAAAACGTGTCAGCTTTTCTCTCTGCTTTTTTCAAGTTGTCATATACTTCTTTTTTTGTTTTTTCATACAAAGAATTTTTCTTGACAACTGATGGTTGAATCAAGATAATAGACCAGTCACTATATTTTTGATTGCAATTCAGTAAGGTGGGAATGTTATGGGTTATGGAGATTCCCGTGAAAAAATCCTTTCGGCAGCTACCCGGCTTTTTCAGCTGCAAGGGTATTACGGCACGGGGCTGAACCAGATTATAAAGGAAAGCGGAGCGCCTAAAGGTTCTCTTTACTACCATTTTCCGGGCGGTAAAGAGCAGCTGGCGATCGAAGCAGTGAATGAGATGAAGGAATATATCCGCCAGAAAATCGCGGACTGCATGGAAGCCTACAACGATCCAGCGGAAGGCATTCAAGCCTTTTTGAAGGAGCTCTCCTGCCAATTTTCATGCACGGAAGACATTGAGGGCTTGCCTGTCGGCTTGCTTGCGGCTGAAACGTCATTGAAAAGCGAACCGTTGCGGGAAGCTTGCCATGAAGCCTACAAAGAGTGGGCCCTAGTGTATGAGGAAAAACTGCGGAAGACAGGCTACAGCGAGAGCCATGCTAAGGAAGCCGGCACCGTAATTAACGCGATGATTGAAGGCGGTATTCTTTTATCTTTGACGGCAAAAAACAGCACACCGCTCCTTCAAATCTCCAACCGCATTCCTGGTCTGCTGAAGAGATAAAAATGACATACTTATACAAGCTGAATGAATACATTCAGCTGACAGAGAGGGGTAATAATTTTGGAAACAGCAGCTAAAGCATCTCAGCAATACAAAGTGATGCCGATTATGATTTCCTTGCTGTTGGCCGGTTTTATCGGCATGTTCAGTGAAACGGCCCTGAACATTGCGTTAACCGATCTTATGAAGGAATTGAACATTACAGCGGCAACCGTTCAATGGTTAACCACAGGCTACCTGCTTGTACTCGGTATCCTCGTTCCTGTATCAGGATTGCTATTGCAGTGGTTCACAACAAGACAGCTTTTTATCGTATCGCTTATCTTTTCTATCATAGGCACGTTGATCGCGGCGCTTGCGCCAAGCTTCTCGTTTTTATTAGCGGCGAGGATCGTTCAGGCACTCGGAACCGGGCTTTTACTGCCGCTGATGTTTAACACGATCTTGGTGATTTTCCCGCCTCATAAACGGGGCGCGGCGATGGGAACGATCGGACTTGTCATTATGTTCGCGCCCGCCATCGGCCCGACTTTCTCCGGATTGGTTCTGGAGCATCTCAACTGGCACTGGATTTTCTGGATCTCTCTTCCGTTCCTGGTGCTGGCGCTTGTTTTCGGTATTGCATACATGCAAAATGTATCTGACATTACAAAACCGAAAATTGATGTTTTGTCTATCATTCTGTCGACGATTGGTTTCGGCGGCATTGTGTTTGGATTCAGCAACGCGGGTGAAGGTTCCGGCGGATGGTCCAGCCCGACTGTGATCGTCTCACTGATTGTCGGCGTTGTCGGTCTTATCCTATTTTCAATCCGCCAGCTGACGATGAAGCAGCCGATGATGAACCTCCGTGCATTCAAATACCCGATGTTTATTTTGGGTGTTATTATGGTGTTCATTTGCATGATGGTCATCCTTTCGTCTATGCTGCTTCTGCCGATGTATCTGCAAGGCGGCTTAGTCCTGACGGCATTTGCTTCTGGTCTTATTCTCTTGCCGGGCGGCATTTTAAACGGATTTATTTCCCCCGTTACAGGCCGTTTGTTCGACAAATACGGACCGAAATGGCTTGTCATTCCCGGATTTGTGATTGTTACTGTTGTCCTTTGGTTCTTCTCAAACATCACGACCACTTCAACGGCTGCGTTGATTATCATCCTGCACACTTGCTTGATGATCGGGATCTCTATGATCATGATGCCTGCGCAGACAAACGGTTTAAACCAGCTGCCGCGCGAGTTTTATCCAGACGGCACCGCTATCATGAACACGCTGCAGCAAATGGCGGGCGCTATCGGAACAGCGGTTGCGGTCAGCATTATGGCTGCAGGCCAGCATGATTATATGAGCACAGTCAAAAACCCTGCCGATCCGGCAGTCATCCCGCAGGCTTTGACAGCGGGCGTGCAGCACGCGTTTGTGTTTGCAATGATTGTTGCGATTATCGGTTTAATTGGCGCTTTCTTCTTAAAGCGGGTTAAAGTCGATCATTAATATGAAAAGCCCCTGACCTTGTGTTCAGGGGCTTTTTTATGTTTACATGTGGAGCGCGATTTCCGCGATTTCATCAATCGCATGACGCAATTCATCCTTAGTGTTATAAAAGTGAGGAGCGAGACGGATGACAGTGTCCCGCGGCGCGCAAATCACTTTTTTCTTCCTCAGCAGCGCCGCCGTTTCTGATGCCCGCTCATCCCGAATCGCAACCATGCCCGGCTGCTCTCCCGCTGATGCTATCGCTAGCTCCAGGCCTTTTTCAGCAGCATATTGAACTGCATCGGCACAGATCGTTTTTACATGTTCCCGGATATGAGAAACCCCGATATGATTCAGCAGTGATAAAGCCGCTGCCGCTGCGTATACGCTGATAAAAGCAGGGGTGCCTGTCTGAAAACGCCGCGCGCCTTTCGCATAAGAGGCGCCATCCCCGTTTTCCCGCCCGAACCAAGCAGATGCTTTTGGCTTCAGTGCATCCGCCAGCTCCTTTCTCACATAAAGAAATGCCATGCCCGGTATGCCGAGCAAATACTTTCGGGCGCCTGCCGCCAGCATATCAACGCCCCACGCCTTCACGTCAATGGGAATGTGCCCCGCTGATTGATAAGCATCCACAAATAACAAAGAACCCTTTCTCTTAGCAATGGCGGCGATGGCCTTTACATCCTGAATGCTGCCGTCACGGTAATGAACGTGCGGAACACATGTCAGCACTGTCTCATCCGTAATATGCGTTTCATATTGTTCGAGCGGCAGCTCACCGTCTATTGAAGGGATCACAGATACGTTATAATCGGATTGTGCCTGCAAAATATGAGACACAGCCGGAAAATCCATCTCTGTATACACAACATGCTTCTTTCTGAAAACAGACAAGGATGATACTGCAGAAACCAGCGCATCAGAAACTGACGGCACAATCGCAATTTCATCCGGTTCAGCCCCTATCAGCTTTGCAAACTCGATTCTGGCACTCTCTGTTTTTTCGATCGCTTCATTCCAGTTCGTCCCCATGTACAGCAGGCTGTCATGATAGTCTTTGATCGCCCTTGATACAGGCTCTGCCAACGCGCTCTGTGAGCAGCTGGCAAGCATGGTATGTGTCTGCACGATTGGGAACAGCTGACGATACTCCTGCGGCAAATGCTCCATTGTGATTCACTCCTTTTCATTATTTTGTGAAAAACCCATAAATAAACAATAGAATAAAAGGAAAAAAGGAGATGGGAAGATGAGAAAAAAAGTGCTGATCACAGGCTTCGACCCTTTTGACAAAGAAACCGTCAATCCATCATGGGAAGCGGCGAAACGGCTGAATGGCTTCGAGACGGATGAAGCAATCATCACAGCAGAACAAATTCCGACTGTTTTTAGAACCGCTCTGGACACTCTGCGCCAAGCCATTCAGAAGCATCAGCCGGATATCGTGATTTGTGTCGGCCAAGCCGGAGGGCGAATGCAGGTCACGCCGGAACGGGTGGCGGTCAACCTTGCAGACGCGCGCATCCCTGATAATGAAGGACAGCAGCCGATTGATGAAGAGATTTCTCCTGAAGGGCCCGCCGCTTACTGGACAGGACTTCCCGTTAAACGAATGACTGAAAAAATGAAGGAAAACGGCATTCCAGCCGCGGTTTCCTACACAGCGGGCACATTTGTATGCAACTATTTGTTCTACGGGTTAATGGATCACATTAGCCGTACATCCCCGCACCTTCGCGGCGGGTTTATTCATATCCCTTACATTCCTGAGCAAACCATCGACAAAACAGCGCCGAGCCTCAGCTTAGACACGATTGTCCGGGCATTGAGGATCGCCGCTGTTACGGCTGCACAATATGATGAGGATGTGAAATCACCAGGCGGTACGCTACATTAAGCGGCCGCCGTTTCGCTCGTCAGCCTTTTTTTGTAGACAAACGCCGATAGGGTGACACTTACTTCAAACAGGACAAGCAGCGGGATCATCACAAGAAAATCAGAAATAAAATCAGGCGGTGTAATCAATATGGATACGACGATCAGCAGAAAATAGGATAGCTTTCTTGCTTTGGCCAGCCTGTAGGGATTTAAGATACCCAATCTTGTTAAGAACATCACCACCAAAGGCATTTCAAACAGAAAGCCGAACGGCAGGCTCAAATTCACCATAAACCTGAAATAGCGGTCAGCCGTAAACATCGTTTCAAAATGGCCGGAAGACAAATGAGTCAAAAAGCTGAGCACGATCGGAAACAAGACGAAGTATCCAAAGGAGATGCCCGCCAAAAACAATGCAAACAACCCGGGTATGTACATGAGCGTCACCCTGCGCTCTGTTTTCGTGAGCGCCGGCGCAACGAAACGCCACAGCTGGTACGCGGCAACAGGGATGGAAGCCGCAATGGCACAAATGCCGGCAAGCATCATATACACCCAGAGGATTTCACTCGGGCCAAGCACAGCCAGCTTTCCGTCCAAATCTCTGATCAGCCAGTCATAAATGTCCTGCACAAACAAAAAAGCCGTGATGAGAAATAGAAGAAATGCCGCGAGGGTTACAATAATCCGGCGGCGAAGCTCTTCTAAATGCCCGATCAAATGGGTTTCTTTTTTATCCATTCAAAAAAGCCCTCCCTTTCATAAAAAAAGAGGCAGACCCGGTGTCTGCCTCATCAGCACTCAGCCCGCGTTTTTGTCCTGCTTTACCGCTGTCAGCTCAGCTGATTTTTCTTCTTTTTCATCACCAGACACAAGTGATTTTGTGGCGCTTTTAAATTCCAGCAGTGTCCGTCCGGCGGCACGCCCGATTTCCGGCAGCTTGGAAGGGCCAAAAATAATGAGGGCGATGACAAAGATCAGAATCAAGCCCGGTAAACCAATGTTTGAAAACATGTTTTTTCACTCCTTAATTCGTGATTTTTGCCCGTTTCTTAATCATTTGTTTTTCGTGGGCTTTGTTGTGAGCAAAGAAACGATCCTCCTCGACCTCATCGGATTGCTTCACCCCGCCTTGGATCGTTGTGGATGATACCTTTCTCAACCCGGTTTGGTCTTTCTGATAAACGAATGAAGCACGTGTTGAAATGGCTGCGCCCGGCTCTGTCACAAACGGTATCACCCGGTAATCAGCTTTCCACTGGTGAGGCGTCACTGTACAGCGGACATATCCGCGATAATCGTTAAAGAACTTGATATGCGGATTTTCCTTTAAAATTTGATCAGTATCCGCCCGCTTATCCGCTCCGTTTCCTCCGGATGTGATTGAGGTTCCGACAAATTCAGCCCCGAAAATTTTTGAGCTTGTTTTATTAAAATCGACATGCAGATTCGATGCCCAGCTTGCGTGTACATCTCCTGTCAGCACGACAACGTTATTTAGATTTTTGCTATTAATGAAATTGACGACCCGTTCGCGCTGAGCCGGGTAGCCGTCCCACGAATCCATGCTGTAGATCGGGCTTGCACTTGTCCCGAAATTCCACTTCGCAAAGAAAATCTGCTGCGCCAGCACATTCCAGTAGGCAGTCGAGCTGCTCAAATTGTTGAAGAGCCACTGCTCCTGTTCTTTTCCTAACAGAGTCCGATTCGGATTGAGTGATTCATCAGAAGGCGGCTTATTGCCGTCGTTATTGGCTTGGTCATCCCTGTACTGGCGGGTATCAAGGACATTGAAGGACGCCAGGTTTCCGTAGTTAAAGTGCCGGTACAGCTGCATATCCGGGCCATTCGGCAGAGAGGAGATGCGGAGCGGCATATGTTCATAGTACGCCTGATACGCAGCCGCACGGCGGAGCACGAATGCTTCAACCGACTGTCCTTTTTCCGGTATTTTATTGGCGTAGTTGTTTTCCACTTCATGGTCATCCCACGTCACAACCCAAGGGAACGCTGCATGAGCAGCTTTTAAATTGGCGTCAGAACGATATTGGGCATGGCGGTTCCGATAGTCTTGCAGCGTAATGATTTCCGCGCTGCTGTGCGTGCGGACATTGCCTGTTTTTGATACATATTCATTTGGACCGTATTCATATATGTAATCACCGAGATGGAAGACAAGATCAAGTTTTTCCTTCGCCATATGCTTGTAGGCTGTATAATATCCATGCTCATATTGCTGGCAGGAAGCAAACGCAAAGGTCATTTTCTCCACATTGGCGCCAGGGGCAGGAAGCGTTTTTGTTTTTCCGACAGGGCTTAGTTCATGACCGGTTTTGAAACGGTAATAGTACACTTTGTTTGGTTCAAGCCCGTCCGCTTCCACGTGAATGGAGTGGGCGAGACTTGGTTTGGCCATTTCAGTGCCCTTTCTCACGATCTTGCGGAAATGCTCATCCTTTGCGACCTCCCATTTGACTGGGACCGCCTGATTCGGCATTCCCCCGCCGTTCAGCGGATCTGGCGCCAGGCGCGTCCAAAGCACGACACTGTCAGAAAGCGGATCTCCAGACGCGACCCCTAACGTAAACGGATAGCTCGAGAACTTAGGCGCAGCATTTACTTCAAATGCACCAACTGACTGAGCAATGGTTAATCCAAGAGAAAGTCCTGCAATCTTCCCCGCTCCTTGAATAAATTTGCGGCGGTCAAACGTACTGTTTTGAAAGCTTTCCTCTTTTAGTTTTTGTACCCATTCATCAAAACGACTGTCGTATGCCATTCAAGATCCCCTCTCTTCTCATTGATCGCCTCCATTATAGGGAATCATTGTTAAATGGCTGTGAAGAAGTGTGAACCGATTGTAAGCGCTGAACTACAGAAACAGGTCTTCACTCACAAACCTGCCGCTGAAACATGCCGAAAGCTGGCTAAACGGCGCGTTTTCTGCATATTCTGTCGTTTGCAAGCCGCCCATTCGGACTATTTTTCTTCACATGATCTTAAAAAAACAAAAACACCGAGCCATTTCGCAAAATGACTCAGTGCCGTATCTGTTATTTCGAAAACAATCGGCTGAAAAAGCCCTTCTTTTTCGGCTTTTCAGCAGGAGGTTCTTGATCTCTTATAATTCCTTTTTCCTTCGCTTCTTTCAGCCAAAATGGAAATTCAGTAAGCAGAGCGTCGTAAAGCTCTTCATCAGAAATGGAGTCAATTTCTTCGATATGCAGGAAGTTTGTGTTGTCAACTGCACGCCCTTCTAACGTATCCAATGTATTGAGAAAATCGAAGTTTCCGTTTCCGATGCCGACAAACTGCCAAAACACCGGTTTATCAGAGGAAGCTTCAATGATCGGTTTGATCGACTTTTTACAGCCTCCGTCATTGATAAAAACGATGAAAGCGGGATATGAACTCGGTTCCTCCGCAACATATTTGCGCAGCACGTCTTTCATGACCGGCGGCTCATCATTTCTGCCGAATTTATGCAGACGGTCATTATTCAAAATTTCACGATCAACATAGCCCGAAAAATCTTTTTCAGAGACTGGCTTTAATCGGGAGAATTCATTATCATACACCCATACATCCAGCAAGCCGTTATCATCAAACTGATCAGCCACTGCCAAAATCCGTTCCACCACGTTTTGAACCGTCCCGTTTTTGTAGAGTGTTCTCATTGAACCCGTAATATCAAGCACCAGTCCGACACGAGCCGTCACCTTCGTTAATTGCTTTTTCTCCAGTACGATCTTTACGCTTTTCTTTTGCAGGTCGATTGTTGCCATTCTGTCATCTCCGTCAGCTCTTTTTTCTCCATTGTATATCTTTTCAAAGAAAAACACCGCTCAATTTGAACGGCGTCCTGTCTCTAAAATGTGTTATATACATTTTCACACGTTTCCGCTGTCGGCTGATAAAAGCAGTGTGACTTAAATCTGGCCACAAACGGCTGGTTATACCACTGGGATGGACAGTTTCCCTCCGGCCTGAAGTACCACAAACTAAATTTTGCAGGCCAGCGTCTTTCACCGTTTATTGACCGGCGTGCCAGGCTCCGCTCGCTTTCCCGTGCTCTTTGATAAAAATATCCATGAGTTACAGCCTCAAACGCGTGCGGCTGAAAAATCATCTGCCTGATGGTCCGGAGGCCTTTAAAATCTGAGCAATTTGCCCGCAACCGATTGATTCCCACGTTGCCGACAAGCAGCATCCCCTGCTTGCCTTCACCTTCCGCTTCTGCTCTGAGCAGCCTTGCCAGCAAATCGACATCCGCACTCGTTGCTTTCACGACCGCCATCACGTCACCTCCCCTTGATCTCCCTTCATCATATTTCATTACTTCAAAAGTGATGACGGAGGGACAAGAGAAGTTTTTAAATTTATTCATTCGGATTTGCGACAAAGCCTAAAAACAACAGGCATTTTGTTTGTTCATCTGTGATGACAAAGAAAAATGGGCGATCCGCCGTCAAGGTAACATCTGGCGTGAGTGCGGACTCAACAATTTCAGCTGACGAGGCAGCCGCAGCCTCGGTTCCTGCTTCATCCACCTTGATAAATGTATGGTGATTCACATCATCGATCGAAACACCGCGGCCTTCAGTAAACATGCTGGAAAAGTCTGCATCAGAAAAGACGGATTTCATCCCCATATCGCGAAGAGCATGTTTTACGTTATACTTTCCTTTCAGCGTAAAACGGGGCAGGCTCAGCTCTACTGTTTTTGGCTGAAATGCGCTGTCCCATGCTTTTATGTTTTGATACGTGAAGAGAGACAAGAAAGAAGCCAGCTTTTTCTTCGGCAGAAATAAAGTGAAAGAAAGATGTTGATCTTCATATGGAAGCTTGACTGCTTGGAACAGTTCACTTTCTAGGTATTCGTGGCGTGCAGTCTGCTTCATCATCAGCAGTTTTTTGGCCGATCCGTCAGGCAGAAAAAAATGCTCCTCAGCGGTCACATGCTGGTCAAACGGCAGCGCCCACTTTTCTTGAAAGTAAACGGCGTTTACCAAAAGAGAAACAGCTTCCGGCGAAAGATGATCCACTATGTCGTCAATATGCCCTTTTGTTTGGTGAGCCGTCCACTGATTGATCGAGTCCTCCGCGGTCTGAATATTGTCATCCATTTTAAAGATACTGCCGGAGAAGAATTGTTTAATCGTTTGTTTAAAGTCTGGCTTGGCTTCAAGCCTTGTCCATACAGCATTGGCCGTCAGCAGATCACCTTCAGGCAATGACTCAAACCTTTTCATGAGTGCCAACGATGACTTATTTATGCTGCTGTCATGAAGGCCTGATAAATATAAAGCAGCTTTGATTTCTTTTAATGTATCTCCCTCCGCTCCATTTGCAGCCATCAGCAGCACTTGCTGCAAGCTGTATGGGGAGATCAGCAGATTGTCAGTGAATCCGTCTTTATCTGACATGTTTTGAAACAACTCGGTTCCGAATATACGCTCCGCTTCAATAAAACCCTCATGAATGTCGTAAGCTTTGTTTTTTGCAGCATCAGATGAAGCAGGTGATTGAGCAGATGATGCCGGTTCTTCAGCAGGTGGTTTGCATCCGCCCCCGAAAAGCATAAACATCAGCAGCACTGTGAACATCTTTCCTTTCATACAAGCGATTCACTTCCTTTACATGGACTGTAAAAACACAATCTAAGGTTTAACTTTCTGCATTTGAGGAATCATACATAACAAATCGAATCACAGAAGGAGGTACTTTGGAATGACACATGTGAAAGCGCTCGCGATTAAAGGTATTATGACGATTATTGTGTTGTATCTAGTGCTTGGTTTGGGCTTTGGTTTCACATTTGGTGATACGCTCTTAATGACGATTGTGTTAGGGGTTGTTTCTTATTTGCTGGGCGATCTTTATGTATTGCCGAGATGGAATAATATGATTGCGACGTTAGCTGATTTCGGTCTGGCCTTTCTCGTCATTTGGCTGATGGGCATGCCGCTTTCTATGGGGATGACTGGCGGTGAAGTTGCATTGGCGGCTTTATTCGGCGCGATCGCCATGGCAATCGGTGAATATTGCTTCCACTTCTATATGATGAGCAAAGAAATTGGCAAGAAGCATTATCTTGAAACAAGAACAGATTCATAGTAGATAGGCCGGTGCTGGCAGCATCGGCCTTTTATGAATATTGGGCGCCTTTGTTTACGCATCCTGCTTGTCTGCGTTCCTGATCGCCATGTAGGAAAAAACCAAACCAAAAGCCGCTAAAGATAATGGGATATAAACAACAGACGAAATGGAGAAACCCGGGCTTGTTGAACTGATGAGCATAACAATCACTACAGACGAAATGATGGTTGCCGGAACCGAGTGTTTACGCATCCCAAAAAAGATGGGAACTAAACTGGTTCCAGCGGCGCCAAAAGCGAAAACCGCCATTTTTATGGCCTGCTGAGAAATGATCTCGGAAGTAAGCTCTCCCGGTATGAAATGGTAGATCGAGTTCAGCCAAAAGAAGCCGGCGGCAATGAGTATGTTCGAAAGTAAAATCGTGATAAACGTCAGTCCGCCCGCAATCATGAGCTTAGCAGTGAGCAGTTTCTTACGGCTGATCGGGTACGTAAACATCACAAGAATGGTTTTGTTTTTATATTCCGAAATCACCAATTTTGCGATCAGCACTGCGCCAAAAACGATAAATACCGCTCTGACAAAAGTGCCGATGATGAGAAACGCTTCCTCCATGCTTTGGAACGAAACCCCGCCCTCGGCTTTTTCTGAATAACTGATCAGCCACAAAAAGCCCATGATGATCAGGTTGGCAATGAGAACACCTCTGACATACCAGCCCACCTTCATTTTTCTTAATTCAATTTTGATCAAATTCATCAACGTGTCTCTCCTCCTTTACGCACTGATGCTATTGCCGTTGATCAAGTTGATAAAATAATCCTCCAGCGACGTATACTTTTTGTTCATTGATTCAATGTCTACATCATTTAAAATCAACGCTTTGGATATGGCAGCCTGAGAGGCTTCAGTCTCGTAAATTCGAATCGTTTTCTCATTTAACATTTTAAAGTTAGTTAAATGCAGCTCTTTCTCCAGCACAAAGCAGGCCTTTGTCTGATTCGGCGTGACAAGCTCGATATATTCAGTGTTCTGGCCTCTGACATCTTCCATTGACACCTCTTCAAGCAGCCTGCCGTCCCGAATGACGCCGATCGTGTCCGCAATTTGTTCGATTTCACTCAGCAAGTGGCTTGAGATCAGCAGCGTCATACCGTACTCTTTGCTCAGCACTTGAAACAGTTGCCTGATCTTTTTAATGCCGATAGGGTCAAGACCATTCACCGGCTCATCCAAAATGAGCAGATCCGGCTTCGTGAGGATGGCACGCGCAATTCCAAGGCGCTGCTTCATACCGAGCGAAAATGTTTTGACGGGCTTCTTGTCGATTTGTTTTAAATTCACCATATCCAGCACTTCTTGAATGGCTTTTTTATTGTGGTACCCCATGTATTCACAATGCAGATCTAAATTTTCTGCAGCTGACAGGTTTTCATAAAAAATCGGATATTCAATCATGCTGCCGATGTTCCCCAGCACCTCGTATGACGTGTGGATGAGCTTATTTCCTAGAATGCTGATTTCACCGCTTGTCGGCTTGACAAGGCTCGTCAGCATTTTCATAATGGTTGTTTTCCCCGCGCCGTTTGGGCCGAGAAAGCCATAGATTTCGCCTTTTTTAATATGCATGCTGACATTGGAGACGACTTCTTTGCCCTCATACGTTTTGGTCAGTCCGTTTGTTTGTACGATATAAGTCAACTTTGTTTCTCCTTCCCTCTCTTTTCCTGTTTTCTATTGTAGAGGCGGGCCCTGTCATTTTTATTTCTCAAATCTTAAGAAATTCTTACGTTTGTTAATATGTCATGCGTTTCAATGTGATCGTAAATGCAGTCCGTTCGTACGGCTTGCTTTGAACGGATATGGCGCCTCCCATTTTTTCTGTAAGCCGTTTCGTGATGGTTAAACCGAGACCGCTTCCTTGAAATGCTTTATTTCTTGATTCTTCAAGTGTGTACAGCCTCTCAAACACACGCTGCTGATCGGTTTCACTGATCCCTTTTCCCCGATCCCATACGGTGACGGCGATGTTCGTTTCATCATACGACAGCGTCATGCCGATAAACTTACCGGCCGCGCCATATTGAATCGCATTGGATAATAGGTTTTGCAGGATTCTGTCCAATGCCTCTTCATTCGCCTGCGCATACACCGGCGTATCCGGGATTTCGATGGCTGCTTGAAAGCCTTTTGACTGAACAGCGTCATAATAGTGCAGGATATTTCGTTTGCATATGTCGTTCATATGTATTTTGGTGATCGGGATGTCTTTATCTTCAGATTCTAATTTGGCTAAATCAAAAAAGGAGTTGATCTTCTGAATGAGTTCATTTGTTTTCTGGCGGAGCTTCCCCAGCAATCTTTCCCGCTCTTCGTCCGGCATGTCCGGGTCACTTTGAATCGTTTCGATATAGCCAAGAATGACCGTTAACGGCGTTTTAAGATCGTGCGACATGTTGGTCAGCATCCGCTTCATGGAGTGCTCTGTTTTGGCAAACCGGGCGCTGATCTGCTGACGATTCTCAACGAAAAGGTTGATGTTAACAAGCAGGTCTTTGAGTGCCTGATCGTCTGTATGAAGCAAAATTTGCCCTGCCGAATCCCGGTTGAGCATGGCGCCAAGCTGTTCTGCCATGTACGCCAGATTCTCGTCCCGTTTCTTTTTCATCATGAATTGAATCACATTCAGACACGCCAGAACGATGACAGCGGCCATCCATAACACTGTCATTCTAAAACTCTCCTAATTTATAACCGATGCCCCATAACGTTTTAATGTATTGTGGAGAAGAGGGGTCATCTTCAATCTTTTCTCTGAGCCGCCGCATATGTACGTTAATGATATTTTGATCGTCAAAGTACTCGTTATTCCAGACGGAACGGTAGATCTGTTCTTTCGTAAACACTTTTTTAGGATTTGCCGCAAATAGGCACAGCAGCTGCCATTCTGTTGACGTCAGCTGAAGCGGCTTCCCATTTTTCATAACTGAGACATTGTCTATATCTATCGTAAGCTGGTGAATCCGGATCACCTTATTCTCAGCCGGTTCCTCCGCCGAATATTGCGTCGCCCGCCGTATCGCGGCTTTTACTCTGGCTGTCAGCTCAATCATCGAAAACGGTTTGGCGATATAATCATCCGCCCCAAATCCCAGTCCCAATGCCTTGTCCACATCTCCGTCTTTTGCCGAAATCATTAAAACCGGAACGTTGCTTTTTTCCCGGATGATTTTCAGAAAATCCATGCCGTTCAGCTTCGGGAGCATGATATCAAGCAAAATCAAATCGTATGAATCCTGCTGAAACAGCCGGATGCCTTCTTCACCGTCGAAAGCATGTACCATCTCAAAGCCTTCTTTTGTTAAATAATGATCCACCATTTCACTGATTGAATGGTCGTCTTCTACTAGCAATATGCGCTGCATCTTCTCACCTAACCTTTGCAAAATCAAAAAACACACACGTGATTACACTTATTGTAATTGAAAAACGTGTGTGTTTTACAAAAATTATTCATTTTTACCTGTTTTCAGTTTTCTATATTCCATGCCCGTTATAACAATAAATACGGCTGCGCATCCAATCGTTTGAGTAAGCTGGAGCCGCTCACCGAGAAATAAGGCTCCAAATAAAATTGTCAGGACAGGCCCTGCCATTGAAATAGTGGCAGCTCGAAGTGCCCCGATTCGTTTTATGCCCTCAAGCATCAGCACAAATGGAATCACAGTGGAGACGACTGCGATGAACACAAACAATCCGTACACAGCAAGCGGATATGCTGTCATTGGCGTATTCATGCCGATCGCCGCCTTTATGCCTGTGTAAAGCATCATGGCCGCTCCGGCTGCTGTCATCCCGTAAGCATTGAGTCGGATGCCGCCGATTTGATGGACGAGACGCCCGGAAAGGACAAGATAACCTGCATAAACGGCCGAGGATAACAAAATGAATACAGATCCAATCATATTCGCCTGAAAAAGCTCAGCATTCCAGCCGCCGAGCGCAAAGAAAAAACCGATCATGACCATCAGCGCTGCGAAAAGGTCTTGGATGGAAACCATTTTCCGATCACGACACGCGTTGAATCCGATCATAAACACCGGATAGCTCATCAGCAAAATACGCTCAACCATTGCGGATACATAGTTCAGCCCGATAAAATCAAACAAGGGAGACAGAAAAAAACAAAACACTCCCGCGACACACGCCCTCCATAGATCCCCTTTTTTCATACCGTCTGGGATTGGCGGACGGTATAACAAAAAAATCAGCCAAAACAGCGGAACAGCAAACAGCTGCCTGTATAACAATACCGCGTCTGGCTCAGCACCCATTTCATATGCGCATTTAATCCAAATCGACTTAGATGCAAAACAAACCGTTCCGATCAGCAAAAAAACCGTCCCTGCCGATGCCTTGCGAATCTCACTCTGCTCTTCTAATCTCATCTCAGCTCAGCTTTTCTCCTTTACTTGTTCAAATGCTTTTGTATAAAATCCAGAAGCGTATTTCCTTGAGCCGTCAGAATGACACCCTTCCCGCCGCAAGCTGGACATGGGCTGCCTTCGATTTCTCCTGCTCTTTCACACTCAGGGCATGCGACCTCAAGATCATCAGTTGCAATGACCATTTGACATCCTCCTTTCCTATTTTCTGTTATGCACCACCAGCCATCATCCATTGGCCGTCACCTCCTTTAAGACACAAAAAACCCCCGTCCTATGCAAAGGACGAGGGTCTCGCGGTACCACCTTTATTAACAGCTATACGCCGTTCACTCTCAGTACAGAAAACATCCGTTTCGATACTCCTCTCTTGGTAACGGGGAGAGAATCCCGGCATCGCCTACTATCCGTTCAGCAAAGCAATTCAGAAGCCCATTCGGCATCAGGGGAGGGTCGGTTCACACCTGCCACCGACTCTCTGAACCTCCACACTGATACGTACTTACTCTTCCTCACGATTGTTGATCCGTTCTTTTGTTAGTAAAATTTATAATACTCGGTTAATTTAAAGAAGTCAATTCTTAATCCGATTTTACGCCGAGTGCTTCCAGCGCCATATTGATGTGCTCCTCCTGCTGTGTCTGCAGAGCAAACTTGGCAACTTCCAGCGGATATGCCGCCTGCATCTCTGCGATGTGTTCCTGCATTTTTGCCCATATGCGGCCGCCTGCTTGATGATAGTATTCAAGCAAACGGGCGGTTTCCTCTTCCCCAAACAGCATTTGATAAAAGATAAAATCTTTTGCCGGATCGGCGACTTTGGCTTCTGTCCAATCCAGAAGGCCTGTGACATGTTCGTTTTGGCCAATCAAAATATGCGCCGGGTGGAGATCGCCGTGTATCAGTGCGGAAAATCCCGGCCAATATGCATCATCATTTATCCACGTTTGCCATCTTTGCCAAAGCTGTTCAGACACTCCAAGCTTGTTCTTTACGTCATCCATAGAATCAACTGTGTTTCGCCTGACTTCTTCCGGACTCATCACTTTTATACCGGATTGGCAAGCGTCTGCTGGGTTCACTCCATGTAATTCAGCCAGTATCCCGGCAAGTGTCCGTATAAAATGGTCTGACGGCGGCTGATGATTCATATTCCATACATACTGTTTCTGTTCCAAATCAATCCCAGCAGCTGGCGTTCCTTTTAACATTGGGTAAGCAATCAATTCAGGTGTATGAATTTTCCAATCTGGCACATCAGCTGTAAGAACCGTGCGGAGAAAGGCAAGCGTTCTGCCTTCTGAAGCTGCTCTTTCAACAACATCACTTCGCCGCGGTTTTCGCAGCACCCATGGCATACCTGTATCGTCCTCGACGAATACAACTTGAAAATCCATTCCAGTTTCATTTAATTTCGCGTTTTCAGAGTGAACCGCCAAACCTTGATTGCGTGCAAGCGCGACAGTCTCTGTGATCAGCTGCATGTCGTTCTGGTTTGTCATCTCTTTTCCCCTTTCTCATGCTCCGCCTGTCGTTAGAGAGAAGGGATGTTTTGAAGGCACAAAAAAGAGGGCAGCATTGCCACCCTCTTTTTATTACGATATAAGGGCTTATACATAGGCAGATCCATCCCGATTCTCCGCATTCAGGCGAGAGTCGTTCACTATTGAATTCGTGTCAATCGGAATCTAATGAATGCCATGCTGTAACCCCTCCGTTCTTTGTACGTCGATTTCCATTTTACATCATATTCCAAATTTGATCTACTAGAACAATGAATCAAGTCACTGGAGCAGGATTAAACAAGCACAAATCATTATGAAGGCCCCAACGGTCCGCCCACGTTTGTTTGCGGCCGCTTGCCACATCCAGAATCGTCCTGAAGATCTCCCAGCCTATGTCTTCAATACTGGCCTCCCCTGTCGTGATTCGCCCGGCATTGATATCGATTAAATCCGCCCAATGCTCTGATAATGAATGCCGTGTTGAAACTTTCAGCACCGGTGCAGCGGCCAAGCCGTACGGTGTTCCCCTTCCTGTCGTAAAAACCTGCAGATTCATGCCCGCCGCCAGCTGCAGGGTTCCGCACACAAAATCGCTTGCCGGTGTCGCCGCGAACAGCAGGCCTTTTTGCTCTGCCTTTTCACCTGGGCCGAGCACGCCGGAGATGGGGCTTGTGCCTGATTTCGCTACCGAGCCTAACGCTTTTTCCACCACATTGGATAATCCGCCTTTTTTATTGCCTGGCGATGGGTTCGCGCTTCGGTCTGCTTCCCCCCGCCGGAGATAGCTGTCATACCACTTCATCTCTTCGATCAGCGAAAGTCCGACCTCTTCACTGACAGCCCGCGGCGTTAATAAATGAATCGCATCCCGCACCTCTGTCACTTCAGAAAACAAAACCGTTGCCCCTGCGCGAACCAATAAATCAGCCGCATACCCCACCGCAGGATTCGCCGTCACGCCGGAAAACGCATCACTGCCGCCGCATTGCAGGCCGATGACCAGATCAGAAGCAGGGCAGGTCACACGGGTTCTGCTGTTTAGCCTGATTAGCCGTTCCTCCGCCATTTCCAAAATGGATTGAATCATCGCTGCAAAACCTTTGTAATCTTGGAGTGATAGGATATCATCATGATTCTGAGGCGCAATTCTTGCCGGGAGGAGCTTTTCACATCCCAATCCGATCACCATCACTTCCCCGCCGAAGTTCGGGTGTTTCGCCAGATTTTGAATCGTGCGAATCGGAATGACAGCGTCCGGCGCATTGATGGCCACACCGCATCCGTATTGATGATGCAGCGGCACGACATCATCGACATTTGGATATTTCGGCAGCAGCTCTTCTTTTATCCGTTTGACCGCATAATCCAAAACGCCAACGACACATTGAACACTTGTGGTGATACCGAGTATATTTTTCGTCCCGGCACTGCCGTCCGCATTCCGATACCCTTCAAACGTGTATCCTTCAAGAGGCGGCAGCGGTTTTGGCACTCTGTTTGCGAGAGGAAGATCGTCTAAAGCCGGAGGAGCAGGCATTCTTACCAGGGCTTCCCGAATCCAGCTCCCGCGTTTGATCGTCTCATCAGCAAATCCGATCACCTCTCCGTAACGCACAATCTCATCCCCTTGATTGAGATCGGTTAAGGCGACCTTATGGCCTTGAGGGACATCCTCTTCAAGTACGAGCCCGCATGAAAACACAGTGCCTTTTGGCAGCCCTCCATCATTGACAATAATCGCCGTGTTATCTGTTTCATTCACTTTGATGTAAAGGGGCGCTTGGTTCTGCCTGAGGTTCATCGCCATAAGAAAATCACTCCTCATATCATCATAGTAAGCGTTTTCTAAATCGGTTCAAAAAAAGCCGCAGATCTTACGTTTCAACTGCGGCTGTCTCAACAATTATTGATCATCCATGCCCATCAGAATTTTGTCACGGACAAATTTCAGATGCTCATACATGTGGTAATGCGCTTTGTAAGGGTCTCTTTTGGCAAGAGCGTCGTAGATTTTTTTATGATATTCAACCGTTACATCCCTCTCCCTGTACGGAATCTGGCTGTCAATTTTCGCATGTGTGATCAGCAGGGATTGAATCATCCCTTCGACAACGGGATTATTGGCACTTAATGCTATAATTCGATGGAATTCTTTATCTGCTTCACCATAAAGATTGTCAGTGCTGTTGGCGATGTCGTCGATTGTCTTCTGCAAACGCTGAAGCTCATCCTCATTGATTTTTTCCGCGGCAATCGTCACGAGTCCGAGTTCTAACGCCATCCGCGCTTCAATGATCGCCGGAAGATTATCAGTCGCCAAGGCAAGCATGACGGAAAATGGCTGCATGCCGATTTTATCGTTGAAATACGTGCCGCCGCGGGTTTTTCTCGTAATCACACCAAGTGTTTCTAGTGAACTCAACGCCTCCCGAAGCACGGGCCTGCTGACATGCAAAATGTCCATCAGTTCCATTTCTGTCGGCAATTTGTCTCCCGCCTTTAACTGTCCGCTCGACAATAAATGGACAATCCGTTCAATGACTTGCTTGGCTAATGTTTTCCGATTGACTGTATCGACTTTCAGATCTTCTAAACCTTCGTACACGAACAACTCTCCCTTCAGTTGTTCAATTGTAAGACAAAATAGCCGGTATGACAATATTTACAATCAAACTTATCGCACAAGACACGGGCGTTTCCGGTCGAACTCCCAGTTGCTGATCAGAAACTGCATAGGGATCGCGTCATTCCGCGCGCCTAAATTCATTTTTCGATAGAGGCCATGCGCTTTTTCGACTTGTTCCATATCAATGTCGACGCCAAGACCGGGCTTATTTGGCACCTTGACACAGCCATCAGCAATCTCAAAAGGCTGTTTCGTTAAACGCTGCCCGTCCTGCCAGATCCAATGGGTATCAATCGCCGTGATGCGCCCCGGAGCCGCTGCTGCTACATGGGTAAACATCGCAAGGGAGATATCTAAGTGGTTGTTGGAGTGGGAGCCCCATGTCAAACCCCAATCATGGCACATTTGCGCAACCCGCACCGAACCCTGCATCGTCCAGAAATGAGGATCAGCCAGCGGGATATCCACCGCATGAAGCTGAATCGCGTGACCCATTTCCCGCCAGTCGGTCGCAATCATATTTGTCGCGGTCGGGAGCCCTGTCGCGCGGCGGAATTCAGCCATCACTTCACGGGCGGAGTAACCATTCTCATCTCCGCACGGGTCTTCCGCATACGCGAGCACATCATGCTTTCCTTTGCATAATGCAATGGCTTCCTCTAATGACCACGCCCCGTTCGGATCAAGGGTGATCCTTGCCTCTGGAAAACGTTTTGATAATGCGGTGACAGCTTCAATTTCATCCTCTCCTGACAGCACCCCGCCTTTCAGCTTGAAATCCTGAAAGCCGTAGCGCTCCTGAGCGGATTCGGCAAGACGTACTATTGCCTCCGGCGTCAGCGCTTCCTCATGGCGGAGACGGAACCACGCACAATCTGACTGCTCATCACTTTGATACGGCAAGGTCGTTCGCTTTCGGTCGCCAATGTAAAAGAGGTAGCCGAGCATTTTTACTTCATCACGCTGCTTCCCTTCGCCCAGCAAGGCCGCGACCGGTTCCTGAAGAAACTTTCCAAGCAAATCTAACAAAGCCGCTTCCAGTGCCGTAACGGCATGGACCGTGGTGCGCAAATCAAACGTCTGGATTCCGCGTCCTCCCCTGTCCTGATCGGCAAACTGCTTTCTGACCGTTTGCAATATCGACTGGTACGCGCCAATGGATTTTCCGATAACAAGCGGCTCTGCCAGCTCCAATGTGCGGCGGATGTGTTCTCCGCCAGGTACCTCGCCGACTCCCTGATTTCCGCTGCTGTCGGTTAAGATCACGATATTCCGGGTGAAAAACGGGCTGTGTGCGCCGCTCAGATTCAGCAGCATGCTGTCATGTCCCGCAACAGGGATCACCTTCATCTCACGAATTGAAGGAATATTCGATCTCTTTTCCTTTTGAACCTGCTCTTGTATTGGTGAACTCATGTTTTCTCCTCCTTATATAAAGCGCTTTCATAAATATTAGACAGGCAATGATTGATCGGGGTCTTGCTCTTGTTTCTTTAACACGACCCGTTTGATCGGCCCGACCAGCAGCAAGTAGCTGAGGATCGCCGCAATCGCGTTAGCACCTACAAACACGAGCGCGCCATTAAAAGATCCTGTGGCATTCACAATGTAGCCGATAATAATCGGTGTGGTAATCGAGGCAATATTTCCGAAAGTGTTGAACAAACCGCCGCTTAATCCTGCACACTCTTTCGGAGACGTGTCCGACACGACAGCCCATCCCAGTGCGCCGAAGCCTTTTCCGAAAAACGCGAGTGACATAATAACAACGACGAGCCACGCTGAATCCGTGTAGTTGCAGACAATCATACTGCAAGACAGCAGCATGCCGATAATGATCGGCACTTTTCTAGCAAAGGTGAGCGAACGGCCTTTTTTGAGTAAGATGTCTGACACGATGCCCCCAAGCACACCGCCGGCAAATCCGCATAGCGCCGGCAGGGAAGCGACAAACCCTGCTTCAAGGATGGACATGCCGCGGGCTTGAACCAAATATACCGGAAACCATGTGAGAAAGAAATAGGTGAGAGTTGTAATGCAATATTGCGCGATGTACACGCCAATCAACATGCGGTTCGTTAACAGCTGTTTGATATAAGGCCATTTCGATTCTGTTTCTTGCTTGCTTTTGCTGTCATCCATGGAAATCAGCCCGCCGCCCTGTTCGATATAAGCAAGCTCAGCTTCGTTGACCTTCGGATGTTTTTTCGGTTCATACACCGTTTTTAGCCAGATGACAGCCAGAAGAATGCCAGCGGCACCCATGACAACGAAGACGGAATGCCAGCCGAAAGAGTGGGTGAGCCAGCCCATTAAAGGAGAAAAAATGACGATTGCGAAGTATTGAGCTGAATTAAAAAAGGCTGAAGCTGTCCCGCGCTCGGAGCTTGGGAACCATGAGGCAACAACTCTGCCGTTTCCAGGAAATGAAGGCGCTTCGGACAAGCCTACCAGAAAACGCAGTGCAAACAGCAGGATAATCGCTGTGCCGGCGGAGAAAAAACCAATCGCCCCTTGCAGCAGCGTAAAAAACGACCAGAAAAAGATGCTTAATGCAATAACAGTCTTTGAACCAAAACGGTCCAGCAGCCAGCCGCCCGGAAGCTGCCCGATGACATAGGCCCAGCCAAAAGCAGAAAAGACATAGCCCATAGCGACCGAGTCCAATCCCAGATCATGCTGGACGGAATCTCCGGTGATGGAAAGCGTAGCCCGATCCGCGTAGTTAATAGAGGTCACAAGAAACAGCATAAAAACGATGAACCAGCGTACAGACGTTTTTTTGCCCGCCGGTGAAACATTCGCATAGTCTTTTTTCATAGTATCTTCTCCTTTTCAAAGTAGAGAATCATATGCTGGCTGTGATAAAGCTGGGAAAGAGACGTCCGCCTCTTTCCAGCACCATTACGGCTTCACAAAAACGGTTTTGATCGCAGTGAAAAAGTCCTTCGCCGCCTCACCCTGTTCGCGGGAGTGGGAGCTCGACTGCTTCATGCCGCCAAAAGGCGCCTGAAGCTCAACACCCGCGCTTTCCGCGTTAATCCGGACTAGCCCGGCGTCAATTTCATCAACGAATGAAAGCATTCGGCCGATGTTTTGCGTGAAAATGGATGCGCTTAAGCCGAACTTCACATCATTGGCGATGTCCAGCGCCTCCTCCATCGTGTCCACCTTGATCAAGGCGATCACCGGGCCGAAAATCTCCTCTTGGGCAATCGTCATCTCAGATGTCACATTGTCAAAGATGGCAGGCTGAACATAATAGCCGTTTTGATACTTTCCATCCTCAAGCTTTTCTCCTCCGATCAAAAGGGAAGCGCCCTCCTGTTTGCCTTTCTCAATGTACGACAGGCAATTATCAAGCTGATTCTTGCTGGCGATCGGTCCCATCCAGACATCCTCTTTTAAGCTGTCTCCGATCGTAATATCCTTTGTACGCTGGAGCAGTTTTTCTTTAAAGCGCTCGTAAATTCCGCTTTGCACGATGACGCGGCTTGTCGCGGTGCACTTCTGGCCGGTTGAACGGAAGGCACCCGTAATGACAGCTTCGGCCGCAGCTTCAAGGTCAGCGTCATCGGCTACTATGACCGGGTTTTTCCCGCCCATTTCAAGCTGGTATTTGGCTCCTCTCGCTAAAGCGGCCTGCCCGATGATTTTTCCGACTTGATTTGAACCGGTAAACGTAACAGCGTTTACCCCATCATGCTCAGCAAGCCCCTGCCCGACAACAGAACCTGGGCCTGTCACCAAATTGATGACTCCTGCCGGGAGCCCCGCTTCTTCAAAGCAAGCAATGATTTTCGTGCATGTCACAGCTGTTTCTGTCGCCGGTTTGATGACAACGGTATTGCCATACACCAATGCCGGGGCCATTTTCCAAATCGGAATCGCCACCGGGAAGTTCCACGGAGAAATCACGCCGACCACACCGAGCGGAACACGGGTGGTAAACATGAGCGCGTCTTTGTCAGTAGACGGAATAACGTCACCCGTTTTGCGCATGCCTTCTCCGGCGTAATAGCGAAGAATGGCAATCCCGCGGGCTGTTTCCCCTTTCGCTTCCGGCAGTGTTTTTCCCATCTCACGTGTTGCGCAGGCGGCGATGTCTTCCAAGCGCTGCTCCATAATATCCGCTGTTTTGTATAAAAATTGGCCCCGCTCGGCCCCCGTCAGCTTTCTCCAAGCCGTTTTGGCTTCATTGGCGGCGGCGACAGCCCGTTCCACATCTTCAGCTGTTGAATTCTGTACATAGCCGACAATATCGTTTACATCCGCAGGGTTTACAACCTTGACCATATCGCCTGATTGAGACTTAACCCACTCTCCGTTAATAAAGTTGAGATACGTGTTTTGTTCCGTGATCACAGACATGCCCATTGCCCCTTTCATATTTTTTCTGTTCATCAAACCGTCGCGGCTTTTTTCGGAAAACGATCCGCCGCCTGCTTCAGAATCGCTTCTAATTGCTGATAGTGATCTTTTTCAACCGGACCGACAGGCGGTCTGGCTGTGTTTCTCACATTCAATCCCATGATCTCCATGCCCGCTTTAATCAAAGATACGGCATATCCTTTTCGTTGTTTGCGAATGTCGTTGATCGGGAGAATCACATGCTGATAGAGCTCCTTCACAAGCTCGTCGTTTCCATTTTTCAATGCATCATAGAACATCCGGGAAATATGCGGAATATAATTTGAAATCGCTGAGGAATAGGAGTGAAACCCGATCGGCAGGTAAGCTGGCATCGTCACTTCAGCCATCGGCATTCCGTTGAGCCATCCTAAGCGGTCGCCGAGCGTATAGACGAGGTTAATATTCAAATCCATGTTCCCCACCCCGTCCTTCACACCGACAAGCTGTTCACATTCGGTCAGCCGCTTGATCTGTTCAAGAGAGAGAACCGCGTTATCGCGCTGATAAAGAATCGCATTCAAATCGGTGCTTTCAATAATCGTTTTCGCATACTGATACAGCCCCTCCTGTTCGCCATGCACCAAATACGGAGGCAGGATCAAGTACCCGTCGGCACCTTTTTTCTCCGACAGCTGCGCCCAGTCCAGCGCTGTGCTGAGGTTGCCGCCCACCCCCGTGTAAACCGGCACTTTTCCTCCGGCTGCCGAGACTGCGACTTCCACCATTTGCTCGTATTCTTTTTGGCTGAGAGATTGAAATTCACCAGACCCGCAAGCGATAAAAATCGCTTCCAAGCCTTCTTCCAGCAAAAATTCAATGTTTTGAAAAAGAGCTTCTTCCTCCAGTTTTCCTTGTGTATTAAAAGGTGCAACCGGAAAACCTAAAATTCCAGCGGGTGCTTTTCTGATACGGCTCATCAACATAACCTCCTGTTATTTGGATATACAGCCCCTGACTGAAAGCGCTTTTATTATTTTTTCTTTCATATCCGCTCCTTCCTTATATCCTTTTGTTTTATTGTAAGACAAATAAACAATAAGTCAATATCTTTATTTTCTGATATTTTTCAGACCCCAGGAAAAACGCTGTCTAGCCGGGGTTCTGCACAGCAAAAAAACAGCCGGTACTGCCGGCTGTTTTGGTTTACATGCTTCTTTGTTTCATCGTCTCGTGCAAAAGCTTCGCTTCCAAAAAGAATACATGGATGAATTTTTTCATATTCACTCTTGCAGGTGCGAGAGGTTTTGCATCCTTTGATTGAAGTTCTTTCATTTTCTGGCTGACAACCGGAAAATCAAAGAATTTCGATGCATAGGTTTCAAATTTCGGATTGGAAAAATCCGTTGTGCCTAATGAAGCAAAATGGTGCAGCGAATGGATAATTGCTCTGCGGATGCGCTGCTCCGAGGCTTTCATTTCGCGATTGACTTCCGTTTGGGATGCTCCTGCGCCCAGCTTCCGTTCCGCTACTTGGATGAAGATCTGTTTTAGCGAAGGGATATGTTTTTCGTACGGCTCAGATTGCTCATGTTCTGCTAAATACTGCAGCACCGCCATGAGATCATGAGCGCCGCCTTCCCCCATCATGCCAAGCTCGGACAACAGGAATGTTCCTGCTTCTTTTAAGCCGCTGTCACTCTTCTGCTGAGGACGCGCTTTCCGTTCAGTCCGGTTGACAAGCCGGCTTAGAGAGTGCTGAATATCCCCAATCGAGTGCTCAAGCTCGATCCGTTCCTTCACCTTTTGGAGAACCGTGACAATTTCAATGCGGTTAATTGGCTTATGGATAAAATATTCGATGCCGAGCGAGTATGCTTCTCCGACCATTTCCTTCGCTTCCACTTGAGAGATCATCACGATCTTTCCGGAGTACGTATCCTGAAGCTGGCGAATCGTTTCAATGCCGTCCCGTCCGGGCATTAACAGATCGATTAATAAAATATCAATCTGCTTAAATTGCAGCATATGACCTTCCACCTGGCTTCCGTCTTCTGCTTCACCAGCAGCTTCCCCCAGATCCTCATCCTCAATGATCTGTCTTAAAATCGACCGTACCGCACGGTCATCATCAGCGATAAAAAAACGCATAGCTTTCGGTTCACCCTTTCTGAATCAAATGCCGGACAGGCAGCCTGATGGCAAACACCACTCCCCGCTGCTGATTATCGAACCTGATATCTCCTTCTAGCTCTGTCACGATTTCCTTCACGTAGGAAAGTCCGATTCCGGTAGAAGGCGTGCCAAATTCGTCATATTTTGAAGTAAAGCCCGGGTCAAACACAATGTCTCCGATTTTCTCAGAAATGCCGGGGCCATTGTCTTCCACCTGGAATTCTACCATACTCTCATTTGGCTTACGGAGCCTCAGGCTGATCATTCCCTCTTCCCCCATTGCCTCTACCGCATTTGCCGTTAGATTATTAATGATCGAAAGCACGATAAATACGTGATAATCGTCATGCTCCCCTTCTATCGAGCAGTGAAAATCAATCTGCTTTCCAAGTGCTTCAGCGTACTTTTCATTCATTCGAATCACAAGCTGCAGCAAATCAGAAGCCCTCATATAATCTCGCAAGCTCTCATTCGAAATCAGTTTTGAAAGCCCTGCAAATATCCGCTGGTTGTCCTTTTTCACTTCATGAATCTCCCCGGCCAGCCTCAGGATTCTGCCGCTGAGCTGTTCATCCTTGCCCTTCACTTCCCGATAGAGCTGATACGAATCATTCGTCACTTGCTCTGTCGTCTTCAATGTCTTTTTTAAATGCACCGTTTCTTCATATAAATTCGAAACGATCATTAGCATGTGCTCATGCTGCCGCCTTGTCTGTTTTTCTCTCGATTGCGTTTCATACAGCTTCAGCACACTGTAAAAGCTCATGACGATAAATGTGTGAGAAATTGCGATCACCGCAATGTCTGTGATTTTCTCAGGCGTCACAACCGTATGAAAAATGAGAAACTGCACGACCAGCTCGACACAATCTGACACAATTTCAATCATAAACCCGATGAAACCGAGCATAACCGGCCGTTCCCGAAAACGATTAGCCTTCAATACGTAAAACAGACAGGCGTAAGTCATATAAAAGAAAAAGCCAGACGCTTGGTCATACAGAATTGGAGCCAGTCCATCATGTCCCCCGCCCCATAATCCCAGAATGACGCGAAAGATGAAAACTGCCGCTCCAGTCAAAAAACCCGGCAGCACAGCGGGCACTTGCCGCAGCAGCGATAAGAAGAAGAAAAAAACCGGTGCGCCAAAGCTGATCCGGAACTCTTCATTAAGGGGATAAAATTTCAGTTCACCGGCCAGCGGCACTGTAATCAGCATGAGAGCCAGTATATATCCATCTTTTTCAAAAAAACGTTCCAGTTTTATGATGATCACATCCTCGCTTCTATTTTGGGGAAACAGCAGAAAACCTGCAAATTTCTTTTGACCCAGAACATGAGCTTTTTATAAATCTTACGGCTTATTTTCAAAATATTTTTGTCGTATTTTGTATGATTCTGTAGTCGTCATTATACAGTAAATATACCTTCCGCTTTTATGAAAGCGTTTAATGCCCCTTCAGCCTTCGTTTTGATAAACCTCAGTCCTTAAAGAAGAAAAACAGTGAGGAGGAATTCGATGAAAGAATTGATAAAAGAGCCCCAAATAGAAATAGACCCGGCGTCACAGCTGCATCATTGGGTTGAGCACTATCGCCCCTTTGCCGCCAATGGACAAAGTGCAAACTATATCCCCGCTTTAGGAAAAGTCAATGACTCACAGCTCGGCATTTGTATATTGGAGCCTGACGGAACAATGATACATGCCGGCGATTGGAACGTCCCTTTTACCCTGCAAAGCATTTCAAAAGTGATCAGCTTTATCGCCGCCTGCATGAGCCGCGGCATTCCCTATGTGCTCGACCGCGTAGATGTCGAACCGACAGGTGATGCCTTTAATTCAATCATTCGGCTCGAAATCAACAAGCCGGGAAAACCGTTTAATCCTATGATCAACGCGGGTGCCCTTACCATCGCCTCGCTTCTTCCGGGTGACTCGGCACACGATAAGCTCGAGTTTCTTTACTCGGTGATGGAAACCTTAATAGGAAAGCGGCCGAGAATTCATGAGGAAGTGTTCCAGTCAGAATGGGAAACCGCCCACCGCAACAGAGCGCTGGCCTACTATTTAAAAGAAACAAACTTTTTAGAAGCAGATGTAGAAGAAACGCTTGAGGTTTACTTGAAGCAATGCGCCATGGAGAGCACCACAGAAGACATTGCATTGATCGGCCTGATCCTTGCCCATGACGGCTATCATCCGATTCGCCGCCAGCAAGTGATTCCAAAGGACGTGGCAAAGTTGGCCAAGGCGTTAATGCTGACGTGCGGCATGTACAACGCTTCAGGCAAATATGCGGCGTTTGTCGGCGTGCCGGCCAAAAGCGGCGTCTCCGGCGGCATCATGGCTCTCGTTCCTCCAAGTGCCAGAAGAGAACAGCCTTTTCAATCTGGATGCGGCATCGGCATTTACGGGCCTGCTATTGACGAATACGGCAACAGCCTTACTGGCGGTATGCTGCTGAAACATATGGCGCAGGAGTGGGAGCTCAGCATTTTTTAAACATTAAAAAAGAGGTGATTGTATGCAGCAAATCCTGGAACATATCGTCGGTATCGCAAATGATCTTTTATGGTCAAAGCTATTAATTGTATTGCTCCTTTCTCTGGGAATCTATTTTACGTTCAGGCTTAAGTTTTTGCAGGTTCGCATGCTGAAAGAAATGGTGAGAGTGTTAAGAGAAGGAGCTACTTCCCGGTCGAAAAACAGCATTTCTCCGTTTCAAGCCTTTTGCATTAGCATGGCAGCCCGTGTCGGTACGGGAAATATTACGGGCATTGCCATCGCTATTGCGCTCGGCGGGCCCGGTGCAATCTTCTGGATGTGGATTATCGCCATTATCGGATCAGCATCAAGCTTTGTGGAAAGCACACTGGCTCAGATTTATAAAGTAAAAGATGTAAACGGCTTCCGCGGCGGGCCGGCTTATTACATGGAAAAAGGGCTGAACAAAAGGTGGATGGGCGCGCTGTTTGCCGTATTAATCACCTTATCGTTCGGTATCGTCTTTAACTCGGTTCAATCAAATACAGTCAGCCTCGCCTTCGAAAACGCGTTCGGCACAAACCGCCTGACTTTGGGACTCATTTTAATTGCTGTGTTCGGCACGATTATTTTCGGCGGTGTAAAACGCATTGCGAAGCTGGCTGAATCCATTGTTGTCGTATTGGCTGTCCTGTATATCGGAGTTGCGTTTTTCGTGATTGTCACCAACATTACACAGCTGCCAGACGTGCTTGCGCTAATCGTGAAAAACGCATTTGGTTTTGACCAGGCCGCTGGCGGCGCCTTGGGAGCAGCGTTAATGCAAGGCGTCAGACGGGGAATCTTTTCAAACGAAGCGGGAATGGGAAGCGCACCGAATGCCGCTGCCACCGCAACAACAAGCCATCCTGTCAAACAGGGGCTGATTCAAGCTTTTGGTGTGCTTACTGATACGCTGGTCATTTGTACAAGCACCGCCTTTATCATTCTGTTTTCAGATGCCTACCATACTCCGGGACTGAGCGGAATCGCGCTAACTCAAGCCTCTCTCAGCGCCCATGTCGGATCGTGGGCATCAGGCTTTCTCGCCATTCTGATTTTGTTATTCGGATTCTGTGCTTTAATCGGAAACTATTATTATGGCGAAACCAATATCGGCTTTTTGAATAAAAGCAAAAAACTGATTTTTATCTACCGTATCGGCGTGCTGGCGATGATTGTGTTTGGCTGTGTTGCCAAAGTCCAACTCGTCTGGGATCTGGCTGATTTGTTCATGGGCTTGATGGTCGTCGTGAATTTAATCGCGATTTTCTTATTATCAAAGGTCGTTTTTACGGCGCTGAAAGACTATACACGCCAGAAAAAAGCAGGCAAAGATCCGGTCTTTTATAAAGATGTACTCAAAAACCATAATGGCATTGAGTGCTGGCCGCTTTCTGACACAAAGGCTGACACACACAACAAACAAATATCATAAAAAAAGGTGTTCAGACATACGGGCTGAACACCTTTCTCTTGTTCGTTTATTGACAAACATGTAAGCGTCCATTACGATTTTCATATCTTTTTCAAAAAAATCTGAAAGAAGGCATCGGTACATTCTATGAATCCTATCCAACACATTCTTGATACATACCCGCTCATCGTATTAGACGGCGCAATGGCAACCGAGCTTGAACGCAAGGGCTGTGATTTGAACGACAGTCTCTGGTCGGCAAAAATTCTGCTGGAAGAGCCGAACCTGATTAAACAAGTTCATACTGATTATTTCGCGGCAGGCGCTGACTGTGCGATTACCGCCAGCTATCAGTCTACGTTTGAGGGCTTTGCCGCACGCGGGCTGAGCGAAGCGGAAGCACGCCGGCTCATCGAGATGTCCGTCACCATCGCAGCTGAAGCACGTGATGAATTTTGGGCGGTTGGAGAGAACCGTCTGAATCGGCCAAAACCGATTATTGCGGCTTCTGTAGGCCCTTATGGCGCTTATCTTGCGGACGGCTCTGAGTATCGCGGCAACTACGGAATCTCAGAGGATGAACTGGTTGAATTTCATCGCCCCCGCATGAAAGCGCTGATCGAAGCCGGAGCTGATGTTTTGGCATGCGAAACGATTCCGTGTCTGACCGAAGCAAAAGCGATTGTGCGGGTGCTCAAGGAGTTCCCTGAAACATATACGTGGATCAGCTTCAGTGCAAAAGACGGTCTGCACATCAGTGACGGAACACCTGCCGCTGACTGTGCGTCATGGCTTGATGAGCACCGCCAAATTGCAGCGCTCGGCATTAACTGCACGCCGCTTCAGCATATCCCTTCCTTGATAGAGGAGTTAAAAAAGCACACATCAAAACCGATCATCGTCTACCCGAATTCAGGCGAGCAGTATGATCCGGAAACAAAAACGTGGAACGGCGCAGCATGCGCAGAGCCTTACGGAACAAGCGCCCGCACTTGGCATGAAAAAGGAGCGAAGCTGATTGGCGGTTGCTGCCGGACAAAACCCGAAGATATTCAAGAAATTGCGGCTTGGGCGCGCTCATTAAAAACAACTTGACTTATCGGAATTGTTTGTATATTCTATCTAAAAGCCGGTACGCCGGAGTCTCGTGTCACTCGCTGACATGAGATTTTTTATTAGGAAGGAAATAAATCGCCGATAGAAAGTTGGAAAAAGATGAAATCAGCTCACAACAAGAATGAGACAAACTTTCAGAGAAGTATGAAAAGTCGGCACCTCTTTATGCTTTCCTTAGGAGGTGTCATCGGAACCGGGCTGTTTTTAAGCTCCGGCTACACCATTCAGCAGGCAGGCCCGGCAGGAACGATACTCGCCTACCTAGTCGGGGCCGGAATCGTCTATTTGGTCATGCTGTGCCTCGGTGAGCTGTCAGTGGCCATGCCTGTAACAGGCGCCTTTCACACCTATGCAGCCAAATACATAGGGCCGGGCACCGGATTTACTGTCGCTTGGCTGTACTGGCTGACATGGACCGTGGCATTGGGATCAGAATTCACTGCAGCCGGCCTGTTAATGCAGCGCTGGTTCCCCCATACGTCCGTTTGGATGTGGAGCGCCGTCTTTGCGCTGTTCATTTTTTTGCTTAATGCATTTTCGGTCAAGTTTTTCGCTGAATCAGAATTTTGGTTTTCCAGCATCAAAGTGTTAGCCATTGTGTTGTTTATTCTTTTAGGCGGCTCTGCCATGTTCGGCATCATCCCGATCAAAGGCGGAGAAGTCGCTCCGATGCTGTCCAATTTCACAGCGGAAGGCGGGCTCTTTCCAAATGGATTTGTCCCGATTTTGATGACGATGCTGTCTGTCAATTTTGCCTTTTCAGGTACTGAGCTGATCGGAATTGCCGCAGGAGAAAGCGTTGATCCCGACAAGACGATACCAAAAGCGATTAAAACAACGGTCTGGCGTCTCTCCCTCTTTTTTATCGGAACGATTTTTGTGCTGTCAGGGCTGATTCCGATTCAAGAAGCTGGCGTCATCAAAAGTCCGTTTGTCGCTGTCTTTGACAGAGTCGGTGTCCCGTACGCAGCCGACATCATGAACTTTGTCATCCTGACAGCGATCCTGTCAGCGGCTAATTCCGGACTCTACGCTTCTTCCCGGATGCTGTGGTCTTTATCAAAAGAAAAAACGCTTCACCCGACATTTGCAAAGCTGACGTCAAAAGGAACCCCGTTTAACGCGCTGGTGTTCAGCATGATCGGCGGCATTCTGTCATTGCTGTCCAGCGTATTTGCGCCAGACACTGTATACGTTGTGCTCGTATCGATTTCCGGTTTTGCGGTCGTAGTCGTATGGATGGGAATCGCCGCTTCTCAATTCATGTTCAGAAAACGTTATGTCGAAGCGGGAAACAAGGTTGCCGATCTGAAATACCGGACCCCTTGGTATCCGTTCGTGCCGATTGCCGCGTTCCTGTTATGCCTGGCTTCCGTCATCGGCATAGCCTTTGATCCGAATCAAAGAATCGCACTGTATTGCGGCATTCCGTTTATGGCCATCTGCTATGCAGTATATTATGCGAAAAACCGCAAAAGCCGGCCGACTGCTGATATGACTCATTCAAAATAAAAAGAACCTGCCTCCGGGCAGGTTCTTTTTCATCTTCAAACTTCCACGGTCCAGCTGAACGGCCCTTTTACTTTGCCAAGCTGAATATCTGTTATCGTTTCATACAGCTTTTTAGAGATGTCCCCGATTTGTCCGTCGCCTACAATCACCGTTTTCCCATGAATATTGAGTTCACCGACAGGCGTAACGACCGCTGCCGTGCCCGTTCCGAATACCTCTGTCAATTCCCCGCGTACAGAAGCCGAATAAATCTCATCAATCGAAATTTTCTCCTCACGAACCGGAATGCCCCAGCTGCGAATCAGTTCAATCGCAGACGCACGTGTTACTCCGCTTAAAATACTTCCGCTTAAAGCCGGTGTGACAGCTTCCCCGTTAATGACGAAAAAAATGTTCATGCTCCCTACTTCTTCCGCGTATTTCTTTTCAATGGCGTCCAGCCACAGCACCTGGTCATAGCCCAGCTCATTCGCTTTCCGCTGCGCCTGAAGGCTGGCCGCGTAATTTCCGGATGTTTTTGCACTGCCGACTCCGCCGTTCACCGCCCGAACGTACTCATCTTCGACGTAGATTCTAACCGGCTTCATCTGATCGCCATAATAGGAGCCGACAGGAGAAAGCACGATCATAAATGTATAGCTTTTGGATGCCTTCACACCGAGACTCGGTTCTGTGGCAATGACAAACGGACGAATATACAGTGACGTACCCTTTTCCTTTGGAACCCAATCTTTCTCCAGCTCAACTAATTGCGTCAATGCCTCAAGCACCAGCTCTTCGTCTAAAGGAGGCATACTCATGCGCTCACACGATCTGTTCAGCCGCTTGATATTTTGATCCGGCCGGAACAGCAGCACCCTGCCATCTTCCGTTCTGTACGCTTTTAACCCCTCAAAGACAGCCTGACCGTAATGAAAAACAGATGCAGACGGATCAAGCGTAAGCGGCGCGTACGGGGCAATTCTCGGATGATGCCAGCCTATTCCCTCTTCATAATCCATCACAAACATATAATCTGTAAAATATTTTCCGAATCCTAAGGATGACGGGTCGGGCTTTTCCTTATGAAATGCAATTTTTTCTCGTTCGATAAGCTTATTCAATTTGATCAGCACACCTTTCACACCATAATTGTTTAAATATTCAGTCTTTTTAAAGCTGCAAAAAGTATACAGCCTCTACTTTTATCATACGCCGCTTCAAACCTATAAATTTCAGAATATTCTTTAGGATCATCAGCTATTATACACCACATTCTTTGTCAAATGAAGATGAAATAAAAGAAAAACAGCCAGATTCATTCCGGCTGTCTGATTTAGATTGCTAAATACAGGACGACAATATGGCAAATCAGCAAAATATACACCGCAATCACAAATTGCCAATTGATCTTCTGCGCCCATGCAAACACCACCATCAAAACAGGAAGTATCACTATTCCTACCAGCTTGTTAACCGTCATATCCGGACTGTTCGTTCCATCATAATGAATCGGCATTTCCGCCGGCAGAAACGGGTAAAACACGATTGAAAGGATGAAAGCCGCAATGACAGCCCCCCACAGCACTTTTCCATTCGTCAATAAAAACATAGAACACCATTCCCTTCTTAAAACGCATTGCTTTATGAATGATATGACTGTTCTACGGTGAATTTCGTTCGGTCTCCCCGCGTAATAATTTGCGCATATTCCACCACATCTTCATTTTTATCATAGGTGAGAGATTCTGATAAAAACGCAGGCGCTCCGACATTGGTTAACAAGTGGCCGCTGATCGTTTCATCCGTTAAAATCGGCTCGATCGATTCCGTGCCCCTGCTGATTTCAATATTGTATTTTGTTCTTAACAGTTCAAACAGCGAGCCGGTGCACTCTTCCTGCGCCAGACCCGGTGCCGCTTTCCAAGGAATATATGAGGTGTGATACTGCAAAGGCTCCCCCTCGGCGTATCTGACTCTGACAAGCTTGTTGACAGGTTCATTCTCTTTCATTTTCAAAAGCTCGGCAATGGAGTGATCAGCAGGGATCACCACGAGTTCAAGCACTTTTGATTCAGAACGCAGGCCTCTCATTTGTTCTGCAAAGCTCGTAATCTTGTGCGGAATCGGCGTTTGTATTTTTGCCGCTGATACAAATGTTCCTTTTCCTTGAATCCGTTTAATATATCCCTCAAGCTCAAGCTGCTGCAGGGCCAGTCTCACAGTTGTTCTGCTGACATCATATTGCTCGCAAAACTCGCTCTCCGTCGGCAGCTGATCATTCGCCTGATATTTGCCCGACTTAATTAATTCAATGATTTTAAACTTGATAACAGAATATAAAGCTGTCATTTCATTCTCCCCATTCTGTATGCAACCGTTCTTTTTGATTGAGACCATAATATCACTTGCCTTCCGATTATGAAAGATTTGTATCCTTCTTTTATAACAAATTTTCAGACATTAATATTGACAGTTCGATAACGGCGGTGCTAAATTCGTAATGACAACTATCATAAATTGATCATAACAAATATGATGCTTGTCTATCTCTTTGAGGGGGTGTCACATGAAGATTCTTATCGCCAATCACTATGAAGAACTCTGTAAGTTAAGCGCTAACATTATTAAAGAACACGTACAGGCTAAGAAAGATGCCGTACTCGGCCTGGCAACAGGAAGCACGCCGGTCGGCTTGTACAAGCAGCTGATTTCAGACTATCAAGCAGGCGAAATCGACTTTTCAAAGATTACTACATTTAATTTGGATGAATACGCAGGTCTCTCTCCATCTCATCCGCAAAGTTATAACCATTTTATGCATCAGCATCTTTTTCAGCATATCAATATGCAGCCTGATCATATCCATATCCCGCAAGGAGACAATCCGCAGCTTGAGGCTGAATGCATGGTATACGAGGATCTCATCCGTCAGGCGGGAGGCATTGATGTTCAAATCCTCGGCATCGGCGCCAATGGCCATATCGGTTTTAATGAACCTGGATCTGATTTTGAGGATCTGACACGAATCGTTAGGCTGTCAGAAAGCACAATACAGGCAAATGCCAGATTCTTCGGCGGCGATCCTGTACTGGTGCCGAGACTTGCGATTTCAATGGGCATTAAAACCATCATGGAATTCAGTAAACAAATTGTGCTTTTAGCGAGCGGCGAGGAAAAAGCAGACGCCATTCAAAAGATGGCTGAAGGCCCTGTCACGACAGATGTGCCGGCCTCAATTCTTCAAAAACACAATCATGTAACCGTTATCGCCGATCAAAAAGCAGCTCAAAAACTAAAGAAAGCATCATACTTATAAAGGAGACTGTCATGTTTAAAAAGGCATTTCAAATTCTGCAGCAGCTTGGCCGCGCGTTGATGACTCCGGTTGCCGTCCTCCCGGCAGCCGGTCTTTTGCTCCGTTTCGGTGACAAGGATTTACTGAACATCCCTATTATAAAGGATGCGGGCGGCGTTGTATTCGACAACCTGCCGCTGATTTTCGCCGTGGGGGTCGCGATCGGGTTAGCCGGCGGCGAAGGTGTAGCCGGACTTGCCGCTGTTATCGGATATTTAATTTTAACCGTCACCCTCGACAACATGGGAAAATTGCTCGGCCTTCAGCCTCCGTATGAAGGAGCCGAGCACCTGATTGATATGGGGGTATTCGGAGGAATCATCATCGGGCTTCTTGCCGCATATTTATATAAGCGTTTTTCATCAATCGAGCTGCATCCGGTCCTTGGATTTTTCTCAGGAAAACGGTTTGTCCCGATTATTACTTCCATCAGTTCATTGGTAATCGGCGTGATTTTCTCATTCGTTTGGCCGCTGATCCAAAACGGAATTAACGCAGCCAGCAGTTTAATTGCCGATTCAACGATCGGCCTGTTCTTTTATGCAACGATCTATCGTTTGCTGATTCCTTTTGGCCTGCATCATATTTTTTATACACCTTTCTACTTTATGATGGGAGAATACACAGACCCGTCAACAGGCAATACCGTAACCGGCGACCTGACAAGGTTTTTCGCGGGAGACCCGACAGCTGGGCGCTTTATGATGGGGGATTTCCCTTACATGATTTTCTGTCTGCCGGCAGTTGCTCTTGCCATTATTCATACAGCGCGTCCGGAAAAGAAAAAAATGATCTCCGGCGTTATGATTTCTGCGGCGCTCACATCTTTGCTGACAGGCATTACAGAGCCGGTTGAGTTTTCTTTCTTGTTCGTTGCGCCCGTGCTCTATTTGATTAACTCTATTCTCGCCGGCGTCATCTTTGTCGTTTGTGATTTATTCCATGTTCGCCACGGCTATACATTCTCAGGCGGCGGAATTGACTACGTCTTGAACTACGGACTGTCGACAAACGGCTGGGTTGTCATTCCTGTCGGGATCGTGTTTGCATTCATTTATTATTATTTGTTCCGATTTGCGATTTTGAAATGGAACTTGAAAACACCCGGCCGTGAAACAGATGAAGCCGATCAGACTGAGGCAAAAGCTCCTGTCGCAAAAGACCAGCTTGCCTTTCATGTGCTGAAGGCCTTGGGCGGACAGCACAATATTGCCAACCTGGATGCGTGTATTACAAGGCTTCGCGTGACCGTTCATCAGCCGAGCCAAGTCAGCAAGGACGAATTAAAACGGCTTGGCGCCGTAGGTGTGCTGGAAGTCAATAACAACTTCCAGGCGATATTCGGAACAAAATCCGACGCTTTAAAAGACGACATCAAAACGATCATGGCCGGAGGCGTCCCGGACACTGCCGCCGCACTGGATACAGAGACTGACAAGCAGCAGAAGCCCGCTTCCGAAGAGACTTTTATTTATCCGGTTAAAGGAGAAACGGTCTCTCTGACAGATGTTCCTGATCAAGTCTTTTCAGAAAAAATGATGGGCGAGGGCTTTGCGATTGATCCATCAGAAGGAAAAGTCGTTGCCCCTGCGGATGGCGAAGTCGTCTCCATTTTTCCAACAAAGCACGCCATCGGCTTTATGAGCGTCGGCGGCACCGAAATCCTGATTCATGTCGGCATTGATACCGTCAAATTGAATGGGGAAGGCTTTGAAGCTCACGTCACGAGCGGACAAGCCGTCAAACAAGGCGAACTGCTTCTCACATTTGATCTCGATTACATTAAGCAGCATGCCGCTTCGGCTGTAACACCGGTCATCTTCACAAATGCATCTGAAGAAGAGATGAAGCACATCCACATGAAGTAAAAAAGTCCCCCCTGCTGCGGGGGACTTTTTCGCCAACATAATGAAAGCGCTATCAAAATAAAATAATTTGAAAAAAGGTGTTTGCATTTGATTCACGAATGATATGAATATGCCTAAATCTTATCATTCTAAAGGGGGATTCATTTGAAAAAATTTATCGCGTTTCAAATTTTAATCGCTTTGGCAATCGGCGCAGTGATCGGCCACTTTTTTCCTGATTTCGGGATGGCACTGAGACCTGTCGGAGACGGATTTATCCGCTTAATTAAAATGATTGTCGTGCCGATTGTATTCTCTACCATTGTCATCGGAGCGGCAGGAAGCGGAAGCATGAAAAAAATGGGCAGTCTCGGCATCAAGACGATCATTTGGTTTGAAGTGATTACCACGTTGGTATTGGCGCTCGGACTCCTATTAGCGAATGTCTTAAAACCGGGTGTCGGACTTGACCTCTCCCATTTGGCGAAAAAAGATATCAATGAACTTTCCGGCTACACAGACAAAGTTGTTGATTTCAAACAAATGATCCTCGATATTATCCCTACAAACATTATTGATGTCATGGCCAGAAATGATTTGCTTGCCGTTATATTCTTTGCTATTTTGTTCGGTGTTGCAGCGGCTGGCATTGGCAAAGCCTCTGAACCAGTGATGAATTTCTTTGAATCTGTCGCTCAAATTATGTTCAAACTCACGCAAATCGTCATGGTGACTGCTCCTATCGGTGTGCTTGCCCTGATGGCAGCCTCTGTAGGCCAATATGGCATTGAACTTCTCCTCCCTATGTTTAAGCTGGTCGGCACGGTATTCCTTGGTCTGTTCCTGATCCTCTTTGTCCTCTTTCCGCTTGTCGGTCTCATCTTTCAGATTAAGTATTTCGAAGTATTAAAAATGATATGGGATCTGTTTTTAATTGCATTTTCCACCACCAGCACCGAAACCATTCTTCCTCAGCTGATGGACAGAATGGAGAAATACGGCTGCCCGAAACGAGTGGTATCATTTGTCGTCCCCTCCGGCTTGTCACTGAACTGTGACGGCTCCAGCTTATACTTATCGGTTTCCTGTATTTTTCTGGCGCAGGCCTTTCATGTAGACATGACATTGTCCCAGCAGCTGCTCATGATGCTTGTGCTTGTGATGACCAGTAAAGGCATTGCAGCTGTTCCGTCAGGCTCGCTTGTTGTTCTTCTGGCGACTGCCAATGCTGTAGGGCTGCCGGCAGAAGGCGTTGCCATTATAGCGGGCGTTGACCGCGTCATGGACATGGCGAGAACTGGCGTGAACGTACCGGGACATGCGGTGGCCTGCATCGTGGTGTCGAAATGGGAGAAGTCCTTCCGCCAAAAAGAATGGGTATCCGCAAACGGAAAAACCGAAAGCGTGTAGAAAAAAAGAACACCTCATTCCCGAGGTGTTCTTTCTATTATTCAGCAGCAGCGTGATCTTCTTTTTCAATCACTGCCAGTCTTGCGTTTACTTCTTCTTCTGTCATATTATGCTCTTGAACATACAGGTTTCTTGGGTTCGTGCGGCATTCGTGGCTGCAGCTGCGCATATATTTATACTCATTTTCCGGTGTGCATATCATTTTCTTGTTGCAAGATGGATTTGCGCAGTTCACATAACGCTCACACGGTTCACCTGTAAAGTAGTCTTTTCCGACAATCACATGCTCGACACGGTTGACAGGCACGCTGATTCTTTCATCGAAAACGTAGCACTGGCCGTCCCAAAGCTTGCCTTGCACCTCAGGATCTTTTCCGTATGTTACGATTCCGCCGTCAAGCTGTGATACATCTTCAAAGCCTTGCTTCATCAGCCATCCTGAAAATTTTTCACAGCGCACGCCGCCCGTGCAGTACGTTAAAATCTGTTTGCCTTCAAGCATGTCTTTGTTTTCCTCAATCCACTCAGGCAATTCACGAAAGGCTTCAATGTCAGGACGGACAGCGCCTCTGAAATGGCCAAGATCATACTCGTAATCGTTACGTGCGTCGAGCACAATTGTGTTTGGATCCTGCATTTTCTCATAAAATTCTGCAGGCTTCAAATGCTGCCCTGTTGTTTCATTCGGATCCACATCATCTTCAAGACGAAGCGTCACAAGCTCTTTTTTATGACGAACGAAGATTTTTTTGAACGCATGCTCTTCTTCTTCATCAATTTTAAATACCATGTCCGCAAAACGAGGGTCAGCTTTCATTGTTTGCATATATTTTTCAGTCTGCTCAACCGTACCTGATACCGTACCGTTAATTCCTTCAGAAGAAACAAGGATACGGCCTAACAAACCAAGCTCCTTACAAAAAGCCAGATGCTGCTCTCTAAACGCCTCTGGATCTTCAATCGGAACATATTTATAGTAAAGTAATACTCTGTATTGTTTTTCCATGATTTAAACACCCTGTTCAATTATAGTTAGTTGCTATGCACACTCTTACTATATCATACAGGAAAATGCCGCAAAGATGAACATATCCGCACAGACTGATAAAAATATCCAAGCTCTTACAAACCCACGCGGCACAAGGGTTTATTAATACCAAATAGTATTTTCCATTAACTTACTAATAAAAGTAGTTGTCTGAAAACTATTTTTGTAGTTCCTCTTCAAAAGATAAATTTACCGGTTCATCTAAAAGTTCTCCCGGCATTTCAAGGTTTGTTGAAGGAACGCTCTCATCTACCTCTTCAAAAACAACATGATCCATCCACACCTGACCCGGCCCAGATAATTGAACGCCAAAAGATATCACAGCGCTATTTTCAGGGACATCTAAAACGATAGCATAATGATTCCAATTGGTTGTTCCGGTAATAGGTCTGTTGCTCATATTATCAAATTGGAGAACGTCATCAGCAGCACTGTCAACCCGCATCCAAAGTGAGGCAAAATGCTGCACTCCTTTTGTTTTGATAAAACTTGATAGACGAAGCCTTTTTCCTAGATAGCGATCTGCTTTGAATTGCTGCATCATCGTCGCAAATTCACCGATATCCTGCACCATCGTTGACTTTAAATATCCTGAAGCTTTTCCCTGATGTACATTTTCCCGGTCAACTCCCATTTCGAATTGGAACGGATGGCTCCCGCTCAATACCCAACCCTTCATTTTTTTCTCCATGTAAGATTCCTCCTTTTTTGAAGTGAAACGCTTCATAAATGTTCGATATGCGCCTGGCGGCATGTGATACAGCTTTTTGAACGTCCTCGTAAATGCTTCTTGAGATTCAAACTGATAATACAAAGCAATATCAATAATACGAAGATCTGTATAAAGCAAAGTTGCCGCTGCATTCGCAAGACGTCTTAACCGAATATAAGAAGCAACTGACATGCCGACTTCTTTTTGAAAAATCCGATGAAAATGGAATTTTGAAAAGTCTGAAACGTTTACCTCATTTGATATTTGCTCATGTAAATGTGATTCAATCCAATCGATCGTTTTCTGGACAGCTTTTTCATAATACATTGCACGCTTCAATCTCCTTTCTGTTTTACAATAATGGATCACAACTTATATGTTTTGATTATTTTTGCGATATGTAAAAACCCCCTGTTATACCACAGGGGGACACTGCTCACTTGATAATGGCAGATGGCGTGATATGCTCCAGCCAAATGACACCGTCATATTGTTCCTTCAGGATCATCTGCTCTTCTTTGTCCCCCCAATAGAGTGCTGTCCGGGGGGTGTACATCCACGAAGTGCCTTTCTTGTTTGTTGTATGGAGAAAATCAACAAAGACAGCTGGATGGTTCGCAGCTTTCAGCAAGGCTTCGAGACTTCCAGATGGCGGCGGGCTTGTGACCGGCATAACGGTCTTATTATCTGAACTATCCAGACTCGCACCTGAGTAAGCATAAATGCCAATCGTATATGTTTGTTTTTTCAGCCGCTCCGGCAAATAATCACCCATGTTAGGGCCGTTTAGCTGTACCCAGTCCTTTAACATCTTGGTATTCTGTTTGCGAAGATGGTAATTGTGACCCCAGACAATGATTTTCTTTTTCGGATAAAGGGTTTCCGCTACCCACTGAAATTGTTCAGCCATCATGCGGTCTCTCATAAAGAATGAAAAATCCTCAATATTCTCCGGATAATCCTCTAGTTTTTCTTTCATTTCTTCCAGCATATACGTTTCCATTACGTTAATTCTCAGCTGAAGGGAATGTATAAACATCTCATAAGCTTTCGGCTCTTTCGGAAGGTGGGCTTTTAGCTCTGAAGCATGTGTTTCAGCGAACTTAATCAGCTCCTGATAGTTTTTCACAAGCTTTTCCTTCTTTTGCGTAAATTCATCAAACGTGTTGCTGTCTGTCACCAATTTAGAAAAGTCATTTTCTGATTGGGAGAGCAGCTCTGCTTTTTCAGGGTCCACCGCTTTTACCCATTGGTTTGCAGCATCATTGAATGAATTCTTCATGCTTTGAATATCAAATCCCGTAAGGATAAGCGGATCGCCTTTCTCTTTTTGCTCTTTCATGTAATCAAACAGTTCAACGACATCTTCTGTGTGCCAAACAGCGTAAATGGAGTTTTTCATCGTGTTTTTAGAGGTTAGTTGGTCCATATTAAGGTAGGATGCATTTGTATCGGGAAAGCCAGACTCAAAGGCCAATACATCGTATGCCAGTTCTTCGTGGAGGTATTTGATCATGCGGACCTTTGTTGCATTGATTTCGCCAGCGCCATGTGTGGTTTCTCCTAACTGAACGATTCGTTTTCCTTTCAGCACCTTCTTGAGAAAGCGAAGGTCTTTGTTTGAGGCATCGGAAGAATCCAGTGGATGTGCATGTCGTTCAATCCAGCGTTCCCAATGTTTTTCTTCAGAAGCAGCACGGGCTGAGGCTGAAAAAGAAGAAAACACAAAACAGACAATCAGCAGCGGCAGCGTCATTTTCACTATCATTCGTTTCATTCTATCTCTCCTTTTCTTCTGGCTTCTCTAGTAGTTACGAGATAGATATAGAAAAAGTTTCCTTATCGGCCAACAAAAAAAAGCTTCTCTACTGAAAGAAGCTTTATCTGGATCCTCTCATCACTTGATGAAAGTAAAACCGGTACGTATTTCGTAAGAATGTCTCAACCGGAAGCTGCACATCCGCTTGGTATTTGCTGATGATGAACGGAAACCGCTCGATTCCTTTCTCACGCAAATCACTCGCTTGCTCTTCATCTGTTGCCTTCTCTTGCAGAACCGCTTCAACGATTGGCCAGCACGCTTCCCGCAGTTGTCTCAGGACGGATTCGTCTCCGGTTTTCTGATAATCTGTGATCCAGCTGATGATTTGTTTCTCCATGAGTTTCACCTTTCTTCAAAAAAAGAGGCGCTGCGTTTATGCGAGCTCCTCTTTTTACTCTTCGTAACCTATCAGTTCTCCGACTTGGACTTCTTGGCCTTCTGTTAAATTGGCGGAAGGCTGGAACGCGTCTTTTTCAAAAATCAAAATGACGGTTGAGCCGAATGAAAAGTATCCCAGCTCCTCGCCGATCTCCAGCTCGTCCCGTGTACTCGTCTGCACGATAGAATTAATATTCATCGCACCGACAGGAATCATCAGGACACTTCGGCCGCCGCCATTCAGCTCGTACACAAACCGGTAATTTTTCGACAAGACATCTTTTCCGTATTTCAGCCCTAATTGATTGACCGGGTATGAGCGATTTCCAAGCTCGGCCAGCTTTTGATACCTGCAGCTGATCGGGGAATGGAAACGGTGATAATGCCGCGGGCTTAAATACAGAACGACAAAGTACCCGCCGTTGTATTGATGGTCTGCGCTTTTACAGCCGGTCAGCTCAGCGAATGAGTAATCTTTTCCCTTTACCGTAAAGGTTTGATTCGGGTTGATTTTTCCTACTGTCTGAACCACCCCGTCAACAGGGCTGACTACCGCATGAGCCTCTTTTGACACCGGGCGCCGCTCCAGATTAATATGTCGAATGAACAATTCGGACAGCGAACTGTAATCAGCGGCCGTACCATTTACATCATCCCAATTTAGCCGAAAATGTTTTGAGAAAAGCGGAATGACCGGTTTGCTGATTTTAGACTCGCAAAATCCTTTAATCAGATAGGATGACAGACGATGATTCGTCAGCTCTATCAATGATCGGTACAGAATCTTTACAGCCGTATTAAACATGAATAATCCCTATAACCCTTCCGATTGTAATAAAAATAAAGCACCATAAAAAGGCGCCGATTGCCGCAAACACAATATACGTTTTCAGCTCCATTTTGCCGATTCCCGAAAAGTAGCATGTCACATGTCTGACGCCGGGAATAAAATAACCTAAAATAAGAGAATATGGACCGTATTTCTTCATCCATTTTTCCACTTTCATCATTCTCTTTTCCTTCAATCCAACCCACTTGCCGTACTTGTCGATAAACGGGCGCCCGGCTTTTCTGCCAATCATGTAGCTGATCAGCATACCTAACAAAGCCCCGAAAAAGCTGATCAATATTGAAAGCTCATAATTCAGCACGTCAGTATGTGTGAAGTAACCGACGACGGTCATCATCACTTCATCTGGAATCGGCAACCCAACGATCCCCAAAACCAGCATCAAAAAAATAGCGAGATAACCGTAATCCGCTATGAGCTGCTGAACTAATTCCATCTCTCGGACTCCAGGTTTTCTGCCGCATGTTTTTTAAAGTGAGGAAATTTGATTTTACTCACCATTAAATATGAAAGTCCGCAAGTCCCGATTGCCAGCAGGATCGGGTTATAGACGAAGCTTAGAATAACGAGACACATACCCGCAAATGGAATCGGCATTCCGATAAAGGTCGGAAGCTTGCTTTGCTCAGTGTTAAATTTAGAGAGGCGAAGCATTCCGCAAATGCTGTACGTCAATGCGCATAAGATCCCGATAAATGGAAGGGCGTACAATGCGACACTGTAAGCAAGCATAGAAGGAGCCACGCCAAACGTAACGAGATCTGCAAATGAATCCAGTTCTTTTCCCATATCAGAAACGGCATTCAGCTTACGTGCAGCCATTCCGTCAAAGAAATCAAGAAACATGCCGGTAAAAATGAAAAGTACTGCTGAGTGAATGTTGTGATATAACAAGGAATGAATCGCCAGCAGTCCGCAAGTAAAATTTCCTATTGTAATCATACAGGGGATATAATTCACAGTGTAACCAAACCTCCAATTGTAAAACCATCTATATCATTCGACGATATGGATCGAATAGCGTTACAGGAAAAATTTTCTCTATTAAGCATAATAACATAGAATGCCCCCAAAAAAGCAGCACTCAAATTCTATTATTATACAACATTTGTTACCTTTTGAACAATGAATGCCATTCTTTTCATGTTTCTGACAATTTTATTCCTCGCTTAAAAAGGACAAGACACGTTGATTGACGTACTCTGTCTGCTCCAGAGATAACAGATGTCCGGCGTTCTTCACAATTTCTGCCTGAATTCCCGGCACTAATACCGAAGCCCGTTCTAAAGCCATTTGCTGATGGTACATGACCTCGTGCTCCCCGAACATCAGCAATATCGGGACCGCAATCGATTTCAACTCCCGGTCTGTGAACACGTATGGAAAGCCATTTTCTGTCGGCTTCAGGCTTCTTTGTTCATCTTGCCAATCCACACCCGCCACAATTTGTTTTTGCAGCAGAGGATGCAGATCATAACGGCTATCCGTGATCCACTTGATATATGCCTCAGCCCCCCTTGCCCCTGTAAGCCCCGCAGCGTATTTATAGACATCCGGATGAAATGATATAAACGCTTCAGCAGGACTCATAACAACTGCCCGCTCTACTCTTTCAGGCGCTTGAAGCAAGAAATTCACGATATGGGACCCGCCAAGCGAAAGGCCGGCCAGATGTGCCGTCTGAAGTCCGAGCGAATCAAGAACGTCTTTCAGCCAGACTGCGCAATCAACTCTGTTATCCAAAGGAGCTGATGGTATACTTTTATTTTTGTCTCCTATTATATCGACCGCATATGTACGATAATGACTGCTCCACGCCGCAATATTCGGATACCACATAGCAGAGCTGAAGAGCCCTCCGTGAAGCAAAACGAGCGACGGTGCGTCCTTTGGCCCACTTGCAATGATATGTGTTTTTCCAAAACGAGTAGAAACATAGAATGCTTCCGACCCAATCGGCCACAAAGAAAGGCTTTGATCATATGCCTGGTAAAAGCGAAGGCCGCTTTCTGCCGCGGCAAGCTGCATCGAATCTTGTGTCATCTTCTTCTTTTTCCTCCGGGTTTGATTGATATAAAATAAAGGATAATGCCCCTTTTGTCTCGTAAGAAAAAATGCCTATTTCTCATTATCTCATATTATAAATTTCCAGTATATAGCTTGGCTTCCTGTGAAAATAAAAAAAGGCAATTTCCCTTAAAATCAGGAAAACCGCCTATTCTTTGAAAACTAAAGGAATAACCTTATCTTTTTTATCCTCTGTTAATGAGATGTGATGGGTTACTGATTTTTCACCCTTCGTCAATGCGACGGAGTAGTCACCCTTTTTGCCGGTGTCCCATTTGATGTCTCCGTTTTTGTCTGTTTTACCGAGTATCTCGCCAATCTCTGTACTCGGCTCCTGGTCTGAGGCCGGCGCTTTAACGATCGTCACTTGAACCCCTTCGACCGGCAGCCCCTTGGCATCCTCCACATGAAGTGTGACAGGAATAGCCGTTTCTTTCGGAGCAGAATGCGTCTGTGAACTGCATCCGCATAAAAACAAAATAGATATGAAAATGGCTAGTTTGCTGTATTTATTGATTTGCCCAATATTGAATATTGTTGAATACATCGTTCGTCACCCTTGTTCCCAAGTTATATGACGATCCCCCGTTCGTGTGAATCGCAATAGCTGTCTGCCCTGTATCACTGTAGTTTCGATAAACTGGCGAGCCGCTTTGGCAGCCGTACGTATCAGTTGTATAGGTCAGCTTATACGTTTCAGCGGAACGAATCGGCTTTGTATCAGACCACATCGTGCCAAATGTCTTGTCACACGGGAACCCTGTCACTGACGAGGAAAGGCCCACGGGACTGCTGCTGTTTGTTGTCCGATAGCCGTACCAGCCAACCGTGTTTCCAGGAGAACCGTTTAATTTAACAGCTCCGTAATCATAATTGGTGTTTTTGCTTTCCGTCCATCCTTTGACGGAGTAAAACATCGTGCCAGAATAAGTTCCGTATGGATATGACGAATCATTGCGTCCCGGCGCGGCGGTTATCGACGAAGCCCATCCGTGATCCTGGCTGTACACACAATGTCCAGCCGTTACGACTGTATTCGGATTGACTAAAAATCCGGTACATCCATAAGTGCTTGAGGTGTTGGGATACTTGATTGACAGTTGAACAGTTGCTCTGTAAGGAAAAGACGTAGTGCTGGAGATTCTAGTGCGTTCATCGGTTCCGATGATACTTGAAGGCTGTAAGGTTTTAATGTTTTTTTCCAATTGCGTTTGGCCGTATACCGATTTACTTGTTTTCCCGGTTCCCTCATAAGGGGCGGAAACCTGTTCTGCTTTTGACGTTTGGTTTTTCTTGACATCAGCTTCTTTACCGGTGTTGGAAACAGAAGTTTGCGGGTTCTCTGCCGCTTTTGCCGGTACTCCGATAGATACCGCAGCTGCCAAAGCCAAGCACAAAACCGTTAAGTAAGCGAACCATTTTTTTCTGAATGTTGAAACTAATTTCATTTTGTCATCTCCCTCCTTTTGTGTCAACCACCCTTATTGATGGAAGACTTTTACATTATAATCAGGTTTCTGATTCTTATGATAAAACTTTTATGGAGGATGAAAAAAAAACAGGCCTTGTCCAAGACAAGACCCGCTCAAATTCTATTTTATAGATAGCTGATCCAATGCCTTCTTTGCGTTCTCTCTCGCTGTTTCAGCTGTATCAGCCGCAGAAAGCGCAACCGCCATACGGCGTCCGGTTTTCGTTATCGGCTTACCAAATACGCGAACTTGTGTCTTCGGAACTGCCAGTGCGTTTTCCAGTCCTTCAACAGTGTAATCCACTGATTCTTCCGGTGCTTTGAGGGGCCGGCTGGCGCCAGGAGAAAGCTGTGTAATTTCTGTAATCGGAAAGCCGAGAATCGCCCGGACATGCAGCGCAAATTCTGACAAATTTTGCGTCACCAGCGTGACTAGGCCCGTATCATGCGGACGAGGTGATACCTCACTGAAATACACCTTATCTTTCGCAAGGAACAGCTCAACGCCAAACAGGCCGTATCCGCCAAGCTCATCTGTAATGGCTTTCGCAATATGCTTCGCTTCTTCCATTTGCTGCTCTGTCATATGATGAGGCTGCCATGATTCGAAATAATCTCCGTCCTTTTGCACATGACCGATCGGCTCGCAAAATGTCGTGCCGTTTACCGCACGTACGGTTAAGAGCGTAATTTCTGATTCGAATGGAATAAACTCCTCAACGATCACGCGGCCGTTTTTCACCCGTCCGCCTTCCATCGCCGTCTCCCAGCAACTCTCTAAATCTGCTTCAGAGCGGCACACACTTTGCCCTTTTCCAGAAGAACTCATCAATGGTTTAACGACACAAGGGAAGCCGATCTGAGCTGCCGCTTGTACAAATTCCTCATATGTATTCGCGAATTCATAGCCAGCGGTCGCAAGTCCGAGCGTTTCCGCCGCTAGCCGTCTGATGCCTTCACGGTCCATCGTCAGCTTCGCCGCACGCGCATTCGGGATGACGTGAAACCCTTCCTCTTCAAGCTTCAGCAATTCATCCGTCGCAATGGCCTCAACCTCAGGCACAATCAAATCCGGCTTTTCTTTCTCAATAATGGTTCTGATCTGTTCGCGGTCCAGCATATCAACGACATAGCTGTTATGCGCGACCTGCATCGCCGGAGCATGCTCGTAACTGTCAACCGCCACCGTCTGTACCCCAAGACGCTGGGCTTCAATCACTACCTCTTTTCCTAACTCACCTGAACCTAACAATAAAACCTTCTTTGATTGATACATCTTTGCCCCTCCTATCTGTTTCCCAACCATTATAACTGAAATATTTGAAAAATAAATTTTTATTAAAAAGACAAAATAATAACGGCCTTAATTTGTATCTTGAGCAAAAAATATTCACAAGTGTTGTGCAGATAAAGTTATTATTGAAGAATAAAAATCTTTGCATTCTTAATCGAAAGCAGACCAATAACGGGTCTGCTTTCTCTATTCCAAACAGCAACATCATACAAGAAATCCCCAAAAATCATGCTACACTTAATCCAAGACCACCACACCGACAGGAGGCATCCCATGCAAAACGAAACCCGAACACTGCAACTTGACCCGCATCTTCATATAGAAGCCTACCGCTTCAAGGGGATTATGCAAAAATTCCCGAACCACTTCCACGATTATTATGTGATTGGCTTTATTGAAAAAGGACAGCGGTATCTGGCCTGCCAAGATCAAGAATATATCATCAATCCAGGTGATCTTCTCCTCTTTAACCCCCGTGACACGCATAGCTGTGAGCAGATTGACGGACGGACGCTTGATTATCGGTGTATCAATGTGATGCCGGATGTCATGGAGAAGGCGGTTGAAGAGATTACTGGCGCCGGGCATCTCCCTTATTTCTCCCAGCATGTGTTATTCCGCCACGAGCTGACATCCAGCCTGCAGGAATTGCACATTCTGATTTCCGAGGAAAAGCAGGCTTTGCGCAAGGAGGAGCTGTTTCTTCATTTGCTGGAAGAGCTGATCCGCCGTTATTCAGACGTCACGTTCCTCAACAGCATTCCGGAACCATCCGACGAAGTCAAAATGGTTTGCGGATTTCTAGAAAAACATTACGCTGAGAACGTTACGCTCAATGATTTGAGTGAATTAACAGGCTGGAGCAAATATCATTTATTGCGTTCATTTACAAAACAAAAAGGAATTACGCCTAATAGCTACCTGGAGACAATCCGGATTAATCAAGCGAAAAAACTCCTTGAACAAGGGGTAAGACCGATCGATGCGGCATTTCAGACAGGATTCAGCGATCAAAGCCATATGACGAAATTTTTCAAACGGCAGGTAGGGCTGACGCCGAAGCAATACATGAAGATTTTTGAAAAGGAGCTTCAAAGATGAGCACACAAAGGGAAACGGCCGGGCATATTGCAGCCATTGTGACCATTCTGATTTGGGGGACGACCTTTATTTCGACAAAGGTGCTGCTGGCTGATTTTACGCCAATGGAAATATTATTTTACCGGTTTTTGATGGGCTTTATTGCTCTTATTCTCGTACGTCCCAAAATGATTCCATTCAAAAACTGGCGGCATGAGCTGTTATTTGCCGGGGCAGGTTTATTTGGCGTAACACTTTACTTTTTATTAGAAAATATAGCCCTTACGTATACATACGCTTCAAATGTCGGCATGATTGTGTCCATTATCCCGATGATTACTGCTGTACTGGCTCACTTTCTGCTTGAAGGCGAAAAATTGCGGCTGACTTTTTTCATTGGATTTGGGGCAGCACTGATCGGGCTTTTATTGATTACGTTCAACGGCAATGTCGTACTGCGTCTGAATCCGTTCGGAGACATCATGGCAGTCGGTGCCGCTCTCGTGTTTGGAGGCTACTCGATTTTCATGAAAAAATTAAGCGCGTACGATTATCACATCATCGAGCTGACACAGAGAGTGTTTTTGTACGGTTTGTTGTTTATGGTTCCCGCTTTATTTTTGTTCGACTTCCATTTTGACCTGAGCCGATTTTCATCCGCTTCAAATGTACTCAATATGCTCTTCCTCGGCATCGGTGCTTCCGCCCTGTGTTTCGCCACATGGAATTACTCAGTCGGCGTGCTCGGCGCCGTCAAATCCAGCGCGTATATTTACATGGTCCCGGTCATCACAATCGCCGCTTCCATCCTGTTCCTGCACGAAAACATGACATGGATCGCTCTTCTGGGAGGTGCGCTTACACTTTTAGGCCTCTACATTTCAGAGCTGAAACCGAAGACGAAGCTGATGGAGAACGGATGTAAAATGGATGCTTAACGGCATCCATTTTTTATTTTGTCCTACGTTTGCCACCTATAAATGAACGGGATCTAAAGAAGGAGGAATCGAAATGGATGAAATGGTTTTAATCACACAGCAGTGGCTGAACGAAACGTACAGCGGCAAACATGGGTATAACCCAGTAGAAGAGAGCGGGAAAACTGGGTGGGATACAATCTACGGTCTGACTCGGGCGCTTCAAATTGAACTGGGTATCTCGGAGCCAGCTGATAACTTTGGGCCGACAACACAGCGCTTATTTAAGCCCCTTAAACGCCAAGCTCCAGATTCAGAACCAAGCAACATGAATTTTATTTTACAGGGCGCTTTATGGTGCAAAGGCTTTAACCCTGGCGGTTTTACAGGCGTCTTTTACGAAAAAACAGAAAATGCGGTGAAAGAATTTCAGAAAGCTGCAGGACTGACAACACAGGATGGGATTGTCACCACGTTGATCATGAAAGCCTTATTGGACATGAGCGCTTTTAAGCTAGTGTCTGGGGGCGATTCAAGAATCCGCCAGATTCAACAAAACTTAAACCGGGACTACAATGACTACATCGGTTTAATGCCTTGTGACGGACTGTATGCCCGCGATACCAACAAGGCCCTTATTTATGCTTTGCAAAAAGAAGAAGGCATGAGCACAAGTGTCGCCAATGGATTTTTTGGAAACGGCACAACAAGTTTATGCCCTACTTTAACTCCCGGCGATTCAAGAACTGGCTTTGTTTTAATTGTTCAGTACGCTCTTTATTGCAACGGAAAATCATTCGACCCTGGTGAATTTGACGGCAAATATGGTGTCGGTGTTGTTTCAGCCGTTAAAGCATTTCAAGAGTTCATGTGCCTGCCTCAAACAGGTTATGCAGATATGCCGACCATTAAAGCTTTATTATCAAGCTCAGGAGACACAACACGCACCGCTTCTGCTTGTGACACTGCTACAATAATAACAGCAGAGAAAGCTCAGACACTGCGGAATAACGGTTATAAAACAGTTGGAAGATATTTGACCGGAAATGTGCGGACAAGCAATGGCCTTACTTCGAAGGCCCTGACGTCTGAAGAACTTTCAGTTATTGTTGATGCCGGATTAAAGGTTTTTCCGATTTATCAAGACGGTGGCTATGAATCTTCTTATTTTGTAAAAGACCAAGGCACAAGAGATGCATACAGCGCTGCTTCAGCGGCTCGAAGATTAGGTTTCCCGTCAGGCACGACCATTTATTTTGCCGTCGACTTTGATGCATACGATTATGAAGTGACCGATAAAATCATCCCTTATTTTCAAGAGATTAAGTCAGCATTTACAAAAATGCAGACATTTTCAACCGCACCTAAATATGAAATTGGGGTTTACGGACCCAGAAACATTTGTATCCGCACATCGGAAGCAGGACTGACAAAATATAGTTTTGTGGCAAATATGTCAACTGGATTTAGCGGCAATCTCGGTTATCCGATGCCAAATAACTGGGCCTTTGATCAATTTTATGAAGGAACAATCGGAAGCGGCTCTGGAAGTATCGGGATTGATAAAGACGGATTTTCAGGAAGAGACTCAGGTGCAAGCAATGTAAATCCGCCGTCTGATCCGGTATATGATGCAAGACTGCGTACACTAACAGACATTGTATCTACTATTCCAGCTTTAGAAAATCTAACAAGTCTGGCAAACGCGATGTTTGAATTTGATACGACAGAAACCATTTTTACATCACCGGAGTTGGATATCATTCTATCCACTTCACTTCTGGCAACCATACCAAGTGAAGGATCACCAAACACAATTACCATTACAAATGGTAAACCAGGTGCCTATATCACGGGTTTATTGGGTGACACCCAAACGTCTCTCACTGCGTCACAAATTGACTCTTATCAGAGCCTTTTAAACAGTCTCAGCTTATCAGTTCGGAATGGTTATCTGGAGGTTTATGTAAATCCAACCGCTCAATCGTTAAATATTCAATTTAAAATCTATACCCCTGATATTCCAGTAGGTGACAGTGCTACAACTGGACTTACAACTACAATTACGTTTAAAATAAAACAGAAGCACTTTGCTTTACCAGATACTGAGGAAATATACTCTCCAGATTGGGAATCTACTCTTACTGATATTTCTTTTGGAGTGGCTGCTGTATTAGGAGTTGTTGTCTTGATAACAGCTATACCTGAATCCTTAGCAGTAGGAGGAGCCGTAGCTTTTATTAGTGCGTTTTTAGCTTTATTCCCTTCTGCGAATAAATAATATACCAGCACTACATGGGTTATTTATATCACATCTCATGTAGTGCTTTACTTTTAAGGAGGATACTGGATGACTCTAAATCAACAAACATTTAAAGAGACCGTAAAAACAGCCGAAACAATTACACAGTACAAGGAAAATGATAAAGAAATCCTGGCTTTTCTAACCAAACAGGATTCTATCATGCTGAATCAGCTAAAAGTATTCTTTAGCGAGCCCCAGCTGACTCTTATACATAGTATAAAAACAGTAATCTACGGCACATTAGTTACTCTATTTTTATATTTTACAACGAATGAATTACCCCATGCAGGGAGTTTACTTGCTAGATTATTTTTTGTTGTTGTCGGGTTTATCTGGCTTGCCTCTTGTTTTAAAAACGCAAAAGCCATTCAAATCTCCCAAAACTTCAAACAAAAATCCGAAAACACCCGCATTGTCGGAATGATTGACTTCGTATTAGAACAAAAATACAAAAAAAGCATCTCTGAATAATCCCAACATCAGAGATGCTCCTTCTTCCTCTCTTCACACCTTCTCCACCACAGCCGCACTGTCACGTGTGACCGACGCGGGCTCCCTCAGCATCGCATTCATCACGCTCGCCAGCACGAGCATCCCAATCGACAAATAAAAAGCCAGTGTATACTCACCCGTTACAGTATAGATGACGCCGGGCACATATGCGCCGAGTGCCGAGCCGATTTGATGGGCGAGTGACAGCCAGCCGATCATGAGGCCGATCGAGTAGTTTTGAAAGTACTGGGTGGCGAGCATCTGAGTCGGTGCTACCGTTGCGAAGTCCACTAATCCAAACAAAATGGCAAAGGCTAACAGCAAGTAGGGCTCGTGGCTGTAAATCAGAATCACGATCGACAGCGCGCGCACCGCATATAAAAAGCACAGGATTTTCCGGCTGCTCCACCGATCAGCAACAATTCCGGACAGTAAGATTCCAGCGATATTAAAGCCGGCGAGCAGACTGACAGCTGCACTTGTGACTGTCGTTGAAAAGCCGTGATCATGAGAGAACGGAATCAAATGGGTATCCATCAGCCCAACGGTCGTAAATCCGCAAATCAAAAACGGCAAAATCAAAAACCAGAATTGTCTCATGCGAAACATCCCGGTCACTGAAAGAGCTGTTGTTTTGGGTGCTGTTTCTTTTTCCGCTTCAGCCAGCCCGCCTATTGGCTCTGCATTCTTTTCTGAAGGATTGTTCCGCAGCATCAGCAGTGCAGCCGGAAAGACAATCACCATTAACAACAACCCCAATACCACAACCGTCAGCTTCCAGCTAAACCAATGGATCAGCATGAGTGAGCCGGGAACAAGAAGCATCTGCCCCGCGCCAAAGCCTGCTTCCATGATCCCAAAGGCTAGTCCCCGCTTTTTGCTGAACCAATTGACGACTAATACACTTGCGGCCACATTCGACGCTCCGCCAACGCCAAGCGAGACACCCAGCCCATAAAGCAGAAACAGCTGCCAAGGCGAAGTGACAAAGTATGTTAAGAAAATGCTGACTCCTGTCAGTAACGCACTCCATGCCAAAACTGCCCGAGCACCCCATTTGTCCACAAGCCGCCCGATCACAGGCTGTGATATGCCATAAACAATAAAACTCAGCGTAGAAATCAGCGAGATGGTGCCTCTATCCATTGAAAACTGCCGTTCCCATGGCTCCACAAATGCACCAAACGACAGACGCACGCCCTGAACGGCCAATAAGATCAAAAAGGTGACGGACACGATGATCCAAGCATAGTGCAGTCTTTTCATGACAGCTCCAGATCCCACCGTTCTTCTGTCAGACGCTGTCCCCATAATGGCGCTTCTTTTTTCACTTCACTTACCCTGAATCCAAATTTTTCGTAGAGCGGACGAGCCTCAGCCATGGTGCTCACCGTCCAAAGGAAAATGCGTTCAAACTTCATGTCTCGGCAGTATGCAAGTAGATGCTCCATCAATTGAGTGCCGAGCCCTCTGCCTCGAAAAGCGGCATCAACCAGGAACCATCTGAGCTGCACTGTCTTTTCATCATGTTTGACCAACCCGACACAGCCGGCAAATTTCCCGCCGCTTTCCGCGATCCATATGTTTTCGATTTCCGCATCAAATGTCTCATGAAGATAAGCTAAAAACGTGTCGTCCCAGCCATGAGCCTCCGCATAAAAGTGTCTCTGTTTTTCGATGAGAAGCTGAAGATCATCCGAAAGAAAATAATCTCTAATCGATATGTCTGGCGTTCTGGAAGAAAGCGACTGTGAAAGGATCGCTTCAATCTCTGCCATCGCTTCCGCAAGCTTGTGCTGGTCTTTTTGGTCAATTTCATTCAGCATCAGTTCCACTTGTTCGTTGGCTTTCTCCTCCAGCTTTTTATAAATCGTTTTCCCCGTTTCCGTGACATAAATATAATGGTGGCGGGCGTCATCTTTGCTCCTTTGTTTATAGATCAAATCTTCTTTTTCAAACTGTTTCAAAATCCTGCTGACATATCCCCGGTCAAGCCCAAGCTTATCCTGAAGGGCTTTTGCGGTACAATGAGGCGTATTATAAATTTCAAATAAAATCCTTGTTTCTGTTAAGGAAAACGGGCTGTCGTAAATGTGCTCATTAAGGAAGCCAAAAACATTTGTGTAGAATCGATTGAACTTTCTGAATTTTAATCCGACAGTTGATTCGCTGGTTTTCAAACTCATCCCCACTTTCTTATATCGTTGATTAAGTCAATTATAATCAAATATAGTTGCCATAGTCAACGATATGTTAGAAAGTGGGGCATTTTCATTTTCCTGAAGCTTTTCTTTTCCTGATCACAATCAATGTGATATAGGATAAAGCCAGCGAAACCAAGCTATAGACAACAACCCACCCTAAAAATGATTCGTTAAAAATGGTAAAAGTGAGCACTAACGAAATGAGCAGACTAAGCATTGGCATGAGATACACGTTTTTACAAACACAAGTCCCGGCAACCGATATCAATATAATCCCTAACGGTAAAATACCGAATGCAATATCTAATTCATCCACCTGCAACAGCCTCCCTCCAAATTTTTATGCTGCCTGCAAAAAAACATAACCGCAATAAGTAAGAAGAATTTTAAAATCAAATTTGAAAATTACCCGTTTACATTCACTCCGGACTATGATAATTTAAGAAAGCGCTATCACGATAAGTTAATAGCTTGGATGGAGATGAGGAGAGCCAGGAATCAATCCCCTTTTTAACAAGGGGTGTTTTCTGGCTCTTTTTATTTTTCAGAAAGGAGGCACGCCACACATCCAGCACATACAGCAAAGGGGGATGATTTTGATGTTTCATATATTTAAACCGGCTCCTCATATTGAGAGACTGGATGATTCAAAGACGGATGCGGCTTATAAAAGACTAAGGCTGCAAGTATTCATTGGTATTTTCATCGGCTACGCAGGCTACTACCTGCTGCGGAAAAACTTTGCCTTTGCCATTCCTTATCTGCAGGAACAGGGGTTTTCAAAAACAGAACTGGGCTTAGTGCTGGCCGCTGTGTCGATTGCGTACGGTTTCAGCAAATTTATTATGGGCATGGTGTCTGATCGCTGTAACCCAAGGTATTTTCTTGCGACAGGCTTATTTTTATCAGCAATTGTTAATATCCTTTTCGTTTCAATGCCTTGGGTGACTTCGAGCGTCACCATCATGTTTATCTTTATGTTTATCAACGGATGGTTTCAAGGAATGGGCTGGCCGCCATGCGGAAGGACGATGGCCCATTGGTTTTCCATTAGTGAACGCGGCACCAAAATGTCGATCTGGAATGTCGCCCATAACATAGGCGGCGGAATTCTCGCACCGCTTGTCACTCTTGGCATCGCGATGTTCGTGACTTGGAAAAGCGTGTTTTTCTTCCCTGCCATCATTGCCATTATCATTTCATTTTTGATTGTTTTATTGGTGCGCGATACGCCTCAATCTTGCGGACTTCCGCCAATTGAAGAGTATCGGAATGACTATCCAAAACACGCTTTTAAAAATCAGGAAAAAGAATTAACAACAAAAGAAATTCTTTTTCAATATGTACTGAACAATAAATTTCTTTGGTACATCGCGTTTGCCAATGTATTTGTTTATTTCGTGCGGTACGGCGTGGTTGACTGGGCGCCTACTTACTTAACAGAAGCCAAAGGCTTTTCTCCTGAAGACTCGCGCTGGTCGTATTTTCTTTACGAATACGCAGGCATACCGGGAACAATCTTGTGCGGATGGATCAGTGACCGATTCTTCAAAAGCCGACGGGCACCGGCAGGCGTTTTGTTTATGGCGGGCGTTTTCATTGCCGTATTGGTGTACTGGCTGAATCCGGCCGGCAATCCGCTGGTAGACAACATCGCCCTGATCAGCATTGGCTTCTTAATCTACGGACCTGTTATGCTGATCGGCCTGCAAGCGATTGATCTCGCGCCCAAAAAAGCAGCCGGAACTGCAGCCGGTTTGACCGGATTTTTTGGATACATCGGCGGATCTGCTTTCGCAAACGCCATTATGGGCTTTGTCGTTGACCGGTTTGATTGGAACGGCGGCTTTATTATGCTAATCTCTTCCTGCATTCTTGCTATCGTCTTTTTAGCTATGACGTGGAATACAGGAAAACGGGCTGAGCACGTTTAAGAAAGAAACATAAAAGATTAATAGTTTTCCAACACGCCGTTTACATCTGTTTTTTAATATGAAAGACAGGTACTGCCTATCTATAAGGAGGAGAAATCATGCGAAAAAATAGAATACTGGCCCTGGTTCTTCTGTCGCTGGGCTTACTCTCATTTATGGTAACACCAGTGTCGGCAGCGTCAAAAGGAAACCTGCTGTCACCTGACCGTATCCTGACGGTTGCACACAGAGGGGCTTCCGGATATGTGCCTGAGCACACGATCCTGTCTTACGAAACCGCTCAGAAAATGAAAGCAGACTATATTGAACTGGATCTGCAAATGACAAAAGACGGCAAATTGATTGTCATGCATGATGAAAAACTGGACCGCACCACAAACGGAACGGGCTGGGTGAAAGACCATACGCTTGCAGACATTAAGAAACTTGATGCCGGTTCTTGGTTTAATAAAGCCTATCCGGAAAAAGCAAAGCCGAAATACGCCGGCCTTAAAGTTCCTACATTAGATGAAGTATTAAACCGTTTCGGAAAACACGCGAACTACTACATTGAAACAAAATCGCCTGACACCTACCCAGGCATGGAAGAAAAACTGATCGCTTCTTTACAGAAACATAAATTACTAGGCAAACATGCTAAGCCCGGCCAAGTAATCATTCAATCGTTCAGCAAAGAAAGTCTGGTAAAAATCCATCAATTACAGCCAAACCTGCCAACTGTTCAATTGCTGGAAGCCAAACAAATGGCGTCAATGACAGATGCTGACCTGGACGAAATCAAAACATACGCTGTCGGTGCGGGTCCGGATTACAAAGCACTGAATGCTGAAAACGTCAGCATGATCCGCAGCCACGGCCTACTGCTTCACCCTTACACAGTCAATACAGAAGCAGATATGCGCCGCCTGCTTGACTGGGGAGTGACAGGAGTGTTCACAAATTACCCTGATGTCTTCCAGCACGTTAAAAAAGACTACAAAAAAGCTTAGAATCCTAGGATTCTAAGCTTTTTCTTATTGATTTTCACCAATAACCGCTTCAGCAATATTCACCGCATGATCTCCGATACGCTCCAGGTTGCTGATCATATCAACAAAGACGATGCCTGCTTGTCCAGTGCACAGCCCTTCATTCAGACGGATAATATGCTTTTTGCGAAGCTTCCGTTCCATTTTGTCAATATCATCTTCTTTTTCAATGACTTGTTCAGCTATCTTCACATCATTGTGGTGCAATGCTTCCATAGACGCCTTCACAGTAGAAATCGTCAAATCCATCATTTCCGTTAAATCCGCCATGGCAGATTCAGTGATAACCACACGATGCGCCTGCTGATATTCAATCAGTTCAATCACATTTTCGAAGTGGTCGCCGATTCTTTCAATGTCTCTGACGGTGTCCATCAGCATATGGTGCTCCTCAGACTCGTGCTCTGAGAGAGAACTTGAAGAAAGCTCGATCAAATAATCGGTAATTTTCCGGTCAAGATTGTTAACCGCATCCTCTATCTGATAAGCATTCGCCGCGTATTTTGTCTGTTTTGTCACTAAAAACTGTTTTGTAACCTCCAGCCCCTGCACCGCAAAGTTCCCCATTTGCAGCACTTCTTCTTTTGCTTGTCCGAGAGCAATAGATGGAGATTGCTCGATAAAAATCGGATCAAGGTGTGACTTGTATTCCACCATTGAATCCTTGCCCGGAATCAGCTTTGTTACGATCAAAGCCAATAACCCGACAAAAGGAAGCTGTATAATCGTATTGGTTGTATTAAAGATTCCGTGTGCGAAAGCAATCGTCATTTTCGGATCAAGCCCCATCGAAGTCTGAAGCGATAAGATTAGTGCGGTAAACGGTTTAAGCAAAATCAGGAAAATCGCTGTTCCGATAAGGTTAAACAGCACATGAGTAGCCGCGGCACGTCTCGCTGCAACAGATGCGCCAAGAGACGCAAGCACCGCTGTGATCGTCGTCCCGATATTATCCCCGAATAACACCGGCAGCGCGCCGTTAATATCAATCAGCCCATCTGAAAATAAACCTTGCAGGATACCAATCGTGGCACTGGAACTTTGCACGAGAACCGTAAACAAAGTCCCAATGACAACACCCAGAACCGGATTGGTGCTCATACTAACAGTTAAATCATGAAAGGCCTCAAGTGAACGGAGCGGTTTCATGCCGCCGCTCATTAGCTCCAGCCCATAAAACAATGCCCCGAACCCAAACACAATCTGGCCCGCATTCTGCACATTTTTATGCTTAAAGAAAAACAGTAAAAATCCGCCGACAGCAATAATCGGCAATGCATAGGCCCCTATGTCAATTCCGATAATAAACGCAGTAACCGTTGTTCCAATATTGGCTCCCATAATGACGCCGATGGCCTGGCGAAGCGTCATAAAGCCTGCACTGACAAGCCCTACAGTGATAACCGTTGTTCCGGAACTGCTCTGAATCAAAACCGTCACAATGATCCCTGCCAATACGCCCATCAGTGGATTGCTTGTAAAACGGTCTAAAATATTTCTTAATCTATCTCCAGCCGATTTCTGAAGTCCGTCTCCCATGAACTTAATCCCAATCAGGAAAATACCAAGACCCCCGAGAAACTCAAACAGTAATGTTTGTACATCAATCGCCAACGCTTTCACCTCTGTCTCGACATATTCAGCAAAACTCCCTACGATTATGTTTCAAGTTCATATGATTGTAAATGAATCCCCGGACAAATTTACACTAACTTAACAATCGGCCTTTTAAGTCCAAATCACATTTACATTGGTGTAACATTTTGCACCTGACAATGACCAAATCGGCACAAAAAAACCTTGCGCTGTCGGCGCAAGGTTTTTTCATTTATTCTTTTCCAGCAGCAGCTTCTGACTGTCCGTTAAACAGCTGAGAATTAATCTCTTTCGCATCCTTTAAGTATTCTGTCTGATAGCCGCTCTTCAGCGCCCACACATAGAATACAAGTGATACAACCGCAATCAGAACCATATCCCAGCCGTAATGAATGACATTCAGGCCGCCGAATTTATCACTGCCCAAATAAGATATAATCATCATGACCAGCAGATAAAACACCATCCAGACGCCGGCCTTAAAGTTTTGGCCAAACCCTTTCCATTTCGCCTTCGCCTGATAATAGAAATAAATTGGAAGACCGATCAGGATAATAAACAGAACCTGTCCTGTTAACGGCCAGCGTGCCCAATACAGCACCAGCGACGCAAAGATAAACCCAAGCGGCGCAATCACGCTTAAGCCTTTTAAACGAAGAGGCCTGTACAGGTCTTTCCCCGTCCGTCTCAAAGTCATTACTGTAATCGGGCCGGTGATATACGAAATTAACGTGGCGACAGAAATAATTTCCGCTAACACGCCCCACCCTCTGAACAGGAACAAAAAGATGAACGAAACAATCAAGTTAAAAAACATCGCTTGGCGCGGAACGCCGTAAATCGGATGAAGTTTCCCGAATATACTCGGCATGTATTTGTTTTTCTCCATTCCGTAAATCATGCGGGACGTTGTCGCTGTATACGTAATCCCTGTGCCAGACGGTGACACAAACGCATCCGCATACAACACAATGACAAGCCAGTTAATATTCAGCGCAATCGCCAAATCAGCAAAAGGAGAATTAAAATTCAGATGGCTCCAGCCGTGAGCGATATCAGAAGGATTCACCGCTCCGATGAAGGCTACTTGCAGCAATACATAAATCACTGTCGCAACGATTAGGGAGCCAACAACCGCAATCGGAATCGATCTTCCCGGATTTTTCGCTTCACCCGCCATATTGATCGGACTTTGGAAACCGTTAAATGCAAAGACGATACCGGAAGTTGCAACAGCCGTCAGCACACTCGCCCAGCCATTCGGCGCAATACTTTGACCGGCCGTAAAGTTTTCTCCGTGAAACCCGACAAACAGCAAAGCTCCAATCGTCAGGCCCGGAATAATAATTTTAAAAATCGTAATGAATGAATTCGCTTTGGAAAATAGATTGACTGTCCAGTAGTTCAGCAGAAAATAAATGAGAAGCAATACAGAGGCAAATGCGAGTCCTTCCCCAGTCAGCGTTCCATTCTTCACTAAACCGCTTGTCCATTTCGCCCATTCCCAAGGCCACGAGCTCATATATTGAACAGAGGCCACCGCTTCAACCGGAATAACGGACACAATCGCAATCCAGTTGGCCCAGCCTGCGATAAATCCAATAAACGAACCGTGTGAATATTGCGTATATTTTACCATTCCCCCAGCTTCAGGGAACATAGAACCTAACTCACTGTAAGAAAGAGCAATAAATAAAATAACGACCATTCCAATAATCCATGAAATAATAGCAGCTGGCCCTGCTATTTGGGCCGCACGCCAAGCCCCAAACAGCCAGCCTGAACCGATCATCGATCCGAGCCCGACCATCATGAGGGAAAACGTTCCCATTCTTCGATGCAATTGATTCATATCGTAAACACCTTTCATGTATGATGACATTATCTTGCTAATTATATTATTATTCTGATTACTTCACTTTGTCAATATTTATCGAATTGTGGCTAATAATGATAATAAGTCAATGTATATTACCTTCCAATACAGGAATGAAGTCACTAGTTTCTTTCTAAATGGAATTTACTTCAAATATTAATAATAAAAACACAATAGGTTTAGCCATAAGCAAAACGGGAATGATACAGGAAACACTACTCTTACAATAGAAAGGAGTATTACCATGAAACAAAAGCTGTTACTTTCAGGTCTCGCTGTTTCAACCGTCGGCATCACTTCTTATCTATTAAAAGACCCGTCAAATCGCCAAAAGGCAAGAGAATTCATTCACAGCATGAAAATGAAAATGACCAAACAGCCAGACATGGACACGTTCCCAGTCGATAAAGCTGGACACCCGCACCCGGAAGATATCGAAGACAACAAAATGGTATCAGAAGGCTCCATGTATCCCGTCCAATACTATGATGAAAAAAAGAAGTAAACAAAAAAGCTCTCTTCATAAAGAAGGGAGCTTTTTTGATTTAACTCTTCCGTCTAATGCCGCTCATCACAAAGCCGCTTTCAGGCAATGACGGCATTCTGGCGAGACTGTAATGCAGCGATTGTTCCGGCACGTCGTATTCAATCTGATTGACGAGAAAATCCAGGCTCGCTTTCATGACTTCAATTGTAATGCCTTCCCCTGGACAGCGATGGCCTTTCTCGGCGTGCCCCCCGCCTTGAGGAATCAAATCAAACGGATTTTCCTCCCGCTCCGCAAATCGCTCCGGCCGAAATTCTTCAGGATGATCCCATAACCGAGGATCGTGATTCGTTCCATAAACATCAAGCAGTACCGATGTGCCCTTCTTAAACTCACAGTTATTCCATTCAAAGTCCTTTTTGACAAGCGCCCCTACAAACGGGCCAAACGGATAATATCTGCGGACCTCCTGCACAAACATTTCTCTTTCCCGGCTGCTTCCAGACCGCAGCCATTCCTTATACTTCGGATGTTCATGAAGCGCCAAAGCTGAAAACACAAGAAAGTAAGAAATAGCAACAATAGGCCTCAGTACATTCATCAGCTCAATGGCTGCCATTCGGGAATCCAGCTGGCTTCCATCTTCTTGTGTATGAAAAGCCATCTCATGCAGTGCTGTTCCGGCAGATGTTTTCAGCAAGCCGGCACGAACATCTTCAATCATTCTTTCAATCCACTCTTCCGCACGCGGCCTTGCTCGTCTTCCCTTCCAATGCCGCGGCCCCACAGCACCAAACGCGTCAACCATATCAATGAAGTCATCTGCCCGCTCTTTGACTTCCGTTTCCTTCAGCGGAACACCTGCCCAATAGCACGCAACCCGGCATAGAATTTCTTTTGCTTCTTCAAATAACACAACCTGATCTGCCTTCTCCCATCTCGTGACTGCCGCTTCCCACTCCTCTGTCATCAGCTCAGCCAGCCGCTTTTGATGCGGCGGTGTCATTAATGATAGAAAAAGCATCTTCCGATGGATATGTGCGCTGCCATCCATCGTCTGAATCGCATTTACGCCAAACAGCGTTTTCTGCACCCGCTTAGGCACAGCGTTCTGCCGCTGAAACCGCTCAGTATCATAAAACACCTTCGCGGCCTCAGCACCGGTCATGCATATAAAGGTTTTTCCCATTAAACGAGCCTGAAACAGATCTGATTGATAGCGCTCTGTTCTGTTTTTAATAAACAAATATCCTTCCTGCATCAGCGTCAAGCTGTTGTCGAGACTTTTGTCATGTGGAATCTGCTCATTCATTCGCTTACCCTGCCTTCCTTTTTACCCTCTTTTTACACGTTATCTTACGAGAATAAACCCAATAACAGTATTTGTTTACGGAATCAAATTTAAGCGCTTTTTGAGCACTTTTTAAAGGAAGAAAAGAAGAAATAGAGAAAAGGTAGTTGATCAAAACAAAGGGGAGAACAAAATGAAGAAATGGATATATGTTGTGCTGGTGCTGAGTATTGCAGGGATCGGCGGCTTTTCCGTCCACGCAGCAACGTCTGCCTATGAAAAACACCTGAATGTCAGCCGAATGAATGTCGATGACGAATTCAAGGATACGGATGGAACCTTCATTCTTCACGATGTGCAAAAGGATAAGACCTTTGTCTACAACAGAGAACGGGCAAACAAAAGACAAACCCCGCAGTCCACCTTTAAGGTCGTGAACGCCTTAATCGGTTTGCAGGTAAAAGCTGTTCGGGATGAATACGATGTCAAACGGTGGGACGGGGTCAAGCGCGAATTCGAATCATGGAACCGCGACCATACGCTAGGATCGGCGATGCGTGAATCCGCAATCTGGTATTACCAGGCATTAGCGAGAGATATCGGCGAGGAAAGAATGAAAACATGGCTTCATACGCTGTCATACGGCAACGAAGATATCAGCGGGGGAATCGACCAGTTTTGGCTGCAAAGCTCTCTGACAATATCTCCGTTGGAACAAGAAGCCTTTTTGGAGAAACTTTTTAAAGAGGAGCTTCCATTTGACAAATCGGTGATGAAAACCGTCAAGCGCATGATGATTCAAGAGGAAGGAGATCACTACACACTCTATGGAAAAACCGGAACCCGCCTGACAGACATGGGATTAGGCTGGTTTGTCGGATTCATCAAAACAGAGCATGGCTCTTATATTTTTGTCACCAATGTCGATGATTCCGGCACAAAAGCCAAAAACATCACAGTGGATATCCTGAAAAAGCATGGCCTGATCACATCCTAAATGAAGGAGCCCCGCAAATAGGCAGGGCTCTAAATCTCATGCTCAAAACAATAATGATTCACTAGCTCTTCAATCAAATCATGATCCGGATATTCTCCGTTAAATTCAAATTCGATTTCTTCCACAAATTCTCCGTGATGGTACACATGGATGGCTCCATTTTGACGGACGACGCTAAACTCCGGCTGAAATGTATATCCGCTTCGTTCAATTGCTCCCATTTCTTCCCCGCCTTTCAAAGCAGTAATTCATACACCTCGTTTAATTCCTTGGCTCGTTTTTGATCCTGTTCATTCTGGGCATACTTAATTTCTTTCTCTAATACATGGTTCAAAAAAGACATTTCATTGTCATCTAAGTCTTTTACAAATTCCTCTTCATTCACATACCGCTTCGCCAGCATCTTCTTGCAAATCCGCTGGCAGACTTCATTTTCAAGATGGTTTGAAAGTGATTCGCGCAAATAACCGAGTGTAACATCCATTTTTGAACACCTTTCCTTCTGCTATCTTTACCCTATAGCTTGCTGAAATAGGGAAAATCCATACGCCAAAAATAAAAAAAGAGACATCCGTGAATGTCTCTTTTTTCTATGGTTATTCAGCCGCTTGGCTGCTTTTTGTCAAATTGGCCTGCGCACGTTTGCCAATCCCAAACACATAATAACTCATGACCACAAGCGCTAAGAATATCACGCCTACAATCAGAGAAATACGAGTATCATCATTAAACCACATGCCGACCAGAACCATCAGCAAGAAAGCAATCGTCAAATAGTTTGTGAAAGGTGCAAACGGCATTTTGAATGGATGTTTATCTAATGCAGCGCCCTTCGCTTTTCTGAATCCGATGTGGCTGATCAAAATGATAAACCAAGGAATCATGCCAGGCAGCACGCTTGCGCTGTATACATATACAAAGATCTTCGGCGGCGCAATATAGTTCAGCACAACACCGACAGCCAAACCGATCAGCACTGCAATTGTGCCATACAGCGGCACACCATTGCGTGAAATCTTCTTAAAGAATTTCGGCGCTTGTCCATTGACACCTAATGTATAAAGCATACGGCCCGCACTGAAAATACCGCTGTTACACCCGGACATTGCCGCTGTAATCACGACAAAGTTAATAATGCCGGCGGCTGCCGTAATTCCGATTTTCGCGAACGTAGACACGAACGGGCTTCCAAGTGAATTGAGCTCATCCCAAGGATAAACTGTCACGATCACAAAGATAGCGCCAATATAGAAAATCAAAATACGCCAGATAATACTTTGAATCGCACTTCTTAGCGTGTTTTGCGGGTCCTTCGCTTCACCGGCTGTAATACCGATCAGCTCAACTCCTTGATAGGCCGCAATGACGAGAGACAGTGCAAAGAAGAAACCTGAGAAACCGCCCGCAAAGAAGCCCCCGTGAGACCACAAGTTCGACAATCCGATCGCATCTCCGCCGTTGCCAAACCCGAAGAAAATAATCCCGATTCCCGCAATAATCATCAAGATAATCGTCACAATTTTAATCATCGCAAACCAAAACTCAAATTCGCCAAATGACTTAACAGAAATTAAGTTTGCCGCACCAAGAATCACCATTGCCACGATACCAGGTATCCAAGCTGGCAAATCCGGGAACCAATACTTCATATAAGAACCGACAGCGATAATTTCTGACATGCCGACGATAATCCACTGGAACCAGTTGCTCCAAGCTGTTATATAACCTGCCAGCGGATGAATATATTGATGGCCAAATGTCGCAAAAGAACCCGTGCTCGGCTCGACATAAAGCATTTCACCCATCGCACGCATAATAAAAAAGATAAAAATTCCGCATATTGCATAAGCCAGAAGGACAGACGGGCCAGTCCATGAAATCGTGCTGGCAGAACCCATAAACAACCCAACACCGATCGTACCGCCTAAGGCGATCATCTGAATATGACGCGCGCCAAGGCCCCTCTTTAATTCTTTATTTGCCACTCCTCTTCCTCCTCTTAACCAAAATACTCGAAAATGATAAAACAGCATGCCTGCTTGCCTTCTCATCAATCAGTTATAACAATCAGAAAATTCAAACTTAAAATTGTTATATAATCTCCAAAATTACTTATTTCATCATAATAAATTTCTTTGGAAAATACAATTGTTTTTTTGAGGTAAACACTTTTATTCAGAGTTTTTAATAAGAACTTTGATTAAAATCTTTTATATGAATATAATTAAATTATTTGAATATTAAAATTATATTTCCCTTATTGATTCTCATAAAAAATAAGCTGTTCACAATGAACAGCTTTCTAATAATTCACACCCGTTTGGTGCTTTAATGTCTCAAGCCACCCGGTATCTCCGGTGCCATAGCCCTTGCTTTGCCCCACATCTCTTAAAGATCCATTGCTGTAGTTAATTGATAAGATGAAATCAGGAATCGTATCATACCCGGCTTCCGCAATTTTACCGAGCTCTGAACGGTAGTGAGATATAGCATAAGAAGCCGTTTGTTTTTGCAGAGGATTTTTTTCAAGCTCTTCTTTATATACGTCTAATAAGTCACGTCCATCAGGCGTTACATACCGTCCGTCAATCACTTCTAAATCCTTCAAATGATAGCCTGTGACTTCATACATCTCACGAGCAGCCTGATACTTTTTATATGCCTCTTCGGAAAATTGTGTTGAATCACTGCTTTGACTTTTCATGATATGTAAAAATAGCTCTTTGCTGTTGTCTCCAGATTGCAGCACTTGCTCAATTTGCTCAATCAGTGCCTGATCGTCTGTCCCGCTCACCTGTACCTTATAGTCAATCGGCGTAATCGTAAACGTCAGCTCTGTCCCCTGCGGAATGTGAATATCGTTTCGGTTCAATAGCACTTGTAGCTGTTGGTTAACCTGGCTTCGCTGATACACCTTCCCATTCTCAGCCTCCACGTCTCCATTAAACGTGACATTGCGAAACGCAGCATCCTGCAGGTTATAGTTTTGCGCCTTCCCTTTGAATAACCATTCTGTTTCATTATCGTAAGCGGCCTGTCTTTCTGCAGCTGACAGATCACTTCTGAAATAAGGTGACTTTGAATTTTGGTACTTATCCTTAATATAGCCTAATGGATCAGACTTTGTTTTGTTAATCGCATTCATCCTGCTGTATTTTTCATCTAGTATTTTGATTCTGATATCACTCTCAGATTCATAGGGGTTTTTGGATTGAATCACTGTTTCTTCCCCTGTGTCTGTCACTGTTCGATCATTCGCTGATTGATACACTTTGCTGAAAGTCCCGCCGTTTCCCGCCACACTGGTTTTAGAATAATTGAACTGGTTGATTCCCTCATTTGAAGATCGTGACTCAAGCCTGCTGTATGCCTTTTCCAGCACCGCCGCTGTATTTTCAGACGTATTCTCGCGTTTAGTAGCCGCATTCCTATTCAATATGTTCTGTGCCATCAGCTGGGTGCGGATAAATTGCCGATTCAGACGCATTGGATTCCCTCCTGAACAATTCTCTCTTACCCTTTTTTATCGGCAATCCAATGTATATATTAACCTCAAAAAACATTTATTTACACATGAAACTTTAATATGTATGATGGAAATAAAAGGAGGTTGTTTACATGATGAAAAAATGGCTTATTCCATTCGCTATTATGCTGTCTGTCTTATTCACCTTTACTTATTCGGCATCAGCTGCCGGAGTCACTGCTATTACAGGAAACAATTCATTTGATACCGCAGCACCGATCGGATATTGGAAATATAAGAATATCGATACAACGATACTGGAAGCCGGACAAGATGAAGCCTATTTCACTTTTACAGCTAATAAGGGAGAAAAAGTATACGTGAGAAGTACATATCAGAGCGCGTACACAGGCATGAAAATTGAAATTTACGATAAGAACAGAGTACCTGTTTCACAAGGTACAGAAGTCATTAATCCTAACACTTTTTCTTCATTTATCTATGCCAATGCTGACGCTCAAAACACGACGGATACCTTCTATGTGAAAGTGTCACGCGGCACCTATACCGGGAACATGTATTTCACACTTTCAATTGAAGACCGAATCAAATCCGGCAGCGGAACGTTCCAGTTCAGCGGCGTTGCTGAAAATAAAGGAAACACAAGCCTTAGTCCCTCAGGTTCTGACTCCAGCGTGATCAAGGTTGATTTAACAAATCAATCCGGAATACCGCGCGATGCCATCGTAACCAGAGTACAAACAACCGCCACTCAAACACCAAGCCAGGGAAATACACGCCACTTCATCATGACGAGTGAAAACAACGAATGGCGCCGTGCTCTTGTGAATAGCTCTACTTCAGGGTCTTATGATATATCCTTGTCAGATCAACTCAGTGTAGCAAAGGTATGGAGTTTTAAATATAATACACTAGCAACTGCTAAATCGACGATGAGTAATGTAAAAGCAAAAATAGATTATGAATACGATGTCACAAAGCAGTTTTAACTTATACCGAGCCGGTTATCCGGCTCTTTTTTATTTTTAGCCTAGAAGGCAATTGTTTTGATAAACTATAATCAGTACAACCAAGGGAAGTGCAGACATGGCATTAAAACAGCTAAAAAAGCTCCTTTTTGACCGCCCTCTAAAGGATGGCGTTATCCTGAATCATCAATACAAAATTGAAGAATGCCTCGGCATGGGCGGCTATGGCTTGGTTTATTTGTGCACCGATGTCCATACTCAAACCTCTTATGTCTTAAAACAGCTAAGGCCCACAAAAGCGAAAAAGGAAAAAGAAAGAGTCCGGTTCCAGCAGGAAATGAAACTGCTCAAAAGCATGCACCACCCGCAAATCCCGGCCTTCATAGAAGATTTCATCATTGACGGACAAGCTTATTATGTCATGCAGTTCATTAAGGGAGATAATATAGAAGAATTATTATTTTTTCGAAAACAGCCGTTTACAGAGCTCATGGCGTTACAGCTGATTTCACAGCTCCTTGAGATTGTAGAATACCTGCATGAACGCCTGATATTTCATAGCGACATCAGAACGCCTAATATCATCATCAATGACGGCAGGCTCTGCCTCATCGATTTCGGCCTTGCCAAACAATTGACTCCTGAAGAAACGGAGGAAGTAAAGGTGAGGAAACAGGATGACTTCTTCGATCTTGGAGAAACGCTGTTGTTCCTGCTGTACTCTCAATATAAAGGAAAAAAGAAGAAAAACGGCACCTGGATGGAGGAATTAACGCTCACAAAAGAAGTAACCCTGCTGCTGAAAAAATTATTGGGCATTGATGAAGAGTATCAGCACACCGCTTTCATTCGCGAAGATTTAAACCGAGCCATTCAATCGGTCACATAAAAAAACCCTTGTCCCAAAAGCGGAACAAGAACTTTTTTTGGATTAACTGCTGCTGTAGCTCCGGCGTTTGTAACGATGACTGCCGCCATAACTGTCGTAGTGTCTTCTTTTGCCTGAGCTGCTGCTGTAGCTGCGATAATGTCTGCGCCGGCTGCTGCTGTAATGCCGGTGTCTGCGATATCGGTCACTAGAGCTGCCTGAGAGGTACTTGATCGTTTTGATGATTTTTTTAAACATTGCTGATCACCTCATTTCTTTCTTCCTATTATATATATTTTATAGGAGAAAGAAAAACATCAGCGGGGTCACTCTTTTGAAAACAAGAACCGCGTTCCATTTTCATTTGTCTGCAGCTCATAAGTAATCGCAAGCAGTCTGCATATATCCTCAATAATCTTTAACCCAAGCCCCTCACTGTTCTGGGTCTGATCAAATCCAATACCGTCATCCCGAATAGAAACAGTGCCATGTTCAATCGTAACTTCCATCTTTTCAGCTTTTGAATGCTTTAACGTATTTTGAAAAATATTATCGAACAGCCTTTGCATCCATAACACGTTGCTCATCCATATCACTTCTTGATCTGCTGGCTTATAGTGCAATTCAATCCCATTCATACTGTATAAATAATCCCACTTTTTCACCGCTGTTTCTAATAGCTCGTTTAGGTGCACTTCTTCATTTACGATATAAGAACTTTCTAACGTTTCAGTGGAATATAAATTGAATTCATTGGTTAATTCCGAGATATATTCGATTTGCTGATACAACGATTCGAATACGGCCTGATCATGACATTGGCCTTCCAAATAAAACAACTGCAGCCTGAGAGCGGTTAAAGGTGTATTAATGTCATGACGCAGTTTTTGCAAAAGTTCCTTTTTGATTTCCTCCTGCTGTCTCAGTTCCAGTTCACGGTATGTCGTCCGTTCAATTAACAAATTGACCGATTTGGTCAGTTCCCCGATTTCATCAGCGCGTTTCACTTCTATTTTATCGGGCACCTTTTGATCACTCGCCAGATGCCGAATGGTTTGATTTAATAGGTTGATTTTATGGAGCAGGGAATGAATCGACTTTGAAAATAAAAAAGCTAACAATAAGAGTGATAACAAAAATACAACGAGCATTGCCGGATACGCAAAAGACCTGTGAAAAGGCATACCATGATTCATTGATTTAAACATGCTTTCATAAATCACCGACATCAAAATACTAATCGCCAGCAATAGCACAGGAACACTAATAACGGCCGTACATAATAACAGCTGATATTTTGTCTTTAGCTTCATTTCTTCACAACGGTATTCAGCCGATACCCTTCTCCATATATATTTTCAATAATCTCACCCGCTTGATCATTGATTTTGGCTCTTATTTTTTTAATGTGCACATTGACGATATTCGGGTTTCTGTCTTCGAGCTGCCACAAATATTCAAAGAAATGTTCCTTTGTCAGGGTGCTGTCCCTATTTTCATATAAATAAAAGAAAATTTTCCGCTCAATCGCAGTAAACAATACCTCATCATGCAAGCTTTCATTGAACACTTTTTTGGTTTCCGCATCAATATACAAATGTTTGATTTGCGTAAAGGTGCCATAATGATGCTCAAGCATATTCTTCATTCTTAATAGCAGCTCTCTCGGATCAAAGGGCTTCACCATATAATCCTCGCCGATCTGCAACCCTTGAAGCTTGCTGTCCATGTCATTGCGGGCCGAGAGAAAAATGACCGGAATGCGCAGCCCCAGCTTTTTGATTTTTGCAGACATTTGATATCCGTCTTCACCCGGCAGCATCACATCCATAATGACCAAATCCACCTTCTGAATTACCGAAAGTACATCCGCTCCATCTGTTTTCCATATCACATGATATCCCTCACGCTGCAAAATCTTTTGCAGCAAATCACCAATCATCACATCGTCTTCAACGATTAAAATATGATAACTCTTCATCCTAGCGAACCTTTCTGATAAACTCCATGGAAAGTTTATATATTTGATCAGGCTGATATAAATAAATACTGTGTGTTCCCCTCAGTTCCTTTATATCAGCTGTATTAAATTGAGCCGCAAACGCTTCATAATCTTTTCGGTTTTGTATGGCGTACTTTGAATTTCTATTTTGGTCAGAGACCGCATCTAAAATCAAGACGGGAGTTTCTTTTGGCGCCGGCAGATTCACAGATTTCCTGCCGTTTTGGTAAGACTGTAAAAGCTCATGCTCCATATCTGCATTAAAAAATTGCTTAAAATTAATGGCTTTATAGATTTCTTTTTCTTCATCAGTTAAAAACGACTGCCGAATCACCTCAGGATTATATACTGCGGAAGACATAAACCGATGAAAACCAATCGAAGTTAACAGATGGAACCCTCTCACTTTCAGTCTGTCAATCCCGCTTAATTTATACGTGACATACTGCTGAGGCAATCCAATATCCATCGCAATAATCGCCTTAATTTCCTTAGGATATTTCTGCGCCCAATACATCGCTTCAATCCCGGATATGGAATGAGGCATTAAAATATAAGGAGGCTTATTTCCGCTTTTCATAAGCGCTTTCCTCGTCTGTTCCAGTACCGTGTCAATATCTCTGTCATCATTAGACACATCACTGTATCCATAACCAGCCCGATCAACGACAGCAATCTTGTTTTCTTTTGAAAACTTACTGTACAAACCTTTCATCTCATAAGCAGGCGCAGCAATCCCCGAACCGGACATAAACACAAACGTATCCTTCCCGCTTCCCTCTTCATACACATTCATCTTTTTACCGTCAACATCGACTACTGTTCCTTTACCTTTGAGCAAGGCTGCCTCCTTATTTAGCTGGTAATGGTGATAAATAAAAACGGAGACGGAAACAAGCAAAACCAAAGCAGCCAAGCTGCCAAAAATGATTTTTAGGACTTTCCATAAAGTTTTCATATGATGCTCCTTTCACGTGATACGGAAAGGATACGACATGAAAATAAATTTCTGATAAACCTTATTAAATATTGAATCCTCTACAAAAAGACCACCTCATATGTACGGCGGTCTATACTGATAATTGTATATTAACTAACTATTAAAGTTAGAATTTTCTTCTAAATCTTCCTTAGTCTCTAACACACGATCTTCAACCTCTTTCAAAGCTGCATCATAATTATCCGCACCAGCTATTTCTCTAATTTTTTTCTTATTAGAATCCGATAATGAAAAATCTTCCACTTCAATTACCTTATCGTTATTAATTATATTCCCTTTATCATCAAAGGAAATACTTACGTTAAAATCATCAGAGTCATTTGTAAAACCAGGGTTTAGCTTTTCAGGCACAAACGATGAGCCTGTACCATTCTTCTGTTTTATATAGATGACATAGTATTTATGATCTTGATCAGAGACCATATTAGCTGAATTTGAGCGATCTTGTTTTTGTGTTTTTCCCACTTGGTTTTTAACATTATTTTCATCATCCGGCTTATTCGTTGAGAAGGAATAGACAGCTATAGTTAGACATAATAATGCAAATGCTAAACAAACCATAAGAAACTTTATTTTTCTTTTCAAAAATGTTTACCCCCAATCCATATTATTCATTCTTTATTTAAGACTTGTTTAGTAATATTATATTCTTTCATAATCAATAATATACTTGTTAACACTATGTCTAAAATGGCCAACCCTAAGGCTATTTCACCTAATAACGCAATATTACCAGATACAAAAAAGCTAACCATAAAAGTCAGACTCCAGAAAACCAATACAGAGAGATAGATCAAACTATGCTTCTCAAAAAAGCTATAACCAAATATCCATTGTATTGATAATAGTTTTTTGTTCATTTCTAAGTAATAAACTGCCGAAAAAATTAATAATACAACAGCTAACAAAAGAAATACTCCACAATATATAGTCATTAACTGCAGTGCTTCTTTATCATTGGCTATCTTTAATTCGACATTTGAATAAGCAATAGATACAGGATTCCATATATTGTTTAATTCATATTCTTCTAATGTCCTTTTTATTATTTTGAAAGGATCTTTACCTTCACTAATTTTAGTATAAAAACCATATCCCATAGAAATATTATTAGCCAGTATCAAAGGGTCAAATTTATTATTAACTATTACAGCAATCGGATCTACAATCTTATAGTTACTGTTTTGAGCTGAATTTGTAGAATACGTAAAATAAGATTGGTTATTCTGAACATAGATAATATTTACTTTTACAGGAGCAGCGGTTTTTATATCATAAATACCTTTATAATCTTCAGCTATCGATTTTTCAATATCTTCTTTATACATTTTATATTTTATTGGGACCAACACATTTATTTCACCTTTATTAGAGGGAGGTATTTCCACGTCTTTCCCATAAATATCTTTTATCACATTAACCGATAAATAGTTCTTATTAATTTCTACTTTTCTTCCTTCTTCTCCCCATGGATTTATATCTTGTGAAGAAATTTGCGAATCATTCGAGTAATAGTCCGAAGGATATATATAAAACGCTCCTTGAGATTCTAGTTTTTCATATAAAAGGTGGATTTTTTTCCGCTTTTCTTTATCTTTTTGAAAATTAAGGGTTTCTTGTTTTTGTTCTGGGGAAGCTATCATCCCTAAATAAGAATAATTTTTTAACAAAGACCATTTTTCTTGATTCGAAACCGTGCTTTTTAACACCTGAAATTTGCTAATCCCCTGCTCTAAACCTAATAATAGAAAAACTGCCAATACAAACCGCACAATAATATTTAAATAAAAAAACATTCTTACTGGTTTTTTATTTTTAATCATTTGCGGGATATTGATACTTCCAGTACTAAACCATACTATTAAAAGAATGATTGTGAGTATTATTGATAGCAGAGCAATGTTTTTTGATAAAAAATATAAAAATTCAATGAATTGTTGGTAGTGATTATACCAATATAAATATAATATTAAACCTAAACTTCCAACAAGCAAGGAGCTTATAAGGATAGGAATATATCTTTTTAATAGATATAATCCTATATCGAGTAAATTACATCCGAACATATACCTAACAGCAATTTCTTTATAGTTATTACTTAAATCATATAATATTGTAAGCATTATCAATAAGCATAAAATTAATAATCCTATATACATCATTTCTTGATAAGGATATGATGTACTCACACTTTGCGAATTTTCATTTTTTGATAATTTAATTGAAAAACCATGCTGTAATGCGATTTTCTTAAAATTTTCAGCCTGTTTTTCACCTATAAGAGTATAAGTACCTTTAATATCTTTTCTTTTTTCCGCAGCAATCATTGGCCTAATTTCAATAGGTTCAAAACTATGAAATATCTCTAACTGCCCAATCTGATGCTTATTCTTCGTTTGAACAGTAGATAGAAAATCATTAGAACTACTATTACTTTGTAAAAATTTTCCGGATTTTAGTTTTAGATCTTTAAAATATTCAGATGCATTATAGAGAACAACATAATAAACCATTTTATCCTTATTATTACTATTATTTTCATACGATATGCGTTGTAAATTAACTTTCGCTTCAAACGCTATTTGTTCCAACATCTTGAAATTATCATTTTTACTTATTTTAGTATTCCCTTCATCTATAACAACATTCCATGCATCATCAACATTATCATGATTAAAAGATTGAAATTGTAAAAATTCAAATTGCTTTATCGATAAGAAACTTACAACTATAAAGGTTGTAATTACGAGAAGGAATAATAATTTTTTCACAATCTATTCCCCCTTTATAATTGTAGAGTTCTTGAAAAGATTTTTATTAGTTCTTTATCGTGAGTGACCATAATGATTGTCTTCTCTTGTTTATGTAGTTTTTGAAAAAGAGATATTATAATATCTCGGTTTTCAGCATCCAAAGATCCCGTGGGTTCATCAGCTAAAATCAAAGTAGGATTTTTAAGCAGCAGTCTAGCAATGGCAACGCGTTGTTGTTCTCCACCACTTAATGTATGAACTTTTTCTTTACCATATTTGTCCAAACCAACTTCTTTTAGTACAGAAGACATAGCATTTCTTTTTTGTTGTCTATCCATCTTCTTATGTTTAAGGGCAATTTCTAGATTCTCATTCACAGATGCATTATCAATTAATGCATAGTTTTGGAATATAAATCCTAAGTGATGTCTAAGTAAATATCTTTTATTTTGTTTTCTACTTATATCTCTATCTAATATTTTTATAGAACCACTATCTGCTTTTTCTAACGTACCAATTATATTTAGTAATGTAGTTTTCCCCTTTCCACTCTTTCCTATAATTCCAATAAACTCCCCAGGTTCAATAACCAAATTTAAGTTTTCAAAAATTTTTCTTTCATTAAAAGATTTGTTCATATTTTTTATTTCAATCATATTATCTCCTTATTTATCCTAATACAAAAGGGACTTATATATTATAATATAAATCCCTTTTGAAAAATTTACTTATTGTAAACATGTTTGTGGTAGGTGACTTTATAAGGGCCTGTATAATCGAGCCTTAATTTAGACCAATATCTAGGTTGAGCAATACGCCCCGGATAATTTATACCTTTTTTTGTTATTGACGAATTGTGACGATAAAGCCAATGATAATAATCATTGTAATCCTGCATTTTCTTTTTGTCATAACCATAGTTCCACTTTTCCCCGCTGCCAGCTGATGCTGCGACAGGAATTATCGTGCTTATCGCTACTATTGTTAATAGTAGAAATGCAGCAATCTTTTTCTTCATTTTTATTCCTCCTTTTGAAATTCATAACTTATATAGGTAATAATATCATTTTGTATACCTTTTTTCAACATTTTTTTCAAATATTTTACTTGTTGATCTTTAATCATATAATTATTTTCCGGGATCTAAAGTTTAGGTTTAGGAATTTGTTGGTTATTTTTTTCTCGATACTCGTTAAATTATAATCCTATAAATTAATATTAAAAGCTATCAAAACCATTTTCGAACGCGACATACTATCTTTACGTTAACCTATATATTAGCTTTTTCGATTTTATCCTTTTAATAGATCCATTTATTTAAAATTTAGCTTCTTATATTTGGAATTTATCAGAATAAATATTTCTTTCCCTGAATACGTCCCGGATATTCCTATATAAACAAAAACAAGGCATCACCATACGCCACCTTCTCACAATGACAACTCCCTATCCATGCTGGGCCAAGGAGGCACAATCGGCACTTTTAAATACTCCACCGCAGGTGCACACCTGCTATCAGCCATCATCACCTGCAGCACAGGCAAGAGCGCCCGCGAGTTTGCCAACGAGTACTTATTTAAACCGATCGGCATGAAAGAAATCCCCTATTATGGTATGAAATCATTTGGCTTTGACGATCTATTCGGAAAAAACGTGAAGGGATGGGTAAATGACCCGGACGGCAACTCAACCGGAGGATGGGGACTTACGCTGACTCCACGGGATATGGCTCGGTTTGGTTATCTATATTTGAATCATGGTACTTGGAACAATCAACAGATCATTCGGAGATCATGGATTGACGAATCAACAGAGATAAACCCCAATAACTACGGTTATCTATGGTGGCTGCGTGATGAGGATGGCGTTTTCTCATACTCAGCACTGGGCGATGGCGGGAATGTGATTTGCTGTGTTCCGGAGAAAGACTTGGTTGTAGCAATTGCATCGGAATTGATTATGAATGCTCGTGACAGGTGGAAGCTGATTAAGGAATGTATTGTCCAGTCTGTGAAAGATTAAACTTATTTATGGCAACTAGACAGATAAGAAATAAGCGGTAGCCTCCTCAATATCTTTCTCCTTGAGAAGGCTGCCGATAACCGCCAATAAGAAATTCTCGTCCATTCTTATTTTTACCGAAAATCCCATGAAGGTGTCATCTGCTTAGCGATACAAAACCTCCATATCTACTATCCTACCTTCAATCCTCCTTATCTTTCAGCTGAAAAGCAATCAGCTTTCCTAATGCCTCTTCAGCTGCAAACGGAGCAACTATTCCTGAAGGATGTTCATGCTCGTGTTTCAGGCATTCATACATCTTCGGTTCAATGCAAGCCGGATCGATCCATGCAATACACCAGGATGCCCAAAAGCATGATTGCCCTTCACTTTCTTGAGCGATTTTGATGACAAAGGGCAGACTGGGCTTCCCGATTCTCATGAGTGAAATGGCTGCAGCCATTCGTGTATCTTCGGCATGACTTGTTAATAAACGTGATAGCTCCTCCGCTGCTTCACTCGCATCTTCCCCAAACTCACCTAAAACAGCCGCAGCGATATTACATAAAGAGCCTTCCTCTTTTAAGGCCTCAACCAAAACAGGTATTGCATCTTTTCCTGATCTCTTTAGCTCCCCTATCGCTTGAACAATTGTGATCTCATTTGTATTCGCTAAATTCTGAACAGATAACGACAATTCATCACCATTTGATTTCATAAAAGTGCCCCCTCTCTCGTTTGATAATAAACACTCAGCGTATTCCATAAGGATATACCGGAAAGTGCATTATCTTCCAATTAACATTTAAATACTACAAACATTGTAAATAATCCTGTGAGATCCCATTATAAGAAACTCCGCCGCCTTTTTTAATGTTATCTCGCATCTGCTGAGCACTGACACAAAAGACCCCTTTGGTCAGTTAACCAAAGAGGTCTTATTCATTAAATTCATCTAAACTTATAGAATCAAAAAATTCCTAACGATCTAAAAAGGACGGCTCTACATGGACTGGTAACTATGCAATCTAATATATATTAGGGCAATTGAATTTTAAGAACTAAAACAAAGCAGTGTATTATCGATTGATATCTTTTAGCGCTTGTTTCGGTTGCGAATTGAAAATCAACAATGATGAAATAATGGCAATCATAACCCCTAACGCACCAATCCAGGTAATCGAAGCCAATGATACGTTTTCTACAAAAACGCCCCCTATCCCTGCGCCAACTGCCATAGCGAGTTGCATCATGGACTGATTAATACTGAGCAAAACACCTGACATTTCTGGTTCTATTGTAGCCAGGTGAAATTGCTGTGTCGGACCGGTAGACCATGCGGCAAACGACCATAATATGAGAATCACCAACACACCGATAAAGGAATGAGTGACAAATGATAGCAGAATCAGTGTGATGATATGCAATGTCATCCCGCCAACAAGTGTAAAGGGCACTCCCCATTTATCGGTGCTATATCCCCCAAACTTCGATCCAACCAAACTGGCAATTCCAAATACAAGCAAAACACCGCTAAGCAGCTTGCCGCTTATTCCTGAAATGTTCAAGAGATACGGTGACAGATAGGTATAAGCAACAGAATATCCCCCGAGCCAGAAGAAAGTGATTGATAATCCCATCGCCACTTTCCGTTTTTTGAAAAGAGCAAGCTGTTGAAGCAAAGGTACAGGCTTATCCCCTTCAGTATGCGGAAGAGTAAAGAATATAACGGCCATTGCGATCAATCCTAACAAAGCAATTGCACCAAATACAGACTTCCAGCCTAATGCTACTGCTATCATTCTTCCAAGCGGAACACCAATGATTAAAGAAGCGGTAAATCCCATAACAACAGTAGCGATGGCACTGCCTTGCTTCCCTTCCGATGCAATCTTAGCGGCAATCGTTAATGCGGTGACAACAACCATACCTGCTCCCATCGCCATAATGATCCGAGCAGCAATAAACCATCCATAACCAGGCAGGACAAAGGCCAAGATATTGCCGAACACAAACAAACCGAGAGCATACATCATCAATCTGCGTCTATCCATACTTGCTGTCAATGCCATAAGTACGGGTGTGGAAAGAGCATAGACAAGTGAAAAGATCGTTATAAGCTGGCCCGCGGCAGCCAAAGTTATCCCGAGTGTATGAGCAATGTGATCCAAAATACCCGAAATAATGTACTCTGAAGTTCCGACTAAAAAGCTGACAATGGCTAACATATAAATTTTCCAGGTGTTAGACATAAACGTTCACTCCTTAATTTTATTAGAACAACATATCACGAATTATCGATATGTTAAATTAAAAAATAAACACATCGTAATATGTCGATATGTATGGCGTAAAAATAAACATCTTTTGATGTTTATTTTTATATCTCTGTTTTAAGAAAGTCAGCAAGTTTCCCAATTGCTTCTTCATCTCTTTTGTAATACGTGTACTTTCCGATTCGTTCCGCCTTAATCAGGCCGGCTCTTAAAAGGATGGTGAGATATTGGGAAGCCGTCGATTGCGTCATTTTCAATTTGTCTGTTATTTGACTGACACATACCCCGATTGTGTTCATATCAATCCCTTCATGGGGTGCAAAATGACGATCAGGCTCCTTCAGCCATTGTAAAATTTGCAGCCTTGATTCATTTGATAAGGCTTTGAATACTTCAATTGGTTCCATGACAATTATTATATCGTTATATTCCGATATGTCAATTCGTTTTTTAAAAAATTTTTGATGCTTGACTTCTTTTTATAGATATTCATCCTTGAAGGTTTATTTCTGACTAATTCATGAAATGGAACTGAAGACAGCATAATCAAAAACTCAAGACTTTTTTCCCCGCTTAAATTATTATCAGCCTCATAATCATGTCATTGTACTCTTTGGGGGAAACCCGGCAGTGGCTTTGTTAATTTTGGCGTCCGCTTAGATTGTGAATTAAAACAATGATGGCATAACTCTAAAAAAAGAAGCGGAAGTTGATTATGTTCAATCAGCTTCCAACCTCTTTGACAAACATTTAATTCTTTATATTAAAGATTTTTCTCTAAATCATTACATAATTTAAATACCATCACTCGTTCACCTGTCCGGGAGCTTAAATCAGTATGAAAACTTTTCACTTCTTCTCCAGTTATCGTAAGGATAATATCCTTAAGACCTTCTATACCTGATTCAACTAGCTCTGAACGAGTTTGTTTGATAGATAACATCCCCTCTTTTGATCCACAAACTGCGTATTCAGCTGGTGTTAAAATTCCTTTTAAATTAACGATGATCATATCCCGCAGTATATCAGTTTTAACAGATACAGACCCACGCCCAAGATAATCCTTCTCCCATTGAGTAATGGACTTACTGATCTCTGATTCAATAGAACCTTTCGTTTTTTTCATATACAACACATCTCCTGGCAAAAAAATTGGCATATTCTATTAGTTATTTCGTCTCATTAATATTCTCTTACAACATGTCCTTCATATACACCTTCAATATCCAAATCAGTTTTACCGTTTCTTGAGACCACTATCATTTTGGATAACATATTTTCTTCCATCATAGAGTGGACATGCAAAAATCGAACGCTCCCTAAATGGGTTTCCTCAACCTCTTCATAGGATTTTAAATGATAAAAATCGATTGCTTTTCTAATTACTTTTTTCATACATTCCATATTTTCTCGATCAAACGAGCTCATTTCCTCTATTGTTTTCGTTACAAAATCAGTTAAATTAGCGTTCATACAATCTCCTTAGAACTGCTTCTTTCTCCATAGATGGGTGCGTTTAGAAGCTGAACCTTCATTTCATCATGACAAGCAATGATCAGGTAGGGCTTGACCTGTTTTAACATCAGGCACCTCCACAATTGAGGCTTTTCCATCCTTATGATGAACGAGTAAACCTCTAACTTTAACATATGACGGCACTAGTGGATGCTGACGAATGATATCAACACTTTTTTCAACACTAGTACTATGTTCATTTAGCCATTCATCGACCGTACCACCTAAAAATTCAGGCTTACAATTTTGAAAAAGATAATCTAATGTTTGTATTTTATCCTTCATTGTCTCAAGTTGAGTTAGTACATTACCTGTGGAAGTCCTCTTATCTTTTGTTCCTACAACAACAACCTCCTCAACATCTTCCTGGTAAATCGCAAAAATAACAGACCTCATTATTTCTCCATAAGGATGTGAGATACCGGCACCATAGCTTTGTATAGTCAGCATATTTTCTGCTGGAGTGTTAGTCACTTCTTGTAAAATAGGCTCCAAGCCGTTTTCAATGTCCGTCAAAAATAATACTTTTTTATTTTGATTTCCATTCATATAGCACACCTCTTCTTTATGTTTTTCATTTTTATATTGAGTAACAAATCCATTTGATAATATTTAGATTCATAATTACCAGCTTTCCCAGCATCCCTCTGGATCAATACTAGCCAGTCGGACCCATCCATTTTGAACTTTTTGGAGAAATACTGAGTCATTATTTAATAACCGTTCTACATATTCTCTAGGTGCTTGGATGACAATTAACAAACGAAGAGGAGAATGATAAGCCTCATAATCTGATTGCATGACGGATTGCCAAGGCAGTCCGGCTAACAAGTCACTTGCATTCCCCTGCATAACTCCAAGACCTGCAGTAACGGTTTGAGTTGCTTTATTTCCGCTGCCATAATAATGAGGTGCTACCGTTGATGCGTAATATTGTAAATTAATCCATTGGGCCACAGTTCCAGGTCCTGCAATAATATTTGCTAGGAGTTCACCGCTTTCGTCCTGCTTCCAATCATAATTATGAAGGAAGGCTCTTCCTTCCAAATCACAATCCTGAGTTAGTTCACGTTGGCCGATAATAAAAGCGGCATTACGAGCCAGTCCCCATTCCGGACGTATCTCACTCCAATCTTCCGCAAATCGGTGTGCCTCAGCCTTCGGGTTTTTAAGTTTCGATTGGACATTCGGTAATTGGGCTAGACGTTCTGAATTTACGTTATGTCTCACTTTCGGCATAACAGCTTCGATACGTTCAAATGCTTCCTGTGCAGCTTTTGAAAGCTCTGGTACATAAAGCCAATGTAATTCATCCACCGTTGTATTATGTTCAGCGGCAGCAAAAACCGTATCCTCAGGGATTTTAATTCCTTCAGTTAAAAGAGCTTCTCTTACCTCTGAAAGATTACATAAAGCAGCTAAAACTCTTGCATTGAATCCACCGGCCGCCCCACCGCAGGCACCACAGTCAAGAGCTGCCGCATAAGGGTTATTGATACTTTGGCTGCCATGCCCGCATATCACGACCAATGGTGCGAAATTCTCTGTTAATCCCATCATTTTTAGAGCTTGCCGAGCATGGTTCACTTTTTCTTCTTCAGTAAAACCTACAGGTATTTCTGCCTCTGTGTCATACTCATGATGAAGCGAGAGTTTTGTATCAGGTTTACGTAACCAAGTCTCACGGAGATTACGAATGAAACGATCCGTTTTTCTTGGCACAAAGCTACGTGCTACCATTTGCAGACTAAGCCAAGGCCCGCTTAGCTCAGGCAGAAGCAAGCTCGTAAGTACATTCTGTTTCATCTTTTTAAATGTATGGCTTAATGAATGAACCGCTTGCGTGCGTTGGTTGTATTTTTCGAGTACATCTTCATCTACGAACTCTTTTATTGTATTTTGCGGTTTTTGTATGACCGGCAAGGAGGCATGACTGTGTTGACTGCCAAGTTCACAAGTTGCAATCGGCACCCCGAAGAAACCAGCAATACCAATCGTTTCAAATGGACCTTTTTTTTCTAGTTGACGACGAAAAGGCTCTGATCGTACATCGATGCAGAATGCCAATTGAGCTAATGCAGATTTTTTACCATTGGTTTCACGTTGTTTTGAGATGATCTTCTGACTTAATCGATCAGTGTATGTTTGTTCCCAAGCTTCTAACCAAAGTTTCCTGCGAAGTTTCTCATCAAAGCTGTAGGCAAATGATAAATATTCGTTTTGTTCATCGGCCGACATCTGTGGCCATTCCTCTAATGTAAGGCCCCCCCAATGAATCCAAGCTGCTATAAGGGGAGCAGTTGAAATTTTATTCTCAAATCGTTCATTATGAATAGGTAAATATGGCTTTATAAGAGCCCACTCCATGGATATTCGGACCGCTAAATAATCTGTCAGGAGTGCATGTTCATGGCTCGATTGTTGGGAGCGCCAAAGCATCATCCCTGCCCATCCAGGTAAGGAAAGTAAATGACCTTCAAGATAACGCTGGATTTCTGATTCGGGGATTTCTAGTGCGAATAACGCTTCTTGTAAAGCCAAATGTGCCTCTTGCGGCCAACCTTTTAACCTTTCACGCTGCTTTTTACTAAGTGCTGGATCATACTGAATGAGATGCTGCCAGGCACGATAGAAACCTTCCTCACGATTGGGCATTGTCCAACCCGCTTGAGAGTCATCAAGATATAATTTACACCACTTAATGACATGATGATCTAGGATATTGACTAACCTTTCACCATCTTGATTCTCTATATATGAACTTATTGGTTGCATAAAAACATTCTCGATATGATCCAATCCACTACATTCATTCACCAATTTTTCCAGCTTATGTGATGATAAAAGGTCGGAAGGCAGTGGATCTAGTTTTAATCCAGCATGGCAAAATCGCTCTGCCACGTCCCGCGGGATGTTAAAGGAATGTGAATCAAGCCAGCGCTGCAGCCCCATTTCCACAAAATCTTCATCAATCTCACCTTTATTCTTTGCTGAACGGATCATAGATGCACTAGGGTATATATCAACATCCCGAGTGTTTTTCAACCAACCTGCAACCTGATCAAAAGATTGGTTTTCAAGCCCCATCCACGGATTACGTGCAGCAAATGTGGAAATAGGCCAAAGTGGCGCAATCACTCGGCTGGCGGATGTAATTAAAACGTTAAGATCACTTTGAACATCAATATCTGTATCTTTCTTTTTTACATTTTCTTTCGTTAATACGGATGTAATGCCCATCTCAGATTAGCTCCTTATGATAAATATTGTTTAAGGTAGTCTGGGTGACTCTCTACTGACTTTGGTTTTGCTTCACCTAATCGAACTAACCAAAGATAGATTACCGCGAAGAGCACTGAAGAACGATGACGAGCAACCCACGTACCTAAAGCACTGCCAAATAGTAAGAGACATACAACAATGATGACAGCTGACATTGGAGGTTGAACACTTTGAAAATCGATTGTATGCAGCCACTTATAGAAGAGGTTATGAATGATAAAATAGACGAGGGCTGCTCCTCCTAAACATATTAAGCCAACAATTCGGCCAATTTTCCCCTCTCCAAAAGCTACGAGCTGAGTCCAAGAAACGGACAATGACCACCCTAAGATCAGCGCACTGATGAATTGATACCCCTCTCCAGGAGCAGCGAGCCAAAAAGCAACCCCTATCACTAAGGCTAACGTACGGCCAGCCGCGATCCATAAATAGGATGATCCCTCATTAGCCCGAGTCGATCCTTCATGCCGCTGTACTGCTGAACCAGCCTGTAAAAACAACGTAGCTTTGAATAAACCATGTAAAATAAGATGAATAATGGCTGCTATATAGGCTCCTAATGCACACTGAATGAGCATAAAACCCATTTGTGCAATCGTGGAGCCTACTAGCTGGCGTTTATAGTCAACCTGGACCAAACTAATACCAGTTCCAATCAATACCGAGATGCCAGCAAGCAGAAGTAAAATAATCGATGCTATACCACCATTAAATAGAGGTGAAAATCGAGTTAGTATAATCCCGCCTGCGTTTACTAAACCTGCGTGCATAATCGCAGAAACAGGAGTTGGAGCAACAATAGACTCAATTAACCATCTTTGGAATGGCCATTGAGCCGCAGGAATGATCACTACTAACACAATCAATAAATGAATCCCTGTTCTCTCCCAAATCCCCAGTTGAGCTAAACTTTCATTTGTTAAAACCAATGATAACCGCCATTGACCTGTGACTTGAAAAAGCCAAATCATCGCGAAAAACAAAGAAAACCAACTTAACAAAAATAACCGGCCAGAAACCTTGGCTGCTTCACTAGCCACATGCCAAGCACTGTTTAACCTTATAAGTAAGGTTAAACCGACAAGAGTTGCTCCCCAAAATATAACCATCAAGCGGAGATCACCGCTTAACCATGTAATTGAAGCAGCACCTGTAGTGAAAGTAAAAAGCGTAAAATATTTTCGATATGATCGATCTCCCATTAAGTAACGTACAGAAAAACGCTGAATGACGAAACCAATTGCAAGAACAAAGAAAGTCATTAAACAAGCTAAGGAATCTAAGTGCCAAGGGCCAATATCTCCATTCACACTACTATTGGCAAGAAGCAGGAAGGAAACCAAAAGCGGTAAAGCCAAGATATCAATATGAATGCGAACATAACTTAAGGGTACTCGCGGATGTAAAAACAATAAGCCACTTATCCCGGAAATAATAAGCATAATAAAAAATAATGTTAATAATGATGACAAACTCAGCGAAAACAACATTTCAAATTCTCCCTTAGGTAAAATTCTGTCTGTAATTGAATATACATTTCTTTATCTCTTTGAATAATTACTTATTTTTTCCAATAAAAAAGCCGACAACTTCAAGATTCAATGATTATCTTAGTCATTGAATCTTGAAAATTGTCGGCTTCACTTCAACTAACTTCAGCAAAGTTTTTTGAAGAGCTACCTTATGATTGGTCATTTTACTATATACAATATTTTAAGTTCCGTCTAAAGGAATGGAATATCGTTAATTTAGTACCTTGATTTATAAATTAAATCGACTTATGTTACTCTTTGTTTTTTATTAGGATACTTTTTCACCCTATCAAAATTTAAAATGAAATATTAAAAGAATGCTAAAGGCCTAATTTTAATAACAAACAAAAATAAACATCTGCGCCGATTATTAAGTTAAGTATAAGATATGCTAAATTTTAAACATTGTCAAGATGTTGGAATACGGAGAATGAAGTATCAAATCCTTCTTTCCCTTTAAATATACATCCTGAATCTTTAACCAAGGCCTATGATATCTACCATTCTAATTTTTTTTGTAGAAATACAAGAAAAATTTTATAATCATTTTCTATTTTCTTGTTTAATAAATAACTGAGTTCAATTAGCAACTATAAATGAATACTGGTTCCTACTTTATTTTCAACAGCCTTAACGACCAAAAAATTGAACTAGTTGTTGTGGATATTGTTATAGCTAGAATTCCCCAATTTCTCCGTAGATGTCACTTTCCTTGAAAATACCTTCTTTATATTTTCATATTCTTATGGCAATCTTAAATATCTGTAAAACTAAACATAGCCATCTTTAAAACAAAAAACCCCTTTGGCTAAAACTGTAGCTTTGAAATAAAGGATGATCAAAAATAACACATGAACCTTCAGTTTACGGCAAATTTAAAGAATCCATTTAGAAAAAAAGATAGATCAAAATGGATTCTACAGTTTTGAATACAGATCGAATCTTTATAAAAGAGTTTGATCATTTTAGGTTACGATTTTTTGAACATTAGCACCCGATTGTTGAATAAATCTAAAAATTTTTTGACTTGTTTTCCTTTCTTTTGAAGCGATAAAGAAGCATGTTTTCACATTTTTCATAAATTTTTATAGTAGTTTGAATAACTTTTAGTTTAGGGAATGTTAAATATATAAAAGTTGAAACTGCTAGGCTTATTAATACTCCTGCTAAAACATCAAAAGGATAATGAACCCCAACCCATATACGGGAGACTCCCACAAGAACAGCTAACAATACCCATAAAATTGACCAGCCTCTCTTAAAGAGCCAGAATGAAATACAATATGAGAAGAATAAAATTGTATGGTCACTTGGAAAAGAATTGTCTTTTTCTTTATGTATCAGTTTATTAACCTCTCCCAATTCAACAAAAGGTTGATAATTCGAGTGAAATGCCCCTGCAACCTTCCCTATCGTAAAGGCACAAATGAAAGCGATAGATGCACAAAGAATCATAATTCTATTATCCGTATCTCTTGTAAACCAAATAAAAAGAACACTTAGTGCAAGTAAAAAAACCATATATTCAGCTATAAAACTAAATACAGGATTCAAAAAGGGATGTTCTTTTCCTAAGTCATTAACTAGTCTAAACAGTGATATATTAACTTCTGAAATATCCAAACCCAACACCATCCAATCTCTTTTTAGAACATAGTAAAAGAAAATTAGATGACCTGCCATCGAATCAAATTACATTATTTGAGATTAAAGTTACATTTTTGTAAGATTGGTGTCACATCATTTATGTAAAAAGGGGACCCAAAATCAATTGGAATCCCCTTATAATTTTTAGTAACCTGCCTCTTTTGTTAAAATAGAAAAATACCCTTAGACAAAAATTATCTAAGGGAAAAAGCATCGCAACATTTTTATAAACGTCGTAACTTTATTTTAAACATCACATCTTTTTTACAAAAATCGTGACTTTATTTCAAAGCAACAAAAACAACCAAAGGGGTTAAACAATTTATTCCACAGTAACACTCTTCGCAAGGTTACGAGGTTTATCAACATCACAGCCGCGATGCAGTGCAGCATAGTAAGCGATCAGCTGCAGTGGAACAACAGACACCAACGGAGCAAGCGCTGGGTTTACTTCCGGCAGTACGAATCTGTCATCCGCATCGTCTAGGCCTTTCAGTGAGATGATGCATGTGTTTGCTCCGCGAGCGGCAACTTCCTTGACGTTTCCGCGGATGCTTAGGTTTACGTGCTCTTGTGTTGCCAGTGCGAATACTGGTGTACCTTGTTCGATCAAGGCAATCGTGCCGTGCTTCAGCTCTCCGCCGGCAAAGCCTTCTGCCTGGATGTAAGAAATCTCTTTCAGCTTCAGTGCGCCTTCGACACATACGAAGTAGTCAAGGCCGCGTCCGATGAAGAAAGCGTTTCTGGATACAGTCAGGTATTCACGGGCGATCATTTCCATTTCGTCTTTCTGGTCGCAAAGGGCTTCCATTGCGTTCGCAGCGATACCGAGTTCTTTGACGAGGTCAAATCCGATATCGATGCCGTTTTTGTCAGCAGCCACAGATGCAAGAACCGCAAGAACTGCGATTTGTGCAGTGTATGCTTTCGTTGACGCAACAGCGATTTCAGGACCCGCATGAAGCAGCAATGTGTAGTCAGCTTCACGAGAAAGTGTTGATCCCGGTACGTTTGTGATTGTCAGGGCTTTGTGTCCGAGTGCTTTGACTTGAACAAGTACCGCGCGGCTGTCTGCTGTTTCTCCGCTTTGAGAAAGGAAAATGAAGAGCGGTTTTTTAGACAGAAGCGGCATATTGTAGGAGAATTCACTCGCTACATGCACTTCAACCGGCACGTTTGCCCACATTTCAATATATTGTTTACCGACAAGTCCTGCGTGGTAGCTTGTTCCGCAGCCAATGATATAGATGCGGTCCGCCTCCGCTACAGCGGCAGCGATATCGCCAGGCACAGACAGTTTGCCGTTTTCATCTTGATACGTTTGGATGATTTTGCGCATGACAACAGGCTGCTCATCCGTTTCTTTCAACATGTAGTGAGGGTACGTGCCTTTTTCGATATCACTGGCATCCAGCTCAGCGATATAAGACGCACGTGTAATGACGTCACCATCAAGATTTTTGATGACAACTTGATCATCAGTGACGATGACCATTTCTTTATCCATCAGCTCTACGTATTCGTTGGTTACTTGAAGCATCGCCATCGCATCAGATGCTACGACGTTGAATGTATCTCCAAGACCGACTAATAGAGGGCTTTTGTTTTTCGCTACAAAAATCGTTTCTCTGTTTTCGTTGTCGAATAAAGCAATTGCATAAGAGCCTTTTAACAGTGTAAGTGTTTTACGGAACGCTTCTTCTGTATCAAGTCCTCCGTTGACAAATTGCTCGATTACTTGAACAACTACCTCTGTATCGGTGTCACTTTTGAGCTCTACATCTTGTAAATACTCATGTTTCAGCTGAACATAGTTCTCGATCACGCCGTTATGAACAAGTGTAAAGCGGCCCAGTGCGCTTTGATGCGGGTGAGCGTTTAGATAGCTTGGTTCGCCGTGTGTTGCCCAGCGAGTATGGCCAATTCCGGCTTTCGCTTCTACATTGGCATCCACAACTTCACGAAGATCCGCAATGCGTCCTTTTTCTTTGAACACATGGATTCCCTGTTCGTTGGCAACAGCGATACCAGCAGAGTCATATCCGCGGTACTCAAGCTTTTCTAACCCTTTCAGTAAAATTTCCTTCGCATCAAGCTGACCGATATAACCTACGATTCCACACATATTTTTCTTCCTCCTAAGATTGTAAAAGGAGACGAAGAAAGTCAAATTTCAAGGGGACTTTCAATCGTCCCCTCCTACATGTTTTTTGGAAGATCATGTGATTTCTCTTTGTTCAAGGAGTCACCCCCTTGGTTTGAAGAAATCCTTACGGCTGTGATCTGCATACTCAGCCGGGAGGCATCCGCCGAAAATTCGATAACCTCCATCCTCGTCAACTAAGCCTTTTTCCGGGCGCTTAGTTCGGGCGCTATAATTATAGGTGAAGCAATAATCCCGTCTTTTCTTCCTCAGAGAAAATAAGAACAAGACAAGCTTGATTTTACAGCATGTGCCATGAACGGTCAATTGTTTTTTAAACAACTTTGCCACATGTCTCACAATTATCATATGTAAATCTCGCTTGTCTTGTTCGCTCTCTAATTATAGACTTCGTTACTCCAATCCCATTTCTGACCGGACGACTTCAGCAATGCGATTTACATATTCATCGCACAGCTCTTTCGTCTTCGCTTCAGCCATGACACGGACGAGAGGTTCAGTGCCTGAAGGGCGCACCAAAATCCGGCCGTCGCCGTTCATTTCTTTTTCAACTTCAGAAATAACAGCTTTTACTTTTTCGTTTTCTTCGACTTTATATTTATCGGTTACTCTCACATTGACTAACAGCTGCGGGAACTTCTGCATTTCAGCTGCAAGCTCTGACAGCGGCTTGCCTGTCGCTTTCAAAGTGTTCATCAGCATAATAGCAGACAATAATCCGTCTCCTGTCGTGTTGTAATCAAGGAAAATAAGGTGTCCTGACTGCTCTCCGCCGACATTGTAGCCGTCTTTTTTCATCGCTTCTACTACGTAGCGGTCGCCGACAGCTGTCTGTACGCTTTTGATGCCTTCTTTTTCGAGCGCCTTATAGAAGCCGAGGTTGCTCATCACGGTTGAAACCACTGTATCATCCTTCAAACGGCCCTCTGATTTCAGGTGTTTTGAGCATATGTACATGATTTGGTCGCCGTCAACGATATTTCCTTTTTCATCGACAGCAATCAGGCGGTCGCCGTCACCATCGAACGCAAGACCCAGATCGGCGTTTTTCTCTTTGACAAACGCGCTGAGCGCTTCTGGATGAGTCGATCCGACGCCGTCATTAATATTTAATCCGTTTGGAGAAGTTCCCATTGTTGACACATCTGCATCTAAATCAGCAAACAGGTGTGTCGCCAAGGACGATGTTGCGCCATGAGCACAGTCAAGCGCCACATGAATACCTGTGAAATCTTCATCAGCTGTCTGTTTTAAGAATTGCAGATATTTTTGGCCGCCTTCGAAATAATCATTTACAAGCCCGAGATCAGCTCCGACCGGTCTTGGCAGCTTATCCTCCGGTTCGTCCATCAGGCGCTCAATTTCAGCCTCCTGTTCATCAGAAAGCTTAAATCCGTCTCCCCCGAAAAACTTGATGCCGTTATCCTGCACTGGATTGTGAGAAGCAGAAATCATGACGCCTGCCTCTGCATCCATTGCTTTTGTTAAATAAGAGACACCAGGTGTAGAAATGACACCCAGACGCATGACTTCTGCGCCAATCGATAAAAGTCCGGCGACAAGGGCTCCCTCCAGCATATGGCCGGAGATCCGTGTATCGCGGCCTATCAGCACTTTTGGACGTTGTTTGTCTTTAGTCAGCACATAACCGCCGAAACGTCCGACTTTAAAGGCCAGCTCAGGTGTAAGCTCACTATTGGCGACACCTCTTACACCGTCTGTTCCAAAATACTTGCCCATTTTATAATCGCTCCTTTTTTATTCCGATGAGGATTGTGAATCCGCAGTGGATTCGTCCTCATCCTGATCTTGGTTTTGATCTTTATTTTCGTCTTGTTTTTGATCATTGCTGTCTTTATCAGTGTTCGTTGTATCTTCTTGCTGCTTGTTATCTTGATCATTCGTTTGTTTATTTGTGTCATCCTGGTTTCCTGATGTATTGCCACTGTTATCATTAGTTGATGTATTGCTTTTTTTGGACGTCAGCTTGATTTTGGCGTTTTTCTGCCCTAAGGACCAGGTTACATTCTGAGGCCCATTTACTTCAAGCTTCACGCTATGCTCCCCATCATCTAAATCTGAAACATTCACATATAATTCAATATCAGATTTCTTCAGATTTTTTATATTAGCGGGAGAGCCTTTAGCCGTCACGTCTATCGCCTGCGATTCAGGATCTAGAAACTCAATGTTTTGAGAGCTGCTCAGCCCTATAGTCTTAATAGGAATATTCTCAAATTTTTGATCCGCTTCACTATCAACTTCAATATGCAAAATCACCTTTGACGGCGAGATTTTTTTGACGCCGTCAGGAAGCGGGATGTCTGCCTCGATATCGGAATCCTTGTTAATTTTGCTTAAATCTAAGCTGACGCCGTCAATAAATTCAAGAGAATCCAACACATCCTGAGAGCCGTAAACTGTTACCTCACTGGGGCTGGATTCAATATTCGCTATGCTGACACCGTCAGGAAGGCTTCCTGTCCGTTCAATTTTAAAAGGCACTTTTTTACTCGGGCTTGTCACCGGAACGGTAATCTTGATGACCGAGGGCTCCACGTCGACAGGAAGCGCGTTTCCGTCTTTATCATAAACAGTCACTTTCGCTTCCTTTTCAATCGTTTCATCTGCGTTTTCCAAATTCACTGAAGCTTTCACAAGAGAAATGTTATCAATCACATTTTTAGATCCCGTAATCTGCACATTTTTCGGACTGACAATCGGCTGCTCCGGAGAATAGCCTTTTTTCATCTTGTTTTTATTGTAGTACTCCACTTCTACGGGAAAGCTTTTGGTCGTCCGTTCTTGAATGGTCACTGTCGTAACAGACGGATTGATCGAGATTGTCAGCCCATCCGACACGTTTTTGGCCTTAAGCTCGACCTTATGTGTGCCGGTTTTTAAATTTTCCATGTCGGCATAAATTTCAAAGTTCTTTGTCTGCCTAGCCTTTTTCACGGCGCTTGTCGAGCCTTTTATCGTGACATTAACCGTTTGCGGGACACCTGTCACGACGTAATTTTCATCATCATAATACGCTTTGACCGGTATATCGGTCAGTGTTGCTTCATCAATTGTTGATGTCGGAAAGAAAGATTCACCCGGTTTTTTCGGAGTCGGTGCTTGATTGCTGTTAACCGCCACATAAAGCAAGAGCGCGAAAAGCAGAGCAATGATTTTCACAGCCCAGCGGTTGTTTAAGAATTTATCCATTTTTCTTGCCCCTCCAATACCAGCGGTTAGAAGAAGTGTCTCTGGTGTTTTTCTTAAACTCGGCTTCAAGCATTTCTTTCAGTGCTTCTTCCGTCAGCTCTCTGTGAAGGTCGCCGTTCTTCGCCACACTGACGCCGCCGGTCTCTTCAGACACAATAATCGTCAAACTGTCCGTTACTTCGCTGATGCCGACAGCCGCTCTGTGCCGCGTACCCAGTTCTTTTGAAATAAACGGGCTCTCCGAAAGCGGCAGATAACAAGCGGCAGCGGCAATTTCATTATTCTTCATAATCACCGCACCGTCATGAAGCGGAGTGTTCGGAATAAAAATATTGATCAGCAGCTCAGAGCTGACCTTGGCATTCAATGGTATGCCGGTCTCAATATAATCCCCCATTCCAGTATCCCGCTCAATGGTCAGCAGGGCGCCTATACGGCGTTTCGCCATATAATTGATCGCCTTTGTGATTGCCTCAATCGTTTTCTGCTGCGCTTCCTCTACAGGCGTGCCGCTCCTTGAAAAAAAGCGGCCGCGGCCAAGCTGTTCAAGCGCTCTTCTCAGCTCAGGCTGAAAAATAATAATAATTGCTAAAAATCCCCATGTTATCGCTTGGTCCATCAGCCATTGAAGCGTGCTGAGGCCCAAGTATTGGCTGGCCATACGGACAAGCACGATCACTACAATTCCTTTTAACAGCTGAACCGCTTTCGTGCCGCGTATCACCATAATCAATTTATATATCACATACCAAACAAGGAGAATATCAACGGCATTGCCGAGGTACTGCAAAAAAGGGATATCCTCAAAAGCCATTTCCTCGTCCTCCAAGAATTCAGTCATTTCGTATTTTGTGTTTTACGTGTTACGCATATGTACTTTACATAGCGAGCCCATTATACCACATTTCGATTTAGCAAGTGAAATGTGCCCGCCCTCTCAGCCCGTAAAAAAAGAGCAAAGCGACTGACGCGCTTTACTCTTTTCCATTTGGATCTAATGCATGGAGTACACTTTTCCCCGCAGACTTCATTTTGTACCATGTCCAGTCGAATAATTGATTGATTTCTTCAATCTGACCGGTGACTTGTCCAGCAGAGGCCATATACTTTTCGCCGTTTACGACGGTTACATCCCCGTCAATTTTTCCTTTAATAATCAGCTTGCCGTTTTTAACAGTGACATCACCTTTGACCGTCTCACCTTCAGGCACGATCACAGTGTTGTTATGCACCACAAGATTCGGCTGCTTGGACACGCTGAAATTGTGGTCATTATGCCAGCTGTTTAAAAAACCTCCGCCCATCAAAATGATGAATACCGCAGCAGCTGCGATAACGGGATGGGATCTGAACCATCTTTTCACAGAAGCTCTTTTCTTCTCCTTAGGCAATTTTGCCATGACGTTAGCGGTAAAATTCGCGGGGGCTTCAACATGCGATGTGCTCCGGACGAGCGCTATGGATTTTTCCATCTCATAAAAATGCTTTCTGCATTTCTCGCATGTCTCAAGATGTTCCTTTAATACGTCTTCATCTTTTGGAAGGATATCTCCATCAAGATGCATATGCATAAGCTGCACAATTTGTTCAGGACAGCTCATTTCATCACCCCACTTAAAGATCCCTTAATTGTTTTCTGAGAGCCTCTCTGCCTCTGTGAATCCGCGTTTTTACAGTCCCCACAGGAATGTTCAGAATCTCGCCGATTTCAATTAATGAGAGTTCGTCAATATACTTTAATACGATGACTGTTCTGTATTTGTCAGGAAGCTTTAAAATCTTCTGCTGAATCGTGTTTGAGAGCTCCAGCGACACTACTGCATCTTCAGGCAAAACCCCATCTGCGGCGATTTGTGAATACATGGTCAAGCCTTCCGTACCAGCCACCTCTGCATCGAGGTAATAATCAGGCTTCTTTTTGCGAATGCGGTCAATGGTCAAATTGGTCGCGATTCGATAAAGCCAAGTTGAAAATTTCCGGTTAATATCAAAACTGTCGATATTAACGTACGCTCTGATGAAAGCCTCCTGTGCAATATCCTCCGCCTCATGCACATTGCCAAGCATACGGTAGCAAAGCTGATAAATTTTATCCTTGTAAATATCTACGATGTCCGCAAATGCATTTTGGTCGCCTTTTTTGACTTGCTTAATTCTCTTTTTAATCATCATTTCCATATTTATCTAACCTCTGCCTTCACCGGTCTGTATGTATACGAGCTTCGTTTCAAAAGGTTTCAACTTTTTTATAAAATAAGTTTATCAAATTTTTGGCAGGGTGTAGATGGTAATTCGTGAATAAACTACCTTAACATATTTTTAAAATTACTATACAGACTGAACAGTTAGAAGTTGGAATGGTTTTAAAAATAGAAAAAAGACACCTTTTGGTCAAAGGTGTCTGTGACTGGGCTAGCTGGATTCGAACCAACGCATGACGGAGTCAAAGTCCGTTGCCTTACCGCTTGGCTATAGCCCAATAATGGTGGAGGGGGGCAGATTCGAACTGCCGAACCCTGAGGGAGCGGATTTACAGTCCGCCGCGTTTAGCCACTTCGCTACCCCTCCATATAGATGTAAGAAAAGAGTGCCGGCAAGAGGACTTGAACCCCCAACCTACTGATTACAAGTCAGTTGCTCTACCAATTGAGCTACACCGGCAAGATGGTGGAGGATGACGGGCTCGAACCGCCGACCCTCTGCTTGTAAGGCAGATGCTCTCCCAGCTGAGCTAATCCTCCAAATGGTGACCCGTACGGGATTCGAACCCGTGTTACCGCCGTGAAAGGGCGGTGTCTTAACCGCTTGACCAACGGGCCGTTTGTGTTCTCGTCGAGCTGACAAAAGTTATTATATACAGGTTACCCCCTGTTTGTAAAGAGGAAAATTAAATTTTTTATTTTCAAACTTTTTAACTCCTTTTTTAACTGAAAAAGCCTCCCAACATTTATCATTTCTTTTATGATAGAGACAAACAAATCAAGAGAGGAGAAAACAATATGATTCTAGTCAGTTCTTGCCTTGGCGGCATTGAATGCAGATACAACGGCTCTCATGCCGCATCGGAGAAAATCAGAAAACTCGTCGAAGAAAATAAAGCAGTTATGGCATGCCCCGAGCTTCTCGGCGGCTTCTCAACTCCCCGCGAACCTGCAGAGATCATCGGAGGCAAAGGCGAGGATGTTCTCAATGGAACCGCGAAAATCGTGACAGCTTCAGGAGAAGATGTAACAGAATTATATATGGAAGGCGCCGCTAAAACATTAGCTTACGCAAAAGAAATCAATGCCTCTGCCGTCATATTAAAAGAAAACAGTCCATCGTGCGGAAGCAGTTTTATCTATAACGGCACATTCTCTGGCAAAAAAATCGCCGGCAGCGGAGTGACTGCCGCACTGCTAAAACAAGCGGGCTACCGCGTCATTTCAGAAAACCAGCTAGACGACATATTGTAAGGAGGCCGCCACATGACTCAAGACATTTCTTTATCCTTCTATAAGCCTGAACATTTGCCGGAGCTTCAATCATTCACGCTAAATAACGATGACAAACGCTTTACCTCTCTCCCCAAAGAGGTGCTGACTCAGGCCCTGGGCATACAGGACCGATATCCAGTTGTCATCTTAAAAGACGATCTGCCAGTCGGTTTTTTCATTTTACATACATCAAAAGAAACGCTTGCACCCTATTCTAACAATCCATTTGCTTTACTGCTCAGTTCCCTGTCTTTAAATGCTATGCATCACGGAAAAGGCTATGCCAAAAAAGCAATGCTTCAGCTTCCCTCTTTTGTGAGCGGTTATTTTCCATGGTGCGATGAAATCATCTTGGCCGTCAATCACCTGAACACACGAGCAAAGCATCTTTATATGAAAAGCGGGTTCCTTGATAAAGGACGGCGAAGAATCGGACCGCTCGGGGAACAGCTGATTCTTCATTATTTCTTATAGTCTTGCATGAAATAAAATTTCAAAAATATAAAAACATAGTTGAAATATCATGACAGAGATGAATATACTGAATAATAAGATATATTATTTTTAAACAGGGGGCATCCTCATGTCAGAACCATTAAACCTTCACCGTCTTACAACGGAATCACGTAATAGCCAAACAGCGGAAATCCACAAAGCAAACACGCTCGGCATCCTCAAAATGATTAATAACGAAGATTTGAAAGTTGCTGCCGCCGTTCAGCAGGTTCTCCCCGATATTAAAACAGCTGTCGACTGCGCGTACGACTCGTTTCAAAATGGAGGCCGCCTCATATACACAGGCGCCGGCACAAGCGGCAGACTCGGTGTCATGGATGCTGTTGAATGTCCTCCCACCTACAGCGTAAGCCCAGATCAGGTCATCGGAATCATGGCTGGAGGCCCCAAAGCATTTATGCAGGCAGCAGAGGGCATTGAAGACAGTGAAGAAGCAGGAGCTGAGGATTTAAAAAACATACACCTCACTTCAAACGACACCGTCATTGCCATCGCAGCAAGCGGGCGCACACCCTATGCCTCAGGCGCCCTAACATACGCCCGCAAAGTCGGAGCACACACCATCGCCCTTACCTGTAATGAAAATTCCGCCATCAGCAAGGATGCGGATCACAGCATTGAGGTTGTCGTCGGACCTGAGGCCATTACAGGATCAACACGTATGAAAGCCGCAACCGCTCATAAAATGATTCTAAACATGATATCCACCGCAGTAATGGTCAAAATCGGCAAGGTTTACGAGAACTTGATGGTGGACGTCAACGTCAGCAACAAAAAACTAAAAGAACGTGCCATCAGCATCATCCAAAGCCTCACAAACGCTTCATACGACACAGCCAGAAATACACTGGAACAAGCCGATCATCACGTCAAAACGGCAATCGTCATGCTCAAAACACGTACAGATCAGGAACAAGCTAAGACATTGCTTAATGAAGCAAACGGTTTTATAGACAAAGCAATCGAAAATTACCATTCATGATAAGGAGAGACCAAGAATGGCAGCAGGCGGTTTAGCCATCATCCAATCAATGAAGCACAAGCTCCCTCCATCCGAGCGTAAACTTGCAGATTACATCCTAACTCATCCCCACAAAGCAATAGAAAGCACTGTTAGTGAAATCAGTGCCTTAGCCAATTCAAGTGACGCTGCCGTCATCAGGCTCTGCAAATCACTCGGATTAAAGGGATTTCAAGATTTAAAAATGAGAGTAGCAGGGGATCTGGCAAAGCCTACTTTACAGGGCTACCGGGACATTGCTCCCCACGAACCGCTGCACTCCATTTCTGAAAAGACAGCCGGCAATGCCATTCAGGCCATTCAGGATACTTCAGACCTGATGGACTACAAAGAGCTGGAACGAGCGGTTTCTCTGCTTCTCAAAGCTCACACTGTGCATTTTATCGGCGTCGGGGCTTCCGGCATTGTCGCCAAGGACGCCCAGCAAAAATGGCTTCGCATTCATAAACAAGCTACCGCGTTCTCAGACACTCACCTTGTGGCATCTTTAATTGCAAATGCAGATAAGGATGACATCGTATTCGCCATTTCGTTTTCGGGAGAGACGCAGGAAATCATTGAACTGCTCACCATGGCTAAGGAAAAAGGCATCACAACGATCAGCCTCACACAATTCAGTCAGACATCCGTCTCTGCGCTGGCTGATGTCCCGTTGTACACAGCACATTCCAACGAAGCCCTGATTCGAAGTGCAGCCACTTCCTCCCGCCTCGCTCAGCTTTTTATGATTGATGTTTTGTTTTTAGGCATGGCCGCTGAGCAGTATGAAGAAACAACCGGCTATATCGATAAAACGAGAGCAGCCATACAATCTATGAGAAAAAAATAAGACATCTTGAAGAGGAGGGGTTTTGATGAGCAAAGAAAATAACTACAATCATCTCGCAAAGAAAATCCTTGAGCTATGCGGAGGAAAATCCAATATTTCCTCATATACTCATTGCATGACACGCCTGCGTATTACGCCTTACGATGAAAACAAAACAGATATTCAGGCCTTAAGAGACCTGGACGGCGTATTAGGAGTCGTTGAAGCTGAAACCTTACAAATCATCCTCGGCACCGGAGTCGTCAATCATGTCACAGCCGCTTTCTCAAAGCTCGTGTCAGGAGAAGAAGGTGTCGATGTCAAAGAAGCAGCTGCCAAAAAGAAAGCAGATATAAATCGGAAAAACGCCACTCCTTTTAAACTATTCTTACGTAAAATTGCCAGCATCTTTATCCCTCTTATTCCCGCACTCGTCGCTTCCGGTTTAATCACTGGGATTACCAAAGCAATTATACAAGCCGGATGGCTCTCTGCAGAATCACAAATCGCTGTTATCCTGACAGTCATCGGATCAGGACTGTTCACATATCTCGGCATCCTCGTCGGCATTAACGCATCGAAAGAATTTGGCGGTACACCCGCTCTTGGGGCTTTGGCAGGGATCTTGATTATTAATCCGGAGATCGCAAAGATCAGTTTATTCGGAGAACAGCTTCTTCCGGGCAGGGGAGGTCTGATCGGAGTTCTTTTCGCAGCCATATTCATTGCTTACACCGAACAATTTATCCGCCGTTTTATTCCTCAATCTCTCGATATCATTGTCACCCCAACCGTTTCACTATTAATCACCGGAATCGTCACATATGTCGTATTTATGCCTTTAGGCGGCTTCTTTTCTGATGCCATTACATCTGGCCTTCTGTCCATCCTGGACTTCGGCGGCATCGCTGCAGGCTTTATTCTGGGCGCAACCTTCCTTCCTCTCGTCGTGACCGGACTGCATCAAGGCTTGACGCCTGTGCACATGGAACTGATCAATTCAATCGGCAATGATCCTTTGCTCCCTATTCTGGCTATGGGAGGTGCAGGACAGGTAGGCGCGGCCTTTGCCATCTTTGTGAAAACGAAAAAAACAACATTGAGAAAAGCGATCGCCGGAGGGCTTCCTTCGGGGCTGCTCGGCATTGGTGAACCGCTTATTTTCGGAGTCACGCTGCCGCTCGGCCGTCCGTTTTTAACAGCGTGCCTAGGTGCCGGAATCGGCGGCGCTTTTCAAGCTTATTTTCAGGTAGCCACCTTTGCGATCGGTGTCTCCGGGCTGCCGCTTTCCTTTCTCGTCCTGCCATCACAAATCATCCTATATATCGTCGGGCTCTTTATTTCATACGCGGCCGGCTTTTTATTGACCTACGCATTCGGGTATAAAGATGAAATGGCTTCTCAGTTCGATTAAATTGTTTCTGTTTTTGGGATAGTAACGGGATAGAAGCACGGAAAGGAGCAAGCCTGTGAAAACTAAAACATTGTCCTTACTCAGTGCCATTTTAATCCTATCTATATTGACGCCAAATGAAACCTTCGCGCAAACAGCAGATTACCAAGTTGAGCCGAAAACCATAAATGCAGAAACTGCACAATTCTCGTCGAAGAAACTAAGGAAGGCTGATCAGATGATTGAACGGGATATTGCAGCAGGATTTCCAGGCGCCGTTCTTGTCGTCGTGAAGGATGGCCGCATCATAAAAAAAGAAGCATACGGCTACAGTAAAAAGTACGAAGGATCAGAACTGCTGCGCCGTCCGGTAAAAATGAAAACCCGCACGATGTTTGACTTAGCCTCTAATACGAAAATGTACGCAACTAATTTTGCATTGCAGCGCTTAGTCAGCCAAGGAAAACTCGACGTCTATGAAAAGGTTTCTGCATATTTGCCTGATTTCAAAGATCAGCCGGGAGACCTTATTAAAGGAAAAAACAAGATTCGTGTCATCGATGTTCTCCAGCACCAGTCCGGGCTCCCCTCAAGCTTTTACTTTTACACGCCGGAAAAAGGCGGCATGTACTATTCTCAGGATCGGGACAAAACGATTGAATATTTGACAAAAATCCCGCTCGATTATGAAACAGGGACAAAACACGTATACAGTGACATCGGATATATGCTCCTCGGCTGTATTGTCGAAAAACTCACCGGTAAACCGCTTGATATCTACACGGAGCAAGAACTTTACAAGCCGCTGGGACTGAGACATACCTTGTACAATCCGCTGCAAAAAGGCTTTAAACCAAAGCAGTTCGCAGCTACTGAACGTATGGGCAATACGCGCGACGGCGTTATTCATTTCCCTAACATCCGCACAAACACGCTGCAAGGAGAAGTTCATGACGAAAAAGCGTTTTACTCAATGGGCGGCGTGTCCGGCCATGCCGGATTGTTCTCAAATGCTGATGATATGGCCATTCTGCTGCAAGTCATGTTAAACAAAGGATCACACCGCAGCGTTTCTTTATTTGATCAAAAAACAGCCGACCTATTTACAGCACCTTCAGCAACAGATCCGACATTCGCATTTGGCTGGCGGCGAAACGGAAGTAAAAGCATGGAATGGATGTTTGGCCCTTATGCCAGTGAAAAGGCTTACGGGCATACCGGCTGGACAGGGACAGTTACCGTCATTGATCCAACCTACAATTTAGGCATCGCATTGTTAACAAATAAAAAGCATTCACCAGTAGCTGATCCAGAGGAAAATCCAAACGTGTTTGAGGGTGACCAATTTCCAACAGGCAGTTATGGGAGCGTCATTACCGCGATTTATGAAGCGATGGAATGAATGATTCAACGATAGGAGGAAGTTTCTATGAAACCTGTCTTTCCGCTTATCCTTTCAGCTGTTCTCTTTCTTTCATGTTTTCTCGGCGCCAGTCAGACAAAAGCCACTTCATCCAGTGGCTCAGCCGACGCCAAGCAGATTGTCAATCGCATGACATTAGATGAAAAACTCGGCCAGATGCTGATGCCCGATTTCAGAAATTGGAAAAAGGAGGGCGAGTCCTCTCCGCAAGCCTTTACAGAAATGAATGAGGAAGTCGCCGGCCTCATCAAAAAATATCAATTCGGCGGCGTCATTCTTTTTGCAGAAAATGTAAAAACAACAAAGCAAACTGTACAGCTGACAGACGCTTACCAAAAGGCGAGCCCTAAAATCCCGCTGATCCTGAGTATTGACCAGGAAGGCGGCATCGTAACGAGATTAGGGGAGGGCACTAATTTCCCAGGGAATATGGCGCTGGGCGCAGCCAGAAGCAGAATCAATGCCTATCAGACCGGCACCATTATTGGGAAGGAGCTTTCTGCCTTAGGCATTAATACAGATTTCAGCCCTGTTATGGACATTAATAATAATCCTGATAATCCAGTAATCGGCGTACGGTCATTCAGCTCCAATCGAGAACTGACAGCACGACTCGGTTTATATACGATGAAGGGTTTGCAGCGGCAAGATATCGCCTCTGCCCTCAAACATTTCCCGGGACATGGAGACACGGACGTTGACAGCCATTACGGACTGCCGCTCGTTTCCCATAATCAAGAAAGGCTTCGTGAGGTCGAACTCTATCCTTTTCAAAGAGCAATTGATGCCGGTGCTGATATGGTGATGACAGCTCACGTTCAATTTCCTGCCTTTGACGACACCACATACAAAAGCAAACTCGATGGATCGGACGTTTTGGTTCCGGCTACACTCTCGAAAAAAGTGATGACAGGTCTTCTTCGTCAGGAAATGGGCTTTGATGGCATCATCGTTACCGATGCTCTCAATATGAAAGCAATTGCAGATCACTTTGGCCAGGAAGATGCGGTAGTCATGGCTATAAAAGCCGGCGTCGATATTGCATTAATGCCTGCCTCAGTTACTTCACTGAAAGAAGAACAGAAATTCGCACGTGTTATTCAAGCCTTAAAAGAAGCCGTGAAAAACGGAGACATTCCTGTACATCAAATCAACAAATCGGTAGAACGAATCATTTCCCTGAAAATAAAACGCGGTATGTATCCAGCTCGAAATGACGACAGCCTAAAAGAAAAAATAGCGAAAGCCCAGAAAATCGTAGGAAGCAAGCGTCACCTGAAAGCCGAGAAAAAAATAGCTGAAAAAGCAGTGACCGTATTAAAAAATGAACAGCACACCTTGCCGTTCAAACCTAAAAAAGACAGCCGAATCTTAATTGTCGCGCCTTACGAAGAACAAACTGCTTCGATTGAACAAACCATTCGCGATCTCATCAAGCGAAAGAAAATCAAACCCGTGTCCCTCAGCAAAGTCAATTTTGCCAACCAAGTATTTAATGCCGAGCATGAAAAACAAGTAAAAGAGGCTGATTATATCATTACTGGCTCCTACGTCGTGAAAAATGATCCTGTCGTCAACGACGGTGTCATCGACGACAGCATATCAGATTCAAGCAAATGGGCCACCGTCTTTCCGAGAGCTATGATGAAAGCCGCACTGCAGCACAACAAACAATTTGTCTTAATGAGCCTGCGCAACCCATATGATGCCGCCAATTTTGAAGAAGCTAAGGCACTCATTGCTGTCTATGGCTTTAAAGGATACGCAAACGGGCGTTATCTTCAACCTAATATTCCGGCCGGAGTTATGGCGATATTCGGCCAGGCAAAACCTAAAGGCACACTTCCAGTTGACATTCCATCAGTCACCAAACCGGGAGACATCCTTTACCCATATGGCTACGGGTTAAATATCAAAACGGGAAAACGACTTTAACAAGGAGGGGCACATGCGAAAAACAATATTCGCTTTTCTTACAGGTCTCATGATGTTCGGAACGATAACAGCTGCCTCAGCATCACCCGATTCCAGGAATCAAACGGCTAAAAAACCTAAAGTCCAGACCGGCATAGACACGCTTTTCCCGGATTATAAAAAGCAGCTCAAAGGAAAACGAATTGGATTGATCACCAACCCAACCGGCGTAAACCCATCTCTGAAAAGCAGTGTCGATATTCTTTACGAGAACCCTGATATCAAGCTGACAGCTTTATTCGGTCCTGAGCACGGCGTTCGCGGCGACGCTCAGGCGGGAGACGAAGTAGGCTCTTACATTGACGAAAAAACCGGGATTCCTGTATACAGCCTCTACGGAAAAACGAAGAAACCGACTCCAGAGATGCTGAAAAATGTCGATGTTCTTATGTTTGACATTCAGGATGTCGGGACCCGTTACTACACGTACATTTATACAATGGCATACGCAATGGAGGCCGCTAAAGAAAACGGCATTCCTTTTATGGTGCTGGACCGCCCGAATCCTCAAGGCGGGAAACATATTGAAGGACCGATCTTAGAGCCTGAGTACGCCTCATTTGTCGGACTGTATCCCATTCCGTTAAAGCACGGAATGACCATAGGCGAATTGGCTTTACTATTCAACAAGGAATTTGACATTGATGCAGATCTGACAGTGGTGAAAATGAAACACTGGAAACGAAAAATGGATTTTGACGACACCAGACTGCCTTTCGTCCTCCCTTCACCTAACATGCCGACGGTGGAGAGCACATTTGTTTATCCCGCAACCGGGCTGATTGAAGGAACGAATATATCCGAAGGGCGGGGAACGACAAAGCCATTCGAATTGATTGGGGCTCCCTTTATCAAAAGCACAGAACTTGAAGAAGCATTAAACAGCCTTAATCTGCCGGGCGTGACATTCAGGGCGGCTTCCTTTACGCCGACGTTTTCTAAACATCAAGGAACGCTTTGCCACGGTGTGCAGCTCTATGTGACAGACAGAGAAAAGTTTGAAGCAGTAAAAACAGGTCTGTCACTCATTAAAACAATACACGACCTCTATCCTGAGGATTTTGAGTTCCTATCAACAGATTCATTTGATAAACTGGCAGGCAACGGCTGGATCAGGACAAAAATTAAAAACGGCGCTTCTATTGAAGACATCATTGACAGCTATGAAAAACCACTCCAACAATTCAGCAAAACAAGAAAAAAATATGTCATCTATTAAGACGTAAACATCGTATGTTACACGTGTAACATATTCTTACCGAACAAAAGACCCTTACTTTCACATCTGAGTAAGGGTTTTTTCATGACAAAAAACCACCCGCTTTATATAGGAAAACTTTCATTTATTTGGTACAATCTTATTGAAAATGATTATCAATTGAATGTTTCTGAAAAGGTGGTCTACTCTTGCAAAATACAGTGATTTATCATCCCATACAAATTGAATATCTGAAAAAAACAAGTGATCTCTTCTCAGAACAGCAATTAACCGATTCATACGTGCTGATCTTTCATTTAAAAGGAAACGGCCATATTTCGATCGGAACAAACATCAGTCCTCTGCAAAAAAGGACACTTTATGTTTGTCCGCCTCACGAGACCTTCGGCTTTACGCCCGCAGCCGAAGGACATATAGATGCCTGTCTGATCAGGCTTCAAAGCTACATAAAGGAAACCGGGCAAGATATCTTAATACCATGTACAGAAACGGAATTAGCCAAACTGAAGCTTGTGAATGTTTCACATATCGAAAACCTTACAGCTCGGCTTCAAGAGCTTGCAGCGCTATGGAATGAATCGTCTCAGCTTTCACAGCTAAAATGTGTGATTGAAGTACAAAGCCTGATTTATGACCTCTTCACTGCCAGTTCAGCTGACCAGACGGATACACATTCAGCAATCGAAAAAACAAAACAATACATCGAAACCCATGCCGATACAAAAATTACACTTGCCCAGCTGTCGCAAATGGCAGGAATCAGCGCCAAACACTACAGCGAAACCTTTAAAAAATGGACAGGTCAAAGCGTAACAGAATTTATCACAAAAACGCGAATCACCAGAGCAAAACGGCTCATGGCAAGATCAAATTGCAAATTGAAAGAAATCGCTCATCAAACCGGCTATCAAGATGAATTTTATTTCAGCAGAATCTTTAAAAAACATACAGGCTGTTCACCTACAAGCTATATGAAAAAACGCCAAAAAAAAATTGCCGCATATGGAAGGGGCACAATGGGACATCTCATCCCTCTTCATCACATACCGTTTGCGGCCGCGCTGCATCCAAAATGGACGTCTTACTATTATCAGCATTATTCGACAGATATCCCCGTCCAGCTCAGCGCATATCGGTTTAATGAAAAGTGGAAAGAAAACCTGCACACGTTATCTCAAGCTGAACCAGATGTGATTTTGAGCATGGATTCTATTACCTCTGAAGAACAAAATCGCCTGAATCGCATTGCAGAAGTGATTTATCTTCCTTCAGAAGAGAGTTGGAGAACTCACTTTCTGCAAACAGCTTCATTCTTAAAAGAAGAGACCGAAGCAGAAAAGTGGCTCGCGGCTTATGACCAGCAGACGGCGGCCGCCAAAAGAACACTTCAGCACGCCGAAGGGCTGCGTTTTCTCTTTTTAAGGCTGCATAAGCAAGACTTTTACCTGGCACATAATCGAAGCGTCCGCGAAGTCTTCTTTGGAGATTTAGGATTTCGCTCGGCAAAAACGGCAGACACGCCTTCAGAGCAAGCGATTTCGTTAGAAAATATCGCAAATTGCCAAGCTGACTGCATGATGCTTTTTCTATTTAAAGAGCCTGAAACCATTGCTTATTACCAGCAATTGCAGCAGACAGAAGCGTGGCAAAACCTAAGCGTGGTGCGGAATAACCGTGTTTATCTTCTATCCTTTGACCCGTGGAATGAATACTCAGCTTGCGGGCACGAACGGATCGTTCAGCAAACGATTTCTTTACTATCCGGTGATAGTCCATGATAAATATGGAATTTGTCCATGGTGTTATATCTGTTCATTCTCTATAATTCCAATTGATAATAGTTATCAATTGAACAGGAGGCTCTATAGATGAAAAAGATATCTCTTACCTTATTAATCTTGCTTCTCGCGCTTACGGCGGCAGCTTGCGGCAGCAAAAACGAATCGACTGCCAGCAAGGCAAGCGGCACAGCATCTGAGAAGAAGAAAATTGAATACCTTGATAAAACATATGAAGTAACTGTACCGACAGACAAAATTGCCATTACGGGAAGCGTTGAATCGATGGAAGACGCGAAACTGCTTGACGTTCATCCGCAAGGCGCGATTTCATTCTCCGGCAAATTCCCTGAAATGTTCAAAGACATCACTGATAAAGCCGAAGCAACCGGAGAAAAAATGGAGCCAAACATTGAAAAGATTCTTGAAATGAAGCCAGACGTCATCCTTGCTTCAACAAAATTCCCGGAAAAAACACTGCAAAAAATAAGCACAGCCGGCACGACGATCCCAGTTTCTCACATCTCTTCAAACTGGAAAGAAAACATGATGCTGCTTGCCCAGCTGACTGGAAAAGAGAAAAAGGCGAAAAAAATCATCGCAGACTATGAACAAGATCTAAAAGAAACAAAAACAAAAATCAATGAAAAAGCAAAAGATTCAAAAGCGCTTGTCATCAGAATCAGACAAGGCAACATTTACATTTACCCTGAACAGGTGTACTTCAACTCCACACTTTATGGTGATTTAGGCCTTAAAGCGCCGAATGAAGTAAAAGCTGCAAAAGCGCAAGAGCTGATTTCATTAGAAAAATTAAGTGAAATGAATCCTGACCATATCTTCGTCCAATTTTCTGATGATGAAAATGCAGACAAACCTGAAGCATTAAAAGATTTAGAGAAAAATCCAATCTGGAAAAGCCTTAAAGCAGTCAAAGAAGATCATGTGTACGTCAACTCAGTAGATCCTCTCGCACAAGGCGGCACAGCTTGGAGCAAAGTCCGCTTCCTGAAAGCGGCTTCTGAAAAATTGACACAAAACTAATTCAGAGTAGGTTTTTTTATGTATTCAAAACAGTGGACACGTATCATATTGATTACTTCTCCATTTGCTATTGCACTGTCGCTGATGCTTTCAATCCTATATGGCGCAAAGCATCTTAGCACAGATATTGTTTTTACATCTCTTATTCATTTTGATCCGGGAAACACAGACCATCAAATTATATGGCATTCCCGGATTCCAAGGGCTGCCGGCGCTCTGCTCATAGGGGCAGCCCTTGCTGTTTCTGGAGCGCTTATGCAAGGCATAACGCGCAATTATTTAGCTTCGCCCTCCATTATGGGCGTTTCAGATGGTTCCGCGTTTATCATCACGCTTTGTATGGTTTTGCTCCCGCAATCGTCTTCGTTTGAAATGATCATTTACTCTTTTATCGGCTCAGCGTTAGGAGCTGTGTTAGTATTCAGCCTTGCCGCCATGATGCCTAACGGGTTTACCCCCGTGCAGCTTGCCATCATCGGCACAGTCACAAGCATGCTGCTCAGCAGTTTATCAGCGGCCATGTCGATTTATTTTCAAATCTCACAAGATCTCAGTTTCTGGTACAGCGCCAGACTTCATCAAATGAGTCCTGATTTCCTGAAGCTAGCCGCTCCGTTTTTCCTGATTGGCATCGTAATGGCTATTTCTCTCAGCAAAAAGGTGACCGCTGTATCATTAGGTGACGACATTTCTAAAAGTTTGGGGCAAAAGAAAAAAACCATTAAAATCATGGCGATGCTTTCAGTCATCATTTTAACCGGCAGTGCTGTAGCGCTGGCCGGAAAAATAGCGTTTGTCGGATTGGTTGTTCCACATATCACGAGATTTCTCGTTGGCTCCGATTACAGCAGGCTGATTCCGTGTTCCTGCATTTTGGGCGGAATCTTTTTAACCCTGTGTGATCTCGCAAGCAGATTTATCAATTATCCGTTTGAAACACCGATTGAAGTCGTGACATCCATTATCGGCGTGCCTTTCTTCCTTTATTTGATTAAACGAAAAGGAGGGGAGCAAAATGGCTAAAAAATATGCCGTGTTCATCGCTTTGATTCTCGTTGTCAGCTATTTCAGCTTAACGAGCGGATCATTTTCTGTTCGTCCGGCTGAGCTGCTCTCCACTCTTTTTCAGATCGATCCGAATCCGCAGTATGAAATTTTGCTGTTCGATTTAAGACTGCCGCGGGTCGTCATGGCAGCCATTATCGGGCTCGGTCTTGGCATTGCAGGCGCGGTCATCCAGGCCATCACACGAAACGGACTTGCAGACCCGGGAATTCTCGGAATCAACGCAGGGGCGGGAGCCGGGATTGTTGCATTCATGCTCTTGTTCCAGGGTCAGAAAGAAGTGACATCCATTGCTGCAGCGATGGGAATGCCTTTTTTCGGATTGATAGGCGGACTGATTGCGGCGATCCTGATTTACATATTTGCATGGCACAGAGGCAATTTAGATTCAGGAAGAATTATTTTGGTAGGAATCGCGATCAATTCAGGATTCAGCGCACTGTCTTTGTTTTTATCATTAAAAATGGACCCGCAAGACTATCAAATGGCCATGGTGTGGAAAAACGGAAGCATCTGGTCTGCCAACTGGACGTACATCACAGCCGTTCTCCCATGGATGCTGCTGTTTATACCGATTCTTATCGCCAAGTCCCGCTTGCTCGACACCATTCGTTTTGATGAAGACACAGTCCGAAGCCTCGGTATTTCATCAAATAAAGAAAAAACCATCCTGCTCGTTGCCTGTGTAGCAATCATCAGCGCCTGTGTCTCCGTAGCGGGAAGCATGGCGTTTGTCGGCTTAATTGCTCCCCATATTTCACGGAGACTGGCTGGTGTCGAACACCGCTACATCCTGCCACTGAGCGGTTTAATCGGCATGCTGCTTGTAATAAGCGCAGACTTTGCCGGAAAACTGTTTTTCCAGCCCGCGGAAGTGCCCGCAGGCATCATTTTGGCGATCCTCGGTGTTCCTTATTTCTTATATCTGCTTTTTAAGCAAAAAAAGGGGGAGAATGCTTGAACGGATCCCTTTCAGAGCATAAAGCCGGGAAAAGGAGGTTCACGCTGTACCTCCCTTCTTCCTACAGTCCAGGCAGCAGGGCATTTCCTGCTGTTTACGTACAGGATGGCAGTTCTTTGTTTCAAGACCAAATCGAATTATTAGAAAGCGCATTTCAACAGCGAAGGCTGCCTGAACTCGTGCTGATCGGTATCGATCCCGAAAACCGGCTAAATGAATACACGCCTTGGCCGGCTGCATCACTTAGTGATCGGTTCCCGGACTTCGGCGGAATGGGATATCACTATCTGTCTGATATAACGAACCAGTTCATTCCGCTTATCGAAGAAAACTGGAACGTCACCAGGGAACCGCAGTCAAGAGGAATGATCGGTGCCTCATTAGGCGGCCTCATCTCAATGTTCGCCTTATTAAAGTACCCGTCGGTGTTTGGAAAAATAGGCTCTATCTCAGGTTCATACTGGTACGAGAACGCACCGGAAACCGTTCATTTATCTTCTTTAAAGCCCGGCACTTCACGTATTTTTATGTCTGTCGGCAGTGACGAAGGCCGTGAGAAACAATCCATTCAGCGGAATATGCTGCAGAATACAAAACAAGTGCACCAAAGTTTAAAAGAAAAAGGCTTCACTGAAGAGCAACTGTGTCTTTCAATTGAAAAAGGGGCGGTGCACCACCGCAAGTACTTCTGCAAACAGTTCATCATCGCGCTCAAATGGCTATACGGAAAAAACCGCTCAACCCTATGAGCGGTTTTTTTCATGCTTTCTGCAATACAGGTTTTAATTCAAAGCGATTCAGCATATAGCCAAACAAAGCAGCCAGTATCTGCTGAAACAGCATGCCGATGACAACGGGAACGGCAACCTGAGACGGGAAGAACGTAACGGCAAGAACTGCGCCGGCACTGATATTTCTCATGCCTCCCGTAAAAATGAGAGAGACAATTTCCTCTTGGCGCCTTTTCATCATTTTTCCGATCAGCCAAGCAGCGGCATAGCCTGTTAACGCGATAAAGAAAACCGTCATAGCTATACCTACAAATCTCAAATCAACCGCTTTGAAATAAGGGGCAATCGCTGAACTGTTAATCGCAATCACTGCCATCAGGCAAAGCTTTGAAAAAGGAGACAGCGCACTGCTCACAGATGCCGTTCTTTCTGGAGATGACAGCTGATTAAACAGCATGCCCAGAAAAGAAGGAATCACGACCATCACAATCAGCCCTTTCATCATGCCCCACACATCCATATGAACCTGAGCGCCGGCAAGCAATGAAAGGCTCAGCGGTACGATTAGCGGTGACAGCACAGTATCAACTAAGATAATTGAAAGCGTCAAACCGACATTCCCTTTGTACATCGCTGCCCAAATCAAGCTTGTAATCCCCGTAGGAATCACAACAGCCAATGTTAAACCGGTGATCGTCAAAGGATCGCCTTTAAAAATAAGATGGCCGCTGCCCCAAGCAAAAAGCGGCATAAAAATATGAAGAACAAATAGTGCAAGAATCATAGGTAGAGGATGAGACAATGCGTGTCTCAAAGATTGAAAGTTAGCACTCAAACTGCCTGCAAACGTAATAAAAGCAAAGATCCAAGGCACAGCCCATTCATACCCATTTAAAAACTGAGACAGCAGCACGCCCAGCACCACACTAGTCGGCGTTAAAAGCGGCATCACTCTCCCCAATACACGGTTCAGCTTCTGAAGCATCATATGCAAGTCCCCTATTTAAAATTTCTCTTCTCTCTATTATATCAATGCTGTTCAACCGTATGTTATATAAAAAAGCCCAGATCTCGTTCATCTGGACTTCCCTATTTTATGTCATCTGTTTCATAAGGGCTTTACTCGCATTGTTCAAACCTTTTAACTCAGCTTCAATGCCTTGTTCTTTAAATTTCGCAACAATCTTATCAAGCGCTGCCGCTCCTGAATCATCCCAAACGTGAGATTCAGTTAAGTCAATCACGACCCGTTCAATATCCTCTTGATAAATAAACGCATTCGTAAGATCAGTCACTGACGCAAAAAAGATTTGCCCCTTCACTTGATACGTTCTCAGCTTTTGATCCTCTGCATGTGAAACAATTTTCAGCTTCGAGATTTTTGCCACAAAGAATACGGCACTTAAGAGAACGCCGACGAATACGCCTTTAGATAAGTCATCCGTCACAACAACCGTCATCACAGTCACAACCATGACAATCGAGTCGGTGAGCGGCGCTTTTTTAAGGCCTTTTATAGAAGACCAATCAAATGTGCCGACAGAAACCATCACCATAACAGCCACTAACGCAGCCATCGGGATTTTCACTACAACCTGACTTAACACCGCAATTAAAAACATCAGAAATGCACCGGCAACAAATGCTGACAAGCGTCCTCGTCCGCCCGCTTTCGTATTAATGACAGATTGTCCGATCATAGCGCAGCCAGCCATACCGCCAAAGAACCCGGTCACGATATTCGCAATTCCCTGTCCACGGCTCTCTTTGTTTTTATCACTATCCGTATCCGTCATCTCATCAATAATCTGTGCTGTCAGTAAAGATTCTAGCAACCCGACAAACGCTAAAGCGATGGAATAAGGAAAAATGATTTGCAGTGTTTCAAAGGTAAACGGAACATCCGGGATTAAGAAATGAGGCAATGAACTAGAAATATTCCCCATATCCCCGACCGTCCGCACATCCACATGGAAAGTGACCGCAATAATCGTCATCACAATAATCGCGACAAGCGGAGACGGAACCGCAGTCGTAAATCTCGGCAGCACATAAATAATAACCAACGACCCGGCAAGCATCGCATACATGCTCCAAGAAGCACCTTCAAACTGAGGGAGCTGCGCAGAGAAGATAAGGATCGCCAGCGCATTTACAAACCCGATCATCACAGAACGCGGGATGAATTTCATTAATCTCGCTATTTTACTGATGCCTAAAATCACCTGAATGATTCCTGTCAAAATCGTAGCCGCAAATAAATACTGAAGCCCATGATCAGCAACCAGCGACACCATAACGACCGCCATTGAGCCAGTAGCAGCTGAAATCATGCCTGGTCTGCCACCAAAAATAGAAATAATAATGGCTATACAAAATGAAGCGTAAAGACCGACCATCGGATCAACACCGGCTATAATAGAAAAGCCAATCGCTTCAGGTATTAACGCTAATGCAACTAAAATGCCAGCAAGAATGTCTTTTCGGATATTTCCGAACCATTGCTGCTTTAATGTAAAACTATTATTCAAATATAACGACTCCTTTTTAAAAAATAAATCCGCACCGTATCTGTTGTATTGGGAGCTTTCTTTATTTTACGGGAGAAAATGAAAAGGAAAACGATCGGAGAAAAAGGGGAAACGTTGAGTATATTGTATTGAGGCAAGGAGTTATTATACAAAGAGTATCATATTAAATTTTATTCAAATACGCAAGGTGAATGCTGAAGAAAAATATGGCTCAAACTAAGTTTGAGCCATTTCGCTGCATTATATCATATCCGGATGGGAAACAAGAATCGTTTTAACTGCGGCAATATCTTTTCTCTCATTTGACAACGGATCTATGCCCATCAATTCCTGGATGGCAGCCTCATAGTTCTCAAGCGGGGTTTTCTCCGTAATCAGTTCAGAAAGCTGAGGCATGTCCGCGGCACATGATACCGCATCCTCCATGATTTGTCGAGCCTCTCCGGTTCCAACAATCGTCACGCCATTGGAAAGCAGCTGGAAAGGCCTGATTTTCATCTCATACGTATCATCAAATCCCATGGGCACAAGCCTTCCGCCCTTGTCAATTAACGGATATGCCCAATCAAGCTGATTGCCGATCGCGTCAAAGATCACATCAAATGTTCTTCCTTGGTTTATCCGCCTGACCTCATCTGCCGTTAAATCCTGCGGGTGATAAACATAGTCAGATATCCGGCGTGCCGCTTCTGACCGATACTCTCCGATCTCGGTCGCAACGGTCAGCCTTGATAGTTTTTTCACCATTATTTGAACAAGCAGCCCAATCGGCCCTGACCCTAATACAAGTACAGAATCGTCAGGTTTTATTGCAGCCCGCTCTATCACATTTAATACACAGGAAAGCGGCTCAATTAAAGTGGCTCGTTCCCAATCCATATTGTCCGGGATTTTATACATAAAACGGTCCTCGCCTACGTAATAATCGGCAAAAGTGCCATGCGCCCCTAATCCCAGCTGCCAGTCTTCAAACGTTTCACAATAACAAGTTAAACCTTTCCGGCAATAATAACACTTCCCGCAAAACTGAGTCGGATCAATTACCACGCGATCACCAGGCTTGACGTTTTTAACATCAGGCCCTGTTTCTGTCACCACTCCCACAGATTCGTGGCCTAGGATCATATTGTGAGTCGCATGCATCTTTCCTTTTAGAACATTTAAATCCGTTCCGCAGATGCCTGTCCCGTATATTTTAACTTTCACATCGTTCATTTTTTTGATTTGAGGTTCTTCTACTTCTTGCATTTCAAGCCGATCATTAGGAGTCCAGACCAACGCTTTCATATGTCTCTTCCTTTCTGTCCCAGCGAATTTGATCCAGCAGCTTCTGATGCAGCTCCTTCGTTGATGCAGCGATGCATGACTGCTGGTTATTGTAGCTAAGATCCGTCAGAAGTGTATCATCCAAGGACTTTCCATACGCATCAGTAATCACAACACCTGCTTTTTTCGCCAAAAACACACTTGCGGCAATATCATATGGAAACAGATGCAGGACCTGCCCATTCCCCACATCCTGAAAATCTTTCAGCAGCGCAGGATCATCTTTTAATAAACGATTGCCGATATCCACATAGGCATCCATCTGCCCTGTAATAATCCTGGAGATTGAATAAGAAGCGCTATTGAAAACAAATACGCCGCCATTATTCGCTGACTGATCAATCAAATGACCGTACGCATCAATCATCAGGTGCGCGGGATGCCCATTAAACTCAAGGCTCCAGAACATATGTTTAATGTCTGTCACTTTGCTCAGATTTGGCAGGGTGCCACGATAGCCTTCATAATAAATCCCTTCAGAATAAACATCCGCGTACATATACGCACCTGTTTTCAGCTCAAGCAGAAAAGCAAATTCAATATCCTTAATCTTTGCATCAGGCTTGTATGCAGCTAATGCGATAGAGATACAAGACATTTCAAGTCCTGCAGCTGCCGGGCGGGTGCCGTCAATCGGATCAACGATCAAAATATATTGAGGATTGTCCCCAAATACCTTCAGGCCGCCATCTTCCGTATAAAACGCAACTGACTCCGCTTTGCTTTTCACATATTCCAGCACTGCATTCTCGGCAGCGGCATCAATGTTAAACTGTGCATCTCCGCCTGGGGAATACCCATTAACTAACCGGTTTTTCAGTGTTCCTTTCTGTCCCTTCACTTCTTCATAAACAAATGTTCCAAGCTCTATAATATATTCTTTCACTTGATATCCTCCAATAGCTTACGAAGTTTGAAACAAAGCACCTCAGCCTCACTAAGTGTAATCGTGAGAGGCGGACGGATTTTAAATACATTTCCGAATCCATAACGGGAAGTCCGTAAAATTAACCCATAATCCATAGCCCGTTTCGCAATGTAATTGGTCAGCTCTACATCAGGCTCATTATTCTCTTTTACAATTTCAACACCGATCATCAAACCTACGCCTCTGACGTCAGCAATAAATGTGAATTCTTTCTTCATGTGCTCTAAGGAATCCATAATGTAATTCCCGACAGTTGTTACATTTTCTAAGAAGCCCGGCCGCTGCATGATTTCGATTGTCTTACAAGCAGCTGCCGAGGCCATCACGTTCGATCCATAAGTAAATGAGTGATTGTGGCCGGCTAATCCCATGTATTTTTCTTCTGTGAGGGTGGCGGCAACCTGGAATCCCGTGCCTCCCAATCCTTTTGCAACAGTCATCATATTCGGTTTCACATCAAAGTAATCAGCGGCAAACATCTTGCCTGTCCGACCGAATCCGGTTTGAATTTCATCAAAAATAAGTGCAATATCATGCTCATCACAGAGCTTTCTTAATTGCTTAAAGTACTCCTTAGGCGGAACGATGTTTCCTCCGTTACCGGAAATCGGTTCAATAATCATCGCGGCAATTTTTCCGTTACTCGCATATTCAATAAAATCATTAATTCTTTCTACACAAAGCATTCCGCATGAATCTGGCTTCTGATTGTAAAAACAACGATTGCAATAGGGGTCAGGTACCTGTAAGCCAAAAGAAAACTGAGGGGGGAATGGCTCTCTTCGAAATGAATTTCCGGATAACGCAGACATCATATACGTTTGGCCAAGGTGGCTTCGGAATAAAGAAATGACATCTGTTTTTCCAGAATAGTTTTGAGCCATTTTAATAGCTCCTTCATTCGCAGCAGAGCCGCTGCTAACCTTAGGGTGAACTTTAGTGAGATTGTCGGGGGAGATTTCTACAAGTTTTTCAGCTAGTTTATTAACGGCGTTGGTTTGGTAGGAAGAAGTGACGTGTATCAGCTGGTCAGCCTGTTCTTTGACTGTATCAATAACTTCTTTATTGGTATAACCTAAATTTAAGTTGAAAGTAGCAGAGGCACAATCAATATACTCATTGCCCTCTGAATCGTACAAATAGATGCCTTCACCTCTTTCCATGACAACGTCATCCACTTTGTAATACAAACTGTCTGGATTCGTAATTTCTTTAGTCCCCACTACCAACACCCCTATTCATAAAATATGTAAAACTCGTTAATCATCGTATAAATTCTAGAAATTAATGTCAACTAGATAAATAGTAAAAATTGTTAACTATTTGTTAACGTTTGCATGGGGGGTTTCTATTCAAACTTCATATGTTATGATAGAAATAAATGGGTTTATTGTAAAAAAACTAAATACAAACAGAGTAAAAAGCTTATTTTTACTACCAGTCCTATTATGTAAATCCTAGGTGAGTATTATTTTTATTAAAGGAGATTAATGAATGAAAACTCGTTTACTGTGGATTGGATGTTTATCTTACGGATCAATCGCCTTTACTCTCGTTATCCTTGGTGCTGTCCTGCCGGAGTTGCTTTCCCATTACGCACAAAGCTACAGTAACGGCGGAGTATTAGTATTTTCGCAATTTATGGGGTTTTTAATTGGTGTACTGGGGATGCCTTATGCAGTAAAGAGGTTGGGCCGAAGAAAAGTAGTTGTTATTGGACTTGCCATGATCAGCTGCGAATTGTTTATTTATTTCCTTCCTCCATGGCCTCTGCTTTTTCTTCTTGTCAGTATGGCTGGACTTGGCGCCGGACTCGTAGAATCTTGTGTAGGAACAATTATCCTAACAGCAATTAAAGAAAAACAAGCAATTGCCATGAGTAAGATGGAAGTAGCGTACGGTTTAGGAGCCCTTTTCATGCCGTTGCTGTCTGGTTTCTTAATCAGCAATAATGTATGGGCATTGGCCTTTCTTGTATTGGGGTTAAGTTCATTTCTTTTGATGCTTGTTTGGAGCCGAATGAGTTTTGGCAGTTTAGACGATTTGCTCATCCGTCAAACAAACACTTCGGGCAATGGTAAACAACAAGCACCTATCAGTTTTCGAAAACATGGCTTACTGTTTATTTCTTTAGCAGCTGCTTACTTCTTTTTTTATGGAGGCAGTGAAGTATCGATTGTTCACTTTATCCCTTCCATCTTCGCTGAAAAGTGGGAGATCTCTAACTCCTTAGCAACATTGACGGTAACAATATATTGGATCGGCATGATCATTGGCCGTCTACTGACTGGCCCGGTTTCCGAAAAACTAACCTATCATCGTTATCTAAGGCTGATTAACATCGGCGGCCTCATTTCACTTTGTATTTTAGCAATTAGTAATACGGCTTTTGCAGGGTTTGTTCTGTGTTTCTTTTTAGGGTTATTTATGGCTGGTATGTTTGCCATTGCTTTAATTATCACCAATCAATTCTACCCTGGAAAAACAGAACAAACGACAAGCATGCTGCTCGCTGCCAATGGATTAGGCGGTTCTATCCTTCCAATCGCAGTCGGATGGAGTCTAGATGAGTTCCCCGTACAAACTGCATTTTGGTTATTTACGACTCTCATGTTGATCATGCTGGGGATTGTATTAGTATTAAAAATATTAGAGAACTTGAAAAGCAGAAAGCTCGATAAAATGAATACTGAAGAAAGCAAATCAGTACAGATATAAAACAAAAAACCCAGCTCAATGAGCTGGGTTTTACCTTGCTTGGCGGCGTCCTACTCTCACAGGGGGAAACCCCCGACTACCATCGGCGCTGAAGAGCTTAACTTCCGTGTTCGGTATGGGAACGGGTGTGACCTCTTCGCTATCGCCACCAAACAAATTGAGAGTGTTCTCTCAAAACTAGATAACAGGTGTGACATCATTCAAAATGTGGTTAAGTCCTCGATCGATTAGTATCTGTCAGCTCCATGTGTCGCCACACTTCCACCTCAGACCTATCAACCTGATCATCTTTCAGGGATCTTACTTCCTTGCGGAATGGGAAATCTCATCTTGAG
>NZ_JAHAWO010000015.1:0-430001 GCF_020223595.1 Bacillus sp. TSO22
CACTTCAACCGGATAACTCACTCTTGTCCCCATAGAAAAAACACCTCCAAGTCTAATTTCGGATAACAATCATCCGTATTCAAACTTGAAGGTGTTTTTATTTGTCTCATCTTATGGGGTCAGTCCCGATCGAAGGGTGTTTTTTTGTTTTTCTCAAATTGTAAGTTTATTTCATTGCGTCCTTTAAAAAGGATCGCTATAATAGCCATTAAGGACAAATGAATAAAGATTGTATCCTTCGGGGCAGGGTGGAAATCCCGACCGGCGGTAGTAAAGCGAATGCGCTTTAGAGCCCGTGACCCGTGTGCATAAGCGCGCGGTGGATTCAGTTTAAGCTGAAGCCGACAGTGAAAGTCTGGATGGGAGAAGGATGATGAGCCGCTATGCAAAAAGTTTAAATATGCATAGTGTTATTTCCTATTGCGTAAAATACCTAAAGCCCCGGATTTTTTATAAATTCGGGGCTTTTTTGACGGTAAATCAATAAAAGAGGGGAGGGAAACAAATGGAAGAGAATTATATGAAGCTGGCATTAGATCTTGCGAAGCAGGGCGAAGGACAGACCGAATCCAATCCGCTCGTTGGTGCTGTTGTGGTAAAGGACGGACAAATTGTCGGTATGGGCGCCCATTTAAAATACGGCGAAGCTCATGCAGAAGTTCATGCCATCCATATGGCAGGATCCCATGCAAAGGGTGCTGATATTTACGTTACACTCGAACCGTGCAGCCATTATGGAAAAACACCGCCATGCGCAGAACTGATTATCAACTCTGGTATCAAAAGAGTGTTTGTGGCGATGAGAGATCCTAACCCGCTTGTGGCTGGAAGAGGGATCAGCATGATTGAAGAAGCCGGTATTGAAGTAAAGGAAGGCATCCTGGCAGATCAGGCGGAGAAGCTGAATGAAAAATTTCTGCACTTCATGAGGACAGGCCTCCCTTACGTCACTCTAAAAGCTGCTGCAAGCCTTGATGGAAAGATAGCTACCAGCATGGGCGACAGCAAATGGATCACCTCAGAGGCCGCAAGACAGGATGCTCAGCAGTACAGGAAAACACACCAAAGCATTCTAGTCGGAGTTGGCACGGTGATAGCTGACGATCCAAGTTTAACCTGCAGGCTGCCGAATGTGACAAAACAGCCGGTTCGGGTAATACTTGATACCGCACTCTCGATTCCTGAGGACGCTCAAGTGATTTGCGATCAAGCAGCGCCGACATGGATTTTTACAACGGCACGAGCAGACGAGGAAAAGAAAAAACGGCTTTCAGCTTTCGGTGTGAACATATTTACGCTTGAAACTGAACGTATTCAAGTTCCCGATGTGCTGAAAATCCTTGCGGAAGAAGGTATCATGTCGGTGTATGTGGAAGGCGGATCAGCTGTTCACGGAAGCTTTGTCAAAGAAGGCTGTTTTCAAGAAATCATCTTCTATTTTGCCCCTAAACTAATCGGAGGATTGCATGCTCCCAGCTTAATCTCCGGTGAAGGTTTTCAATCAATGAAAGATGTCCCCTTATTACAATTCACTGATATAACCCAAATCGGCCGTGATATCAAACTGACGGCAAAACCGATAAACGAGTAGGATGGTGACCATGTTTACAGGAATAATTGAAGAAACAGGCACAATCGAATCCATGAAAAAAGCAGGGCATTCAATGGCCTTAACAATCAAATGCTCAAAAATTTTAGAGGATGTTCATCTGGGTGACAGCATTGCAGTTAACGGCATTTGTCTGACTGTCACTGATTTTACAAAGAATCAATTCACAGTGGATGTTATGCCTGAAACAGTCAAAGCTACATCACTGAATGATCTATCTAAAGGAAGCAAAGTAAATCTGGAAAGAGCGATGGCGGCAAACGGCCGTTTCGGAGGCCATTTTGTCTCAGGCCATGTCGACGGAACTGCTGAAATTACACGAATTGAAGAAAAAAGCAACGCAGTTTACTATGATTTAAAAATGGACCCGTCTTTAACAAAAACATTGGTCTTAAAGGGATCGATTACCGTGGACGGCGTGAGCTTAACAATATTCGGCCTGACAGAAGATACAGTGACAATTTCTCTAATACCGCATACCATCAGCGAAACGATTTTTTCAGAAAAAACGATCGGCTCTAAAGTGAATATCGAATGCGATATGATCGGAAAATATATGTATCGATTTTTGGATAAAGCCAATAAAAATAAGACCCAACAAACCATTACAAAAGCCTTCTTAAGCGAAAACGGCTTTTAGAGAGGAAGATTTGCATGTTTCATCCGATAGAAGAAGCACTAGACGCTTTAAAAAAAGGCGAAGTCATCATAGTTGTAGATGATGAAGACAGAGAAAATGAAGGAGACTTTGTGGCTCTTGCCGAGCATACAACTCCAGAAGTCATTAACTTTATGGCAACACACGGAAGAGGGCTGATTTGCACGCCGCTTAGTGAGGAAATCGCAGACAAGCTGGATCTTCACCCCATGGTTGAGCATAATACAGATTCTCACCATACTGCATTTACGGTAAGTATTGACCATCGTAATACGAAAACGGGTATCAGTGCTCAAGAAAGATCTTTTACCGTTCAAGCATTGCTGGACAGTAAATCCGTGCCGTCTGATTTTCAGCGTCCGGGGCATATTTTTCCGCTGATTGCGAAAAAAGGAGGTGTCCTGAAAAGAGCGGGCCATACAGAAGCTGCTGTTGACCTTGCCGAAGCCTGCGGATCTCAAGGAGCCGGCGTCATTTGTGAAATTATGAATGAAGACGGAACAATGGCAAGAGTGCCTGAGCTTATTGAAATTGCAAAAAAGCACAAATTAAAAATGATCACCATTAAAGATTTGATTCAATACCGTTACAATTTAACAACACTAGTCGAGCGTGAAGTCGACATTACACTCCCTACTGATTTTGGCACATTTAAGGTTTACGGTTACACAAATGAGGTAGACGGAAAAGAGCATGTCGCATTTGTGATGGGAGATGTGCCATTCGGAGAAGAACCGGTATTGGTCCGGGTGCATTCAGAATGTCTCACAGGTGACGTGTTTGGGTCTCATCGCTGTGACTGCGGCCCGCAGCTGCACGCCGCGCTGACGCAAATTGCCGCAGAAGGCCGGGGAGTGCTCTTGTACTTGCGCCAAGAAGGCCGAGGCATCGGTTTAATCAATAAATTAAAAGCTTATAAGCTTCAGGAACAAGGCTATGACACCGTAGAAGCCAACGAAGCGCTCGGATTCTTGCCTGACCTTCGCAACTATGGCATTGGTGCACAAATTTTACGCGACCTCGGTGTGCGGAATATGAAGCTTTTGACGAATAATCCGCGTAAAATTGCCGGCCTTGAAGGCTACGGACTCAGTATTTCAGAAAGAGTGCCGCTTCAAATGGAGGCAAAAGAACACAATAAAAAATATTTGCAAACCAAAATGAACAAGCTGGGTCATTTACTTCATTTCTAATCACAAATATCACAAAAAAGGATGGGAATCATATGAATATCATACAAGGAAATTTAGTTGGTACAGGTCTTAAAATCGGAATCGTAGTAGGAAGATTTAATGATTTTATTACAAGCAAGCTGCTGAGCGGTGCAGAAGATGCGTTACTCAGACATGGCGTAGACACAAATGATATCGATGTGGCTTGGGTTCCAGGCGCATTTGAAATTCCGTTTGCTGCGAAAAAAATGGCCGAAACAAAAAAATATGACGCCATCATCACATTGGGCACTGTCATCAGAGGCGCGACAACACATTACGATTATGTCTGCAATGAAGCTGCCAAAGGCATCGCGCAAGCAGCAAACACTACAGGCGTGCCTGTCATCTTTGGAATTGTGACAACTGAAAACATCGAACAGGCAATTGAGCGTGCCGGCACAAAAGCGGGCAACAAAGGTGTAGATTGTGCTGTTTCTGCCATAGAAATGGCAAATTTAAACCGTTCATTTGAATAATTTGCTGAAAACAGTTTAAAAATATGGCGAAAATGATATAATGTGAGAAAACGGATCACCTATTCGTATCCGTTAATAGCAGACTGGACATTTTGGATATAGAGGGGTTTTTATGTTAATTCGTTATAAAAAATCGTTTGAAAAGATTGCGATGGGACTTCTTTCGTTCATGCCGAATGAAAAAGACCTTAAGCAGCTTCAGCAGACAATTAAGGACTACGAAACGGATACAGACCGCCAGCTCTTTCTTTGGAAAGAGGACGAGGATATCGTCGGAGCAATCGGAGTCGAAAAAAAGGATTCTGAGGTTGAAATCCGGCATATCAGTGTGAATCCTTCTCATCGCCATCAAGGAATCGGAAAACAGATGATGGATGCTCTAAAGCATTTATTCAAAACGCAGGTACTGGTTCCGAATGAATTAACGCAGAGCTTTTTCGAACGTTGTCAAGGTCAGCAGGATCAAGACATTTCATACAATAATTAAGCAGAGGCTGTAATCAGCCTCTGCTTTTTTTTCTCCGTTCTATTTCTTTTTCACGTTCAAGGATGACGTCAGTCCGATCCCGCAAACGGTGCTTGTCGATAAGAAATGTATCAGTGAGTGTGCTGGGCTGCCCCCATGTGTACTCCTTTTTCTTGCATTCAACGCGACATGCTTCCTCAAGCTTCTCATCTTTGATCGGCAGCATGATGCTTTTATAGGAAGAGCCCGTTTCGATTTGTTCGTAAACCGACTGCATAAGCTCGAGTAAACGGCTATGATCAAGCCCCAAGCATTCGACCGCTTGTTTTTCCGCTTGAAGAATCCGGATGCTGTTCGCCATCAGTCTTTTTGCCCCGGCAGTATTCTTCCTTCTGTGATGATACAAAGCGACCGCAAGCTGGATGAAACCGACCCAATACATTTTTCGTTGGTTTGGAGGATCGTCCTTCCAATATTCTTCTAATATTTCATGGCATTCAAAATAATCCCGCGACGCGTGAAATTCAACGAGATAATCAATATAAGCTTTCGGGTACAAGATGCTTCCTCCTTTAATCTGCCTTTAGTGTAACACAGGAAGGTTAAAAGGAAAAAGAACGCCCAGCCCTGGCTGCTTCTTTGTTTTAGCACGACAATGCAAAGGAAACCGCCGCTAAGTCTTTTTTCTCCTACCTTCTTTGCTATGGTCTGAGCGAATATTTCCTGTTTTGAATATTCTGTACAAACCGCTTCAAAACAGGAAATGAAATAGTATTGGACGAGAGCTTTTTGGTGGCTTATACTAAAGGGTAGCCAGTTTATCCGGCAATGAGAGTGATACTTGAAAATGGTGAGATGATGGAAGAATATCAAGTGAAAATTGATACGTTTGAGGGCCCATTGGACCTGCTGCTTCATTTAATCAATCGTCTTGAAATTGACATATATGATATACCTGTGGCGAAGATCACTGAACAATATTTATTATATGTACATACGATGCGTGTGCTTGAGCTCGATATTGCCAGCGAGTATTTGGTCATGGCTGCCACGCTGCTCAGCATTAAAAGCAGAATGCTGCTCCCGAAGCAAGAGGAGGAGCTTTTTGAAGATGAATTACTTGAAGAAGAAGATCCGCGGGAAGAATTGATTGAAAAGCTGATTGAGTATAGAAAATATAAAGATGCGGCGAAGGATTTAAAAGAACGGGAAGAAGAAAGACAAAAATCGTTCACGAAACCGCCGAGTGATTTGAGCGAATATGCAAAAGAAGTAAAGCAGTCTGAGCAAAAGCTCTCTGTCACGGTCTATGATATGATCGGGGCTTTTCAAAAAGTGCTCAAACGCAAAAAAATAACAAGGCCGATGGAAACAACAATTACAAGACAGGAAATACCAATCGAAGACAGAATGAACGAAATTGTGCACAGCCTGAAATCAAGAGGAACGAGAATCAACTTTATGGATCTGTTTCCGTATGAGCAAAAAGAACATTTGGTAGTGACCTTTCTAGCCGTTCTCGAGCTGATGAAAAATCAGCTGGTTCTCATTGAACAGGAGCACAATTTTTCAGATATTTACATTACGGGGAGTGAATCCATTCATGGGGCTTGATATCGTGAATTGGAAAGCTATAGTGGAAGCCCTTCTTTATGCGGCAGGCGATGAAGGGCTCACAAAAAAGCAGCTGTTAACAGTGCTTGAAATCGAAGAGCCTGAACTGAACACCATTATGGCGGATGTAGCAGATGAATACCGCGGGGATACAAGGGGCATTGAACTTATTGAATATGCAGATACGTATATGCTCTCTACCAAAAAAGACTTTGCGCCGTACTTGAAAAAACTGATTGAAGTGCCGTCAAAGGGCCTTTCTCAAGCATCTTTAGAAGTGCTGGCCATCGTTTCATATAAACAGCCGATTACAAGAGCAGAAATTGAAGAAATCAGAGGCGTAAAATCAGAGCGGATTTTACACAGCCTCGTTGCGAAGGCGCTATTGTGTGAAATCGGGCGGGCTGACGGTCCGGGGAGGGCTATTTTATACGGCACAACGCCGACTTTTCTTGAGCAATTTGGTCTGAAAACGCTGGACGAGCTTCCGCCGCTTCCTGAAAATGCGGAAGAAGACGTTCTTCAAGAAGAAGCAGATTTATTTTTTGAAAACTTTAACCAAACCTTCGAAGATATAAAATAGAAGTTTAATGAATCGCGCTTTTTCATCATCATAAGATATAAGGAAGAAGCTATCATGAAAGAAGCAAAATGTGAGAGACAAAGACATGAGGGGAAGATACCAAACGAAATGGGACATTCGATTGTGCGAGTGCAGACTCAAAAAACAGGCGAATTCTTATCAATGGTTGTCAATACCGTTAACGATTATCTAAATCAAACGACGCTGGAGTCCTTACAGGCTGAATTGCCTATTGAGAAAGGATACTGCTGTGATGTGCTGAGCACTCTGAGAAGAATGGCAGTATTTTGTGAAGGAGGCGCAGAAGCGTGCCGCCGTCTCTTGATGCAGGAGCCTTTTCAGGATGCCAGAGCGGAGAAAACACTGTACAATGTGTATCACCAATGCATTGAAGAGTTCTTTATGCCGAAAAAAGACACGTGGTGTGAAAATAGCCGGGCGTCTTATACGGGGGTCAGTGCAATTGAGTTTTACCATGCTGTTCCTGCGTCGCTTGAGCAATTATTATTGCCGTTGAGCGCAGCCTTTCTGAAGATGAGAGAAGAGCTGGCTCATTACGAAGCGTCCGGATCAAGCATGGCGCCAATCAGATAACGTTTACTCTCCCTTTTTCAGGGAGAGTTTTTTTATGTTTGTCCGCCGTTATATAATTGTTATTCATAACTGATGGACATGCGCATAAACTTGTACAAACCACCACAAGGACGTGAGCAAACATGCGCATTTTCAAAAAAGCAGTCTTCATGGTCATGATTTTTTTTCTATTTGCAAATGTAAATGTGAACACAGCACATGCGGCTATAGATGTTAGTGCAAAAAGCGCGATAGTAATTGATGGAGATTCAGGCAGAGTGTTATTTGCCAAGGGTGAGCATGAAAAAAGGCGGATTGCAAGCATCACAAAAATCATGACGGCCGTTCTCGCCATTGAATCCGGCAAAATGGGTGAAACTGTGACGGTTTCGGCAAATGCTGTCAGAACAGAAGGCTCTGCCATTTATTTAACGGAAGGGCAAAAAGTGAAATTAAAAGATCTTGTGTATGGCCTGATGCTGAGATCAGGAAACGACGCCGCTGTTGCGATTGCCGAGCATGTCGGGGGCAGCCTCGATGGATTTGTTTATATGATGAATCAAAAAGCCGAGCAGCTTGGTATGGAGAATACCCGTTTTCAAAACCCGCACGGATTGGACGACCATGAAAACCATTATTCAACAGCCTATGACATGGCCATCTTAACAAAATACGCTATGAAGTTGAAAGACTATCAAAAAATTTCAGGCACAAAAATATACAAAGCAGAAACGATGGAAAGTGTCTGGAAAAACAAAAATAAACTGCTGACCATGCTTTATCGATACAGCACAGGAGGAAAAACAGGCTATACAAAACTTGCAAAACGGACACTGGTCTCAACAGCCTCAAAGGACGGCATTGACCTGATCGCCGTTACCATAAATGACCCTGACGATTGGGATGATCATATGAATATGTTTAACTATGTGTTTGATCATTATCAAACCTATTTAATCGCGAAAAAAGGGGACATTCCAAAGCTGAAAGGCACATTTTATGAATCTAAGGCTTTTATCAAACGTGACATCACCTACTTGCTAACCGAAGAGGAAAAAGAAGATGTCAAAATTAGAACCACGCTGCTTAAGCCGAAAAAAGCATGGGAGAAAGATGTATCAAAAATTCCCGACATCGTAGGACACATGAAGATCATGTTCAACGATGAAACCATCGCAAAAGTGCCGATCTATTATGAAAATGAACGACATCAAAAACCGAAAAAACAATTTTTTGAAACGTTTAAATCCATCTTTCTGAATGCGGCTGGCGGGGCAAAATGGTCAATATAATTTGGGTCAGCTTAACTGTGATCGGACTTGTTTTTGCGATGTGCAACGGAACTCTGCAAGATGTAAATGAAGCCGTGTTTAAGGGTGCGAAGGAAGCCGTTACAATCTCATTCGGACTGATGAGCGTGCTTGTTTTCTGGCTTGGCTTAATGAAAATAGCCGAGCAGGCGGGGCTTTTGGATATTTTCAGCCGGATGTGCAGGCCTTTTATATCTAAGCTTTTTCCTGATATACCGCCGGATCACCCGGCGATGGGCTACATTTTATCTAATCTCATGGCGAACTTCTTCGGCCTCGGGAATGCGGCAACTCCGCTTGGCATTAAAGCAATGGAGCAAATGAAAAAGCTGAATGGAAACCGATCGGAAGCAAGCCGGTCGATGATTACTTTTTTAGCTGTCAATACGTCCTGCATCACGCTCATTCCGACAACGGTGATTGCTGTTCGAATGGCCTATTCCTCCAAAACGCCGACAGATATTGTCGGACCGAGCATTTTAGCGACACTCATTTCTGGAATCGGCGCCATTATCATTGACCGGTATTTTTATTACCGCCGCAAAAAGAAGGGAAGGTGAGCGGATGGAAATCATCAACTGGCTGTCTTTAGCCATGATTCCGATCATTATTGCCGGAATTCTTCTTTATGGAACAATCAAAAAGGTTCCCACATATGAGTCGTTTGTTGAAGGCGGAAAAGAAGGGATAGAAATCGCTTTTTCCATTATCCCCTACTTAGTCGGAATGCTTGTCGCCATTACAGTTTTCAGATCATCAGGCGCGCTTGATTTTATAATGGACCTTTTAAAACCGGTTTTCTCCGCTATCGGCATCCCTGCTGAGGTGGTTCCGCTTGCGCTGATCCGCCCGATCTCTGGTACGGCCGCACTCGGCATGACGACAGATTTAATTGCAGTATACGGGCCCGATTCCTTTATCGGCAGGCTGGCTTCCGTCATGCAGGGATCAACAGATACCACGCTTTACGTACTGACTGTGTATTTCGGAGCGGTCGGCATTAAAAAAATGGGTGATGCGTTAAAGGTGGGACTTCTTGCTGATTTAATCGGTGTAGTTGCATCTATCATCATCGTTACGTTATTATTTGGGAGCGCCTGAAAACGGCGTTTTTTTGGATTTGGCACAGAAATTTGAAAAAGCTTGTTTGTTAAGGTTGAAAAAAGTAAGATAATACTTGAGGTGAAAGACATGGAAAGACTGCAAAAAGTAATTGCTCATGCCGGAGTTGCATCGCGCAGAAAGGCAGAAGAGCTGATTAAAGAAGGAAAAGTAAAGGTGAACGGCAAAGTAATAACAGAGCTTGGTGTTAAGGTCACCGGTTCTGATCAGATTGAGGTAAACGGGTTAAAGGTTGAACGCGAAGAGCCGGTTTACTTTCTCTTATATAAACCAAGAGGCGTTATTTCTGCAGCCCAAGATGACAAAGGGCGCAAAGTCGTGACGGACTTTTTTAAAGAAATCCCGCAGCGCATTTACCCGATTGGGCGTCTGGATTATGATACGAGCGGTCTTTTGCTGTTAACCAATGACGGCGAGTTTGCCAATAAACTGATGCACCCTAAGTATGAAATAGATAAAACATACGTGGCGAAGGTGAAAGGCATCCCGCCTAAAGAGCTGCTCAGAAAGCTGGAGCGCGGAATTAGGCTTGAAGAAGGCAAAACGGCTCCTGCTAAAGCGAAGCTGCTGTCTTTGGATAAGAAAAAGCAAACAAGCATTATTCAGCTGACCATCCATGAAGGACGCAACAGACAGGTGCGCCGCATGTTCGAAGCGATCGGGCATGAAGTAATCAAGCTGAAGCGTGAAGAATACGCGTTTTTAAACCTGCGAGGCTTGCACACGGGAGATGCCAGAGAGCTGACGCCGCATGAAGTTAAAAGACTTAGAGCGCTGGCGGAGCACGGTAAAAACGCTTTCTAAATTTCACATAACCTTCAAAAAGTAAGAAATGTGAAATGAACGTGCAATGATATAATTGAATGGATCTGCAATAGGGGGAAGGGGGCAGTGGACAATGAAGAAAAAAAGGCGTTTATTCATTCGGACCGGCATCCTTCTCGTTTTAATCTGTGCACTTGGCTATACAATTTACAACGCTGTATTTGCCGGCAAAGAGAGTATATCCGAAGGGTCCGACGCACCGAATTTTGTCCTTGAAGATACGAATGGGAAACGTATCGAGCTCAGTGACTTAAAAGGGAAAGGCGTTTTTTTGAATTTCTGGGGTACATGGTGTGAACCGTGCAAGAAAGAATTTCCTTATATGGCGAACCAATATAAGCATTTTAAAGACCAAGGTATTGAAGTTGTCGCGGTAAATGTTGGGGAGTCAAAGATAGCAGTACATAATTTTATGAAATCCTACGGAGTCAATTTTCCGGTTGTTCTGGATACAGATCGCCAAGTGCTTGATGCCTATGACGTATCTCCGCTTCCGACAACCTTTTTAATCAATCCGGAAGGAAAAGTTGTCAAGGTGGTGACCGGCACTATGACAGAAAGCATGATCCATGATTATATGAATCTGATAAAACCCGGAGAGACTTCGGGATGAAGCAAGTTAAATGTGAATGCGGACATGTAAACCCGGTCGGAACCGTTCTATGTGAATCGTGCGGAAGAGCTCTCCAGGAAACCCAGCCTCCGCTTGCTGATATGAGATATGACGGAAGCGCAAGGCGTTCACAAACCTATAACAAAACGATCATTGATAAAATTTGGAATTTCTTTTCTTCGGTTAAGGTGGGAATATGGCTTATCGTCATAACCCTTGCCGCATCAGCGTTCGGCACCATTTTTCCCCAAGAAGCCTATTTGCCTCCGGGCGCACAGGCTGATACCTATTACAAAGAGCAGTACGGCACGTTCGGCCAGCTTTATTATTTGCTTGGGTTTCATCATTTATATGGCTCCTGGTGGTATTTGCTGCTCATTGCCTCGATCGGCATTTCACTCGTGATTTGCAGCCTCGACCGGGTCATTCCGTTGTACAGAGCGTTAAAAAACCAAGGTGTCCGCAGGAGTCCTGCTTTTTTAAGAAGGCAGCGCTTGTTCAGTGAAACGGATACTGTACTTAACGGAGAAGCAAAAGAAAAGATTGTTGCTCTTTTAAAGAAAAAGCATTATAGAATCAGAGAAAAAGAGGGCAGCATTCTTGCCGAAAAAGGGCGTTTTTCCCGCTGGGGCCCGTATGTCAACCACATTGGATTGATTATCTTTCTGATCGGTGCAATGCTGAGATTTGTGCCTGGCATGTACGTCGATGAGACGCTTTGGGTTAGAGAAGGCGAAACCGCAGCCATTCCGGGAACAGACGGAAAATATTATTTGAAAAACAATCAATTCAGCGTAGAGACCTATAACAGCAAAACGGAAAAAAAGGTATTCGCAGATGCGATTGACAGAGTCGGGGACGGGAAAGTGGCAAAGAACTTTCAAACAGATGCCGTACTCTACAAGAGAGAAGGAAAAATTGTTTATGGTGAGAAGCCGAAGCTGAAAAAAGTAACAGAAGAGGACATTCGTGTCAATCAGCCGCTGCGTTTTGATTCTTTTTCCGTTTACCAGGTGGATTATAAAGAGAATCAGCTTGATCAAATGGTGTTTCAGCTGATAGACAAAAAAACAAAAAAATCCTTTGGGAGCTTAAAGGTCAACCTTCTGGATCCAGATTCGGTTTATGATCTTGGCAACGGTTACAAAGTGGAAATCGCCAGCTACCTGCCAGACTTCTATTTTAATCAGGACGGAGAGCCGAGCACGAAAACAAAGATCCCTAACAATCCGGCTTTTGTCTTTAATATCATAACGCCGGACAAACCGAAGGGTGAGAAAAGCTTTGTCGCCATCCAAGAAACAATCGAAGGCTCAGACAGCAATAAATATAAGCTGAAATTTGACCATGTCGAAACGAAAAACATTACCGGACTCACAGTCAGAAAGGATCTGACACTCTGGGTGCTTGCTGTCGGCGGAGCCATTTTTATGATCGGTGTTATTCAGGGTATGTACTGGCAGCACCGAAGAATCTGGCTTCACTCACAGGATGGCGCAGTCATGGTGGCAGGGCATACGAATAAAAACTGGTATGGCCTGAAGAAGGATTTAGCCTTTGTATTGGCTGATTCCGGACTGACTGAACCGGAGGACCAAAAAGAATTAATCAAAACACAGAAATAGGCGAAAAGGGAGTGATGTCATGGCGGAGCTGAGCGGAAATTTTCTTTATGCGGCCTTTCTTGTGTATTTAATCGCTGTCCCGATTTTCGGCGGGGCCATACGCGGAAATAAAGGTAAAAAGGGCAAGCCTAACCGATGGGCCAACATTGGAATCACCCTTACTATTATCGGTTTTCTCTGCCATCTGGGATATTTCATCACAAGGTGGGCTGCCAGCGGCCATGCACCAGTCAGCAATATGTTTGAATTCACCACCGCCTTTGGCATGATGCTTGTTTTGGCGTTTATTATTCTTTATTTTATCTACAGATTGCCTTCATTAGGTCTGTTTACGCTGTCAATCGCTTTATTGCTGATTGCTTACGCCAGCATGTTTCCGAGGGATATCTCGCCCTTAATTCCGTCGCTGCAGAGCAATTGGCTGTATATTCACGTAACAACAGCAGCGCTTGGGCAAGCTATACTTGCTATCAGCTTTGTCGCAGGTGTCATCTTTCTTTTGAAGCATGTAGACCAGACAAAACCAAGCAAAAAAACGTTCTGGCTTGAAGCGATTATGTTTATCCTGGTCACAACCGTCGCCTTTATTGCGATCACATCGGCATTTCGTCTTGCAGGCTATGAAGCGGAGTTTAACTGGGTGGATAAAAATAAAGAAAAAAGTGTGATGGTGTACGAAATGCCTGCACTTGTCGGCCCGCATCAGGGAGAGCTTTTGACCGAGGGGAGAATGGAGCCGCTTGCTGAGCTTCCCGCCCTTTTCTCAGGCAGAAAGGTGAACACCGTCATTTGGTCATTTGGAGCAGGCCTTGTTTTGTACGGAGTTCTTCGTCTGATCATCAGAAAAAGAATCAGCGCTCTATTACATCCGCTGGTGAAAAACGTCAATCTTGATCTGGTGGATGAAGTTGGCTACAGGGCCGTTTCGATCGGATTTCCAATCTTTACGCTCGGGGCGCTGATCTTTGCGATGATTTGGGCTCAGCTCGCGTGGACCAGATTTTGGGGCTGGGACCCGAAGGAAGTATGGGCGCTGATCACGTTTTTGTTCTATGCCGCTTACTTGCATTTAAGACTGTCAAGAGGCTGGCACGGTGAGAAGTCAGCATGGCTGGCCGTAATCGGTTTTGCTATTATTATGTTTAATTTAATATTCGTAAATCTAGTGCTTGCCGGACTTCATTCTTATGCATAGTCCTAAGAAAGCGACACAGTTCTCAAACTTTCTCACGATTTGATAAAATGAAAGTAACAGAAGGAAAGCAGGGGGAAAACGATGGACCAAACGAACGAAACCAAAATATTAGTAGTTGATGACGAAGCCAGAATTCGCCGCCTTTTAAGAATGTATCTTGAACGTGAAAATTATGTCATAGACGAAGCGGAAAATGGTGATGAAGCCATTGCCAAAGGGCTTGAAGCCAATTATGACTTAATTTTGCTTGATCTGATGATGCCGGGGACTGACGGAATTGAAGTGTGCCGGCAAGTTCGTGAAAAAAAAGCGACACCAATTATCATGCTGACCGCAAAAGGAGAAGAAGCAAACCGGGTGCAGGGGTTTGAAGCGGGAACAGATGATTATATTGTCAAGCCGTTCAGCCCGAGAGAAGTCGTGCTGCGGGTAAAGGCCCTTTTGAGAAGAGCATCCCAAACCTCTTATTTCAATGCCAATACACCGACGAAAAATGTGCTCGTGTTTTCACATCTGTCCATTGACCATGATGCTCACCGTGTAACGGCTGATGGAACAGAAGTAAGTCTGACGCCGAAAGAGTATGAGCTCCTATACTTCTTAGCGAAAACACCTGATAAAGTGTATGATCGGGAAAAGCTGCTGAAAGAAGTGTGGCAATATGAGTTTTTTGGTGATCTGCGGACAGTAGACACTCACGTCAAACGATTGAGAGAAAAACTGAATAAGGTATCTCCGGAAGCTGCGAAAAAAATTGTCACCGTATGGGGTGTAGGCTATAAATTTGAGGTAGGCGCTGAATGAAATTTTGGAAAAGCGTAGTAGGCAAGCTGTGGTTTACGATCCTTTCACTCGTCTTGATCGTATTATTCATTTTGACGGTTCTTTTGCTCGAATTTATTGAAAATTATCATGTGGAAGAGGCCGAGAATGATTTAACACAGCTTGCGAATAAAGTTGCTGTCATCATAGAAAATCACGAGGACCAGGCACTGGCAAGATCAATCACTTGGGAGCTCGCTGATAACTTAACAAGCATTGCCATCATTCAGGATGAGAAAAAGTATTGGTATTCTCCGAATGATAAAAATCGCCTGTCGTCCATTACGGTTGAGCAAATACAGCGTGACAAAGACTTAAATAATGCTCTCCAAGATCATAAAAAAGTAAGCAAACGAACGGTGCTGAGCAATACAGACACGGATAATGAACGCCTGATTGTAGGTGTCCCGTATGAAAAAGACGGAAAGAAAGGCATGGTCTTTTTATCCCAGTCTTTGCTTGCCGTTAAAGATACAACAAAACACACGACACGCTATATCTTTCTGGCCGCGGGGATTGCGATTGTACTGACAACGTTTTTCGCTTTCTTTTTATCAAGCAGGGTCACGTATCCGCTTCGGAAAATGAGAGAGGGCGCACAAGACTTGGCGAAAGGCAAGTTCGATACAAAAATCCCGATTCTAACTCAGGATGAAATCGGTGAACTGGCAACCGCTTTTAATCAAATGGGCCGGCAGCTTAACTTTCATATTAATGCGCTCAATCAAGAAAAAGAACAGCTTTCTAACATTTTGAGCAGTATGGCTGACGGGGTTATTACCATTAATATTGACGGTACGATTCTTGTGACAAACCCGCCGGCTGAACGTTTTCTTCAGGCTTGGTATTATGAGCAGAATATGAATATCAAAGAAGGCGATAACCTTCCGCCTGAAGCAAAAGAACTGTTCCAAAACGCTGTTAGCACTGAAAAAGAACAAATGATTGAGATGACGTTGCAAGGCAGATCATGGGTGCTCTTGATGTCGCCGCTTTATGCGGAATCGCATGTCAGAGGAGCGGTTGCCGTGCTGCGCGACATGACTGAAGAACGCCGCCTTGATAAGCTGCGTGAAGATTTTATCGCAAATGTCAGCCATGAGCTGAGAACACCGATTTCCATGCTTCAGGGATACAGTGAAGCAATTGTCGATGACATTGCAAGCTCCGAGGAAGACCGGAAAGAAATTGCCCAGATCATTTATGATGAATCGCTGCGAATGGGCCGCTTAGTCAATGATTTGCTTGATTTAGCCCGAATGGAATCAGGCCATACAGGCTTGCATTACGAAAATATCAACGTCAATGAATTTTTAGAGAAGATCATTCGGAAATTTTCCGGCGTTGCTAAAGAAAAAAATATTGCTTTACATCAAGATATTTCTCTCACAGAAGAGGAGTTTATGTTTGATGAAGACAAGATGGAGCAGGTATTTACCAATTTGATCGATAACGCGCTGCGGCATACTTCATCCGGGGGCAGTGTTTCCATTGCAGTCCATTCTGTGAAGGATGGATTGAAAATTGATATCAAAGACTCTGGATCCGGCATACCGGAAGAAGACCTGCCATTTATCTTTGAGCGGTTCTATAAGGCAGATAAAGCGCGGACAAGAGGCAGAGCAGGAACCGGGCTTGGGCTGGCTATCGTTAAAAATATCGTAGAAGCCCACAACGGTTCGATTACGGTGCACAGCCGAATGGATAAAGGAACGACATTTACATTTTATATTCCGACAAAACTATAAAATTCGGTCTGAATTTGCCGAAGAATCTTGTTCCATAAGAAACACCCGCTGATTAAGCGGGTGTTTTTTTAAAAGCCAATATTAATAAAATTTAAGGATATGTTAATATAAATTCCCTTCCAAATTCCAGTTTCTCGTAATATAGTTGTAATGTAACTTTTCAAGCTATTAATACGACAAAAAAGTGAACGGAGGGGTTTCAAATGGAAGAAACCTTTCAATTGTTATATGAAACATATCATCAAGATTTGTATCAATTTTTATTTTATATGGTAAAGGATAAAAGCCAGGCAGAAGATCTTCTTCAGGAGGTTTATATCCGGGTATTAAATTCTTACCATACGTTTGAAGGAAGAAGCAGTGAAAAAACATGGCTTTTGTCGATCGCACGCCATGTTGCGATAGACTGGTTCCGTAAACAGCAGACGATCAGACAGCGTATACTCGGCACGTTTGATTGGGATACACAGGATGTCAGAGATCAGCAATTGCTTCCGGACGAACTTGCGGTTCAACATGAGAATGTCCGGGAAATTTATGCTGCGCTTGATCAATGCACGATCGATCAAAGAGCTGTGATTATCTTGCGGTTTATTCAGGGATATTCAATTCAGGAAACAGCCAATGCTCTGCGCTTCTCGGAAAGCAAAGTAAAAACGACCCAACACAGAGGGCTCAAAGTACTTCGGAAACATATGGAGCTTTTGAGGGAGGAGCTAATGGATGATGAAGTCAGATTGGAACGAAGAACAGATAAAGGAGTTGTTAAGTCAACTTCCGGCAGTTAAAGACCATCGTTCGCCTCAGGATATTTACAAGCTGCTGACGATGGCTAAAAGCAAAAAAAAGCCCGCTGTTAGGTGGATTGGCCCCGCGTGTGCCACTGCAATTGCGGTTTATATCGCCTTCATTATTTCTCCTCATTTCTTTGATCAGGCACAACCTCAACAAAAAGATGCGTCCCAAGAGAACGCTGTGACGAAAACTGAGACAGCAGACAGCCCAAAAGCTGCATTATCCCTGGATCAGACATCGTTTGTTGTTCCTGAAAAGGAACAGAACAATTACACCACTGTAGCGATTGCTGATGCCGAAACATCCGCAATTATACCCATCAGCATCAAAAAAACAAACGCAGACCAAACGATACAGGATATGCTGTCTAAAAGTAGTGAATTGGATATCCTTGATCATCCTATTACGATTCCATCCTTCATAGATGAAGTAGAGATAAAGGAAAAACCAAAGCAAAAGGAATTAAGTATACGAGTCCATCAGCTCATTACGGCTTTTTCTGTAAAAGATGATACACTGTTAAAAAAACTGCTGAAAGAATCCTTAAAGTGGAGTCCTTATGAAAAAATAAAATTTTTATCGGATCAAAAAAATGAGGACGGTGCCGTTATTGGTTCATATGGCACTTTTACGGAAATTCCTATTCCAAAACAGTCGAAAAGAGCCTACTACTTGTACCAAAATAAACAAGGACAAGACTTTCTCGTTCCGTCAGAAAAAACATTCGATACAGTAAAAGAAGCGGTTAAGGAAATGGAATCGAGCAGCCAAAAAGATACAACACCTCTTATTCAGGAGGGGGCTGTCCAATCTGTAACGAAGAAACAGAAACACTTATATATCCACTTCTCAAAAGACTCAGAAGTTGAGGATTCTATTGCCGGTATTTTAATGCTTGAGGGACTACTTTTAACAGCAAAGGAGTTTGGTTTTACAGAAGTGACCTTTACGGAAACCAGAACAAAAAAAATCGGCAGATATGACGTATCAGATGCTATTCCGGTACCAGCTGCTCCAAATCCGATTTCCATAAACTAAAAAAGGGCCCTTTCAGGCTCTTTTTTAGTTGCTTTGCATATAATAAAAATTTTCAAAAAATAGTTGTGCGTGTATAATAAAACAAGGTAACGATTGAAAGGATTTGAGACGAGTGAACGTGTTAACAATCAAAGGAGTTTCCATCGGAGAAGGGATGCCGAAAATTATCGTTCCGCTGATGGGAAAAACGGAAAAACAAATTTTGAATGAAGCAGAAGCTGTAAAATTGCTGAATCCGGACATAGTGGAGTGGCGAGTCGACGTTTTTGAAAAAGCAAATGACGTAGAAGCCGTCACAAAAATGATTTCTAAGCTTCGGGAGTCTTTAGCGGACAAGCTGTTTCTATTTACATTCAGAACCCATAAAGAAGGAGGGAGCATGGAAATGGACGAAAGCTCCTATCTTGCTTTGCTGGAGGCGGCAGTCCAAACAAAAAACATCGATCTTATTGACATTGAATTATTTTCAGGAGATGCAAATGTGAAAGCGTTAGTATCGCTGGCGGAAGAAAACAATGTTTATGTGGTGATGTCGAATCATGATTTTGAGAAAACGCCTGAGAAAGATGAGATTCTTTCGAGGCTTCGGAAAATGCAGGATTTAGGGGCGCATATTCCAAAAATGGCTGTCATGCCGAATGATACAGGAGATCTCTTAACGCTGCTTGATGCGACGTATACAATGAATACAAAATATGCAGACCGTCCAATCATTACAATGTCAATGGCTGGAACAGGACTGATCAGCAGGCTGAGCGGTGAGGTTTTTGGATCAGCTTGCACTTTTGGGGCGGGAGAAGAGGCGTCGGCACCTGGTCAGATACCTGTTTCTGAGCTGAGGAGTGTCTTAGACATTTTGCACAAAAACATACGAGTATAGAACAATAAAAAAACTCAAGCTATACAGCTTGAGTTTTTTTGATTATGGAAGGTCAATGAGCTTTACAGACACAATATCAGGAACATCTGTTAGTTCTTTCACAATTTTATCTTCCAGATGTCTGTCAAAGGAAAGCATCATGATGGCTTCTCCGCCTTTTTCTTTACGGCCAACCTGCATGGTTGCAATGTTAATATCGTTATCTCCGAGAATACGTCCTACTCGGCCGATGACACCTGTTGTATCCCGATGCTGGATATATACCAAGTGACCCGTCGGATAAAAATCGATATTAAATCCGTTGATCTCGACAATACGCTCTCCGAAATGTGGAATATACGTAGCCGTCACAGTAAAGGTGCTGCGGTCTCCTGTCACTTTTACGCTGATGCAGTTATCGTATCCAGATTCAGAAGAGGAAATTTTTTCACTGAAGCTGATGCCGCGTTCTTTTGCGACACCCCCGGCATTGACTTCGTTAACAGTTGAGTCAACGCGCGGTTTTAAAAAGCCTGACAGTAGGCTTTTTGTAATAAACGATGTTTCAAGTTTGGCAATTGTGCCTTCGTATTGAATGGCAACATCCTGTACCGGCTCTTTCATGCATTGGGATACGAGGCTGCCAATTTTTCCTGCGATTTGATGGTAAGGCTTAATCTTAGCGAATTCATCTTTTGTCATGGCAGGCAGGTTGATAGCTGACATCACAGGAAGACCTTTTGCGAACTGCAGAACTTCTTCTGACACTTGAGCCGCGACATTCAGCTGAGCTTCTTTAGTCGATGCTCCCAAGTGAGGAGTGGCAATGACTAATGGATGATCAACGAGTTTATTGTCAACTGGCGGTTCAACTTCAAAAACGTCAAGCGCCGCTCCGGCAACATGCCCGTTTTCCAAAGCTTCGAGAAGTGCTGCTTCATCGATAATACCGCCTCGCGCACAGTTAATTAAGCGAACACCTTTTTTCGTTTTTGCAATCGTTTCTTTATTCAATAAGCCTTTTGTTTCTTTCGTTAAAGGCGTGTGTACGGTAATAATATCCGCGCTTTCAAGCACTTCTTCAAATGTACGGCTGTTTACGCCGATTTTTTTTGCTCTTTCTTCAGTTAAGAAGGGATCAAAAACGTGAACGGTCATACCGAACGCTCTCGCACGCTGTGCGATTTCGCTTCCGATTCGGCCTAATCCGACAATCCCAAGTGTTTTTCCGTAAAGCTCTGAACCGACATAAGCTGTGCGGTTCCACTCTCTGGATTTCACTGAGATATTAGCTTGAGGAATGTGTCTCATTAAAGAAGAGATCATCGCAAATGTATGCTCAGCTGTCGAAATGGTGTTGCCGTTTGGAGCGTTAATCACGATTACCCCGTGTTTAGTCGCTTCGTCAATGTCGATATTATCTACACCGACACCGGCTCTTCCGACAATTTTTAAAGAAGTCATTTTTTTGAAAAGGTCTTCTGTTACTTTTGTCGCGCTCCGCACCAAAAGAGCATCAAAAGTATGTAATTCATTCTCTGCATCTGCTACGTTTTTTTGAACGATTTCAATAAAGTCTGATTCAATAAGTGGTTGTAAGCCGTCGTTGCTCATTTTGTCTGAGACCAATACTCGAAACATCGTTAGATTTCCTCCTAAATTGACAAACTAAATATCTGATAATTTAACATATTCTCAATAGAGTGTCAACGTGTATTGACGCAGTAAAGGATAAAAGGAAAGCTTGAAAATCAATGTTTTTACAGCTTTCAAGTATTATATATAATTTGAAGCAATTCTCTATACAGCCAACCAGTTATCGTTTATAATGGAACTAAATTCATATGATCAATCTTCGGGGCAGGGTGAAATTCCCTACCGGCGGTGATGAGCCGATGGCTCTAAGCCCGCGAGCTGTTTTTACAGCAGGATTCGGTGAGATTCCGGAGCCGACAGTATAGTCTGGATGGGAGAAGATGGAGGTTCATAAGCGTTTTGAAATTAGATTTTCAAACGTTTCTTTGCCTAGCCTAATTTTCGAAACCCCGCTTTTATATATGAAGCGGTTTTTTTATTGGCTGGAAAAGAACCTTTCCGTTTTCGAGTAAGATGTGATCGAAAAGGAGAGAGTAAAGTGAAAGTAAAAAAATTAGTTGTGATTAGTATGCTGAGCAGCATTGCATTTGTTTTGATGCTGTTAAATTTCCCGTTTCCGGGTCTTCCGGATTATTTAAAAATTGATTTTAGCGATGTGCCCGCTATTATTGCCATTCTGATTTACGGACCTTTGGCGGGTATTGCCGTAGAGGCGATAAAAAACGTTCTTCAATATATCATTCAAGGAAGCATGGCCGGAGTTCCTGTAGGACAAATTGCGAATTTTATCGCAGGAACACTCTTTATATTGCCGACTGCTTTCTTATTTAAAAAGCTGAACTCAGCAAAGGGCTTGGCTGTCAGTCTGCTTCTGGGAACTGCAGCGATGACAATTTTAATGAGTATTTTAAATTATGTTCTGATTCTTCCGGCGTACACGTGGTTTTTACATTCACCGGCATTATCTGACAGCGCGCTGAAAACAGCGGTCGTCGCAGGTATCCTGCCGTTTAACATCATAAAAGGCATTGTGATTACAATAGTATTCTCACTTATTTTCATCAAGCTTAAGCCATGGATTGAACAGCAGCGAAGCGCGCATATCCATTAAATAAAAAAAGCTCCCGCAGGGGAGCTTTTTTGTTACTTCTATTCAAATTTAAGCGGGTCGCCTTCAAATGGCTCATCCGCCACTTTGATGGAATCAGTAGGGCATCCTTCAAATGCATCAATCATATCTTCTTCCAGTACCTCAGGAACTTCGACAACGCCTTTGTTTTCATCAAGCGTTACGAACGCGATGCCTTCATCATCGTAATCGTAAATGTCTGGTGCAGCAGCTCCGCAAGCGCCGCATGCAATACATGTATCTTTGTCTACGATTGTGTACTTTGCCATGAATAAAACCTCCCAGATTGTTCTTGGTGGAACAAATGGATCAATCTTTATATTTAATCAATTTAACACCTATTCCTCTTACTTATTGTAATGATGTTGCTGCCACATTTCAACAGAAAAATGATTGAGAATGCTTATCACATAAGGGGTTATCTACATAACATCCCCCTTAATGATGACTTTAAACGTCGATTTCTGTTTAAAATCTGTTAAAATAAAAAGAGCAAATCAACGATTTTTGTCAGGAAGAATGTGGGTGGATAGGTTGTCATTAAATTATTTCGATATTATGGTTCTCGATTGCCTTTGTAAAATAAACGGAGAACGGTCGGGAAGTGCTGTTTTTCACCTATTCAAAGGCAAAAGATCGTCACAAACCATTCAAGATGCCGGCTTATTTCAGACTGCAAAATACTTTGGAATGGCTCAGCAATGTTCAAGAAGCGATATTTCAGCGTCACTCACCAAGCTTGAACAGCATTCATATCTCGAACCAATGCCTGAAACAGATACATACAAGGTGACAACTAGCGGCGAAGCAGCATTAAGGCATGCTCTCAGTGAACGCCCCTGGCCCGCTCACTGCCACGGCGCTTATTACCAGCAGGCTGCCGGCGTACTTTGGAAAAGGCTTTCGCTGCTTGTGCAAGTCTTATCACATAAACAGCGAGGGAGCAGGCAGTATATCCCTGTCACAAACGATTATAAGACACTTCACTGGGTAAAGAAATACCTGTCCCGGCATACGGATCATATAGAGATGGCAAACAGCCTTTTTGCTATGCTGGAGGAGAATTTGCATAAGATTGATGACAAAGCAGCGCAAATTTTTGTCTACTCCTTAACCTCGCACGATAGGATCGGTTTTACGAGCAGGCAGCTTGCTGACACGCTGAAAGAAGATGAATGGTATGTTTATGTCATGTTTTGGGCTTCAGTACATTATTTTATTCATTCTCTTCCGGAGTGTGAACATTCTCTGTTAAAGGACCTCCTCTCTGATGTTTATTTAGAGAATGCCCTGACAGAGTCAACGAGGAAAACATGGCAGATGGTCAAACAAGGGATCCCGATACAGCGAATTGCCGAAATCAGAAAGCTGAAAACAGCGACAATCGAAGACCATATTGTCGAGATTTCTCTCTATGAGCCTGCGTTTATGATTGATGACTATGTATCAGCGGAAGACCAGCTCCACATTGCAGCGTTTGCCAAGCGGATGCGGACGAACAAAATCAAACAAATTCGCGACGGCCTGGAGCAGCAATTCAGCTACTTTCAAATTAGGCTGGCATTGACGAAGCAGGTGCAGCAATATGACTAAATTACAGCAAACGTTATATCAGTTTTTTGGTTTTACTTCCTTTAAAAAAGGGCAGGAGGACATTATTAGAAGCATACTTAGCGGGAAGGATACCATTGCGATGCTTCCGACTGGGGGAGGAAAATCGCTTTGCTACCAGCTGCCTGGCTATATGCTTGACGGCATGGTATTAATCGTTTCTCCATTGCTTTCTTTAATGGAGGATCAGGTACAGCAGCTGAAAGCACGTGGTGAAAAGCGTGCGGCCGCTTTGAACAGCATGCTTAGCAGGCAGGAAAGACAATTCGTTTTGGAGCATATTCATCGCTATAAATTTTTGTACTTGTCTCCTGAGGCTTTGCAGTCGCCATATGTATTGGAAAAATTGAAAAGTGTCTCGATCAGCTTATTCGTAATTGATGAAGCGCATTGTATATCTGAATGGGGACACGACTTTAGACCTGACTACTCAAAGCTCGGACAGCTGAGAAAAAAACTTGGGCACCCGCCCGTTCTGGCATTGACCGCTACAGCTACAAAGGATACGCTGCAAGATGTCATGAACCTGCTAGAGCTGCAGCATGCCGAACGGCATCTCAACTCAGTCAATCGCCCAAACATCGCGCTCAGGGTGGAAAATGCGGCGGATACTGCCGAAAAAATAAATAGGGTCATTCAGCTGGTTGAAAACCTGCAAGGTCCGGGAATTGTTTATTGCCCGACACGGAAATGGGCTGAGGAATTAGCGGGTGAAATTAAAAGCAAAACGAGCAGCAGAGCCGACTTTTACCATGGCGGTATGGAGTCTGGCGACAGGATTTTAATTCAGCAGCAGTTTATTCATAATCAGCTTGATGTGATATGTTGTACGAATGCGTTTGGAATGGGTGTCGATAAACCTGATATCAGATATGTGATTCATTTTCACCTCCCGCAGACGGCTGAAGCTTTTATGCAGGAAATCGGCAGAGCGGGACGCGATGGAAAACCTAGTGTCAGCATTTTGCTGCGGGCGCCAGGGGATTTTGAATTGCAGGAGCAGATTATCCAAATGGAGAGTGTTACAGATGAAGAAATCGCCAATGTGATCCGTGTGCTTGAGGAGACGGAGGAGCGGGATGAAAGAAGGCTGCGTGATGTCTTAATGCAGTATGGTGTCGGAGAGACACAAGCCCGTATGATGATTCATCTCTTTATGCAGGGGAAAACATCAATTGAACTGATAAAGCGGGAGATTTCATATCGCATGGAGCTGAAGCTGGAAAAAATGCGCCGCGTATCTTTTCTGCTTCAGCGTGATGGCTGTTTAAGGCAATCTATGTTAACCTATTTTGATGAATCATACGAGCCTGATGACGGAAACCTCCCGTGCTGTTCATATTGCGGTTTTGATCTATCCTTGTATGAACAAAAAGGAGAACGGAGTAAAAAGGCGCCATTAGACAGCTGGAGTTCGGAATTGCAACGGATATTCAGCTTGCAGACTGTAGGTGAGCTGAACTGAAACAGCAAAAGGATTTCATTCAGTATATGTCTGACCGTGATATGCTGAAGCAGTTATATTTGACGCAGCTTTTGATCATCATCGTCGCAGCTGGAGCTGGATTGTTCTTTTTTGCGGATGCAAGGGACGTACTAAAGCTCTGGGATATTCGCGATATGCGAATCATATGGTATGGTGTTTCTGTTGCGGTTATTGTTATTTTAGCCGATATGGCAGTAATGAAATGGTGTCCGCCTCATTTATATGATGACGGCGGAATCAATAAAAAAATATTCAGTAAGAGGTCAATCCCTCATATTATATTTTTAACGCTTCTGATTGCTTTCGCGGAAGAAATGTTATTCAGAGGAGTGCTTCAGACTCATATCGGTTTATGGGCGGCCAGCATTGTATTTGCCGTTCTGCACTTTCGATATTTGTCAAAATGGCTGTTATTTATCATGGTGACAGCAATCAGCTTTTTGCTCGGTCTGATATATGAATGGACCGGTAACTTATTTGTTCCGGTGACGGCACATTTTATCATTGATGCTGTGTTTGCCTGTCAGATTCGTTTTGAACATGTGAGGAGGGATATACATGACGAACATGTCGAGAGTAGAGAGAAGAAAAGCCCAGAATCTTTATGAAGATCAAAACGCCGCCGCATTGGCGGACGATTATGTTGATGATGATGGAGAAAGCCTTCCGACAAGACAATCTGTAAAAAATCAAAAAGAACAGAAAAAAAAGCAAGGCAAAACAAAAACGCCATTATTCACTGTACTCGCTGTATTATTTGTATTTGTGCCGGTTATCGTTTTAGTGACCTTATTTTATCTCAAAAGCCACCCGGATAATCATGATGATTATGAAGATGTTTTTATCGACAGCAGCCAAAGCAAATATGAGGTTGTGCCGAAATCAGCGGATAAAAAAGATAACGAAGACACCAAAGAGACCAAAGAGACTGCACTGCAGCAAGAGTCAAAAAAAAAGTCTGAGGATACAAGGGCAAAAGAGCCGGCAAAAACAACAACTGATCAGAAACAGCCTGCTGTAGCGGAAAAAGAAGACTCAGCAAATAAGGAGGAAGCAACCGCCGCGGCTGCTTCCTCTTCTCAACAAACAGCAGCCCGGCAAGAACAACAGCCGGCTGAACCAGTTCAACCCGAGCCGAAACGCGTTGTCAAGCACACCGTCCAGAAGAAAGAAACGCTGTACCGCATTTCCATGAAGTATTATAAAAGCAGGTCAGGAGAAGAAAAAATTCGCGCGTATAACCATCTAAATGGAAATGATGTCTACACCGGACAAGTATTGGACATCCCCTTGGTGGATTAAAGGGCATTTTTTTATTTTACGCACATATATTGTAGCAATGAAAATGGACAAGGTGTGAAGCGTATGGAATCTTTATGGAATCAGCTGGATCAGTTTACAGACGCGCCGACCAAACAGATGCTCCAAGCACTGGTGAAACGAAAACGAAAATTTGAAAATTATGCAGCACAGTGCCGCAGGTGGCGATGGACTTCACTCATTTGCCTGGGTTTATTATGTCTGATGATCATGATCAAAAGCCCGGCGCCTCAGCTCGTTCTTCAAGAAATGCTTAGCCATACTTTTTATTTATTTTGGATGATGGCAACCGCTTTTGCATACTGCACTTCATATTATTTTAAGAAAAAGGAAGAAAAAGCTGAGGGTGATTTCCATAAACTGAGATGCGAAATTATTCAGAAAAGCACTGACCTTTGGCCGCAGCCGGATAAATGGAAGGCGAGAGAGTCTGTCTTTCAAATGATGAAGCACAAATATGACATAAATCTATATTTTGAAAGTAAATAAAATGGGGCGTTTTCTCAAACGATAGAAACGTCTTTTTTTTATTGTCCGTCTTATTGATAAGTTCTAAAAGAATGGAGAGTTTTTATGAAGCTATCAGTGAAAATTGCCGGAGTGCTAACTGTGGCGGCAGCGGCAATGACGGCAAAAATGTACTCAACAGCAAAAGGCAACCATCTGAAAACACATACATTTCCTTTATCAAAAATGAAGGGCAAGCCGCCTCTTACAATCTTTTTTATTTCAGACATTCACAAGCGTCTCATCGATCAAGATCTTTTAGAAAAAGCGCGAAGCCATGCCCCTCACCTTGTTATCATCGGCGGTGATTTAGCTGAGGGCGGAGTGTCTAGTACGAGAATCGAGGAAAACATCAAAAGGCTCGCGGCTATCGGGGTCCCTGTCGTATTTGTGTGGGGGAATAATGATTATGAAGTCAGGCAGCATGAACTGTATTCTATATTCAAAGTGCATGGTGTCATCACTCTGAGGAATGAGTCAGTTCCGTTTTCGTACAACGGCCATACGATAGGCATTGCCGGAGTTGATGATATCAGGATGGAGATGGATCATTATGAGGAAGCCATTAAAGAACTCGATAAAAGCCAGCTGAATATTCTGGTTTGCCATAACCCGGAGATCCATGAACAAATCAATGAAGCTGATGGTATTGATGCGATATTCAGCGGACATACCCATGGCGGTCAGATCAGGTTTGGAAAATTCGGCCCGTATGAACTTGGAAAAACAGGCATGATTAAAAATGCGGCGTACCTGATCAGCAATGGATATGGCACAACAAAAGTGCCTCTTCGTTTAGGTGCTGAGCCGGAAACGCACATTGTGACTCTTTGCGCGCCAGAATAACTTCTCAAAAGCAAAAATCCATAAGGCAATAAAAACTGCATTGTGCTTGTCTTACTAGTGAACTCAGTGTAAACTGATAACAATTAAGAACCTATGACTCATCATCTCATATAATGTGTTATATGATTTGTGTGCAAGTAGAGGCAGGAGGGAACGTTATGCGGCTTGAGCGTCTGAATTATAATAAGATCAAAATCTTTTTAACCCTCGATGATTTGACAGACCGGGGATTGACAAAAGAAGACCTCTGGAAGGACTCATTTAAAGTCCACCAGTTATTTAAAGATATGATGAATGAAGCTAATACAGAGCTCGGCTTTGAAGCGAATGGACCGATTGCAGTGGAAGTGTATTCTCTCCAAGCACAAGGGATGGTAGTGATCGTAACAAAGAACCAAGAAGCCGATTCAGAAGACGATGAGTATGATGATGATTACATCGAAATGCAAGTCAAGCTTGATGAAAGCGCGGACATCATTTATCAATTCCATTCCTTTGAAGATATCATTCAGCTTTCAGAAAGCTTACAGCGAATCGGTATCACAGGGGGAACTGTCTACCACTATGACGGACAGTACTTTTTAAGCCTTGAAGACCTGGGATCACATACGGCTGAGGGGGTTGTGGCGGTTCTTGCTGAATACGGCAATCCGACAACTTTAACGATTTATCGCTTGCAAGAGTATGGTAAGCTCATTATGGACGGTAATGCCGTCGAGACGATACAGACTCATTTTTCATAAGAACGCACGAAAAACTGCTGATTTCACAGCAGTTTTTTTTCGTTAAAAAACATGGAAAAACATAACGTTTATTCTATGCACAGATCATATGAAGGTGTATACTATTCTCTGAAAGGGAGCATGTGAGAAACAGAAGATTCTAGGAGGTTAACTCAAATGGCAGCCGATCGAAACACCGGTCATACAGAAGAGGACAAACTTGATGTATTAAAATCAACCCAAACCGTAATACATAAGGCTCTGGAGAAATTGGGATATCCTGAAGAAGTATACGAACTGTTAAAGGAGCCGATGAGATTATTAACGGTAAAAATACCTGTTCGTATGGACGACGGTTCAGTAAAAATTTTCACAGGTTATCGTGCGCAGCACAATGACTCTGTCGGTCCGACGAAAGGCGGGATACGTTTTCACCCGAACGTAACAGAAAAAGAGGTGAAGGCGCTTTCTATTTGGATGAGTTTAAAATGCGGCATAATTGATCTTCCATATGGCGGTGGTAAAGGCGGAATTGTTTGTGATCCAAGGGATATGTCGTTTAGAGAGCTGGAGCGTCTGAGCAGAGGGTATGTCAGAGCAATCAGCCAAATTGTCGGTCCGACGAAAGACGTGCCGGCGCCGGATGTATTTACAAACTCACAAATCATGGCTTGGATGATGGATGAGTATTCAAGAATTGATGAATTTAATTCGCCTGGATTTATTACAGGCAAGCCGCTTGTGCTTGGCGGATCTCACGGGAGAGAATCTGCGACAGCAAAGGGTGTAACCATCTGTATTAAAGAAGCGGCTAAGAAAAAAGGCATCGATATTAAAGGTGCGCGTGTCGTTGTCCAAGGCTTCGGAAACGCGGGAAGCTATTTGTCGAAATTTATGCACGATGCAGGGGCAAAGGTTGTCGGCATCTCAGATGCATATGGCGGACTTTACGATCCAGAAGGACTCGATATCGATTACTTACTCGATCGCCGCGACAGCTTCGGTACCGTAACAAAGCTTTTCAACGATACCATTACGAACCAAGAGCTGCTGGAGCTGGATTGTGATATCCTCGTTCCTGCTGCGATTGAAAATCAAATTACTGAAGAAAATGCCCATAATATCCGGGCTGAAATTGTCGTTGAAGCGGCAAACGGGCCAACGACACTTGAAGGAACAAAAATTCTTTCAGACCGGGACATTCTGCTTGTACCAGATGTGCTGGCAAGTGCCGGCGGCGTAACGGTTTCTTATTTTGAGTGGGTTCAGAATAACCAAGGCTTCTACTGGAGTGAAGAAGAGGTAGAAGAAAAATTAGAAAAAATGATGGTCAAATCATTTAACAATATTTATGAAATGGCTAAAAACCGAAGAATTGACATGAGACTCGCTGCTTATATGGTCGGCGTTCGCAAAATGGCTGAAGCTTCGCGTTTTAGAGGCTGGATATAAGTTGATGATTTGCATAAAAATAAAAAATCTCCTATGATAAAATAGGAGATTTTTTTATTCGGAAATAGAAAAATATGATGAAATGCCAATCGCAGGAGTTGACGGAAATGATTCAAGAAAAAGCAATAATTATAGGTGGAGGACCTTGCGGATTATCTGCTGCCATTCACCTAAAACAAATTGGCATTGATGCCCTCGTCATCGAAAAAGGCAATGTCGTTAACAGCATTTACAATTACCCGACGCATCAAACCTTTTTCAGCTCAAGTGAAAAGCTTGAAATCGGAGACGTGGCATTTATTACGGAAAACAGAAAGCCTGTCAGAATTCAGGCTTTGTCGTATTACAGGGAAGTGGTCAAGCGGAAAAACATCCGTGTAAATGCGTTTGAAATGGTTCATAAAGTGACGAAGGCGGAAAACAATACATTCGTGATAGAGACGTCAAAAGGAACTTACACGACACCATATTGTATTATTGCAACAGGCTATTATGATCATCCAAACTATATGGACGTACCCGGTGAGGATTTGCCGAAAGTATTCCATTATTTTAAAGAAGGCCATCCGTACTTTGACAAAGATGTCGTCGTCATCGGCGGGAAAAATTCAAGTGTAGACGCTGCGCTTGAACTCGTGAAATCTGGAGCGCGTGTCACAGTTTTATACAGGGGCAATGAGTATTCGCCAAGCATTAAGCCTTGGATTCTGCCTGAATTTGAATCGCTAGTTAGAAACGGAACAATCCGTATGGAATTTGGCGCTTGTGTAGAAAAAATCACCGAGGATGAAGTTGTATTCCGCTCCGGCGAGAAGGAACTCATTACCATTAAAAATGATTTTGTATTTGCCATGACAGGCTATCATCCCGACCATCAATTTCTTGAAAAAATGGGTGTTGAAATTGATAAAGAAACAGGACGTCCGTTTTTCAATGAAGAAACCATGGAAACAAACGTTGAAGGTATTTTTATTGCCGGGGTTATTGCTGCGGGGAACAATGCAAATGAAATATTTATTGAAAACGGCAGGTTTCATGGGGGACATATCGCAGAGGAAATCGCAAAAAGAGAAAATCATTAAAGAAGGGAGCATATGATGAATTCGTATGCTCTTTTTGTTTTTTTAAGTGTAGACAGATGTAAAATCATAAACAACATGGTAGGATAGACTTAGGAATATAAAGGAAAGAGGTTGCCTGATGTTTGCAATCATCTCTGCAGGAATTGCCCCCGGCATCGCGCTGTTAAGTTATTTTTATTTAAAAGATCAGTATGATAATGAACCTGTACATATGGTGCTTCGATCGTTTTTTCTAGGGGTTGTTCTTGTATTTCCCACGATGTTTATCCAGTACGTGCTTGAAAAAGAGAATGTGGGAGGCGGAAGCTTTTTCGTTTCTTTTTTATCTTCGGGGTTTTTAGAGGAATCATTAAAATGGTTTATTTTGATGGTCAGTGTTTACCCGCATGCCCACTTTGATGAGCATTATGACGGGATTGTGTACGGGGCCAGTGTATCGCTCGGTTTTGCAACCCTCGAAAATATTCTATACTTAATCGGTCACGGCGTGGAGCATGCGTTCGTCAGGGCGCTGCTGCCCGTTTCATGCCATGCCTTGATAGGCGTTATTATGGGATTTTACCTTGGGAAAGCCCGTTTTTCCGCTGATAAGACGCGTGTGAAGTGGCTTATTCTTTCTTTAGCAGTCCCGTCACTTTTGCATGGATCGTATGATTTTATCCTCACAGCACTCAGCAATTGGATTTATTATATGCTTCCATTTATGTTATTTTTATGGTGGTTTGGTTTACGCAAAGCGAAAAAAGCCCGTTCCGTCAATATGATGCAAATATAGAAGCCGCACAGAAACCGTGCGGCTTTTTTATGTGCCGATTTATCAAATGAGATTTTATGTTTTGAGGGATAACAAGGAAAGAGTGTATAAAAATAACCTCGTTACAGAAAATACGATTACACTTAAAAATTTGCTGTAGGAGGCTTGAAAAAGATGAAGTCCAAAGGATCGATTATGGCATGTCTCATCCTTTTTTCCTTTACAATAACGACGTTTATCAATACTGAAACCATCGCTGCCTTTTCGAATCAGGTCATTCAAAGAGGGGCAACAGGAGACGATGTGGTCGAACTCCAGGCGCGCCTTCAATACAATGGATACTATAACGGAAAAATTGACGGGGTTTATGGATGGGGAACGTACTGGGCAGTTCGAAATTTTCAGGATCAATTCGGGTTAAAAGAGGTTGACGGCCTTGTCGGAGCTAAAACAAAGCAAACCCTAATATCTAAATCTAAATACTATCGTGAATATGTCATGCAGCAGCTTCAAAAAGGGAATACATTCACGCATTACGGAAAAATTCCGCTGAAATACCAGACGAAACCATCAAAAGCAGCAACACAAAAAGCAAGACAGCAAGCAGAGGCGCGGCAGAAACAGCCTGCGGAAAAAACAACGCAGCAGCCTAAAGCGAATAAACAGCAAAACAATACACCTGCAAAAGCAAGAAAACAGGATGCGGTCGCTGCCAACATGCCTGGCGGATTTTCCAACAATGATATCAGGCTGCTTTCTCAGGCAGTTTATGGCGAAGCCCGGGGCGAGCCGTACGAGGGGCAGGTTGCCATTGCAGCAGTCATTTTGAACCGATTGAACAGCCCGTTATTTCCGAATTCTGTGGCCGGGGTTATTTTTGAGCCGCTTGCCTTCACAGCAGTAGCCGACGGGCAAATTTACATGCAGCCTAATGAAACGGCCCGAGAAGCAGTATTGGATGCCATCAATGGCTGGGACCCATCAGAGGAAGCGCTGTACTACTTTAACCCGGATACAGCTACAAGTCCGTGGATTTGGGGGCGTCCGCAGATTAAAAGAATCGGTAAACACATTTTCTGTGAGTAGCAGGACATGAGAAAGCATAAAAAGAGGTGTGATAAATGATCAGAGGAATTTTAATCGCCGTGCTCGGTATTGCAATTGTCGGTACAAGCTACTGGGGATACAAAGAGCACCAGGAAAAAGACGCAGTTCTTCTTCATGCTGAAAATAACTATCAGCGGGCGTTTCATGAACTTACCTATCAGATGGATCAGCTTCATGATAAAATCGGAACAACACTTGCTATGAACAGCCAAAAATCGCTGTCACCTGCATTGGTAGATGTGTGGAGGATTACATCTGAAGCACATAACAGTGTCAGTCAGCTGCCGCTTACATTAATGCCGTTTAACAAAACAGAAGAGCTATTATCAAAGATCGGCGATTTCAGTTATAAAACGTCAGTCAGAGATTTGGACCAAAAGCCGCTTGATAAAAAAGAGTATACTTCACTAAATAAGCTATATCAGCAATCCGAAGATATACAAAATGAACTGCGTCATGTTCAGCACCTTGTCATGAGCAAAAACCTTCGCTGGATGGACGTAGAGATGGCGCTGGCTTCTGACGAAAAACAAAGTGATAATACGATTATCAACAGCTTTAAAACTGTCGAAAAAAATGTCGGTGCATTTTCCACTGGAACTGATCTAGGCCCGAGTTTCACAAGCACAAAAAAAGAAGAGAAAGGCTTCGGCCATCTGAAAGGAAAAGAAATTTCCGAACAGGAAGCAAAACAAATTGCTGAGCGCTTTGCCCCGGATGATAATTACTCAATTAAAGTGGTAAAGAGCGGAAAAAAAACAAATCGCGACGTATATAGCATCAGCATGAAAGACCCAGACCATAAAGCAGCGATTTATATGGATATTACGAAAAAGGGCGGGCATCCGGTATATTTGATCCAAAACAGAGAAGTGAAAAATCAGAAAATCAGTTTGAATGACGGATCGAACCGCGCGCTCGCCTTTTTAAAGAAAAACGGATTTGAAACAGATGATTTGGAAATTGATGAAAGTGCCCAATATGATAAAATCGGCGTATTTTCATATGTTCCTGTTGAAAATAAAGTCCGGATGTACCCAGAAGCGATTCGCATGAAAGTGGCCTTGGACGACGGTGAGGTTGTCGGCTTTTCAGCAAGAGACTTCCTAACATCCCACAGAAAAAGAAACATAGCTAAGCCAGCCATTACTGAAGAAGAAGCAAAATCCAAATTAAATAAAAATGTACAAGTGAGGGAAACAAGGCTCGCTTTGATTACAAATGAAGTTGGGCAAGAAGTGTTGTGCTATGAAATGCTCGGAACCATTGAAAACGACACATTCAGGATGTATATTAATGCTAAAGACGGATCGGAAGAAAAGGTTGAAAAACTAAAAAATGCCGAACCTATATATAAAGACCTATAAAAAATAGGAGGAAAGGACTAAATGTCTTTTCCTTTTTTTCATTACATGCTTTAATAAAAAGTGAGTATATTTGAATACGAAAGAGTGAAGTCAATGATGATAGAGATTGGGGAAAATGTACATTTAGAATATATAGAAGAAAATGAATTGAAAAAAGCAAAGAGCAAGGCAGTAAGCATCGAAAACAATGAGCTTTTGATTGCGTACCCTGTTGATGTAGTTACAGGGCGAACTGTGATTTTACATAACGATATGGAAGTAATGGTAGAGTTTGTGGGCAAAGACGAAGTTCCTTACCGCTTTACAAGCCGCATAAAAGGTAAAGTGAAGGACAAACTTCAAATGATTTGTCTTGAAGTGCCTCCCCGTGAAAAAATGAAACGAATCCAGCGCCGCCAGTATGTAAGGTCTGATGCGGTATTGGATGTGCAAATTAAGCCTGCAGATGAAAAAGAAGGGTTCCACACACTTTCCTATAACATCAGTGCAGGCGGCATCGCCGTGATTTTAGCTGATGGCCGTTCTTTTCAATCCGGAGAATCATTGCGCCTTATCATCAGTCTTTCTGAAGAGGAGAACACACGTCAAATAGAAACAGCAGCCGTTGTCAGACGAATCTTTAATGATCCAAAATCCAGGAAACGTAAAATGACCATTGAGTATACGGGAATCGCAGCAAGTGACCAGCAGTTCCTGCTTCAATATTGCATCCGGCGCCAGTTAAATAAGAGAAGAAAGGCCCGGATGGAATAAACATCGGCAAACACTTCCATACTATTTGTGATGGAGGTGCTCCGATGAAAACATTTGAACGGCTGCTAATTAAAATATTGTTTATTCAGGCCATCATTTTACTTAGTGTCCAGTTTCTTTTTCACTATCAGCATATTGAACCTTATGTATCAAAAGTGATTCAATATGAAGGGGTGGATAACATGGAGGGGGACAATAAGATTGAAACCTTCAAACATTAATTATTCATCAATTTTTCACCCTTTTTCATAAAGTTCGTGATACAATCCATAGAGGAGAAAAGAGCAAGGAGAGGAATTATGGAAAAGAAATTATCGATTGCAATCGACGGCCCGGCAGCTGCGGGGAAAAGCACCGTTGCCAAAATTGTGGCTGAGAAAAAATCGTACATATATATTGATACAGGAGCGATGTATCGGGCGATAACGTACGCGGCTTTACAGGAAAACGTTGATCTGACAGATGAAGAAAAACTGGCTGAGCTGCTAAAGCGGACAAACATTGAACTGATTACAACAAAAGAAGGACAAAAAGTACTCGTTAACGGCACCGATGTAACCGAGGCGATCAGAACAGATGAAGTCAGCAACCAAGTTTCAATTGCGGCCAAGCATAGAAGCGTCAGAGAAGAAATGGTGAAGCGCCAGCAGCAGCTTGGGGAAAAAGGCGGCGTCGTCATGGATGGACGTGATATCGGGACTCACGTGCTGCCGAATGCAGAAGTGAAGATTTTTCTTTTGGCATCTGTTGAAGAGAGAGCGAAACGCCGTTATGAAGAAAATGTGAAAAAAGGCTTCGATGTCAACTACGAAACATTAATTGAGGAAATTGCAAGAAGAGACAAGCTTGATTCAGAGCGCGAAGTATCTCCCCTGCGCAAAGCAGAAGACGCTCTTGAAATCGACACGACATCTCTTTCTATTCAAGAAGTAGCTGATAAAATCCTTGAGGCAGTGGAGCAAAAGTCCCGCTGATTAAGGCGAATGCCACTTTTTTTGAATTTTTCAACGAAGAAAGAATGTTATTGCTTGACAAACCTGTCCTTTTATTAGAAGTTAATACTAATAAAACTTTTTATTGATCATTCAAAAAACTTTTTTGGATGATTCTTTAATACATATTCGGCTAAAAGCGGGCATGTTTATATGTTCAGCTTTCAAACCGTTTTAATTAAGCTGTGTAGGTTTGGACCAAGGAGGTTATTCAAATGACAGAGGAAATGAATCAAATTGATGTTCAAGTGCCAGAGGTTGGAGATGTAGTTAAAGGGATTGTGACAAAGGTAGAGGACAAGCATGTGGATGTTGAAATTATCAATGTCAAACAGTCCGGCATTATTCCAATCAGTGAATTATCAAGTCTTCATGTAGAGAAAGCATCGGATGTTGTAAAAGTAGACGACGAGCTTGACCTGAAAGTAACAAAAGTGGAAGACGATGCTTTGATTTTATCTAAACGTGCTGTTGATGCAGACCGCGCTTGGGAAGACCTTGAGAAAAAATTTGAAACAAAAGAAGTGTTTGAAGCTGAAGTAAAAGATGTCGTAAAAGGCGGCCTTGTCGTTGATATCGGCGTTCGAGGTTTTATCCCGGCATCACTTGTTGAAGCGCATTTCGTTGAAGATTTTACTGACTATAAAGGGAAAACACTGTCTCTGCTCGTTGTAGAGCTTGACCGTGATAAAAACCGCGTGATCCTTTCACACCGTGCCGTTGTTGAAAGTGAACAAGCGAATAAAAAACAAGAACTTCTTCAGTCTCTTGAAGTTGGAAGTGTACTCGATGGAAAAGTACAGCGCCTGACTGACTTTGGCGCGTTTGTTGATATCGGCGGTATCGACGGACTTGTACACATTTCACAGCTTTCCCACTCCCATGTAGAGAAGCCGTCTGACGTTGTCGAAGAGGGACAGGAAGTAAAAGTGAAAGTATTATCGGTTGACCGTGATAATGAACGTATTTCTTTATCTATCAAAGATACACTGCCTGGACCTTGGAGCCAAATCGGCGAGAAAGTGAAACCTGGTGATGTGCTTGAAGGAACTGTACAGCGTCTGGTAAGCTTCGGTGCCTTTGTTGAAATCCTTCCAGGTGTTGAAGGTCTCGTTCATATTTCTCAAATTTCTAATAAACACATCGGCACGCCGCATGAAGTCCTTGAAGAAGGACAGACTGTAAAAGTGAAGGTTCTTGATGTGAATGAAAATGAGGAGCGCATTTCATTAAGCATGCGTGAACTTGAAGAAGCGCCTAAAGCCGATCAGGAAGATTACCGTCAATATCAGGCGAAGGAAGAAACAAGCACTGGCTTCCAGCTTGGAGATCTGATCGGAGATAAGCTGAATAAACTAAAATAATTGGTGATAAACGTGACTCGAGCAGAACGGAAAAGACAACACATCAATCATGCCCTGTCCACTGGCCAAAAGCGGGAAACGGGTCTTGATGATATTACGTTTGTTCATGTCAGTCTGCCCGATCTTGCATTAGAACAAGTAGATATTTCCACAAAAATCGGCGAACTTTCAAGCAGTTCGCCGATTTTTATCAATGCAATGACTGGCGGCGGCGGACAACTTACATATGAAATAAATAAATCGCTTGCACGAGCGGCTCGTCAGGCTGGAATACCTCTTGCTGTCGGATCGCAAATGTCCGCATTAAAAGATCCCTCAGAGCGTGTTTCGTATGAAATCGTTCGAAAGGAAAACCCAAACGGGCTGATTTTTGCCAACCTGGGGAGCGAGGCGACAGCTGATCATGCAAAGGAAGCAGTTGATATGATTGGAGCGGATGCGCTGCAGATTCACTTAAATGTGATTCAGGAAATTGTGATGCCTGAAGGAGACCGAAGCTTTAGCGGCGCTCTGAACCGCATTGAACAAATTTGCAGCCAGGTCAGTGTACCAGTCATTGTGAAAGAAGTCGGCTTCGGTATGAGCAAAGAATCAGCAGGGAAGCTGTATGAAGCTGGAGCGGCAGCTGTTGATATTGGCGGTTACGGGGGTACAAATTTTTCGAAAATCGAAAATCTCCGAAGACAGCGGCAAATTACTTTTTTTGACTCGTGGGGCATTTCGACAGCCGCAAGTTTGGCGGAAATCCGCTCTTCGTTTCCTGCAAGCACAATGATTGCGTCCGGCGGCCTGCAGGATGCGCTTGATGTGGCGAAGGCAATTGCGCTTGGGGCCTCTTGCACCGGAATGGCAGGACATTTTTTAAAAGTGCTGACTGACAGCGGCGAGGAAGGACTGCTTGAGGAGATTCAGCTGATCCTTGAGGAATTGAAAATGATTATGACCGTGCTGGGCGCCAGAACGATTTCTGATTTGCAAAAGGCGCCTCTTGTGATCAAAGGTGAAACCCATCATTGGCTTACAGAGAGAGGGATCGATACGTCCAGCTATAGTGTGCGATAAATATTAAAGCCCAAAACCTTATGAGTTTTGGGCTTTTTGTTTTATGATTTTCGCTTTTTGAAGCTTCCGTTTTGTTCAAGGCTTGTCGCTCCGTCATAGTGAATGGACTGGTCTCGGTCTGATTCGACTCTGCCAGAAGCTTTGAGTTTTTTCTCCTGTCTGTCTTTTCCCATGATCATGCTCCTTAATGTGAGATGGATTGTTTAAAAAAAGCGCTTGGGTTCCATACTGGGAGTATGGAGGAAGCAATATGGAACAATTTTATTACTATTGGTCAATGTGGTTTCTGTGGGTCCTGACAACATTTATTTTTGAAAAAACGAAAAGACGATTTGCCGTCTCTGTCTTTATTTTGACTAATATAATCCTAAGCATACATGACATTACTTTATATTTTTCCCTGAATGCTGCTTATATGATGTTTTTCGTCTGCGGGTGTGTCTATGCCGGGTATTTGGGAATGTATCGTTTTCGTTATCTCATGGTCTTTCTGACGCTTGTTGGCGGGTATGCGTTTGTCTATCTTTTTGCATTATATGATCCGGTTTGGTTCATCATAAAACCTGAGTGGGTTGCCGTTATATTATTAGTGCTTTTGACAGCTTCAGTTGAAAGGGATTTCGAGAAGCAGCTTACCTTATTTGTCCTAGGGATGTGCCAAGGCGAACTGGTGTATTCGTTTGTGATTCAGAAGTTGGCTGGGGGATTGGCTGTCGGCGGCTTTCAATGGCTGAATGCGTGTTCTGCGGGCATGATATTGCTGTTTGGCATATCCAAATACGAACAGCTCGCAAGCCAAATTGGTCAAAAAAGCAAAAGATCAAACAAAGGAGCTACCAAAATGTCATGAGTGATTACATCTATCCGATTATTGCTGGGGTCATTGCCGGAGTAGCAACACGGCTTTATATGCTGAAAACGGATTACCGCCAGTATCCGACCTATATTCATGGGAAAGTCATTCATATTGCACTAGGGCTGATCGCGGCTGGTTTAGGGGCAATTATTATGCCGGCGCTTTTGCAGGAGGAATTTACGGCCATCACATTTTTAACGTTAGCCGCGACGCAATTTAGAGATGTCCGAAACATGGAGCGGAACACGCTGACGCAAATGGATTCGTATGAACTTGTCTCCAGGGGAAGCACATATATTGAGGGAATTGCCATTGCGTTTGAAAGCAGAAATTATATTGTGATCTTTACAGCGCTTTTGACAACCTCTGCGTATGTGTTTTTATCCATTTGGGCTGCAATTATAGCGGCTATTGTTTGTTTTTTGCTGGCAATGAAATTTATGTCGGGCAGTGTATTGAAGGAAATTGTAGACATCGAGTACATAAAGCCTCACTTTGACGGTCCGGGACTGTTTGTTGATAATATTTATATGATGAATATCGGGCTTCCGGAGAAACAGGAGCTGATTTTAAAGCATGGCATGGGCTTTATTTTAACGCCGAAAAACTTTAATTCAGCAGCGACGATTGCCAACTTAGGGCAGCGCCAGGCGATTTTATTTGATGTTTCCAATGTGCTCGGGGTTTATCGGGACTCAGGCGAGCCGTCTCTGACGCCCATTGCAAAACGGGATTTAAATGACGGGAGAGTGGCAGTCTTTGTTCTGCCGCAAATTAACCACCCCGAAACGGCTGTTCAAATCATCAGCAATGTTCCAACCTTGGAAAACGCAATCAGAATGCCGACGGAATTTATCAAAAAGCAGGATAAGGTGATAGGATGAGCGAATCTCTCACGAAAGTGATTTTGTCTGTGATCACGACTAACCGAAACCGGGCTGCGGGGGGAGCGCCTGTCTTTTTTTGCAATGACCAAAAGGAGATGGAGCTTTTCGCTAAAAATCTTGAGGCGATCCTTGATGGAATAGCGCATAGAATTGGAGATGACGTGTATTTGATCGTGAAACATTTCTAAGAATAGTTGTGATCCCAGTAAAAACTGATATAATAAATGAGTTAAGCCCTTCCTCTGAAGGGTTTCTTTTCATAAAAGTGAATGAAATGATTTTAATAACCGGTTGAAAATTTATGTAAAAATGAAAGCGGCTGGATCGAAAGGAAGGGTACTATGGGTAAACCTGTCGTAGCCATTGTCGGGAGACCAAATGTAGGAAAATCCACAATCTTTAACCGGATTGCGGGAGAAAGAATTTCAATAGTAGAAGATACCCCTGGAGTGACAAGGGATCGGATATACAGCTCGGCTGAATGGCTGAATTATGATTTTAATTTGATTGATACTGGCGGTATTGATATCGGTGATGAGCCGTTCTTAGCGCAAATTCGCCAGCAGGCTGAAATCGCCATGGATGAAGCGGACGTCATTATTTTTATGGTGAATGGCCGTGAAGGCGTAACAGCTGCTGATGAAGAAGTAGCAAAAATTTTGTACCGCACGAAAAAGCCTGTTGTTTTGGCAGTTAATAAACTGGATAACACAGAAATGAGAGCGAATATTTATGATTTTTATTCGCTTGGCTTTGGCGAGCCATATCCAATTTCGGGAACACACGGACTCGGACTGGGTGATTTACTGGATGCCGTTGCAGAGCATTTTAAAAACATTCCTGAAACGAAATATGATGAAGAAGTTGTTCAATTTTGCCTGATCGGGCGCCCGAATGTCGGAAAGTCCTCACTTGTGAATGCGATGCTCGGCGAAGAGCGCGTCATTGTGAGCAACGTGGCGGGAACGACAAGAGATGCTGTTGATACGGCATTTACGTACAACCAGCAGGAGTTTGTCATTGTCGATACTGCCGGTATGCGAAAAAAAGGGAAAGTCTATGAAACGACTGAAAAGTACAGTGTGCTGCGCGCGCTGAAAGCAATCGACCGCTCAGAAGTCGTTGCGGTTGTGCTGGATGGCGAAGAAGGCATTATTGAACAGGACAAGCGCATCGCCGGTTATGCACACGAAGCGGGCAAGGCCGTCGTAATCGTTGTAAACAAATGGGATGCTGTTGACAAAGATGAAAGCACGATGAAAGAATTTGAAGAAAATATCCGTGATCATTTTCAATTTCTTGATTATGCGCCAATCCTATTCATGTCAGCCTTAACGACAAAACGGATCCATACGCTGATGCCTGCGATTATTAAAGCGAGCGAAAACCATTCACTTCGAGTTCAAACGAATGTCTTAAATGATGTCATCATGGATGCTGTGGCAATGAATCCGACACCGACTCATAACGGTTCTCGTTTGAAGATTTATTATGCGACTCAAGTGTCGGTGAAGCCGCCGAGTTTCGTTGTGTTTGTAAACGATCCGGAATTGATGCATTTTTCGTACGAACGCTTTTTAGAAAACCGAATCAGAGATGCGTTCGGTTTTGAAGGGACACCAATCAAAATATTTGCAAGAGCTAGAAAATAAAAAGGTGTGAAGCAAAAATGAAAAAAGTCACAATGCTTGGAGCGGGGAGTTGGGGAACGGCGCTAGCTTTAGTTCTAGCTGATAACGGAAATGAAGTGTGTGTGTGGGCTCACCGTTCAGATTTAATTCATCAAATTAATGAGTTGCATGAAAACAAAGATTATCTGCCGAATGTTAAGCTGCCTACAACCATTAAAGGAACAACAGATATGAATGAAGCTGTTTCGGATGCAGATTTCATTATCGTTGCGGTTCCGACAAAAGCGATTCGGGAAGTGCTGAGACAGGCTGTGCCTTTTATAACGAAAAAGGCAGTCTTTGTTCATGTCAGCAAAGGCATAGAACCTGATTCGCTCCTTCGCATTTCTGAGATTATGGAAATTGAGCTCCCGAGCGATGCCAGAAAGGATATTGTTGTTCTTTCCGGACCGAGCCATGCGGAGGAAGTGGGGCTGCGGCATCCGACGACCGTTACTGCATCTTCAAAGAGCATGCGGGCAGCAGAAGAGGTGCAGGATTTATTTATTAATCACAATTTCCGGGTGTACACAAACCCTGACGTTATCGGAGTTGAAATCGGGGGGGCTTTAAAAAATATTATTGCCCTCGCCGCAGGAATTACAGACGGTTTAGGGTATGGCGACAATGCCAAAGCGGCTTTGATTACACGCGGACTTGCCGAAATCGCGAGACTCGGAACGAAAATGGGCGGGAATCCCCTGACGTTTTCTGGATTGACAGGAGTAGGCGATCTGATTGTTACGTGCACAAGTGTACATTCCAGAAACTGGCGTGCCGGCAATTTGCTTGGAAAGGGCTACAAGCTTGAAGACGTTCTCGAAGAGATGGGAATGGTAGTTGAAGGCGTCCGCACGACAAAAGCGGCTTATCAGCTTTCGAAGAAATATGATGTGAAAATGCCGATTACAGAAGCACTCCATCAAGTTCTTTTTAACGGACAAAAAGTGGATACTGCTGTTGAATCTTTAATGGCGAGGGGCAAAACCCATGAGATGGAGGATCTGGTCAATACGTTTGAAAATCAAGTGAAGTAAAAGTGTCAATCGTATTGAAGACCGCATATCTTAATTGAACGAAAGCTCGAAAAACAGAAGAACACCCAAGTCTTGGGATCTCCTGAAACATTTTGCCGATTTAGGCAATAGAGGATGCATCTGTGTGTCAAGTCGCATACTATAGCATCGAAGTCCAAGAGAGTGTTTCTTAAACGTGCAGGTGAATATAGTCAATTTGACTGAAGTGAAGGTCCCCCTCTTTGCTTCAGTTTTTTTGTTCTATCAAAGGATGGAAAATCTGGTTGATCTTTTCCGGGGCTGTATATTAAAATTAAAATATAACGCTTACATCATACATATCGGGGAGGCGCAGGTCATTGAGTCTGGCATTGATGAAAATGTGGTTTGCACTGGGGTCCATGGGTCTGATGTTTCTGGCTGTAGCTTCCATCTATTTAAGCCGGTTTAAGTTTCAAAATCGGTTACTGAAGATAGCGGTATCGTCTTTTGCTTACATGTGTATGCTCATATCTGGAATTATTGTGTTTTTCGTGGTATTCAGCGGCCCCGTCAATGAATAAAGCTGTAAAAGGAAGTGCTGTATGGGTAAACTGAAGTGCGCTATAATTTTTGCGGCAGTCGTGTTTTTATCGGGGTGTTTATATCCGAATGAGCGGAAAAGCAGTGTACATGCCATTCCTTATCAGGACCAGCTAAAGCAGGTTCAGTCTGCTGTTGATGAATTTCAAAAGGCTAATGGAGGGCTGCTTCCCATTCAAACAAAAGATATGTCGACACCGCTATATCAAAAGTATCCGATAGACTTTAACCGTTTAGCGCCGAGATATATAGCCGAACCTCCAAGCACGGCATATGAAAGCGGAGGAGACTATCAATATGTGCTTGTTGACGTAGAGAACGATCCGACAGTTAAATTGATTGATCTAAAGATGGCTGAAAAAATCCGCGATGTGAAATTGCGCGTCCAAATGTACCGCCAGGAGCATCAATATCCGCCTTACAAGGATGTGCTATCACGTGATTTATTTACACTCGATGGGAAGAAGCTTGGGGATGGAAGCACTCTTACAGTGACAAGCCCAATCTCAGGGAATTCCTTGCCGCTTATGATTGACGGAGACGGAGAAATATATGCCGATTACCGGACTGAGCTGGCTTCTTGCCTCAAAAAAAGCAAAAAAACGTTTAAACCCGGTTCTGAAATCCAGGATATGATTTGGCAAGAAACCCCCTTTGTCCCCGCGTTTTCTGTGAAATATACGGTAAATGACAAACAGGAACCTGTTTTTTTAGAAAATGATATGAAAAAGGAATGAACCTTTCTCCCTTGCATACAAATAGGGAGAAAGGTTTTTTTATACTTTAATAGATTGTGGATGGGAAATTTTCTAAAGATGTCATATTGAAATAGGACAACGTCATACACATATAGTGTCCTGTGTTTGATTGAAAGAGCTTAATAAAATTGAGAAGGATAGGAAGTCCGGGAGGGGATCACTTGGAAAAGGTCGATATTTTCAAGGATATCGCTGAACGAACAGGAGGCGATATATACTTAGGAGTCGTAGGTGCTGTCCGTACAGGAAAATCCACGTTTATTAAGAAATTTATGGAGCTTGTGGTGCTCCCGAATATCAGTAACGAAGCAGACCGGGCACGTGCGCAGGATGAACTGCCGCAAAGCGCAGCCGGCAAAACGATTATGACTACAGAGCCTAAATTTGTTCCGAATCAGGCGATGTCTGTTCATGTGTCAGACGGACTCGATGTCAATATAAGATTAGTAGATTGTGTAGGTTACACAGTTCCCGGTGCAAAAGGATATGAAGATGAAAACGGGCCGCGGATGATTAATACGCCTTGGTACGAAGAACCGATCCCATTTCATGAGGCTGCTGAAATCGGCACACGAAAAGTCATTCAGGAACACTCGACCATCGGAGTTGTCATTACGACAGACGGCACCATTGGGGATATCGCCAGAAGTGACTATATAGAGGCTGAAGAAAGAGTTATTGAAGAGCTGAAAGAGGTTGGCAAACCCTTTATTATGGTCATCAACTCAGTGAGGCCGTATCACCCGGAAACAGAAGCCATGCGCCAGGATTTAAGCGAAAAATATGATATCCCGGTATTGGCAATGAGCGTGGAAAGCATGCGGGAAACAGATGTGCTGAATGTGCTCAGAGAGGCCCTCTACGAGTTTCCGGTGCTTGAAGTGAATGTCAATCTCCCAAGCTGGGTAATGGTACTGAAAGAAAACCATTGGCTGCGTGAAAGTTATCAGGAATCCGTGAAGGAAACCGTTAAGGATATTAAGCGTCTCCGGGATGTAGACAGGGTTGTCGGCCAATTCAGCGAGTTTGAGTTCATTGAAAGTGCCGGGTTAGCCGGAATCGAGCTGGGCCAAGGGGTGGCTGAAATTGATTTGTACGCGCCGGACCAATTATATGATCAAATCCTGAAAGAAGTGGTGGGCGTTGAAATCAGAGGAAGAGACCATCTGCTTGAGCTCATGCAGGACTTCGCCCATGCGAAAACAGAATATGATCAAGTGTCCGATGCCTTAAAAATGGTCAAACAGACGGGATACGGCATTGCAGCGCCTGCTTTAACAGATATGAGTCTCGATGAGCCGGAAATTATACGGCAGGGCTCACGATTCGGTGTGAGGCTGAAAGCTGTCGCTCCGTCGATCCATATGATCAAAGTAGACGTCGAAAGCGAGTTCGCGCCGATTATCGGAACGGAAAAACAAAGCGAAGAGCTTGTACGCTATTTGATGCAAGACTTTGAGGATGATCCGCTCTCCATCTGGAACTCCGATATCTTCGGAAGATCACTGAGCTCAATTGTGAGAGAAGGGATTCAGGCAAAGCTGTCATTAATGCCTGAAAACGCACGGTACAAATTAAAAGAAACGTTAGAAAGAATTATAAACGAAGGCTCAGGCGGCTTAATCGCCATCATCCTGTAATACCGCAAGACCTCTTTATAGAATGGGAGGTCTTTTTTCTTTGCTCTTAATAATGGAAAAGGATCAAAGAATAGGATGAAAAAAGTAAAAAAAGGAATATTTGTTCGATAAATCACGTTAAATCCTTGACGAGCAAGGGATTGACGCTTTAAAATGCTTGATATGGCTTTTTATATGTGTTACTCTACATACAGAAATTCTTCACTTTGTTGGACAAACATTCCTCAGAGTGCAGTTTTTCGTAAAAAGCCGTTTAATTGTCTTTCTTGCCTGCTCTGATTTTTTTCTGAGACAGGTTTAGAATCAGACTGAACTGTGAAGAAATGATAATAAACGAACTGAATGTATTCCTTTTGGGAGGAGGTGAAAGGCATGAACAAAACAGAACTTATCAATGCGGTTGCAGAAGCAAGCGAATTGTCTAAAAAAGACGCTACAAAAGCAGTTGACTCTGTTTTTGATACGATCTTAGATGCACTTAAAAACGGTGATAAAATTCAACTGATCGGTTTTGGTAACTTCGAGGTGCGTGAACGTTCTGCACGTAAAGGACGCAATCCTCAAACAGGTGAAGAAATCGAAATTCCAGCAAGCAAAGTACCTGCTTTCAAACCAGGTAAAGCGCTTAAAGACGCAGTTGCCGGAAAATAATTGTGAATATAGATCGTGTATGCATCTAGCTTACATACACTTTATTTCTTCACAGAAAAGCCCCTTTCTAAGGGGCTTTTCATATTTCAAGAGCATGGGCTTCCTGGCAGGGCATTCACTTTGCTTTTAGCGGGGCATGTGTGCTAGAATCGAAATTAAATGTATTCATTGGTGGAGGACATAGAACATGAAAGAAGTTAATAAAGAGCAAATCGAACAAGCTGTTCGTCAAATTTTAGAAGCGATCGGAGAAGACCCGAATAGAGAAGGGCTTCTTGATACTCCGAAAAGAGTCGCAAAGATGTACGCCGAAGTATTCTCCGGCTTGAATGAAGATCCGAAAGAACATTTCCAGACTATCTTCGGTGAAAACCATGAGGAGCTTGTTCTTGTAAAAGATATCGCGTTTCATTCTATGTGTGAGCATCACCTTGTTCCCTTTTATGGAAAAGCACACGTTGCATATATACCGCGAGGCGGAAAGGTCACAGGCCTCAGCAAACTGGCACGTGCCGTTGAAGCTGTTGCAAAGCGCCCGCAGCTTCAGGAACGCATCACTTCTACTATTGCGGAAAGCATCGTAGAAACGCTTGACCCGCACGGCGTAATGGTAGTGGTTGAAGCAGAACACATGTGCATGACGATGCGCGGAGTAAGAAAACCGGGTGCAAAAACTGTTACTTCAGCAGTCAGAGGCGTTTTTAAAGATGATGCTGCTGCCCGTGCTGAAGTATTGGAACATATTAAACGCCAGGACTAATAAAGATAGAGGGTGCTATAAATGAACGAAAAGCATTCAAGTGATTTTGTCGTCATTAAAGCGGTTGAGGACGGAGTGAATGTGATCGGCCTGACAAGAGGAACAGACACAAAGTTTCACCATTCCGAAAAACTCGACAAGGGAGAAGTAATCATCGCTCAGTTTACAGAGCATACTTCTGCCATTAAGGTCAGAGGAGAGGCACTCATTCAAACCGCATACGGAGAAATGAAAAGCGAAAAAAAATAAGCTGGCTGTTCCCGCTGTTCAACGCAAATGCTCGCAAACAGCGGGTGAATACAGCCAATTTCTTTTTTTTATGCTATAATGATACCTGCGTAAGCGAATGAAAAGATAAAACTCATACATAGATTAAGAAATAAATGTGAATTTGGGGACAAGGGTGATATTTTTGCAAGACATCTACGGAACTTTAGCCAATCTGAACACGAAATTAAAACAAAAGCTGTCTCATCCTTATTTAGCGAAGCATATTTCTGCGCCAAAGATTGATGAGGATAAGCTTCTTCTTTTTCATGCTTTATTTGAGGAAGCCGACATAAAAAACAACGACAGAGAAAATTATATTGTAACAGCGATGCTTGTACAAAGCGCCCTTGATACCCATGATGAAGTGACGACAGCCAGAGTCATAAAACGAGACGAAAACAAAAACCGCCAATTGACTGTTCTCGCAGGCGATTATTTCAGCGGGCTGTACTACTCTTTGTTATCTGAAATGAAGGATATCTACATGATTCGGACGCTTGCTACAGCTATCAAAGAAATCAATGAACATAAAATTCGTCTCTATGACCGTTCTTTCAAGGATGAACACGATTTTTTCGAAAGTGTCGGCATCGTTGAATCAGCTTTATTCCATCGGGTGGCGGAACACTTCAACCTCCCGCGCTGGAAAAAGCTGTCGAGTGATTTTTTTGTATTTAAGCGGCTTATAAACGGAAATGATACATTTCTGGATGTGATCGGCAGTTTTATACAGCTGGGAAAAACAAAAGAAGAGATATTAGAAGATTGTTTTAAAAAAGCGAAAAACAGCATTGAGTCACTTTTGCCTCTAAATTCACCTATTCAGCATGCTTTATTAAACCGCCTGAAGACAATCAGCCAAAATCAAACCTATCATCAGAAAGTGGAAGAAGGGTAAACCATTATGCAGGAATCAAAAGAACAGCGCGTTCATGGAGTATTTGAAAAAATATCTAAAAACTACGACCAAATGAACTCTGTCATCAGTTTTCAGCAGCATAAAAAATGGCGCGAAAAAACGATGCGCATCATGGATGTGAAAGAAGGTGCCAAAGCGCTTGATGTTTGCTGCGGAACGGCTGACTGGACGATCGCTCTTGCAAAAGCAGCCGGCAAAAACGGCGAGATCAAGGGCTTGGATTTCAGTAAAAATATGCTGAGTGTCGGCCAGCAGAAAGTAAAAGACGGCGGATTCAGCCAAATTGAACTGCTGCACGGAAATGCGATGGAGCTTCCTTTTGATGATGATACGTTTGATTATGTCACGATTGGCTTCGGACTCCGCAATGTCCCTGATTACTTGACTGTGCTGAAAGAGATGAGACGTGTGGTGAAGCCGGGCGGCCAGGTCGTATGTCTGGAAACGTCCCAGCCGGAAATGTTCGGATTCAGACAGGCTTACTTTATGTACTTTAAGTATATTATGCCGTTTTTCGGGAAACTGTTTGCAAAGAGCTATAAAGAATATTCTTGGCTTCAAGAATCAGCCAGAGAATTCCCTGGAATGAAGGAACTGGCAGGCCTGTTTGAAGAGGCGGGCTTGAAAAATGTCAAATATCATTCGTTTACTGGCGGAGTCGCTGCCACGCATATCGGATGGAAATGAAAACACAGATGTTTGGGTGAATGATATGAAATTTAAAATGGCCTACTCTTTTTTAAATGACGATATTGATGTAATCGAAAGAGAACTTGAACAAACCGTGCGTTCCGATTACCCGCTTTTAAGCGAGGCGGGTCTTCATCTGCTGCAGGCAGGAGGGAAGCGCATTCGGCCTGTTTTCGTGCTGCTTTCCGGCATGTTTGGCGATTACGATATTAATAAGATTAAATATGTCGCCGTCACTCTGGAAATGATTCACATGGCATCTTTGGTTCATGATGATGTTATTGACGATGCCGAGCTTCGCAGAGGGAAGCCGACAATCAAAGCAAAGTGGGACAATCGCATTGCGATGTACACAGGCGATTATATGCTTGCGGGATCACTTGAAATGATGACGAGAATTAACGAACCGAAAGCCCATAGGATTTTGTCACAGACTATTGTTGAAGTTTGTCTTGGGGAAATCGAGCAGATCAAAGACAAATACAACATGGAACAAAATCTCAGAACGTATCTCCGCCGCATCAAAAGAAAAACGGCGCTCCTGATCGCAGTAAGCTGCCAGCTCGGTGCCATTGCGTCCGGAGCTGATGAAAAGATTCATAAGGCGCTGTATTGGTTTGGGTATTACGTCGGCATGTCTTATCAAATTATTGATGATATTCTTGATTTTACTTCAACTGAAGAAGAGCTGGGCAAACCTGTTGGAGGAGATTTGCTTCAAGGGAATGTCACATTGCCAGTGCTGTATGCCCTGAAAAATCCAGCATTAAGAAACCAGCTTAAATTGATTAACAGCGAGACTACGCAGGAACAGCTTGAACCAATCATTGAAGAAATCAAAAAAACAGATGCAATTGAAGCATCTATGGCAGTAAGCGAAATGTATCTGCAGAAAGCTTTCCAGAAATTAAACACGCTTCCGAGAGGACGTGCACGTTCGTCTCTTGCGGCCATCGCAAAATATATCGGTAAAAGAAAATTTTAATTTTTGTAGATATTAAGAAATTTCTCCGCCCCGGATTGATTAATTATCAGAAAGATGTTACGATTTCGGTGTGCAGTGTGAAAGCCTATACATACATAATGATGGGGTGGAGAATGTGATGGAAAAGACTTTTATCATGGTGAAACCAGACGGTGTCCAACGTCAGCTCATTGGTGATATTTTATCCAGATTCGAGCGTAAGGGCTTACAATTAGCTGGTGCCAAGTTAATGAGAGTGACAGAACAAATGGCTGAGAAACACTACGCCGAACATCAAGGGAAGCCTTTCTTCGGAGAGCTCGTTGAGTTTATTACTTCAGGACCTGTATTCGCAATGGTTTGGGAAGGCGAAAATGTCATTGAAGTGACGAGACAGCTGATCGGAAAGACAAATCCAAAAGAAGCTTTGCCTGGTACGATTCGGGGAGATTATGGCATGTTTGTCGGGAAAAACATCATCCACGGCTCTGATTCTCTCGAAAGTGCTGAACGCGAGATTAACATTTTCTTTAAGAATGAAGAATTAGTATCATATCAACAGCTCATGGCAGGCTGGATCTATTAATCATTATGAAAATAAGTAACAGAGCCGGCACCATGTAATGCCGCCGGTTTTCATTCTGTTTTGTAAAGGTTTACATTAAAGTGAATAAAGGGTGAAACGGCAGTGTGCATCAGACCCCTGCCTTTCCCAACCGATCTAAAATCAGCTGAAAAGCTGATTTTTTTATTGAAACAATACAATTTCCTGATAAAACAAGCTATACTAGGACAAAAAGACAGCGAGACTGGGAGAGTAGAGATGGATACATACAGCGTATTTACAACAAAATGGAAGCAATTAACCGGAGTCGATTTGACATTATATAAAGAAGCACAAATGAAAAGAAGGCTGACGTCGCTTTATGAGAAAAAGGGGTATCAGAGCTTTAAGGAGTTTGCGGCGGCATTGGAAAAGGATCAAGCTCTCTTAAATGAAACATTGGACAGAATGACGATCAATGTTTCAGAATTTTATCGTAATTATAAAAGATGGGAAGTTCTTGAGACTGCTATTCTGCCGTTAATCAAGCACTCTAAGCCTTTAAAGATATGGAGTGCCGCCTGCTCAACGGGTGAGGAGCCTTATACGCTTGCCATGCTTTTGGATCAGCAAAAAAGTCTTCCCGGCTTTCAAATTCTTGCGACTGATATTGATGAAAAAGCATTGGAGAAAGCGAAAAAAGGCATCTATCAGGAGCGGTCTTTACAGGAAGTTCCATCATCTGTGAAGGATCGTTATTTTACTCAAAACGCAAATAGAAGCTATGAAGTAAAAGCAGAAATCAAAAAAAATATTACATTCAAAAAGCATAATCTGCTGGCGGATCGTTATGAACAAGACTTTGACTTAATCGTGTGCCGCAATGTATTTATTTATTTTACAGAAAGCGCGAAGGAAGAACTTTATTTGAAAATGGCACATAGCCTGAAAAAGAATGGAGTTCTCTTTGTCGGCAGCACTGAGCAAATCTTTAATCCTGAGAAATTTGGCCTGGCTCCAGCCGATACATTCTTTTATCAAAAAAGATAGACTGACTTTTTGCTGAAAAATATGTTATAGTAGTTTTACTTAAAAGCGTTAATGCGATGAAGGGAGAAGAAGTCATGAGATATTTAACAGCCGGAGAATCACACGGCCCCCAACTGACAACCATTATTGAAGGTGTGCCTGCCGGGCTTTACATAACGGAGGAAGATATCAATTTTGAGCTTGCCAGACGCCAAAAAGGCCACGGCCGCGGCCGCCGCATGCAAATCGAAAAAGATCAGGCCAAAATTATGAGCGGGGTGCGCCATGCCCGCACACTCGGTTCGCCAATTGCTCTCGTTGTAGAAAACAACGATTGGAAACATTGGACAAAAATCATGGGCGCAGCTCCGATTACAGAAGATGAAGAAAAGGAAATGAAACGCCAAATTTCCAGACCGAGACCTGGGCACGCTGATTTAAACGGTGCGATTAAATATAATCATCGTGATATGAGAAATGTGCTTGAGCGCTCTTCAGCAAGGGAAACAACTGTCAGAGTGGCAGCAGGGGCTGTCGCTAAAAAAATTCTTTCTGAGCTTGGAATTAAGGTAGCGGGCCACGTATTGCAAATTGGCGCAGTTAAAGCTGAAAAAACAGAATATACGTCAATTGAAGACCTGCAGCGTGTAACGGAGGAGTCTCCGGTCAGATGCTACGATGAAGAAGCAGGCAAAAAAATGATGGCTGCCATTGATGAAGCGAAGACAAACGGAGATTCCATCGGCGGAATTGTAGAAGTCATTGTCGAGGGAATGCCGGTAGGCGTGGGCAGCTACGTCCATTATGACCGCAAGCTGGACAGTAAGCTTGCTGCTGCAGTGCTGTCAATTAACGCATTTAAAGGTGTGGAATTCGGCATCGGCTTTGAAGCGGCCGGCAGAAATGGAAGCGAAGTCCATGACGAGATCATTTGGGACGAGGAAAAGGGCTATACTCGCGCTACAAATAGGCTTGGAGGACTGGAAGGCGGCATGACGACAGGAATGCCGATTGTCGTCCGCGGAGTTATGAAGCCGATTCCGACTTTATATAAACCGTTGAAGAGTGTGGATATTGAAACGAAAGAACCGTTTTCTGCCAGTATTGAACGTTCAGACAGCTGTGCAGTGCCTGCGGCAAGTGTAGTAGCTGAAGCTGCTGTTGCATGGGAAATTGCAAACGCAGTCGTTGAACAATTCGGCTTAGATCAAATCGACCGCATTAGAGAAAATGTGGAGAATATGAGAAAACTGTCGAGGGAATTTTAATGAGAACACTGCATGTTCAAACCGCTTCCTCGTCGTATCCTGTTTTTATCGGGCAAGGCATCAGACAAGAGGCTTGCGAACTATTAACCTCTCTAAACAGGCCTTTAACACGGATTATGCTTGTCACGGATGAAGAGGTGGATCGCCTGTATGGTGATGAAATGCTTCATTTGCTGCAAGAAAAATGGCCTGTGAAAAAAGTGACGGTGCCGAGCGGAGAGCAGGCGAAATCCATGGACATGTATACAAAACTGCAGAGTGAAGCGATTCGTTTTCATATGGATCGCTCCTCATGCATCATCGCATTCGGTGGCGGTGTTGTAGGAGATCTTGCCGGTTTTGTGGCTGCTACTTTTATGCGCGGCATTGATTTCATTCAAATGCCTACGACGCTTTTGGCGCATGACAGCGCAGTCGGAGGAAAAGTAGCCGTGAATCATCCGCACGGAAAAAATCTAATCGGTGCGTTTTATCAGCCGAAAGCCGTGCTCTACGATACAGACTTTCTGCGTTCTCTCCCCGAAAAAGAGCTTCGGTCCGGAATGGCAGAAGTGATTAAACACGCTTTTATCTATGACAGAGCGTTTCTGGAAGAGCTGCTGAATATCCGCTCACTGCACGATATCACAAGTGATCAGCTGAATGACATGATTTTTAAAGGCATTTCAATTAAAGCGTCTGTCGTTCAGCAGGATGAAAAAGAAGAGGGGATTAGAGCCTACTTAAACTTCGGACATACGCTCGGCCATGCCGTTGAGGCGGAATATGGATACGGACAGATCACTCACGGTGATGCCGTAGCCCTCGGAATGCAGTTTGCTTTATATGTAAGCGAAAAGACAGTGGGCTGTGAAATGGACAGAAAACGTTTGGTCAGCTGGCTAAAAAGCCTGGGCTATCCAAGTCAAATCAAAAAAGAGATGGAAACTTCGGTTCTTTTAGACCGTATGATGAATGATAAGAAGACCCGCGGCGGGAAGATTCAATTTATCGTGCTCAACGAATTAGGAAAAGTTGCTGATCACACATTTTCCAGAAATGAACTTGAGAGCTGGCTGAACAAATGGCGATTGGAGGAGACATCATGATGATTCGCGGAATTCGCGGAGCAACTACAGTTGAACAGGATACTGAAGAAGAAATTTTACAAAAAACAAAACAGCTGTTAGAAAAAATCATAGAAGAAAACAAAACAAAGCCTGAAGATGTTGTTCAAATGCTTCTTTCGGCGACACCTGATTTGCACTCCGTTTTCCCGGCAAAAGCAGTTCGTGAGCTTTCAGGATGGCAGTACGTGCCGGTAACCTGTATGCAGGAAATGGACGTAACCGGCGGTCTGAAAAAATGCATAAGAGTCATGATGACCGTCCAGACAGATGTTCCTCAGGATCAGATCAGACATGTATATTTAGAAAAAGCCGTCGTATTAAGACCCGATTTATCATTGACAAAAAATACTGAATTGTAATACGATAGGAACAGCTTAGAAATACACAAGAGTGTGTATAAAGCATTGAATGAGTTGAGTTAGAGAATAGGGTAGCAGAGAATGAGTTTAGTTGAGCTGAGACATGTATGTTTATTCTACCCAAAAGAAGCCTTTCTTTTGGGTTTATTTGTTATATAATAGTTTATCCTCTCATGCCATCTTCTCATTCTCCTTGCCATAAGGAGTGAGAGCAATGAATTTCCAATCAAACATTTCTGCATTTTTACAGGACAGCTTGTCCAACCACACCATACCGATTGTGGAGACCTTCACAGTCGACACGCTGACACCCATTCAAATGATAGAGAAGCTCGATAGGGAGATTACGTATCTTCTTGAAAGCAAGGATGATACTTCTAATTGGTCGAGATATTCGTTTGTCGGCCTGAATCCATTTCTCACAATTAAAGAAGAGCAGAGCCGTTTTACAGCCGCTGATCAGGACGGCAGAGCTCTTTATACAGGAAGTGAACTCAAAGAAGTTCTGAACTGGATGAATTCCACGTACAAAATCAAAACGCCAGAGCTTGGCATTCCTTTTGTCGGCGGAGCTGTTGGGTATTTAAGCTATGATATGATCCCGCTGATTGAGCCTTCTGTTCCTCCGCATACAAAAGAAACAGGAATGGAAAAGTGTATGCTGTTTGTTTGCCGGACAATAATTGCGTATGATCATGAAACTAAAAATGTCCACTTTATCCAATATGCAAGACTCAATGGCCAGGAAACTGAAAACGAAAAAATCGATGTGTTTCATCAAAATCATCAAGAGCTCCAAGACCTCATTGAAAAAATGATGGATCAAAAAAACATAAAAGAGCTGTTTCTCTCTGCTGATTCATATAAGACGCCCAGCTTTGAGACTGTCTCTTCTAATTATGAAAAATCGGCTTTTATGGCTGATGTAGAAAAAATCAAAGAATATATAAAAGCGGGCGATATCTTCCAAGGCGTTTTGTCACAAAAATTTGAGATTCCGATAACAGCAGATGCCTTTGAGTTATACCGAGTGCTGCGGATCGTCAATCCTTCTCCGTATATGTATTATATGAAACTCCAAGACAGAGAAATAGTCGGCAGCTCTCCGGAACGGTTAATCCACGTTCAGGACGGGCACTTGGAAATCCATCCGATTGCCGGAACGAGAAAACGGGGCGCAGACAAAGAGGAAGATGAAAAACTCAAAGTTGAGCTAATGAAGGATGAAAAAGAAAAAGCAGAGCACTACATGCTCGTTGATCTTGCCCGGAACGATATCGGCAGAGTAGCAGAGTATGGATCTGTATCTGTACCGGAGTTCACAAAAATTGTCTCCTTTTCACATGTCATGCACATTATCTCGGTGGTTACAGGCCGATTGAAAGAAGGGGTTCATCCTGTCGATGCACTGATGTCCGCTTTCCCGGCGGGAACGTTAACAGGCGCACCAAAAATCCGTGCCATGCAGCTTTTGCAAGAGCTGGAGCCAACACCGAGAGAGACATACGGAGGCTGCATCGCCTACATCGGATTTGACGGTAATATCGACTCTTGTATTACGATTCGCACTATGAGCGTAAAGGACGGTGTTGCATCGATACAAGCAGGTGCTGGTATTGTTGCGGATTCTGTTCCGGAAGCCGAATACGAAGAAAGCTGTAATAAAGCCGGTGCGCTGCTGAAAACGATTCATATTGCAGAAGACATGTTCCATAGCAAGGAGGATAAAGCTGATGAACAAATTTCTACAATTGTGCGTTGACGGAAAAACACTCACTGCCAGTGAGGCAGAAACGCTGATGAATATGATGATGACAGCGGAAATGACTCCTTCTGAAATGGGCGGTATATTGTCTATTCTTGCTCATCGGGGAGAGACGCCAGAAGAGCTTGCGGGCTTTGTGAAGGCGATGCGGGCGCGCGCTCTTACCGTAGATGGACTTCCTGATGTTGTAGATACATGCGGAACTGGAGGAGACGGTATTTCTACTTTTAATATCTCAACGGCATCTGCAATTGTTGCCTCAGCAGCCGGTGCGAAAATCGCTAAGCACGGCAATCGCTCTGTCTCTTCTAAAAGCGGAAGCGCTGATGTTTTAGAGGAACTAGAGGTTCCAATTCAAACTACTCCCGAAAAGGTCAAAAGCAGCATTGAAACAAACAACATGGGATTTCTTTTTGCGCCGCTTTATCATTCGTCTATGAAACATGTAGCGGGTACTAGAAAAGAACTAGGTTTCAGAACGGTATTTAATCTGCTTGGACCGCTCAGCAATCCTTTGCAGGCGAAGCGTCAGGTGATCGGGGTCTATTCCGCTGAAAAAGCGGGACTGATGGCAAGCGCACTGGAAACGTTTCAGCCGAAGCACGTCCTGTTCGTATCCAGCCGCGACGGTTTAGATGAGCTTTCAATTACAGCACCAACCGATGTGATTGAATTAAAGGACGGAGAGCGCCGGGAATACACCGTTTCACCCGAAGATTTCGGTTTTGCAAATGGCAGAATTGAAGATTTACAAGTGCAGTCACCGAAAGAGAGTGCCTGTCTCATTCAGAATATTTTTGAAAATAAAAGCAGCAGTTCCGCTTTATCTATTACTGCTTTTAATGCAGGGGCTGCGATATACACGGCGGGGATAACCGCCTCACTGAAGGAAGGTACGGAGCTCGCGTTAGAGACGATTACAAGCGGAGGCGCTGCCGCGCAGCTTGAACGACTAAAGCAGAAAGAGGAAGAGATCTATGCTTGAAAATATTATCAAACAAAAGAAAGAAGAAGTAAAAACACTGGTACTGCCGGAAGAGCAGCTTTTCGAAAAACGTTCATTTAAAGAGGCGCTGGCAAGTCCGAATCGGTTTATCGGATTGATTGCCGAAGTGAAGAAAGCGTCACCGTCAAAAGGGCTTATTAAAGAGGATTTTGTCCCTGTACAGATTGCAAAAGACTATGAAACTGCGCAGGCAGATGCGCTTTCCGTATTAACAGACACCCCGTTTTTTCAAGGGAAAAACAGCTATTTATCAGACGTAAAGCGTGCTGTATCAATTCCTGTACTCAGAAAAGATTTTATTATTGATTCTCTTCAAGTGGAGGAATCGAAAAGAATCGGAGCGGATGCCATACTGTTAATCGGCGAGGTGCTTGATCCCTTACATCTTCATGAATTATATCTTGAAGCAGGCGAAAAGGAGATGGATGTGTTAGTAGAGGTTCATGATGCATCAACGCTTGAACAAATATTGAAAGTATTTATGCCTGCTATTCTCGGCATAAACAACCGAAACCTAAAAACATTTGAAACCTCTATAATGCAGACAGAACAAATCGCATCTCTCGTACCGAAAGAATCCCTGCTTGTCAGCGAAAGCGGAATCGGTTCTTTAGAACATTTAACATTTGTCAAAGAACATGGAGCACGAGCTGTGCTTATCGGTGAATCATTGATGAGACAAACATCACAGCAAAAAGCAATCCATGCTTTGTTTGGGGAGTGAGGATGTGAAGAAACCTGCATTAAAATATTGCGGCATACGGTCACTGCAGGATTTGCAGCTTGCAGCGGATTCACAGGCTGATTATCTGGGCTTTATTTTTGCTGAAAGCAAACGGAAAGTATCTCCGCAAGATGTGAAAAAGTGGCTGAGTCAAGTTCATGTCGAAAAACAAGTTGCGGGTGTTTTTGTTAATGAATCGATAGAGACAATGTCACGCATTGCCGAAGACTTGAATCTCGACGTCATTCAGCTTCACGGAGATGAGGTACCGGCGGATGCCGATGCTCTTCGCATGCTGACAGGTTGCGAAATATGGAAGGCGCTTCACCATCATGAGAACACAATTCAAGAAATAGCCCGTTTTAAAGTTGGTGTGGACGGCTTTGTGATTGATTCATCTGTAAAAGGGCAAAGAGGCGGCACTGGTGTTGCTTTTTCTTGGGACTGTGTGCCGGAATATCAGCAGGCGGCTGCGGGCAAACGCTGCTTTATCGCAGGTGGCGTGAATCCGGACACCATCACAGACCTATTGAAATGGCAGCCGATAGGAATTGACCTTGCCAGCGGAATCGAAAAAAACGGACAAAAAGATCAAAATCTGATGAGGCTTTTAGAAGAAAGGATGAACCGATATGTATCCATACCCGAATGAAATAGGCAGATACGGCGATTTTGGCGGAAAATTTGTTCCGGAAACACTCATGCAGCCATTAGAAGAAATTGAAACTGCATTTAAAGAGATCAAGGATGATCCCGCTTTTCGTGACGAATATTACAAGCTGTTAAATGACTATTCCGGCAGGCCGACTGCATTAACATACGCTGATCGAGTCACTGAATACTTAGGCGGTGCAAAAATCTATTTGAAACGAGAAGATTTAAACCATACAGGTTCTCATAAAATCAATAATGCACTAGGCCAAGCGCTGCTTGCTAAAAAAATGGGCAAAACGAAAATCATTGCTGAAACTGGCGCCGGGCAGCACGGCGTTGCCGCTGCGACAGTCGCAGCTAAATTCGGCTTTTCCTGCACTGTATTTATGGGCGAGGAAGACGTTGCCCGCCAGTCTCTTAACGTTTTCCGAATGAAGCTTCTTGGAGCGGAGGTTGTGCCTGTAACAAGCGGAAACGGCACATTGAAGGATGCCACAAATGAGGCGATCCGGTACTGGGTTCAGCATTGTGAGGATCATTTTTACATGATCGGATCAGTTGTCGGACCGCACCCTTATCCGCAGGTCGTCCGTGAATTTCAAAAAATGATCGGTGAGGAGGCGAAGAATCAGCTGAAACGCATTGAAGGCGCTCTGCCAGATAAGGTGGTGGCGTGTGTAGGCGGAGGAAGCAATGCGATGGGCATGTTTCAGGCGTTTTTGGATGAAGATGTTGAACTCATCGGCGCTGAAGCAGCCGGAAAAGGAATTGATACCCCTCTTCATGCCGCTACTATTTCGAAAGGAACCGTAGGTGTCATTCACGGTTCATTGACTTATCTCATTCAAGATGAGTTCGGGCAAATTATTGAGCCTTACTCCATTTCAGCAGGACTTGACTATCCAGGAATCGGTCCAGAGCACGCTTATTTGCATAAGAGCGGCCGAGTCACTTATGACAGTATCACAGATGAAGAAGCGGTGGATGCATTAAAACTCTTGTCAGAAAAAGAGGGGATTTTGCCGGCAATCGAATCTGCCCATGCGTTAGCAAAAGCATTCAAACTTGCTAAAGAGATGGATCGCGATCAAATGATTCTCGTCTGTTTATCAGGACGGGGAGATAAGGATGTCAACACATTAATGAATGTATTGGAAGAAGAGGTGAAAGCGCATGTTTAAATTAGACCTTCAAGCGTCAGAAAAATTGTTTGTCCCGTTTATTACGGCGGGCGATCCATTGCCTGAGGTTTCGGTTGAACTGGCGAAGTCTCTCCAAAAAGCGGGTGCCACGGCACTGGAGCTTGGTGTTGCATACTCAGACCCGCTTGCAGACGGTCCGGTGATCCAGCGGGCTTCGAAGCGGGCGCTTAACAATGGAATGAATATCGTAAAGGCAATCGAATTAGGCGGAGAAATGAAAAAAAACGGAGTGAATATTCCGATTATCCTCTTTACGTATTATAATCCTGTGTTACAATTGAACAAAGAATACTTTTTCGCTTTACTGCGGGAAAATCATATTGACGGTCTGCTTGTTCCGGATCTGCCATTAGAAGAAAGCGCCAGCCTTCAAGACGAATGCAAAAACCATGAGGTGACGTATATTTCTTTGGTTGCGCCGACAAGCGAAAGCCGTTTGAAAACCATTATTGAACAAGCCGAGGGCTTCGTCTACTGTGTATCTTCTCTAGGTGTGACCGGTGTCCGCAATGAGTTCAATTCATCCGTGTATCCGTTCATCCGGACAGTGAAGGATCTTAGCGCTGTGCCGGTTGCTGTAGGGTTCGGTATATCAAACCGCGAACAGGTCATGAAGATGAATGAAATTTGTGACGGTGTCGTAGTGGGAAGTGCGCTCGTCAGAAAAATAGAAGAATTAAAGGACCGGCTCATCAGCGCTGAAACGAGAGATCAAGCGCTGCAGGAGTTTGAAGATTACGCAACGGCGTTTGGCGGCTTGTACAGTTTAAAATGAGGTGACTGGATTTGCGTATCAAAGAACATTTAAAACAGCTGAAGCCTTATCAGCCTGGAAAGCCGATTGAAGCAGTGAAATCAGAATATGGCTTGGATAAAGTTGTGAAGCTTGCTTCAAACGAGAATCCATACGGCTGTTCAGAAGCTGCAAAAGAGGCGCTTCATCACGAAATTCAACAGCTTGCGCTTTATCCGGACGGATATAGCGCCGCTTTGCGCACAAGGCTCAGTGAGCACCTCAATGTCAGCGAAACATCACTTATTTTCGGAAATGGTTCAGATGAAATCATTCAGATCATCTGCCGGGCATTTTTAAACGAGAAAACGAACACGATTACTGCTGCTCCGACTTTTCCGCAATATAAACATAATGCGGTCATTGAAGGTGCTGAAGTTCGTGAAATCGCACTTCGGCCCGACGGCTCACATAATTTAGACGCCATGCTTGAAGCGATTGACGAACAGACACAAGTCGTTTGGATATGCAGCCCAAATAACCCGACAGGCACTTATACATCAGAAGGGGAATTACTCGCATTTCTGGAGCGCGTTCCATCTCGTGTCCTCGTTGTTCTAGACGAAGCATATTATGAATATGTAACAGCAGAGGATTACCCGGAGACTGTGCCGCTCTTAAACAAGTACTCCAATTTGATGATATTACGGACATTTTCAAAGGCTTACGGTCTGGCTGCGCTCAGAGTCGGATACGGAATTGCTGACGAGAACCTGATTCGCCAGATTGAGCCGGCAAGAGAGCCGTTTAACACCAGCCGTCTAGGCCAGGCTGCTGCGATCGCAGCGCTTGATGATCAAGCGTTTATTGCTTCCTGTATCGAGCAAAATAAAGCAGGTCTCCAGCAATATTATGATTTTGCGAAGACTCATGGTTTAAAGTGCTACCCTTCACAGACAAACTTTGTGTTAATTGACTTTAACCGTCCGGCCGATGAACTGTTTCAGGCTCTGCTGGAAAAAGGCTATATTGTCCGGTCGGGAAATGCATTAGGTTTCCCGACATCACTCCGGATTACGATCGGAACAAAAGAGCAAAATGAAGAAATTCTTGCAATTTTAGCTGAAATTTTGTAAGAGGTGATCAAATATCACCTCTTTAGTCTATAAATCAGGTGATGACATATGAACCAAATCAAAGATACAATATTGCTCGCCGGTCTCGGATTGATAGGCGGTTCGATTGCGTTAGCGATCAAAAAAAAGCATCCCGGCAAACGGATTATCGGAATCGACATCTCTGATGAACAGGTGGTTGCCGCTTTAAAATTAGGTGTGATAGACGAGCGTGCTGATTCGTTTATTAGCGGTGCGAAAGAGGCGGCTACAGTGATCATTGCGACGCCTGTCGCGCAAACGCTACTTATGCTTGATGAGCTGGCTCATTCAGGGATTGAACATAAGCTTTTGATTACCGACGTAGGAAGCACAAAGCAAAAAGTGGTTCATTACGCAGACAAAGTGCTGCCTAGCCGCTATCAATTTGTCGGAGGGCATCCGATGGCAGGTTCACACAAATCAGGAGTGGCCGCTGCGAAGGAGTTCCTGTTTGAAAATGCATTTTATATTTTAACGCCAGGCCATAAAACGGACAGACAAGCGGTAGAGCAGTTAAAAAGCCTGCTGGAGGGGACGAATGCCCATTTTGTGGAAATGTCACCAGAAGAGCATGATGGCGTTACAAGCGTGATCAGTCATTTTCCGCATATTGTCGCAGCAAGCCTTGTTCACCAAACCCATCATTCGGAAGAGCTTTATCCGCTTGTTAAGCGTTTTGCTGCCGGCGGGTTCAGGGATATTACAAGGATTGCATCAAGCAGCCCGGCAATGTGGCGGGATATTCTATTACATAATAAAGATAAAATTTTGGACCGTTTTGATGAGTGGATTCGTGAAATCGAGAAGATTAGGACATATGTAGAACAAGAAGATGCGGAAAATCTATTTCGTTATTTTAAAACGGCCAAGGATTATCGCGACGGGCTGCCGCTTCGGCAGAAGGGCGCGATACCTGCATTTTATGATTTATACGTGGATGTTCCCGATCATCCGGGTGTGATTTCCGAGATAACGGCTATCTTAGCTGCGGAGCGCATCAGTATCACGAATATCCGCATTATTGAAACACGAGAAGATATTAACGGGATTCTAAGAATCAGTTTTCAGTCTGATGATGACCGCAAACGGGCTGAACAATGCATTGAAGCCCGGGCGGAATATGAAACTTTTTATGCTGATTGAGGTGGAAAATAATGAAAAGAGAAAAGGTGCAGGCCTTAAACGGAGAAATACACATTCCTGGTGATAAATCCATTTCACACCGCTCCGTCATGTTCGGTGCACTAGCGAAAGGCACAACAACTGTTAAAAACTTTCTGCCGGGTGCGGATTGTCTGAGCACGATTGATTGCTTTAGAAAAATGGGTGTTGAAATTGAGCAAAACGGCAGCGATGTAGTGATTCACGGAAAAGGAATCGATTCCTTGAGCGAGCCAGAAAGCCTTTTAGATGTCGGAAATTCAGGTACAACGATTCGCCTGATGCTCGGCATTTTGGCGGGCCGTCCATTTTACAGCGCGGTAGCTGGAGATGAGAGCATTGCGAAGCGCCCGATGAAACGTGTCACTGAGCCTTTGAAACAAATGGGGGCTAAAATCGACGGCAGAGCCGGCGGAGAATTTACACCGCTGTCAGTGAGCGGCTCTTCATTAAAAGGAATTGATTATGTATCACCTGTTGCAAGCGCGCAAATTAAATCTGCTGTTTTACTGGCCGGATTACAGGCTGAGGGCACAACAACCGTCACAGAGCCTCATAAATCTCGGGACCATACTGAGCGGATGCTTTCTGCATTTGGCGTTAAACTTTCTGAAGATCAAACGAGTGTTTCCATTGCAGGAGGCCAGAAACTGACAGCTGCAGATGTTTTTGTTCCTGGAGACATTTCTTCAGCGGCTTTTTTCCTTGCTGCGGGCGCAATTGTTCCAAACAGCAAGATTGTATTGAAAAACGTAGGTTTAAATTCGACTCGGACAGGTATCATTGACGTCCTTCAAAACATGGGGGCAAAACTTGAAGTCAAACCGTCTGCTGCCGACAGTGCAGAGCCTTATGGAGATTTGGTCATAGAAACGTCATCTCTAAAAGCGGTTGAAATCGGAGGAGATATCATTCCGCGTTTAATTGATGAAATCCCTATCATCGCGCTTCTTGCAACTCAGGCGGAAGGAACTACCGTTATTAAGGATGCGGCAGAGCTTAAAGTAAAAGAAACAAACCGCATTGACACCGTGGTTTCCGAGCTTCGTAAGCTGGGTGCTGAGATTGAACCGACAGCAGATGGAATGAAGGTTTATGGCAAACAAACACTGAAAGGCGGCGCAACAGTGTCCAGCCATGGAGATCATCGGATCGGAATGATGCTTGGTATCGCTTCCTGTATAACGGAGGAGCCAATTGAAATCGAGCAGACAGATGCCATTCATGTTTCTTATCCAACCTTCTTCGAGCATTTAAATAAGCTTTCAAACAAATCCTGAAGTTCTTGCTTCAGGATTTGTTGTGCAGATTGACTGTAAGAATCATAATTCGAGGGAAAAAAACATAGCTTGTCTTAAGAGGGAAAAGAAAAACGAAAAGGGGGGATGCGCTTTACTTACAAGCCGGCAGGTCATAGAGCTGCTTTACTGTACAGAGGGCGATCTTCCTTTTTTCATTTTCTATCTCAAGATCTTTTGGTAAACTAATAAGACTCAATAATTCCCTGCCGTACAGCAAGCATCTTATTTGCCGGGGACATTCGTCTGAATTATGATAAGATTAACCCGAACAAATAAAGCTTTTTTGTATGGTTGATGTTGTATAGGAAAAGAAAGGACCGGTCCGATTTGAATACATTGATTCAAGAAGCCATAAAATTAGTTGAAGCAGGTGAAACAGAAAAAGGCCTCAACACTCTCTCGAAGGCTGAAAAACAGCTCCATGATGAAGATAAAGCCATCGCTGCCCAGCTTTATTATGAGTGGGGCAATGTAGAAAAAGCAATTTCACTGATCAGTGATTTACATGATTTATATCCAAATGAAACAGAACTGACGAATTTTTACGCTGAACTTTTAATAGATATTGACGAAGAAGAAAAAGCCCTTGCTGTGCTGGAAACCATTCCGGAAACAGATCCATCATACCCGGAAAGTTTGCTGCTTATGGCGGATCTTTATCAAATGCAGGGGTTATTCGAAGTCAGTGAGCAAAAGCTTTTACAGGCAAAGTCCATTCTGGACAATGAACCCGTTATTGATTTTGCGCTGGGCGAACTTTATTTTACTCAGGGAGCTTATGCAAAAGCGGTTCAATATTTTAAAACAACGGCTGAGGAGCAGAGTGAGATCGGAGGCGTTAATGTCCATCAAAGACTGGCAGAATCGTTAAGTGCTTCAGGTGAATTTGAGGATGCCATTCCGTGGTACGAGAAAGCTGTTGATGAGAATCCTGATCCTAATACGATTTTCGGCTATGGGTTTACAGCCCTACAGGCGGGGCTTGTTAAAACAGCTATTAAGCAGCTGTCTGATTTAAAGGAGCTTGATCCATCTTATTCTTCACTTTATATGCCGCTATCGAAAAGTTATGAAGCTGAAGGAATGTATGAAGAGGCATTAAAAACGGCAAAAGAGGGTATCAGATATGATGAATATAACAAAGAACTTTTCCTCTATGCCGCAAAAATGGCTTTGAAAATCGGGAAGTCAGATGATGGGAAACAGCTGCTTCAAGAGGCGCTTGCGCTTGATCCGGGCTTCGTCGAGGCACTTCATACACTTCTTGCCGTGTATCATAAAGAAGAGGATTATGAACAGATCATTGATCTTATTCAAGAGGTGCGCGGCTACGGGGAAGAAGATCCGAAATACAATTGGTATCTAGCGAGCGCATATACCGAATTAGAGCAATACGAGGAAGCAAAACAATCCTTTGAGGCTGCCTTTCTTCACTACCGTGAGGACAGAGATTTCTTATATGAATACGCAAGCTTCCTATTGGAAGAAGGACTTCAAAAAGAAGCACTGCCGCTTTTGAAAAAGGTTCTCGAAATTGACGGAGCCAATGAAGAGCTGGAAGAAACGATTTTGCGAATCGAGGATGAATTTTCTAGATAAGCAGGAATATTCACCATTCGTGTGGAACATATAAGTATATAGATTATACGAACGATAGAGGAGGGAATTACATGCAGACCCCTGTTTCTGTCAATGAGAAAAAGGATTTTATCCGTTGGTTTTTAAACCATTATCAGTTAAAGCGCCGAGAGTGCGTTTGGATCTTGAACTACTTAATGAGCCATGATTCTCTCATGGAGAAGGTTCATTTTGTGGAGCAGGCAGAATTTTGCCCGAGAGGCATTATAATGTCAACACATTGTGTTGAAGAAGTTCCGTTTCGGTTCTATAAAGAGAATGTCATGACAACCGACGCGGAAAAATCTTTTCATGATATTAGATTAAATAAACAGCAGGATTTGTTTATCCAGCTTAATTTCCGTTCAGCTTACAGCTCACCTGAGTATGCGGCGGTGCTGGAGTCTAACCCTCATATTCCGAAGGATCTGTTTGAGAACAAAAAAGATCAGGGGTTGGCTGAACAAATTTTAGAGCACGCTATTTCCACATTCCAAAGAGAAAAATTATTAAAAGACATTGACGACGCGCTAGATCGTCATGATAAAGAAGCATTTGAACAATTATCGCGCCAATTGAATCAGCTCACATAATATGACCAGCCTTGCAGCGTATTGCAAGGCTTGTGGTCGTAAAGGGGGAGAACGATGAGGTGGAGAATCACTGATGCCAAGGACTATTTACAAACTAAAGATTACATTGATACCGCTGTCATTCCATTAATTAACATAAAAGTAGGTGCGCATTTCAAAATAACGGCAGAGAAAGGAGAATTCACACAGCTTCTGTCAGATGAACTAGAAAGGCAGTTAAAGGGACGGGTATATTTACTGCCCCCTTATACATATGTTGATAGAAATGAAAAAACCGTTCAAGGACTTAAGGACCTGCGGGAAGAGCTTATATCAGAATTTCCGCATGTTGTACTGCTCACGTCTGACGAAAATTGGAATAGTGAGGATGCGTTAGGCAAAATCATTGTGACACCGTCTGTTCCGTTAGAGCATTTAAATGACTCTTTAAAAAGAAAAATATTAGATGAACGTACTGCTGAAATTTTGAACGTTTTGTTACAGTTGTGGAGCACCTCGTAAAAACACTTACATTTCCTTATGAACAATATTTTGGCTATATTGACCTTGCTGAGAGATTCATATATTATGAGGGTGTCTAGAGTTATTGCAATATTTTCTATTTTAGTCAGTTTGCAGGGGTGACCTAGAGGGGGGAGAAGAGATGGGCGGAAAACATGATATATCCAGACGTCAATTTTTGAATTATACGCTCACAGGCGTAGGGGGTTTTATGGCGGCTAGTATGCTCATGCCTATGGTTCGCTTTGCACTCGACCCGGTATTAAAATCGACAGGAAAGCAGGACATGGTTCAGGTTGTCAGCGTAGATGAGCTGACAAAAGAGCCGCAGCGTTTTGATTTCAAAATTAATCAAGTCGATGCCTGGTATGAGTCAGAAGAGTCAAGATCAGCCTGGGTCTTCAAAAACGGGGATGAAATTGTAGCACTTTCGCCAATTTGTAAGCATTTAGGGTGTACGGTGAACTGGAATAGTGATCCTAAAAACCCGAATAAATTCTTTTGTCCATGCCATTACGGACTCTATGAAAAGGACGGCACCAATGTCCCGGGCACGCCGCCGCTTTCGCCTCTTGATCATTATGAGCAAGAAGTAAAAGACGGCTTCCTGTATCTTGGAAAAGCAAAGCCTAAGGGGGAAGGGTGACATGCTGAACAAAATTTATGACTGGGTAGATGAGCGGCTTGATATTACACCGATGTGGAGGGATATTGCCGATCACGAAGTACCGGAACATGTGAATCCCGCCCATCATTTCTCTGCGTTTGTGTATTGCTTTGGGGGACTGACGTTTTTTGTAACCGTTATCCAAGTGTTATCTGGAATGTTTTTAACGATGTACTATGTGCCTGATATCAAAAATGCCTGGGAATCGGTATATTATTTGCAAAATGAAGTGGCATTCGGCCAGATCGTCAGGGGAATGCACCACTGGGGTGCGAGCCTGGTCATTGTGATGATGTTTTTACATACACTGAGGGTCTTTTTCCAAGGGGCGTATAAAAAGCCGCGCGAGCTGAACTGGATTGTCGGTGTGCTGATCTTTTTTGTCATGCTCGGGCTTGGCTTTACAGGCTACTTGCTTCCTTGGGACATGAAGGCTCTGTTTGCAACAAAAGTCGGGCTGCAGATCGCTGAAGCCACGCCTTTGATCGGGACGCAAGTCAAAACACTCCTTGCGGGGCACCCGGATATTGTAGGCGCCCAAACGCTGACTAGGTTTTTTGCGATCCATGTATTCTTTCTTCCTGCCGCATTGTTCGGGCTGATGGCTGCACATTTTATTATGATCCGGAAGCAGGGGATTTCAGGACCGCTTTAAACTCTTGATCTGCAAATAAAAGGGAGGGGATGACATGCACCGGGGCAAAGGGATGAAATTTGTAGGCGACTCAAGGATACCGGCTGAAAAAAAGCCGAATATACCGAAGGATTATTCGGAGTATCCCGGTAAAACAGAGGCTTTCTGGCCGAATTTCTTGTTGAAGGAATGGATGGTTGGAGCTGTCTTTCTGATCGGTTTTCTTGTTTTGACGATTGTGCATCAGCCGCCTTTGGAGCGGATGGCGGACCCGACTGATACAGGTTATATTCCGCTGCCGGATTGGTATTTTCTTTTCTTATACCAGCTGTTGAAGTATGAATACGCCGCCGGGAGTTTTACAGTCGTCGGCGCCATGATTATGCCGGGACTCGCTTTTGGCGCCCTGCTTTTGGCGCCATTCCTTGACAGAGGAACAGAAAGAAGGCCGTGGAAGCGCCCTGTTGCTGTCGGTATGATGCTTCTGGCCATTTCTGCTGCTGTGTTTTTGACGTGGCAGTCAGTTGCTACTCATGACTGGGCCAAGGCAGAAGAACAGGGGAAAATCACAAAAGAAGCTGACATTGACACCAATGCAGAGGGATATAAGGTATTTAAGGAGCAGGGCTGTATTTCTTGCCATGGGGATAACCTCCAAGGGGGAGCGGCCGGGCCTTCATTGGTTGACAGCGGACTGAAACCGGAAGAAATCAAAAAAATCGCTGTTGAAGGGAAAGGCAAAATGCCGGCGGGTGTGTTTAAAGGGAATGATAAGCAGCTCGAAGAACTTGCGAAATTCATTTCTGAAACAACCGCAAAATAACGTATTGTGAATTGCGAAATGGAAGGATATACTTTTATTATCAAAAGCTGACCCGGCGTCAGCTTTTTTATATGGACACATTATTTTTTACAGACTGAGAGTTGATATGATGTGAAATGGTTTCAATATGTATTAGGACAGCGGACGGTGCTTATTCTGGTCTTAGCCATCAATTTTCTGGGAACGGTTTACGGATACTACTGGTATTTGCCGCAGCTTCTGGAGACACCGGCCCGTTTCCTCGTTTTTGTTCCGGACAGTCCGACAGCAACGTTTTTCTTTCTGTTTGTGCTGCTCGCCTTTATCATGAAACGGAACGCCCCGCTCTTTGAGGCGCTTGCGCTAGTCACCCTCGTAAAGTATGGCCTATGGGCGGTCGTTATGAATTTTCTTGTGCTGGCTGTAACAGGTGACTTGCCGTGGGAGGGCTATATGCTGATTGTCTCGCATTTTGCAATGGCAGTCCAAGGCGTATTGTACAGTCCGTATTTTCGTTTTTCTTTTTGGCATCTTGCAATTGCTGCCGTCTGGACGCTGCATAACGATGTCATTGATTACTTGTTTGAAATGATGCCGAAGTACTCTATGCTTTCTGATTATATGACTGATATAGGGTACGGAACATTTTGGCTGAGCATCTTTTCAATCGGGCTGGCTTACTTTCTTGTGGTCTCGAAAAAGCAATCAAAGCTTGAGCTGATGTAAAGACAATATTGGTCTATCCTTGTCCCTTTCTTCATATTCTGTAAGGAGAGAGAGTGGGAGGGACCTGCATGAAACGAAAGCTGACGATCTGTTTGTTGCTTGCTCTTATTTTTTATAATGGAAATGCCAAGGCTGCAGAGCGGGGAAGCCTCGAAGAATTGAACGATTTATCCGATACGGTCTTTCAAATGACCCGCCAGTCGAAATATGAAGAGGCGCTGCAAGTCCTTGCTTACTTTGAAAAAACTTTAAAATCCGCTGAAAAAAAACAGCAAGACCCCATGCTAACCGGAGCCCAAATCCGTCAAATCACACTGGGCTATAACGATATGGTACGGAGTTTAAAGCAGGCTGATACATCAGATACACAAAAACTCAGAGCAGCCGCGCAGTTCAGAATGCTGATGGATGCGGTGGAGAATCGGTCTGATCCGCTTTGGGGATCACTGGAAAAACCGATTATGGAAGCCTTTGCTGAACTGAAGCAGGATGTCCAAAAGAATGAAAGTACGAGCTTTCATGAAAAATGGAATGAATTTATCAGTTTATATGATTTGATTTATCCAAGTCTTACAATCGATGTATCAGAGGACCAGCTTGAAACAGTGGGAAAACATATAGACGTCATTGAGCAAGAGGAATTTCAGCAAATGACTGAGAGCACGAAGCTTGAACGGCTTTCTCTTCTTCAGCATGATCTGAAAAATGTATTTGACAGGGTGGAGGAGGATGATGCCGATCCGTCTTTACTCTGGGTGATCATCACAACCGGCAGTATTATCATTACGGCTCTCACCTATGTCGGTTACAGAAAGTACAAAGCGGAGAAAAACAAGCTGAAAAAACGGGACTACCCTAAATGAGCATGAGGGGCGGCGGCAGCCGCCTTTTTTCTATTAAATGTCAGCGGGGAAGCGGATTTTTATTTTCATCAAGCGTAAATCCTTCTCCGAGTACATCGTGGACATCACTTACTGCCACAAAGGCATGAGGATCAACGGAGTTAATCACACTTTTCAGCATCACCAATTCGTTTTTCGGCACCACACAATAAAGTACATCTATATCCTCTTTTGTATAGGAACCTTGTCCTTTCAAAATGGTGACGCCCCGTTCCATTTCTTCAAGAATCTTTTTCTGGATCAGGTCGTTTTTCGAAGAGATGATGGTCGCCCCTTTAGCAGCGTATCCGCCTTCCTGAATAAAATCAATTAATCTTGCCGCTACAAATACAGCCACCAGGGTATACATCGCTTCTTTATAGGAGAGGTAAGTAAGCAAAGACAAAATGATGACGCAGGCATCGAAAGCGAACATCGTTCTGCCCATCGGAATCCCAAAATACTTATTGACCAAACGGGCAATGATATCAACTCCGCCTGTCGTACCGCCGAACTTAAAAATAATGCCTAATCCGGCTCCGATAAACACGCCGGCAAATAAAGCAGCGAGCGCTAAGTCATGCTGAAGAGGCATATGTATTTCATATCGCTGAAAAATGCTGAGGAACAGAGACAAAGCTACAGTGCCCACAAGGGTGTAAACAAACATTGTCCTGCCAAGCAAACGCCAGCCGATAAAAAAGATCGGAATGTTCAAAACCAGATTCGAGATAGAGGGACTGATGTGGAAAAGGGCATAAAGCAAAAGTGTAATACCTGTAAAACCGCCCTCAGCCAGATTGTTCTGCATATTGAAATGAACCAAGCCAAATGAAAAAATCGCCGCTCCGATTAAAATAAAAAATATGTTTTTTAATCTAATTTCTCCAAGCATCACACAAAACCCCTTTTCCTTCCATTAGATAGCGTTTATATTATAGTGGATGAAAAAGAAAACAGCAAACGTGCTTAAACATTTGTCAAACGTATCTGAATTAGCTAACATGTAAGAGGATGATAGGAGGTTTCGTGCAGTGAGTGATAAAACAATGAAAGACATACAGGCTGAAGTGGACCGTTACATCGGCCAATTTAAAGAAGGATATTTCAGCCCGCTTGCCATGATGGCGAGGCTGACCGAAGAACTGGGCGAGCTTGCCAGAGAAGTCAATCATCGTTATGGAGAAAAACCAAAAAAAGCGACTGAAGATGATAAAAGCATGGAAGAGGAAATGGGCGATGTGCTGTTTGTATTGGTTTGTTTAGCCAACTCTTTAGATATCTCTTTAGAGGAAGCCCACGATCGAGTTATGCATAAATTTAATACGAGAGATAAAGATCGCTGGACCAGAAAAGAAGAAGGAAAGTAGAGGAGATTAAGATGTCAAATGAAACAATTAAAGTAGTCATTGCAGGACCGCGTGGAAGAATGGGGCAGGAAGCTGTTAAATTGGCGGAACGAACACCTCATTTTGACCTGGTCGGGGCCATAGATCATACATACGACCAGCAAAAATTATCTGATGTGATGTCTGTTGAGTCAGATGCCCTGATTTACACAGATATCCATGCCTGTTTTACAGAAACACAGCCGGATGTCTTAATTGATTTGACTACGCCTGAAATCGGAAAAGTACATACAAAAATTGCATTAGAGCACGGAGTTCGTCCAGTTGTCGGAACAACTGGATTTTCAGAAGCTGATTTAAAAGAGCTCACGTCTTTAACAGAAGAGAAGGGAATTGGAGCCATCATCGCTCCAAATTTTGCGCTTGGTGCGGTACTGATGATGAAATTTTCGAAAATGGCTGCAAACTACTTTGAGGATGTTGAGATTATTGAGCTTCACCATGACCGGAAGCTTGACGCACCAAGTGGAACGGCGCTTAAAACAGCAGAAATGATTTCAGAGGTTCGTAAAGAAAAGCAGCAAGGACATCCAGATGAAAAAGAAATTCTCCCAGGAGCAAGAGGAGCGGAGCAAAACGGTATCCGCTTGCACAGCGTCCGTCTTCCGGGACTGATTGCACACCAGGAAGTCATGTTCGGCATGGATGGTCAAACGCTTCAGATCCGCCACGATTCCTATAACCGCGCTTCTTTCATGTCAGGTGTTAAATTGTCAGTCGAACAAGTCATGAAGATTGATCAGCTTGTGTACGGACTGGAAAATATCATTGATTAGACAGGGGGAGAAATGATGAAAATTGCTTTGATCGCGCATGACAAGAAAAAACAGGATATGGTTCAATTCACGACTGCCTATCGGGATATTTTGAGTCATCATGATCTATACGCAACCGGAACAACAGGGTTGAAAATTCAAGAGGCGACAGGTCTTCACATTGAACGTTTCCAATCCGGCCCTTTAGGGGGAGACCAGCAAATCGGTGCGCTGATCGCAGCCAATGCACTCGATCTTGTCATCTTTTTGCGCGACCCGCTGACCGCGCAGCCGCATGAACCGGATGTCTCGGCATTAATCCGTTTATGTGATGTGTATTCCATTCCGCTCGCCACAAATATGGGTACTGCGGAAATTCTTGTCCGCACACTTGATGAAGGTGTTTTTGAATTTCGCAATCTTCTTCGGGGAGAAGAGCCGAATGTATAATGCTGACGTTCTTGCTTTTGGCGCCCACAGTGATGATGTCGAGATCGGAATGGGCGGCACAATAGCGAAGTTTGTCAAACAGGGGAAAAAAGTAATCATATGCGACTTGACCGAAGCGGAACTCTCTTCAAACGGAACGGTCAGCTTACGTAAAGAGGAAGCAGCGGAAGCAGCCCGAATATTAGGTGCAGAAAAAAGAATTCAGCTAACGCTTCCAGACCGCGGTCTGATGATGAGTGATCAGGCAATTCGGGCGATAGTCAGTGTCATCAGGACCTGCCGGCCAAAAGCAGTCTTTATGCCGTATAAAAAGGATCGCCATCCCGATCACGGCAATGCGGCAGCACTGGTGGAAGAAGCAATCTTTTCCGCCGGAATCCATAAATATAAAGACGAAAAAAGCCTTCCCGCGCATAAAGTTAGCAAGGTTTACTATTATATGATAAATGGTTTTCATCAGCCGGATTTTGTCATTGATATCTCGGATACAATAGAGGCCAAGAAACAAAGCCTTAATGCCTACAAAAGCCAGTTTATACCGTCAAAGGATTCAGTTTCAACACCTCTGACAAATGGCTATATCGAGATCGTTGAAGCGAGAGAAAAGCTTTACGGTAAAGAAGCGGGAGTGGGGTATGCCGAAGGTTTCTTTTCCAAACGGATGCTGATGCTTGATCATGATGTGCTTGGGGGCGAACAATGAAAAAACTAAAAATAGGGATCACATGCTATCCGAGCGTCGGAGGCTCAGGTATCATTGCGACAGAACTGGGGAAGCAGCTTGCTGAAAAAGGACATGAAATCCATTTTATCACGTCAAGCATTCCGTTTAGACTGAATACATATCGTCCCAATATTCATTTTCATGAAGTTGAGGTTAATCAATATGCTGTTTTTAAGTATCCGCCGTATGATTTGACATTGGCAAGCAAAATCGCCGAGGTGGCGGAACGGGAGAATTTAGACATTATCCATGCTCACTACGCTCTCCCGCATGCGGTTTGCGCCTATCTTGCAAAGCAGATGCTGAAACGCAATATCGGCATTGTGACCACTTTGCACGGTACGGATATCACGGTGTTAGGGTATGACCCGTCTCTAAAAGATCTGATCCGTTTTGCCATTGAGGCATCAGACAGGGTGACAGCTGTCTCCTCAGCGCTTGCAGCTGAAACATACGATTTAATTAAACCGGAGAAAAAAATCGAAACGATTTATAACTTTATAGACGAGCGCGTGTATCTGAAGAAAAACACAGCGGTGATTAAAGAGAAACATGGTATTTTACCAGACGAAAAAGTCGTCATCCACGTGTCTAACTTCAGAAAGGTCAAACGTGTGCAGGATGTCATCCGTGTGTTCCGGAATATCGCCGGCAAAACGAAAGCAAAATTGCTTTTAGTCGGAGACGGCCCGGAGAAATCGACAGCCTGTGAGCTTGTCAGAAAATATGGATTGGAAAACCAAGTCTTAATGCTTGGAAATCAAGATCGTGTTGAGGAGCTTTATTCCATTAGCGATTTGAAGCTGCTGCTGTCTGAAAAAGAAAGCTTTGGCCTTGTCCTGCTTGAAGCGATGGCTTGCGGGGTGCCTTGTATCGGAACAAACATTGGCGGTATCCCGGAGGTTATTAAGAATAATGTGAGCGGATTTTTGGTGGATGTCGGCGATGTTGCAGCCGCAACAGCCAGCGCGATGCGTATTTTAGAAGATGAACAGCTAAGCAAGCGGTTTACAGAGGCGGCAATGGAAATGCTCAAAAATGAATTTTCTTCACAAAAAATTGTCAGCCAGTATGAACAGATTTATGCCGATTTAGCAGAACCGGAGTGATCACATGGAACAAGTTTTTATCAAAGCGCTTCCCGTGCTCCGCACTTTATTCGAAGCGGGCCACCAGGCTTATTTTGTCGGAGGCGCAGTTCGTGACAGCTATATGAAACGAACGATCGGAGATGTCGATATCGCGACTGATGCGGCTCCGGATCAAGTAGAACGGCTGTTTCAGCGAACAGTTGATGTAGGAAAAGAGCACGGGACCATTATTGTGCTCTGGGAAGATGAAACCTATGAAGTCACTACATTCCGGACTGAATCAGAGTATGAAGATTATAGAAGGCCATCAGATGTGCAATTTATCACATCTTTAGAAGAGGATTTAAAACGCAGAGATTTGACGATTAATGCGATGGCCATGACAGCTGACGGGCAGGTGCTTGATTATTTTGGCGGTAAGAAAGATATTGATCAGAGGCTGATTCGAACCGTCGGAAAGCCTGAGGACAGATTTCAAGAGGATGCGCTTCGCATGCTGAGAGCCGTACGCTTTATGAGTCAGCTTGGCTTTACGCTTTCACTTGAAACAGAAGAAGCGATCACGAAGGTAAAAACACTCCTATCCCATGTTTCAGTAGAGCGAAAAACTATAGAGTTCGAAAAGCTGCTGCAGGGAAGAGCGTCCCGCCAAGCGCTTCAAACGCTCATTCAAACGGGGCTGTATGAGGAACTTCCTGGTTTTTACCATAAACGAGAGAACCTGATTGCGGCGAGTAACTTTCCATTTTTCTTTTTAACATCCCGTGAGGAGCTTTGGGCTGCGCTTTTAATTGACCTTGACATAGACTTGAAAGATGCGCCGCTTTTCCTGAAAGCCTGGAAGCTCCCGGGAAAGGTGATGAAGGAAGCCATTCACATTGCCCATACGTTTGGCCAGAGCCTTGACGCTATGTCAATGTACAAGGCTGGGGAAAAGCCACTGCTTTCAGCAGCCAAAATAGCGCAGCTTAGGCAAAATGAAAAACTGGATGAAGAAAAACTGAAAGACATTCAAAACGCTTATCAAAGCCTGCCGATCAAAAGCCTCAAGGATCTTGATTTCACGGGTAAGGATTTGCTTGCGCTTCGAAACCGGCCTGCTGGAAAATGGGTGTCGGAAGAATTACAGCAGATCGAGCAGGCAGTTGTGACGGGAAAGCTCTCCAATCAAAAGAACCACATAGAGGAGTGGCTGAAGACATGCGGTCAACATTAAGAAAAAATCTTATTGAACTATTTTCTCAGGCCGGAAATGAATTTATTTCCGGCCAAAAAATCAGTGATGCCCTCGGCTGTTCCAGAACTGCTGTGTGGAAGCATATTGAAGAGCTTCGGAAAGAGGGCTATGAAGTAGAAGCCGTCAGAAGAAAAGGATATCGGCTCATTAAAAAGCCCGGGAAACTCAGTGAAAGCGAAATTCGCTTCGGACTGAAAACGGATGTGATGGGCCAGCATCTTATTTATCATGACGTTCTTTCGAGCACGCAAAAAACGGCGCATGAGCTTGCGAATGATAACGCACCGGAAGGCACCCTCGTGGTGGCTGACAAACAAACAGCCGGAAGGGGTCGAATGTCTAGGGTGTGGCATTCTCAAGAGGGAAACGGCATTTGGATGAGCCTGATTTTGCGGCCAGACATTCCGCTCCAAAAAACACCGCAGCTCACACTGCTTGCTGCAATAGCTGTTGTGCAGGGAATAGAAGAGGCAGCAGGCATCCAGACGGACATTAAATGGCCTAATGATATTTTGATTAACGGAAAAAAAACAGTCGGCATCTTAACAGAAATGCAGGCCGAGGAAGACCGCGTACGTTCAGTCATCATCGGGATGGGCATTAATGTTAACCAGCAGCCGGACGATTTTCCAGATGAACTGAAGGACATCGCGACAAGCCTCAGCCAAGCTGCCGGAGAAAAAATTGACCGGGCCGGCGTCATCCAGCATATTTTACTTTGCTTTGAAAAACGGTACCGGGATTATATGAATCACGGTTTTACACCGATTAAGCTTTTATGGGAAAGCTATGCGCTGGGAATCGGCACTAATATGAGGGCCAGAACGTTAAACGGAACATTTTACGGGAAGGCGCTAGGTATAGATGATGAAGGTGTTCTTCTATTAGAAACGAAGGAAGGCATTAAAAAAATCTATTCTGCCGATATAGAATTGGGTTAATGTGTTGGTACAAGCCCGTTGATTTTGGTATACTTCCATTGGGCAGTATCGCCTGCGAACTGCACCTATTATAAAAATAGATAGACATTGCAGCAGTCTGCCTTGATCCAAAAAAGGACTGGGACAGAGGGATGAAACTCGCCGAACTTTAGAAAGTGAAGAATCCTTCTCGTTGTAACGGAAGGTTTTTTGGCTTGTAAAAGAAAACGGCAGCTCATCTCCTCTAAACATGAGGAGGAGAAAACATGAAAACAAAATTGGATTTTCTAAAAATGAAGGAGTCTGAAGAACCGATTGTGATGCTGACCGCTTATGATTATCCAGCGGCTAAGCTGGCTGAACAAGCGGGAGTCGACATGATTTTAGTCGGTGATTCACTCGGAATGGTCGTCCTCGGCCTTGATTCAACTGTCGGTGTGACAGTTGCGGACATGATCCATCATACAAAAGCGGTTAAAAGGGGCGCGCCGAATACATTTATCGTAACGGATATGCCGTTTATGTCTTATCACCTGTCTAAGGAAGATACGCTGAAAAATGCGGCGGCGATCGTTCAGGAAAGCGGAGCTGACGCGCTGAAGCTTGAGGGCGGAGAAGGCGTGTTTGAATCCATTCGCGCATTGACGCTCGGAGGCATTCCGGTAGTCAGTCACTTAGGCCTGACACCGCAGTCAGTCGGTGTATTGGGCGGATATAAAGTACAGGGCAAAGACGAACAAAGCGCTAAAAAATTAATAGAAGACAGTATAAAATGCGAAGAAGCAGGAGCTATGATGCTTGTACTGGAATGTGTTCCTGCAGAACTCACAGCCAAAATTGCCGAGATGCTAAGCATACCGGTCATCGGAATCGGGGCTGGTGTGAAAGCGGACGGACAAGTTCTCGTTTATCATGATATTATCGGCCACGGTGTTGAGAGAACACCTAAATTTGTAAAACAATATACGCGAATTGACGAAACAATCGAAACAGCAATCAGCGGATATGTCCATGATGTAAGACATCGTGCTTTCCCTGAACAAAAGCATTCCTTTCAAATGAACCAGACAGTGCTTGACGGCTTGTATGGAGGAAAATAAGATGAGACAGATTACAGATATTTCACAGCTGAAAGAAGCCATAAGACAATATCAATCAGAGGGGAAGTCAGTCGGATTTGTTCCGACGATGGGGTTTTTGCATGAGGGGCATTTAACCTTGGCAGACAAAGCAAGACAAGAAAATGACGCCGTCGTTATGAGTATCTTTGTGAATCCTGCGCAATTCGGTCCTAATGAAGATTTTGAAGCATATCCGCGCAATATTGAGCGGGATGCGGCCCTTGCAGAAAACGCCGGAGTCGATATTCTTTTTACGCCTGATGCTCATGACATGTATCCTGGTGAAAAGAATGTCACAATTCACGTTGAAAGACGCACAGATGTTTTATGCGGTCGCTCAAGAGAAGGACATTTTGACGGGGTTGCAATCGTACTGACGAAGCTGTTCAACCTTGTGCAGCCGACCCGCGCCTATTTCGGTTTAAAGGATGCACAGCAGGTGGCTGTTGTTGATGGCTTAATCAGCGATTTCTTCATGAATATTGAATTGGTTGCTGTCGATACGGTCAGAGAGGAAGACGGCTTAGCCAAAAGCTCCCGTAATGTATACTTAACAGCTGAGGAAAGAAAAGAAGCGCCTAAGCTCTATCAGGCACTTCAAACAAGTGCGGAGCTGATCAGAGCCGGTGAAAGAGATCCTGAAGCGGTGATAAAAGCTGCGAAAGAAATCATTGAAACGACAAGCGGCATCATTGACTATGTGGAGCTTTATTCCTATCCGGAACTCGAGCCTGTGAACAACATTGAAGGAAAGATGATTCTGGCTGTTGCAGTTGCTTTTTCAAAAGCGCGTTTAATAGATAATATCATTATTGATATTCGAGAAATGGAGAGAATATAATATGTATCGCACGATGATGAGCGGAAAGCTTCACAGGGCAACCGTTACGGAAGCAAACCTAAACTATGTGGGAAGCATTACAATTGATGAAGACCTCATTGATGCAGTGGGAATGCTTCCTAATGAAAAAGTGCAAATTGTAAATAATAATAATGGAGCACGTCTGGAAACGTATATTATTCCTGGTAAACGCGGAAGCGGCGTCATCTGCTTAAACGGTGCAGCCGCACGCCTTGTGCAGGAAGGCGATAAGGTCATTATTATTTCCTACAAAATGATGTCTGATCAAGAAGCGGCAAGCCACCAGCCGAAAGTGGCTGTTCTGAATGATCAAAACAAAATTGAACAAATGCTGGGGAATGAACCAGCCCACACAATTTTGTAGAAGAAAAGCCCCCTTTATCGGGGGTTTTCTTTTAAGATTTTGAGAGTAAAACGGTTTTGCCGCTCCATTTCCGTACAAAACGTGTTACACTTTTGTCGTATGCAAGAATTGAGGTGTCCATTTTAATGAATAAGCAACGGTTCGTTGTTATAGATGTAGAAACAACAGGGAATTCGCCGAAGAAAGGCGATAAAATCATACAAATCGCAGCGGTTGTAATCGAAAATGGACAAATTACTGAGCGGTTTTCAAAATACATTAATCCAAATAAATCCATTCCTGCTTTTATTGAGCAGCTTACTGGAATCTCTAATCAAATGGTAGAGCATGAACAGCCATTTGAAGCTGTGGCTGAAGAAGTGTTCCATTTGCTTGACGGCGCTTATTTTGTCGCCCACAATATCCATTTCGACCTTGGATTTGTCAAGTATGAGTTACATAAGGCGGGCTTTCAACTTCCGGATTGTGAAGTGCTGGATACTGTCGAGCTCTCCCGGATTGTTTTTCCGGGGTTTGAGGGATATAAGCTGACCGAATTAAGCGAGGAGCTTCAACTGCGGCACGATCAGCCGCATCGGGCTGACAGCGACGCTGAAGTCACAGGGCTTATTTTTTTGGAAATCCTTGAAAAGCTGCGGCAGCTTCCTTATCCGACGTTAAAACAGTTAAGAAGGCTTTCGCAGCATTTTATCAGTGATCTGACGCATTTGTTGGATATGTTCATTTATGAAAACAGACATACCGAAATAACGGGCTATGCGCGCTTTTCTTCCTTTTCTGTCAGAGAACCTGAATCTATCGATGGACGTGTCAATGAAGACGGGAACTTCTCATTTGAGATCGAAAATTGGGAAGCGGGAAATGAAAAAGCGCTGTCTGAGTTAATGCCTGGGTATGAAAAAAGAGACGGCCAAATGATGATGATGAAAGAGGTGGCTGAAGCGTTTGCTAATCGTGAGCATGCGCTGATTGAAGCTCCTCCGGGAATTGGAAAAACGATTGGATACCTTATTCCGGCTGCGCTTTTTGCCAAGAAATCAAAAAAGCCGGTTATTATCAGCACGTATTCAACTCTTTTGCAGCAGCAGATTTTGACAAAGGATTTGCCGATTGTCCAAGACCTGTTTCCATTTCCGGTAACAGCGGCAATTTTAAAAGGGCAATCGCATTATTTATGCCTGTATAAATTCGAGCAGGTTCTTCATGAAGACGATGATAATTATGATGCCGTATTGACAAAGGCACAGCTCCTCGTTTGGCTGACAGAGACAAACACAGGAGATGTAGCTGAACTGAATTTGCCTTCAGGCGGAAAATTGCTGTGGGACAGATTGGCTTATGACGATGACTCCTACAAAAGAAGTCGCAATGAGAGTGTGACCGGCTTTTATGAGCGGGCCAAACAGATTGCCATGCGTTCCGATTTGGTGATCACCAACCACTCCCTTTTGCTGACCGATGAAGGCAGCCGGAAAAAAAGGCTACCGGAAAGCGGTACATTTATTATCGATGAAGCACATCATTTTGAACGGGCTGCAAGCGAACATTTAGGCAAAAGAGCCACGTACATAGAATTGCATTCTAAATTGAGCAGAATCGGCACTCTGAAGGAGCAGGGACTTCTAAAAAAGATGAGACAGCTATTTCAGCGAAACAGCCTGCCGGTTGATTCATTTTTCGAATTGGAAGAGTGGATTCAGCACATTCAAGCAGAAAGTGATGCTTTCTTCAGCTCTGTGCATTCTTTTGTCAAACGAAGAAAACCTAAAGAAGACTTAAACCGTCTAGTCTTTAAGGTGAACAAAGAAAGCCAAGATAAAAGCTGGCCGATTTTAACGGATGGAGCGGAGAGGCTTTGTTCCATGCTGACACATTTGCAGCAGCTTTTTGAGGCACAGTCTGCCCTGATGGAAAAACACCTCACTAGTATGAAGAACAAAACCGTCTTTTTAGCCGATGAATATCAAAGAAGCATGAAAGGTTTGCAGCGTTACTGTCAAACGTTGCAGAAGCTGTTCTTTGAGTCTGATGACGATGAAGCGGTTTGGATTGAAATAGACGCAAAGGGAGCAAAAAATGCGGTGGCCATTTACGCACAGCCGCTTGAACCTGGTGAACTTCTGGCTGATCAGTTTTTCGCGCGCAAAAATAGTGTGGTGCTAACATCTGCAACTCTTACTGTCGAAGGTTCTTTTCAATTTATGATTGAACGACTGGGACTGGGTGACTTTTTCCCGCGGACCATGAGAATTGAGTCGCCTTTTTCTTACGATGAGCGCATGCGTGTGATGATTCCAAAAGAAATGAAATCAATTCAAGATACGGGGCAAATTGAATTTATACAGGATACGGCCCGTTATATCGAGCTAATGGCAAAGGAAAAACAGCCCAAAATCCTTGTGCTGTTTACATCCCATGATATGCTGAAAAAGGTTCATCAGGTGCTTAAGCAAGCGATAAGTGCTTCCGGAATTCAGCTCTTGGCACAAGGAATTACAGGCGGAAGTCCCGGCAAGCTGATGAAAACTTTTAAAACATCCAATCAGGCGATCCTGCTTGGCACAAATCACTTTTGGGAAGGCGTTGATTTCCCTGGTGATGAGCTGACAACAGTAATGATCGTGAGGCTTCCATTCCGGTCCCCTGATCATCCGCTTCATGCTGCGAAATGTGAGCTTGCCCGTAAAAAAGGGCTGAATCCGTTTCAAACAGTATCACTTCCGGAAGCTGTGCTGACCTTTAGGCAAGGAATCGGCCGTTTGCTGCGGACAGCGGGGGACAAAGGGACGATTGTCATTTTGGACAGACGGATTAAAACGGCTGGTTACGGCCGGCTGTTTCTTGATGCCCTGCCGACAACCTCCGTATCTGAAATGACTGACAGCGAGCTTGAGGCTTATGTTGCAGGGAAAAATGAATAAAAGCCGCATAAAGCGGCTTTCCGGTGTGGGAGTAGGATGGTGTTTTATTTAAAAGCGGTTTTGCCGCTCTGTGATACTAGTATGGCGTGTCCTGAAATGGAGTATGACTAACAATATTTGTTCAAACTGGAGGATGAAATAATGGAAAGCAAAATCGAAATTCTTTCAACAATTAATGTAGAGCATTCTGATGACCTGTATAAAATTGTAGACACACTGAATCGGACACTGAAAAGAGACAATCTGATGTTCGGCCTTGCGCTGGATGAAGAAAACAAAAACCAAGCCGTTTTTACCATTTATCGTACGTAGGTGAGAAGATGAGAAAAAAAGCATTAATATTTACCGTCATTTTTGGTATTATTTTTTTAGCAGTACTTCTTGTCTCGGCAAACATTTATAAATCGGCCATGGCACAAAAGGAAGAGGGGCACGAAGCAGCAGCTGCTGAAGCTAAAAAAGAAACCGATCTCACCAGCGTTGATCAAGTCGAAACATTTGTCGGAAAAGAAAAATATTATGTCGTAAAGGGAACGGACAAAAAAGGCAGCAAATTATATGTCTGGGTTCCTGCTGATAAAAAAGCAAAAATTCTCTCAAAAGAAGCAAAAGAGGGAATCTCGGAAGACAAAGCGGCGAAAATCATACAGGATGAAGGGCTGGTTTCAAAGCAAAAAGAGGTTCACCTGGCAAGGGAAGGAAATGTCCTGCTTTGGGAAGTAACGTACTTAGACAAAGAAGGTCAATACAGTTTAAGTTATGTGGACTTTACAACTGGAAAGATTCTCAAAAATATCACGCCTTAAGACGAATTAGGGGGAGTTCAAGTTGAAACTGGCAAAAAGAGTATCCGCATTAACACCATCTACCACACTGGCAATCACAGCAAAAGCGAAAGAACTGAAAGCGGCAGGCCATGATGTCATCGGCCTAGGGGCCGGCGAACCAGACTTCAATACACCGCAGCACATTATTGATGCGGCTGTGCGTTCAATGAACGAAGGCCATACGAAGTACACGCCATCAGGTGGTCTGGCTGAACTAAAAAACAGCATTGCAGAGAAATTTAAACGTGACCAGAATATTGAATACAAACCGTCTCAAATTATTGTCTGCACTGGTGCCAAACATGCTCTGTACACCCTTTTCCAAGTGATTCTGGATGAAGGAGATGAAGTCATTATTCCAACGCCTTACTGGGTAAGCTATCCAGAGCAGGTGAAACTCGCTGGCGGAAATCCTGTTTATGTAGAAGGGCTTGAGGAAAATCATTTCAAAATTTCTCCTGAACAGCTGAAAAATGCGATCACAGAAAAAACAAAAGCGATCGTCATTAACTCTCCAAGCAACCCGACTGGTGTCATGTATACGGAAGAAGAGCTGTCTGCGCTTGGTGAAGTGTGCCTTGAACATGACATCCTGATTGTGTCTGACGAAATTTATGAAAAACTTACATACGGCGGAAAGAAACACGTTTCCATAGCACAGCTGTCTGACAGACTGAAAGAGCAAACGGTTATTATTAACGGCGTGTCGAAGTCACACAGTATGACGGGCTGGAGAATCGGTTATGCGGCTGGGTCTGAAGACATTATTAAAGCAATGACTAACCTAGCAAGCCACAGCACGTCAAACCCGACATCAATCGCCCAGTACGGAGCAATTGCTGCCTATAACGGGCCTTCTGAGCCGCTGGAAGAAATGAGAGAAGCATTTGAACATAGATTAAACACAATCTATGTAAAGCTCATAGAAATCCCTGGGTTCAGCTGTGTGAAGCCGGAAGGCGCTTTTTACTTGTTCCCGAATGCAAAAGAAGCAGCTCAATCTTGCGGTTTCAAAGATGTAGATGAATTTGTTAAAGCGCTTCTTGAGGAAGAAAAAGTTGCGATTGTTCCTGGATCCGGATTCGGCTCTCCTGATAATGTCCGTCTTTCTTACGCAACATCGTTAGAACTTCTTGAAAAAGCAGTTGAAAGAATCAAACGATTTGTAGAAAAACATAGCTAACAGATCAAAAAGCGGCTGACAGAAAAGCCGCTTTTTATCTGCATTGACCCGGTTAGTTAAGAGCGGGTATAATAAAGTGATGATAATAGAGTTCGGGGCAATGAGCTTCCGAATGTCTTTCTTGTTTTGGAGGGAAATATGTTGAAAACAACAATCAACCAGGTGTACAAGCACGTAGGTGAGGAAGTAACGATCGGAGCTTGGGTCGCTAATAAGCGTTCAAGCGGGAAAATCGCATTTTTACAGCTGCGGGACGGTACTGGCTTTATTCAAGGTGTCGTAGTAAAAGCGGAAGTGGAAGAAAGCATTTTCCAAACAGCTAAATCAGTGACGCAGGAAACGTCACTCTATATAAAAGGGATTGTCAAAGAGGACGAGCGTTCTCCGCTTGGTTATGAACTAGCTGTGACAGGTATTGAAGTCATTCACGAAGCTACTGATTATCCAATTACGCCAAAAGAACACGGTACGGAATTCTTGATGGATCACAGACATTTATGGCTGCGTTCAAAACGCCAGCATGCGATCATGAAAATCCGTAATGAAATCATTCGCGCGACTTACGAATTCTTTAATAACGAAGGCTTCGTAAAAGTGGATCCGCCGATTCTGACTGGAAGCGCACCTGAAGGAACAACAGAGCTCTTTGCGACAAAATACTTTGATGAAGATGCTTACCTGTCTCAAAGCGGTCAGCTCTACATGGAAGCAGCGGCAATGGCTTTAGGAAAAGTATTCTCATTCGGGCCGACATTCAGAGCGGAAAAGTCTAAAACAAAGCGTCACTTGATCGAATTCTGGATGATCGAACCGGAAATGGCGTTTGTAGAATTTGAAGAAAACCTTCAAGTACAGGAAAATTACGTTTCTTTCATTGTGCAATCTGTTCTTAAGAATTGCAAAATTGAATTAAACACATTAGGAAGAGACACGTCAAAACTTGAGCAAATCAAAGCTCCGTTCCCAAGAATTACGTATGATGAAGCGATTGATTTTCTGAAAGAAAAAGGCTTTGACGATATCGAGTGGGGAGACGACTTCGGAGCGCCTCATGAAACAGCGATTGCCGAACACTATGACAAACCGGTTTTCATCACTCGCTACCCGACTTCCTTAAAACCGTTTTATATGCAGCCGGCTTCTGACCGCGAGGATGTCGTGCTTTGCGCTGACCTGATTGCGCCGGAAGGCTATGGAGAAATTATCGGCGGATCTGAACGGATTCACGATATGGAACTTTTGGAAGCGCGTCTTAAAGAACATGGACTGGATTCTGACGCGTATAAATGGTATGCTGAACTTAGAAAATATGGATCAGTTCCTCATTCCGGCTTCGGCCTTGGATTAGAGCGGACAGTAGCTTGGATCAGCGGAGCGCCTCACGTTCGTGAAACCATTCCGTTCCCAAGACTATTAAACCGTCTGTATCCGTAATACATTCAAATGAAACAAAAAAAGAGTCTCCTGCAAGGGAGACTTTTTACAGTAAAGGGGATATCACGATCCTTTACAGTAAGAGGTGTAACGATGAAAAAACATCAATTTATTGATATGCAGGAACAGGGGACGTCAACAATTCCCAATCTTCTGCTCACGCATTATAAACAGCTCGGGCTTAATGAAACAGAACTTATTCTGCTGCTGAAAATTAAAATGCATTTAGAAAAAGGATCTTATTTTCCTACACCGAATCAGCTGCAGGAAGGTATGTCAATTTCTGTTGAGGAATGCACAAACAGATTACGGATGTTTATTCAAAAAGGTTTTCTGTTCATTGAAGAATGCGAAGACCAAAACGGCATCAAATTTGAGAAGTATTCGCTTCAGCCTTTATGGGGGAAGCTGTACGAGTTTATACAGCTTGCACAGAATCAAACACAGGAAAGAAAAGCAGAAGGGGAACAAAAAAGCCTTTATACCATTTTTGAGGAAGAGTTCGCCAGACCGCTATCACCTTTAGAGTGTGAAACACTGGCTATCTGGCAGGACCAGGACCAGCATGACGCACAGCTGATTAAACACGCGTTAAAAGAGGCTGTACTATCAGGAAAACTCAGTTTCCGCTACATTGACCGGATTTTGTTTGAGTGGAAGAAAAACGGGCTGAAAACTGTGGAGCAGGCAAAAATCCACAGCCAAAAATTCCGGCGGGTACAAGCAAAGCAGAATGAACCGCAAAAAGAGTATAAAAGGCAGGTTCCTTTTTACAATTGGCTTGAACAATAAAGTGAAAAGGTGACAATCGTGTTAAATCTAAAACAAATTGAATTCTGTTTAGACAAAATAGGCGACATGTTTCCCCACGCGGAGTGTGAACTGGTTCATTCCAATCCTTTTGAATTAGTGGTGGCAGTCGCTTTATCTGCGCAATGTACAGATGCACTTGTAAACAGAGTGACCAAAACATTATTTCAAAAATATAAACGGCCGGAAGACTATTTGGCTGTTTCGCTGGAAGAGCTTCAGCAGGATATTAAATCAATCGGTTTGTACCGTAATAAAGCGAAAAATATCCAAAAACTGAGCAAAATGATTATTGAAGATTACGGCGGAGAAGTGCCCAGAGACCGTGATGAGCTTGTCAAACTGCCAGGTGTCGGAAGAAAGACCGCCAACGTCGTGGTATCCGTTGCCTTTGGCGTGCCGGCCATCGCCGTGGATACCCATGTGGAGAGAGTCAGCAAGCGTTTGGGAATCTGCCGGTGGAAGGACTCGGTGCTGGAAGTTGAAAAGACGCTGATGCGCAAAGTGCCAAAAGAAGACTGGTCCGTTACGCATCACCGGCTTATTTTCTTCGGCAGATATCATTGTAAGGCGCAGTCTCCGCGCTGTGCGGAATGTCCGCTGCTTTCTCTATGCAGGGAAGGGCAAAAGAGAGATAAAAAAGGACTGGTGAAACGATGACGCAAGCAAAAGAAGTGTTGGCTTCCTATGAAAAAGACTTGCGCAGTCTCAGCCAGCTGAGCTTCTCGGATATGAAAGAAGCCTTGCGGATCAATCCCCTGTATTTTGATTATTGCACTAAATCTGAAGGCGTTTTGCCATGGGAGGACAGCGGCAAGTACGTTCCGCATTTATTTGAAGTGTGGGATGACATCAAAGCATCACTTCTCCCAGTCTTTCAAACACGAAAATCGAGATGTGACCAAAACGAAATGCTAAAGGGCATTGTGTGTTTGCTGGCTTCGTTTCACTGGACAGCAGGCGAGCGGGTGAAGTCGCTCGATTGGTTAGAACTGACGAAGAAATCATTTCCCGCAAAGCCGATCAATTGGGCTGAACGGGTGGAGTTTATTCTCCTGAAGCCGACTCAATACCATTGCTTTATTCAGCTTGATGAGCTGTTTACTGAAATGAAGAAGCATTTTTATAAATATCATGCGATGAATCGATAAAAACCTCCCCTTGAAAGGGGAGGTTTTTTCTAAAAGAAAAAAGCCATCACCTAAAGGTGATGGCTTTTTGTTTAATTTGTTTTTTCAGTTGTTGATGATGAGTTCGTTTGTGTTTTGTCGGTAGTGTCTGTTTTGTTTTTATTTGGATCAGAACCTGATGAATCATTTGTATCTGGGTTCGAATTATCATCCGACGTATCCTGATTGTTGCTATTGTTGTTGCTGTTATCGTTAGATTGGTCTTGGTTACTGTTGTCGGACGGATTGGTGTTCGTGTTGTCTTGTTTTTTGTCTTGATCGTTTGTTGAATCATCTGTCTGATCTTGATCCGTCTGGCTGTCATCTGTTTGAGAATCGTCAGTTTGTGTGTCATCCTGAGTCTTCTCATCATCTTGATTTTCATCATCCGTTTGTTGCTGATCTTCTTTATCTTCGTCGTCTTCAGCTTTCGGCACTTCATAGGATGTGGAAGCTGTACTTTTGCCATCATCACTGACGGCTGTCACTTCGAATTTGTATACAGATCCTGGCTGCACGCCTGAAATGACTGCCTCTTTTGCAGAGCTGTTTTGAATTTCTGAGTAGCTGCCGCCATCAACAGATTGCTTAACAGCAAAGGTCGCATCTCCGTCGTAATTCCAGCTTAATGTCAATGATTGATTGTCTTTATCATATTTTACACTTAAACCAGACAGTTTTTCTGTTTCTTCTTTTTCTTCTTTCTCATATGTTTTAGAAACAGTAGAAGGAGCTGTGCCTTTTACAAAGTACTCTGTGAGCTTTTTATCGCTTGGCGTATTAGGTCCTGCCAGTTTTGCAGGGTTAGAGCCTTTTTCTACAGTGGCTTCCACTACGCTGTCAGGCTTCTCGAATGATCCGCTTCCGTCATCGACATCGGCGATGAGTTGGGCGAAGATGCGCTTGGCAACTTTTTGCTCTTCAGTTGAAAGAGATTTCTTTCCAGCTTCGTTTTCTTCCATCCCCGTCCAGACGGCTGCCGTATATTGCGGTGTGTAGCCGACGAACCAGGAATCTCGAGCGCCGTCGCTTGCGATATTGTACCTTTGGATTTCACTTTCTTCAAAGTTAGTCGTTCCTGTTTTTCCTGCTACTTCCACACCAGGTACTTGTGCAAGCTTCCCAGTACCTGTATTAACAGCTGTTTTTAGCATATCTGTAATCATAAACGCCGTATAATCGCTCATGGCTGACTTTGATTTTGGTGTTAAGTCAAGCTTCGTGCCATCGTTAAATTCGATAGACTTTACAAAATGCGGTTCATTATATGTTCCATTATTTCCGAACGCGCTGTATGCTCCAGCCATTGTCAGTGAAGAGACACCAACATTGCCTTTTCCGAATCCTCCAATAGAGTAGGATTCATAGACAGTATCTTTATTTAATCCCAGTCCAAGTCCATTAGCAAAGTCTACTGCCGTATCTTTTCCAACTGCTTGGAATGCTTTTAAAGCCGGAATGTTACGAGATTGGGCAAGTGCTTCACGCATAGACATGAGTCCTTTATACGAGCGGTCAAAGTCACGGATAGGTGTTCCATCTGAATACGTGTAAGCCGAGTCGTCTATTTGCTCGTAAGTAGACCATTTTTTATTTTCAATAACCGGACCGTAGTCGAGAATAGGTTTAATGGTAGAACCAGGCTGTCGTTGAGCTTGGGTCGCGTAATTGTAGCCGCCAACTGCAGAATCTCTTCCGGCGCCAATCGCGCGGACTTCTCCGGTTTTTGTATCGAGAAGTGTAACGCCGCCCTGCATGCCTTCAGTAAATCCGACAGTGTCTCCGTCCATTAATTCATCTAGTTTGTCTTGTGCTTTTGTATCTAATGTCGTATAAATCTTTAATCCGTCAGCGGATGGATCGACATCAGATTTTTCATCAATTTCTTTCATGACTTCTTCAACAAACGCGCTGTATTTGTTTGAACTTGCTTTTTCATATTCCTTCTGTGACACAACGCCTTCGTCTTTCATTGCTACATTTTTCGCTTTGTTATATTGAGAATCAGAAATAAATCCTTGCTTTTTCATCAGACTGAGTACGATGTTCCGTCTTTTTTCCGCTTTATCCGGGTTTTTAACGGGATTGTACGCTGTCGGGCTTTGCGGCATACCCGCAAGTGTCGCAGCTTGTTCTACAGTCAATTTGCTTAAATCTGTGACGCCGAAAAATTCTTCCGCCGCTTTTCCGATTCCGTATGCTCTAGGAGAAAAATAAATCCGGTTTAAATACATTTCTAAAATTTCATCTTTAGAGTAATTGCGCTCCAGCTGAATTGAAAGCCATACTTCCTGTACCTTCCGTTTCAGTGTCTTCTGATGTGAAAGAAGGGAGTTCTTGACGACCTGCTGGGTGATCGTACTTCCGCCTTCAGCTCCGAAGCCGTCTTTAAAGTTGGCAACTAAGGCGCCTCCGATACGGACAGGATCAATCCCGTGGTGCTCATAAAAACGCGCGTCCTCTGTCGCGATAAAGGCTTCTTTTACAACATCGGGAATTTCATCTATCGAGACGTAGGTCCGTTTTTCGGCACCGACTTCAGCGATTTCTTTTCCATTTTTATCGTATATTGTTGATGAATAAGGCGTCTTCAATTTGCTTTCGTCTAGTGATGGCGCATCTGAAACCATGACGGCAAATGTAACGGCACCGCCGACTATGCCTAAAACAAACAGAATGAGTAAAGTGAAAAGAGTCTTTTTAAACAATCCGCCTTTTTTTCGTTTCTTGCCTTTTTTCGGTGAAGGACTCGATTTGCTGTTCGCTTTTCGTCGAGCTTCACGGCTGTTAAATTGATCTGACATAAACATCTCAACCTTTCGTTAATCAACCTTTCGCACTAGATGAAGGCGAAAAATAAAGCTGTTCAATAATACTAATATAATCAATTCTAGGTGCGTATCCAAGAGAAATCGGATACGCCGCTTCCTCTAACTCATCTTTACGAATTGATTTTCTGCCGTTTTTTTCTTTTCTGTCCCAGAAATAAAACAGCTTATCGGCTTCCAAGAAATAAACCTGGTCGAAAGCGGATATAATAACAAAACAAATACCGTCTTGAGCCTTTACCTGCTTCATATGCTCGATTTGATGGTCATGGAAATTCTGCAGGGGGAAAGAGGTCTTGTTTTTCGTTTCTTTCGCCTCAAAATCAATATATCGCCCTTTGTAAATCCCGTTATAATCTGTTGTCGATGATTGTTTAAAGTAAGCTTCTTTAATCACTGCGGCGCTTCTTTTTGGATAATGGACATTTACAATTTGAACAGGTGTCGGCTTTTTGTGTATGACGGCAATTTGGTTTGTCAGATAATACTTATTCGTTTCGTTTAAGTCATCTTCGAGGGTCATTCCGCGATTACTGTAAGACGGGGCCCTTTTCTGACTGTTTTGGGATGAAACCGAATGTTTCGGCTGAAACGTTTTTCCGTTAGGATACCGAATCACTTTCTCATCCTCCTTATTAAACTATTCATGACGGAAGTGAATGAACGTGCAAGAACAACAGACCATCAGAAAGCTTTTGAGCCGAATTGAGCGGCAGACAAAAGCAAAAAACGCAGATAACATTTCAAGAACGAACGCGTATAAATCATTTTATGACCGTCATCCGGAAATCAAATGGTCGCTCTTGGCATCTTTTGTTTCTCGCAATGCCGGCTGGTCAATGACTGACTTAAAAGGCAGTCTGTTTCAGCTCGGACTCCGTGAGAGACAGCAAAGGTGGTTCTTTTTAGCCTATGAAAGAGCGAACTGGCTCATTTTTTCCGATGCCTATCCGCAGCTTCTTTTGTATCACTGGTCAAAAAAAATCGGGAAACCGCTGTTTCATCATCTGCATGTGTTTGGCGTCTCACAATTTATGACGGAAGAATGGGCCCGTTTTTGGCATGAGCGAAACACGGAGCGGCTGATGTATGCCCTCATTATAAATGAACAAAACACTATCCAAACACCTATTATACAAAATCCTTCGTTTAAAAAGAACGTTTTTGACACGATTCCTTTTTATTTAAGTGACTGGTTTCATTTCAACACCGTTATTTTTCCAGCTGCAGACGGGTTTCTTTACGGCATTTCAGTGAAACGTTTCTCAAAGACAGAGGAAAGGATAAGACTGGGAAAGCAGCTGTCTCAATTGCTGTTCAGTCCGGAATTGTTCTCCTCTTTTTATCACTTTCTGCACACAGTGCCGCATACAGGCTCCCGTTTTGATATGGAAAAAATGATCGGGATTACAAAAAGAACATCTCCTATGCTAAGGACATGCTACCCTGAGTTAATCCACTCATTAGACGGAAAGAAAACAGATTGGTTTCATGGAAAGATAAAGAAAACGTTCTTTAGGCGGGAGGAATTACCGAAGCAGATTGAATTGACAGAATGGTATTTACATAAAAAACGCCAGCTTCATGCGCTTTTTGCGGTGCAGCATTGGCTGAAAAAATAAAGAAGCAAGGGATATCCTTGCTTCTTACGTAGAAGGGCGGTTCGGGCCGCCTAGTTTTTTATCTAAAGAATCGATTGCTTTTGATTCAGTCTTTTTTTGTTGGCCGGCTTTTTTCGGTCTTGTTTTCATACGGCACCTCCTCACAAGTATCGTTTGCATTAAGGGAGAGGATCATACAATTTTTGCGGGTGTTTTTGTCGAAAACTTCAGCTTTTCGTGGAATACGTGTTTGTTTGGCGATTTGCTTCTAGTTTTGTCATGAGGAAGGAAAGAGCCTGAAGAGCAAAGAATGTTAACCAGGAGAGACGAGGAAAGGGAGGTACACGAATGTCCGGTTACGTAAGCAAGACAGATATTCTCCGTATGCTTTCTGATATAGAAGACGAATTAACCCGAGCTGAGCAGAGCCTGAATTATTCTTTAAATGCATTTGAGGCTGAGATGCGGGAAACGGAAAACGAGCGCCTGAGTGTGCTGGAAGAAGAAATCATGGACCTTCATATTTGTATAAATGAGCTGTATCACTCGCCTGAACACAGGTATGCATTTGAAAAGGTATACCGCATCGGCTGAATTTGCGAGCAAAATTTGGTACGATATGCATTGAGGTGAAGGGTGTTGCAATCACAAACATTGCTGGAAATGACCGAGCAAATGATTGAAGCTGCTGAAAAAGGCGCTGATCGATATCAGGAAGGAAAAGACAGTGATCTTTCTTATGATTTTTTTGAGACGATAAAGCCAGCAGTTGAAGAGAATGATGTTCTGGCAGCTCGCTGGGCGCAAGGGGCGCTTGAACTGATAAAAGCCCGCCGCCCGAAATATGTGCATAGAGAGCAGATCGAGACCGCAAAGGATAATTTTCAGGAATTGGTCCTTCAATCATATGTTCATCATATTCATAAAAAACGATTCAAGGATATCACTGAGTCAGTCCTTTACACATTGCACGCAGTAAAGGATGAAATTGCAAGAGAAGACAGCCGGTAAAGGCTGTCTTCTTTTCGTTTGTTATAGGGGGCCGGACGTTAATTCAGCTCATATGCCGGACTTTCTGCTCCATTTGCTTCGAGAACCTTCATACTGTTACGAAACTCAGTTGTGCTGAGATGTCCTTGAATATAGAGGAACTTGGCAAAGTCCATCAGTTTATTCATACAGTCTGTTTCATATTTCTTCATTTCTGCAAAACGTTTGCTTAAGTATGATACGTTCATTATGGTGCATCCCCTCTCATCTGTATTGAAGAAATGGTACCACAATGATTCGACTTTTTTCTGTTTTTAAAAAATTTAAACTTTCGACACAATTTGACAAACACGGATCAGGACCTGTGACACAAACAATAGACTTCATTCATACATATATAGAAGAGAAACATGTTGAGTTTGGGGGGAATCGCAATGAACTGGAGTTCTCAAAGCTATCCTCGGCAAATGGGCTATTATTATCCTCAACAAATGCAGGGGTATTATCAGCAGGCTGCACCTGGGCAATACTTGCCGCAGCAGCATTATGGGCAGCAGGATTATTATCAGCCGTATGCTCCGATCCATTCTATGCCAATGCAGCCGCCTGTATTTACCAACCCTTATCCAATCCCAAGGCCAAATCAGCAGCAGCCCTCACAATTTCAAAGTATTATGTCGCAGTTCAAAAAAGCCAATGGGCAGTTTGATTTTAATAAAATGATGGATACGACAGGTCAAGTGATGAGTGCAATGAATCAAGTCGGATCTTTAATAAAGGGATTTACTAGCTTTTTCAAATGATAGAAGCATGAATGAATCGCTCATTCATGCTTATTTTTTGGAAAGAAAAGCGTCATTGTCTGCTCGTTCCAAGATGTTTCCATATCTTCTTGGCGAACTTCATAAGGCAGCTGCACCGTTCTCGTCATGGTTGTCAAAGTGGCCTCATATTGCTGTTGCTGTTTTTCTTGAAGTGTGACATGAAGATACCTAGATTTAATATCAACGACGATGTCGCCGTCTCGAAACGTCGACGGAATCGTGATATCGACATACAGCCCTGTATCTCTTTCTCTGAGCTGTATGGTCGTCTGCACATCCTTTAAACTCGAGTTGATCAGGTTCTGAAATCCGTTTAAAAGGTTGCCGAACGCTGAGGATTGAAAAAGATGGTCTATTGCCTGTGTAATGATTTCTTCTTTCTTTTGCAGTTCGTTCTTTTTGTCATCAAAGAATTCCAAATCTGCCACCGCCTTTTTTAACCAGAATATGCGCCTGTGCCAGATGTTGTTATAAATTGAAGCAAAATTGAAAGTGTGGTTAAATAGTGATGAATGAAGGGATAGCGGTTGAAGTGAATGAGAAGGGAGAAAACACATTGCTGAAAAAATTATTCGGAATGGGCAAAACTCAGGAAAAAGTGACAGAAGAGGTTATTTATTCTCCGGCAGACGGTACGGTAATGGACTTGACGGATGTGCCGGACCCTGTTTTTTCACAGAAAATGATGGGTGAAGGAATAGCGGTGGAACCCTCAAACGGTGAAATCGTTTCACCTGCTGAAGGTGAAGTGATTCAGATTTTCCACACCAAACACGCCGTTGGCATTCGGACTCGCTCGGGAATAGAACTGTTAATTCATGTCGGGCTGGAAACGGTCAATATGAACGGAGAAGGGTTTACTGCCCACATTAAAGAAGGGGACAAAGTGAAGGTCGGTGACCCGCTGATTACGTGTGATTTGGAATCAATAAAAGAAAAAGCGAGCAGTACAGTCATCCCGATCGTTATAATGAATGGTGAAGCTGTAGGATCAATTGTGCCGGCAGGCGAAAAAGCTGCGCATAAAGGTGAAACAAAGCTCCTCACAATAAAAGCGAAATAAGCAGGGCGTATGCCTTGCTTTTTTGTTTGATTGTATAAAATTTGCACCTAGCCATGCAAACAAATATTCGGTAAACTGTATTTGACAAAGAGGTGTAAAGAATGAAAAAGAAATCACTAACTGAGCTCATTTCTGAGTTAAAAGGAAATGAAAACGTTGTGAATTGGCATGAAATTGAGCCTCGTGAAGCAAGAACAAGGCCGATGCCTGAAAGTATAGACGAGAGAATAAAGACAGCCCTTTCGAATAGGGGCATTGATGAACTATATACCCACCAATATTCCGCTTTTCAATGTGTGCAAAAAGGAGAGAGCATCGTTACCGTAACGCCAACCGCATCAGGAAAAACGTTATGCTATAACCTCCCAGTCCTGCAGTCCATCGCCCAAGACGAAACAAACCGGGCGCTATATTTATTTCCGACTAAAGCGCTGGCACAGGACCAAAAGAGCGAGCTAAATGAAATCATTGATGAAATGGGCATTGATATTAAAAGCTTTACATATGACGGGGATACGTCTCCGGCAATCAGACAAAAAGTGAGAAAAGCAGGTCATATTGTCATTACAAACCCCGATATGCTGCATTCTGCCATTCTTCCGCATCATACGAAATGGGTCAGTTTGTTTGAAAACCTTAAGTATATCGTCATCGATGAGCTTCATACGTATCGCGGTGTTTTCGGGAGCCATGTGGCGAATGTGATCCGGCGGCTGAAGCGTATCTGCCGGTTTTACGGAAGTGATCCAATTTTTATTTGCACTTCCGCTACGATTGCCAACCCGAAGGAGTTGGGGGAGCAGCTGACGGGCAAACCGATGCGTCTGGTCGATGACAACGGTGCCCCGAGCGGACGGAAGCACTTTGTGTTTTATAATCCGCCAATTGTGAACAAACCGCTGAATATCAGAAAGAGTGCAACAGCAGAAGTGAATGAACTGGCGAAAGAGTTTCTGAAAAACAAAGTGCAGACCATTGTTTTTGCCAGAAGCAGAGTCCGGGTGGAAATTATTTTAAGCCATATTCAAGAGCTTGTGAAAAAAGAGATCGGGACAAAGTCAATCAGAGGCTATCGGGGAGGCTATCTTCCGAAAGAGCGGAGAGAAATCGAAAGAGGGTTAAGAGAAGGCGAGATTTTAGGAGTTGTCAGTACGAATGCCTTAGAGCTTGGTGTTGATATCGGACAGCTGCAAGTGTGTGTGATGACGGGTTATCCTGGAAGTGTGGCAAGTGCATGGCAGCAGGCGGGACGAGCCGGCAGAAGACACGGTGAGTCTTTGATTATCATGGTCGCCAATTCAACGCCGATTGACCAATATATTGTGCGCCATCCAGAATACTTCTTTAACCGTTCGCCGGAATCTGCAAGAATCAATCCTGAGAATTTGATTATTTTAGTAGACCACTTAAAGTGTGCGGCTTATGAGCTTCCTTTTAGAGCTGATGAAGAGTTTGGACCGATGGATGTCAGTGACATTCTTGAGTACCTTCAGGAAGAGGCTGTTCTTCACCGCAATGGCGAACGGTATCATTGGGCAAGTGAATCGTTCCCTGCTTCAAATATCAGTTTGCGCTCCGCATCACAAGAAAATGTCGTCATTGTTGATCAGTCAGATATTGCAAATGTAAGGATAATCGGTGAAATGGATCGATTTAGCGCGATGACGCTTTTGCATGATGAAGCGATTTATTTGCATGAAGGGGTCCAATACCAAGTAGAGAAGCTCGATTGGGACCATAAAAAGGCTTATGTCAGGAAAGTCGATGTTGAATATTATACGGATGCCAACCTGGCAGTTCAGCTAAAAGTATTAGAAGTTGATAAAACGACAGAAAACAGCCGTACGTCACTGCACTATGGTGACGTCACTGTCAATGCCCTGCCGACCATTTTTAAAAAAATAAAAATGACCACTTTCGAAAATATTGGCTCTGGTCCTATTCATTTGCCGGAAGAAGAACTGCATACAAGTGCAGCTTGGCTCGAAATCAAAACAGCAGACGAAGACATCGGGGAAAAGACGCTGGAACAGCTGCTTCTTGGCATTTCGAATGTGCTGCAGCATATTGTTCCTGTGTATATCATGTGTGACCGAAACGATGTGCATGTCGTTTCTCAAATCAAAGCAGCCCATACCGGATTGCCGACCATATTTTTATATGATCATTATCCGGGCGGTATCGGTTTGGCGGAGGAAGTCTTCAAACGATTTGCAGATATTAATGAAGCTGCGAAACAGCTGATTAAACAATGTCCCTGCCATGACGGCTGTCCGTCTTGTATAGGTACCGAAATAGACGGGATAAAAGCAAAGGAAAGAATTTTGCAGCTGTTGGATCAAATGTCGTAAGGAGGGAGGTCAGATATGTCATTAAAAGGGAAACTTCAGCGAATGAAAAAGCATATGATGCTTGATGAAGGGGAACATAAAATAGAAGCGGGTAAACAAGAAAACAAACGCGTTGAAAACCATGCTGAAATTCCGTTTTTAGAAGAGTGGGAGGCTTTTGGCATGAAGCCTTTTTTCTTCGAAGATGAATACTGCCTCACCAGGGAAGTAGAATATCCGCTTTCTCACCGCCATGGGTTGTACAGTTTTTCTCAGCTTGATGAAGTGATCACATTGTGGAATCAAAGCAGCCTGTCGCATACATTGTCAGCAAAAGGGTATAAGAAAAACAGTCTCTTTTTCTTTGATACAGAAACAACCGGTCTTGGAGGCGGAGCCGGAAATACTATTTTTTTGCTTGGTCATGCGAGAGTATATGAAGACCGAGTGACAGTCAAACAGCATCTTTTGCCCAAACCGGGGAATGAAGTCGCCTTGTATCAAAGCTTTTTAAGCGAGGTTGACATTACATCACTTGTTACGTACAACGGAAAAGCCTTTGATTGGCCGCAGGTGAAAACAAGGCACACATTGATCCGCGACAGACTTCCTAAGCTCCCGGAGTTCGGCCACTTTGACCTTCTGCATGGGGCAAGACGCCTGTGGAAACACAAAATGGACCGTGTATCACTTGGCACGGTTGAAAAAGAGGAGCTCGGCATCCGCAGACAAGAAGATACACCGGGCTATTTGGCGCCAATGCTTTACTTTCATTTTATCAAGGCGCAAGAGCCGGATCTTCTAAAAGGTGTCCTGCATCATAATGAAATGGATGTGCTATCGCTCATTTCATTGTACATTCATATGTCTAAAAAAATTCTTTCAGAATCACATGCGCCAAAAGAGTACAGTGAAGCTTATGCAATGGCGAAATGGTTTATGGCCCATAAAGAAACGGATCAGGCGGTCAAACAGCTTGAAACGCTTAAAGAAAAGCCGTTTGAGGATCAGGACAGAGCGCTGCTCGATTTATCGCTCCTGTACAAGAAACAAAACCGGTTGGCAGAAGCAGTGCCGCTTTGGGAAAAGCTGTCCCGCTCCCAAAATCAGAAGTGCAGATATGATGCTGTGATAGAGCTTGCGAAATATTTTGAGCATAAGGAAAAAGCGTTCGGGAAAGCATTGCATATAACTGAACAATTACTTAGCGATGTGGCATTCTTATCAGAAAAAGAAACAGAAAAACTGCATGTGAGAATCACCCGGCTGAAAAGGAAATATTCCTCTTAAATATTCCCCGGGAAAGCGCAAAAGACGACTTGTTTCGCCATGAATTTTTTTTGCTGAATTCACATCGATTTTGTTGTAGAATAGCGGCGAATCCTGTAAAATGACGTTAGTTATTTTTAAAGGGAGAGTTGGTATGTATAAGGGTGTTTTTTACTTGTTCTTTGTTGTGGTATTTTTGATTGCTTTTGTGTTTTCAAACTTTAAAGACAGCTTAATTGCACACTTTTAAAATAGGTCTTTGTATTAGAACATGTACCCCTAATTTTTCATAGCTTAGTATTGTAATAAAGTTTATGGAAAGGGGATTTTATCATGCATCACTGCAGACCGCATATGGTGGCGCCAATTGTCCATCCTACTCATTGCTGTGAACACCATACGTTTTCGAAGACTATCGTGCCGCACATTCATCCACAGCATACAACAAACGTAAACCACCAGCATTTTCAGCACGTTCACTACTTTCCACACACTTTCTCAAATGTTGATCCGGCTACGCATCAGCATTTTCAAGCAGGAAAACCTTGCTGCGACTACTAGTATGGAAAACGTGCAGCTTGATGGTGTAAACAATGCAGCACATCAAATGGGGCCCAACGGGAGCCCCATTTTTTAAAGCAGGTGAAATGATGAAAGTATTGGCAATAACGGGCTATAAACCGTTTGAACTCGGGATATTTAAACAGGATGACAAGGCGCTGTATTACATAAAAAAAGCCATTAAGAACCGGCTGATTGCTTTTTTGGATGAAGGATTAGAATGGATTTTAATTTCAGGTCAGCTTGGGACGGAACTATGGGCGGCCGAAGCTGCATATGATTTGCAGGAAGAATACCCTGACTTAAAGGTAGCTGTCATCACGCCATTTTACGAGCAGGAAAAGAACTGGAAAGAACCGAATAAGGAACTGTATGAAGCAGTTCTGGCTCAGGCAGACTATGAAGCAAGCCTGACTCGCCGTCCGTATGAAAGCCCGCTTCAATTTAAACAAAAAAATCAGTTCTTCATTGATAAGTCCGATGGGCTTCTGCTTTTATATGACCCGGAAAAGGAAGGCTCCCCTAAGTATATGCTTGGGACAGCGGAAAAAAGGCGCGAACAGGATGGCTATCCCATCTACTTTATTACAATGGATGATCTGAGAGTGACGGTAGAGGAAGACAGCTACTTGTAACAAAGAAAGAGAAATTTGACAACCGTACAGATTTCTGAAAAAATATAAGGTGATGATTCACGATACGAGGTGAAAAAGATGCTTGCTGATAAAGTAAAGCTTTCTGCGAAAGAAATTTTGGAAAAAGAATTTAAAACAGGCGTTAGAGGCTACAAGCAAGAAGACGTTGACAAATTTTTAGATATGATTATTAAGGATTATGAAACCTTCCATCAAGAAATCGAAGAACTGCAGCAGGAAAATCTGCAGCTGAAAAAGCAGCTTGAAGAAGCCAGCAAAAAACAGCCTGTGCAATCTAACACAACCAACTTTGATATTTTAAAACGGCTGTCTAACTTAGAAAAACACGTGTTTGGCAGCAAGCTTTATGATTGATCGGGCTTGAAAAAAATGGCGCTTGTAAATTGCAATCAGTTGTTATATAATAATTCATGTTCTTAACGTTCGGGTAATCGCTGCAGATCTTGAATCTGTAGAGGAAAGTCCATGCTCGCACGGTGCTGAGATGCCCGTAGTGTTCGTGCCTAGCGAAGTCATAAGCTAGGGCAGCCATGAAAGGCTGACGGCAGGAAAAAAGCCTACGTCCTTTGGATATGGCTGAGTATCCTTGAAAGTGCCACAGTGACGAAGTCTCACTAGAAATGGTGAGAGTGGAACGCGGTAAACCCCTCGAGCGAGAAACCCAAATTTTGGTAGGGGAACCTTCTTGACGGAATTCAACGGAGAGAAGGACAGAATGCTTTCTGTAGATAGATGATTGCCGCCTGAGTACGAGGTGATGAGCCGTTTGCAGTACGACGGAACAAAACATGGCTTACAGAACGTTAGACCACTTACATTTAAAATGATGAAAACAAGCTCTCCCGTATAAGGAGAGCTTTTATCTTGAGAAAAGAAAAGTTTTAAAAGACAGGGTGATACGATGAAGAAGTATACACTAATTGCAACGGCGCCGATGGGCATTGAAGCTGTTGTCGCAAAGGAAGTACGAGATTTAGGATACGAATGCAAGGTTGATAACGGAAAAGTTATTTTTGAAGGTGATGCGCTTGCCATTTGCCGCACGAACCTTTGGCTTAGAACAGCCGACCGCATAAAGGTTCAGGTTGCTTCTTTTAAAGCGAAAACATTTGATGAACTATTTGAAAAAACGAAAGCGATTAACTGGCGCTCATTTATACCTGAAAACGGGAAATTCCCTGTCATCGGGAAATCGGTGAAATCAACCCTAGCAAGCGTTCCTGACTGTCAGCGGATCGTCAAAAAAGCAATTGTCGAAAAGCTCAAGCTCCAGTCAGGCAAAGCCAATGACTGGATTGAAGAAACAGGTGCCGAGTATAAGGTGGAAATTTCTTTATTAAAAGATCAAGCAATTATTACATTGGATTCGTCGGGGACAGGCCTCCACAAACGAGGATATCGTGTCGATCAGGGCGGCGCGCCGATTAAAGAAACACTTGCTGCCGCTTTAGTGCAATTAACCAATTGGACCCCGGACCGTCCATTTGTCGATCCTTTCTGCGGTTCCGGAACGATTGCGATTGAAGCCGCGTTAATCGGTCAAAACATCGCCCCTGGATTTAACCGCGATTTTGTCTCAGAGGATTGGGAATGGATCGGTAAAGATCTGTGGGACAAAGCACGGCTTGAAGTCGAAGAAAAGGCCAACTATGACCAGCCGCTTACGATTTTCGCAAGCGACATAGACCACCGCATGGTTCAAATCGCAAAAGAGAATGCAGAGGAAGCAGGCTTGGGAGATTTAATCGAATTTAAGCAGATGCAGGTCAAGGACTTTACGACAAATCTGGAGTTTGGCGTAATTGTCGGTAACCCGCCATACGGAGAGCGTCTCGGCGAGAAAAAAGCCGTTGAGCAGATGTACAAAGAAATGGGACAGGCGTTCGAACCGCTTGATACCTGGTCTGTGTATATGCTGACATCAAACGAGAATTTTGAGGAAGCTTACGGCAGAAAAGCGACGAAGAAACGAAAGCTCTTTAACGGATTTATTAAAACGGATTATTATCAATACTGGTCAAAAGTAAGACCGCAGCGCAAGAAAACAGAAAACGCATAAAAAAGAAGACGCTCTGCATGCGTCTTCTTTCATCTTTCAGCCATATTCTATCGTTACCAACGGTGAGCTTTCGCGTTGCTTCTCAATATAATGTTGGTTTGGGACATTTCAGTGTGACCGTTTACTTGAGACTTAGAACGTTTAGGCCGCGTCCAATTGTGATGAAACAGTTCAGAATGCTGATCTAATCGATTTCTATAACTCATGTCAACATCACTCCCTGATAGAATATTGTTGATAAGACGGATAATCCGGGTACGGAATATCGAATGTAGTTTGTGCATGTTTCGGTAATAACATGCGGAAAGCATGTATATAAAATGAAAAGTTCGCATACAATGATGATTATTTCCATCAGAGGTGATCTCATGCTAAACAGCGAACATTTTAATCTAATTCAAAGGGCGCTTGACGCAACAGCAAACGAGCTGAAGGAGCTCGGGGCTGATTCGTCTCCGTCTGTGATGTCGCATGCGCAAAATGATTTAGAAAAAGCGGTGGAACATATTTATTCAACAGACCATCCTTTTTTATCGTCGCATGTGATCAATCGAAAGTAAGCTGCAAAAAAACTTGGCATTGCCAAGTTTTTTTATTGTATTCATCAGTAGGAAATGATATTATTGGTGGTCTGAATGTCGAATAGTTGGGGGTTGGAACTAGGTGACAACATCACGTTTGCCTTTTTCTTTAACGAAAACAAAGAATTTTTATGAAGAATTGAACAATTGGATTGGTGACGTGTTTTACGATATCCTTCCCGAAAAAGGGTTTGATCTTCGGGATGAGCAAGTATTTATGGCTTTTCAGCTGGAGCGGGCGTTTAAAGAGAAAAAAGTCATGTTTGCCGAAGCTGGAGTGGGAACGGGGAAAACGCTGGTTTATCTTCTTTTCGCGATCAGCTATGCAAGATATGTCGGCAAACCCGCCATTATTGCTTGTGCTGATGAAACATTAATCGAACAGCTTGTGAAAAAAGAGGGCGATATTTCGAAGCTGGCGGAACATTTGGATCTGAAAATAGATACAAGGCTGTCGAAGTCACATGAGCAATATTTATGCTTGAAGAAGCTTGAAAAAACAATGCAGCGCTCTGATGATGATAAATGGCTGGATCTTTATGAGTCATTACCGTCATTTGTCCATGAATCACAGGCGATGCAGCGCTTTTATCCGTATGGCGACCGTAAGCAGTACGCAAATCTATCGAATGAACAATGGTCTGAAGTAAGCTACGACTCGTTTCAGGATTGTCTGACTTGTGATATGAGACACAGATGCGGTTTGACGCTTTCCAGAGATTATTACCGAAAGTCTACAGACTTGATCATTTGTTCCCATGATTTTTATATGGAGCATGTGTGGACGGAAGAGTCACGCAAACGAGAGGGCCAGCTGCCGCTGCTGCCTGATCATAGTGCGGTTGTATTTGATGAAGGGCATCTGTTAGAGTTTGCCGCACAAAAAGCGTTAACCTACAGAGTGAAGCAGTCTACTCTTGAATTGTTTTTAGAACGTTTGCTTCAAAATGACATCAGAGAAGAGTTTGCTGAACTGATTGAAGATGCGCTTGCTGCGAACGACGAATTTTTCTATGTTCTTTCTGAAGAATCAAAAGAAGTGGCCGGTTCACACCGTCTAGAAATAAAAAATGACCAGCGTGTCAAAAAGGCGGCGGACGAGCTTTGCCGTTTGCTCGATAAAATCGGGGAGGCTCTCGTGTTCGAGTCTGAGATGTACACGATTGATCAATACGAGCTGTCAGTTGTGGAAGAATATGTTGAACAAATGGCGTATTCATTATCTCTATATCAAAAGGATGCGATCAGCTGGCTGGAGAAAAAGGAAGCAGAATCAACCTTTGTTGTAATGCCGAGAACGGTGGCAGAAGTGCTTGGCGAAAAAGTGTTTTCTAAGAAAATTCCTTATATCTTCTCTTCTGCTACGCTGTCAGAAGGCGGTTCATTTGATTATATTGCCGACAGTCTCGGGATTCATGATTATTTGTCGTTAACCGTTGATTCTCCTTATGATTATGACGAGCAAATGACCGTTAATCTATATGCAAAAACAGAAATGACCGCTGAACAAAAAACAGCTGAAACGATTGAAACGATCAAGCGTTATAAAGGCAGAACGCTGGTGCTTTTCCCTTCTTTTGAGGAATTAAAGGAGTTTAAGCAACTGTCGGCGGCCTGGGAGCTGCCGTATCCGATTTTCTTTGAAGGTGATGAAGAAATCAGCAGCTTAGTGGAGAAATTCCAAGAGGAAGAGGAAACAGTGCTTTGTTCGGTTCACTTATGGGAAGGACTCGATATTCCTGGAGACGCATTGAAGAATGTTACTATTTGGTCATTGCCATTCCCGCCTCATGATCCTGTATTTACAGCGAAACGCAACGGGGCGAAAAAAGATCCGTTCGAAGAAGTTGATCTGCCATATATGTTATTACGCGTGCGACAGGGCATCGGGCGTCTGATTCGTTCGACTCAAGACAGCGGCTCGATTCACATTTACGCTGGCGGAGAAAATCAACGCATCATTGATGAGGTCAAAAAGGTACTTCCTGTTGAACCGCATATGATGTAATAGAAAAAAGCTGACGATCGTGTTCGTCAGCTTTTTTATTTGTCAGCGGGATAGCCATCCGCCGTCTACTGCTAAAATATGTCCATTTACATAATCTGAAGCACGTGATGCCAAAAAGACTGCAGTCCCGCCGATGTCATCCGCTTTGCCCCACCGTCCGGCAGGGATTCTCTTTAAAATGTCTTCATTTCGCTTTTCATCGTCCTGAATAGGCTTTGTATTGGCTGTAGAAATATAGCCCGGGGCGATTGCGTTCACCTGAACGCCGGACGCTGCCCACTCATTTGCAAATGATTTAGTCAAACCGGCAACAGCGTGTTTGCTCGCTGTATATGCGGGAACAAGGATACCGCCTTGAAAAGACAGAAGAGAGGCGATATTAATAATCTTTCCATAACCTCTTTTCAGCATGTGTCCGCCTGCCAGCTGTGTCAGAATAAACAAGCTGTTTAGGTTGACATTCAGTACGTGATGCCAGTTCTCTTCTGGGAAATGTTCCGCTTTTTCCCGGTGAATAATGCCGGCATTATTGACAAGGATGTCGACCTGCCGGTTTTCGAACAGCTCAGCTGCAGTATCCTTTATCGCTTCAGGCTTGCTCATATCCATTGTAAAAGACGTAAACGTTCGGCCTTCCTGTTCGACAAGCTGCTGTGTTTCAGACAGGCTGCTTTTATGTGATGTGCCGATAATATCAGCGCCAGCCCCGGCAAGTGCTTTGGCAATTCCTTGACCGATTCCCGTTCCCGGTCCCGTTACCAGCGCTGTTTTTCCTTCTAATGAAAAGGCATCATGTAGATAACTCATCTTATTTCAGCCCATCCATCGGAACGACATCCATGTCCGTGAATGTGTAGTTTTCTCCGGCCATTGCCCACACAAAGCTGTAGTTTGATGTTCCTGCGCCAGAGTGAATAGACCAGGCAGGGGAAAGGACAGCCTGCTCATTTCCGACAACAAGATGGCGTGTTTCGTCCGGCTGGCCCATGAAGTGAAACACCTTCGAATCCTTCTCAAGATCAAGGTAAAGATAAGCCTCCATCCGGCGATCATGGACGTGTGCCGGCATGGTGTTCCAGTTGTTGTTTTGATCAAGCATCGTAATTCCCATCATAAGCTGACAGCTTTTAATGCCATCTTGATGAATGACTTTGTACAGGCTTCTGACATTAGACGCTGCATCATCACCAAGGCGGTCCGGTGTCAGTTCAGAAAGAGCGGCTTTTTGCGTCGGATAGCTTTGATGAGCACAAGCGGAGATAAAGTAAAACTTAGCTTTTTCTCCGTTCAGGCTTGTAAACGCTACATCCTGATTGCCCATTCCAATATAGAGAAAATCCTTTGTTTGAAGTACATACTCATCATCGCCGACTCTGACAGCACCAGGCTGGCCAACATTAATAATCCCAATTTCACGCCGTTCCAGGAAGAAGTCTGTTTTAAGGAAATCCCCGGCATCAAGCTTCAGTTCACTTTGCCCCGGAGCTGCTCCTCCGATGACAACCCGGTCTTCATGTGAGTAATACATCATTAGTTTATTTTCCGTAAATAAAGTATCCATTAAGAAATGGCTGCGAAGCTCCTCTGTTGTAAAGCGTTTAACTTGTTCAGGGTGTACAGAATAACGATTTTCCATTATATTTCCCCCTTGGTTAGGATTTCGGCTCACTTGAATGAAAATATTTTGGTAACGGTTTCAAAGAAAATTTTAGGATAAATAGTGAAAAGAGTCAACGGAAAAATTGTGAATAAGCACATTATTAAAAAAACTCTTTCCAAATTTTAAAAATATGGTATTCTTTTGTTGTAACGGTTTTGAAATCGGTTTCAAATATATGAGATACAGGAGCACTTGAATGAAAAAGAAAACAACAGGCCATACGACCATCAAAGACGTAGCTGAATGTGCAGGAGTTTCGAAATCGACAGTTTCCCGCTATATCAACGGAAAAATTGATGCGATTTCTCCTGAAAAAGTGAAAAATATTAAAAAGGCAATTGCAGAATTGAATTATCGGCCAAGTAAAATGGCGCAAGGTTTGAAAATAAAAAAAAGCAAATTAATCGGATTTGTTGTAGCTGACATTACAAATCCTTTTTCGGTCGCGGCTTTCAGGGGAGTCGAAGAGGTTTGTGATCAATATGGCTACAGCATTATGGTGTGCAACACAGATAACAGTCCTGAAAAAGAGCGGGAAATGCTCTTAAAGCTTGAAGCCCATTCGGTTGAGGGGCTGATCTTAAACGCAACCGGAGAAAATAAGGATCTACTGAACGCCTTTGCCGAACAGCACATTCCAACGATATTAATTGACCGGAAACTTCCAGATCTGAAACTGGATACGGTAACGACTGACAACAGAAGGATCACAAAAGAGATTCTTCAGAAGATTTACAGCAAAGGGTACACTGATGTCGCGCTGTTTACCGAACCGATTTCATCTATCAGCCCTCGTGCAGAAAGAGCAGCTGTGTATCAAGAAATGGCTTCGGCTCAAAATGTGAACGGGCTTGTCAGAATGTATGAAATTGACGTGAAAAACAAGGAGCAGCTTAAGGCGGCGCTTCGGTCTTTTTACAAGGATATGCCAGAGCAAAAAAAAGCGATTCTGGCTTTGAACGGCTTAATTATGCTGAAAATCATCAGCTGTATGAAAGAGCTTGGACTGCACATCCCCCAAGATATAGGGATTGCTGGGTTCGACGATACGGAATGGTACAAACTGATCGGTCCGGGCATTACAACGATCGCCCAGCCGTCACATGATATGGGCAGGACGGCGATGGAACGTGTATTAAAAAGGATTGAAGGTGACAAGGGAGCGCCTCAAACCATTGAATTAGAGGCAGAAGTCATCATGAGAAAGTCACTTTAATCCTAGGTGCCCTCAACTAAGAGGAGGTTGGGAAAAGATGAAGCTTGATGCGGTGACATTCGGGGAATCGATGGCCATGTTTTACGCAAATGAGTACGGGGGCCTTCATGAAGCATCCACTTTTTCTAAAGGGCTGGCCGGGGCAGAAAGCAATGTTGCTTGCGGCCTGGCCAGACTCGGATTTCAGATGGGATGGATGAGCAAGGTCGGCAATGATCAGCTCGGAACATTTATTTTAGAGGCGCTTAAAAAAGAGGGAGTGGATGTGTCCCGCGTGATCCGATCGCAGGACGGAAATCCCACCGGTCTTCTGCTGAAGTCAAAAGTGAAAGAAGGCGATCCGCAAGTTACCTATTACAGGAAAAACTCAGCTGCAAGCACACTAACTTCTGCTGAATATCCGAGAGAGTATTTTCAAGGCGCAGGCCATTTGCATGTGACAGGCATTCCGCCGGCCTTATCTGCTGAAATGAAAGATTTTACCTACCACGTAATGAAGGATATGAAACATACTGGGAAAACGGTATCGTTAGATCCCAATTTAAGGCCTTCGCTTTGGCCTGATCAAGCAACGATGGCCCATACCATTAATGATCTGGCTGGTCTTGCAGATTGGTTTTTCCCGGGGATCACAGAGGGGGAGCTATTGACCGGAGAAAAAACACCTGAAGGCATTGCCGACTATTATCTGAAAAAAGGGGTCAGCTTTGTCGCTATTAAACTCGGAAAAGAAGGCGCTTACTTTAAAACGAGGGAAAGTGAAGGATTTGCAGAAGGCTTCCGGGTCGATCGGGTGGTTGATACAGTCGGTGCCGGAGACGGATTTGCAGTCGGTGTGATCAGCGGCATCCTTGACGGTTTGTCATACAAGGATGCGGTGCAAAGGGGAAATGCGATTGGCGCTTTGCAAGTTCAGGCACCGGGGGATATGGACGGACTGCCGACCAGGGAGAAATTAGCTGCATTTTTATCTGCTCAAAGAACGGTTTACCAAAAGAAAGGGGATTATTAATATGGAGTCCAAAATCGTTGAAAACCGTCTGAAAGAAGCAAGGCTGATTGCAGTCATTCGCTCAAAGGATAAACAGGAGGCCTGTCAGCAGATTGAGAGTTTACTTGATAAAGGGGTTCGTGCGGTTGAAGTGACTTATACGACGCCTGGGGCATCAGATATTATCGAATCCTTCCGTAATAGAGAAGATATTTTAATCGGTGCGGGCACGGTCATCACTGCGCAGCAAGCGGGAGAAGCTGCTGAGGCTGGCGCGCAGTTTATTGTCAGTCCGGGTTTTTCAGCAGACCTTGCTGAACATCTTTCTTTTTTAAAGACACATTATATCCCCGGCGTATTGACTCCGAGCGAAATTATGGAAGCGCTGACATGCGGTTTTACTACATTGAAGCTGTTCCCTAGCGGTGTGTTTGGCATCCCGTTTATGAAAAATTTAGCGGGCCCTTTCCCGCAGGTGACCTTTATTCCGACAGGCGGGATACATCCGTCTGAAGTGCCGGATTGGCTCAAAGCCGGAGCTGGCGCCGTCGGTGTCGGCAGCCAGCTGGGCAGCTGTTCAAAAGAAGATTTGCAGGCTGTTTTCCAAGTGTAAGGGGTATTGTTTTTTTCATAACCGGAGGATGGGAGAATCCACATATGAAAATCAAAGCGACAATTGAACGGGTACCTGGCGGAATGATGATTATTCCGCTGTTTCTGGGAGCGGCGCTCAATACGTTTGCGCCTGGAACAGCGGAGTTCTTTGGAGGGTTTACGGGTGCTTTGATTACCGGAACGCTGCCGATACTGGGTGTTTTTATTTTTTGCGTAGGAGCGACGATTGATTTTCGTTCTTCAGGCTATATCGCAAGGAAAGGAATCACATTATTATTGGGGAAGGTCGGATTTGCGGCGCTGCTTGGCGTGATCGCAGCGCAATTTATACCTGATGAAGGCATACAATCCGGCTTTTTTGCAGGTCTTTCTGTTTTAGCAATTGTCGCGGTAATGAATGAAACGAACGGCGGCCTGTATTTGGCGCTTATGAACCATATGGGAAGAAAAGAGGATGCGGGCGCTTTCGCGTTTATCAGTACAGAATCAGGTCCTTTTATGACCATGGTGACGTTTGGTGTGACGGGACTTGCGGCATTCCCGTGGGAAACGCTGGCAGCGACTGTCATCCCGTTTTTACTCGGCTGTATACTTGGAAATCTTGATCATGATCTCAGAGACTTATTCAGCAAGGTTGTACCGGCGATCATCCCGTTTTTTGCCTTTTCGCTCGGCAACACCTTGAATTTTGGAATGCTGATCCAATCAGGGCTGCTCGGCATTTTTATCGGTGTTTCTGTCGTTATTTTATCGGGCGGCTCCTTGTTTTTGCTTGATCGTTTTGTCGCGCGGGGAGACGGCGTCGCGGGAGTGGCAGCTTCCTCTACGGCGGGGGCGGCTGTAGCCGTGCCATACGCATTAGCGGAAGCGAATGCTTCGTTTGCGCCAGTTGCTGAATCAGCAACGGCAATCATAGCGACAAGCGTTATTGTCACCTCGCTGTTAACCCCGCTGGCAACAGTGTGGGTGGATAAAAAAATCAATGAGAAAAAGCGGAAAACACCGCCGCCAAAAAATCAAATGACGATCAACTGAACAAAGAAGGCTGCCGCCAAAAATACCGGCAGCCTCTTATACAAACAATTTGACTTTCATACCCCCTTCCATTAGCCTGTAATGGAACGGCTAGAATAGGGAGGGAATGGATATGGAGATACATACATATGAAAAGGAATTTTTTGATCTTTTAAAAAGAATCTCACATTACAGCGAAGCAGTTGCGTTAATGCACTGGGACTCCAGAACAGGTGCGCCAAAAAACGGCTCAGAGGACCGTGCCGAAAGTATCGGACAGCTTTCAACAGATATATTCAATATCCAAACTTCAGATCGGATGAAGGAGCTTATTGATGCCCTGTATGAACGATTTGATGACTTATCTCAAGACACGAAAAAGGCAGTGGAGCTAGCGAAAAAAGAGTATGAAGAGAATAAAAAAATCCCTGAGGCTGAATACAAGGAATACGTGATTCTGTGTTCAAAGGCAGAAACCGCGTGGGAAGAAGCGAAAGGGAAATCTGATTTCAGCTTGTTTTCCCCATATTTAGAGCAGCTGATTGAATTCAATAAACGTTTTATTACATATTGGGGTTATCAAGAGCATCCTTATGATGCATTGCTTGATTTGTTTGAGCCGGGTGTCACGGTAAAGGTGCTTGATCAGCTGTTTTCCGAGCTCAAGGAAGCGATTATTCCTCTTGTTGCGCAGGTGACAGCTTCCGGAAATAAACCAGATACAAGCTTTATCACAAGAGAGTTCCCTAAAGGAAAGCAAAAAGAGCTCAGCCTGTATTTTTTACAGGAGCTTGGCTACGATTTTGATGGCGGACGGCTAGATGAAACGGTTCATCCGTTTGCGACCACGATGAACCGTGGAGACGTTAGGGTCACGACGAGATATGATGAAAAAGATTTCCGTACGGCGATCTTTGGCACCATTCATGAGTGCGGTCACGCGATATACGAGCAAAATATTGACGAAGCACTGAGTGGCACGAACTTGTCAGACGGTGCATCGATGGGAATCCATGAATCTCAATCATTATTTTACGAGAATTTTATCGGCCGCAACAAGCATTTTTGGACACCGTACTATAAGAAGATTCAAGAAGCATCACCTAAACAGTTCAAGGACATCTCGCTGGATGATTTTGTCCGTGCAATCAATGAATCAAAACCTTCCTTCATCAGGGTTGAAGCGGATGAATTAACGTATCCTCTTCATATTATCATCCGATATGAAATTGAAAAAGCGATTTTCAGCAATGAAGTGTCTGTAGAAGAACTGCCGTCGCTTTGGAATCAAAAATACCAGGATTACTTAGGGATTACACCACAGACGGACGCAGAGGGGATTTTACAGGACGTCCATTGGGCAGGAGGAGATTTCGGCTACTTCCCATCCTATGCGCTTGGCTACATGTATGCGGCTCAGCTGAAACAAAAAATGCTCGAGGATCTGCCTGAGTTTGACACTCTTTTGGAAAGAGGGGAATTTCATCCGATAAAACAATGGCTGACGGAAAAGGTGCACATTCACGGAAAACGGAAAAAGCCGTTAGACATTATTAAAGATGCAACAGGAGAAGAGCTGAATGTACGTTATTTGATTGAATATTTGTCAAACAAATATTCAAATCTCTATCTGTCATAATCAAAAGCCTGGCGGTGCGGCCGTCAGGCTTTTTTAGAATCAAAATACATAAAAGACGAATGATTATCAAGAAAATAAAAATAAAGTTCGGAAATTTTGTTTTTTTGTCTATGCAAGAGATTAGAATCTTGATATAATTTATTACAATATCATAGGAACACTCATATAATCGCGTGGATATGGCACGCAAGTTTCTACCGGACACCGTAAATGTTCGACTATGAGTGAGCAATGAGACCGCACGTGTACGGTTTTTTGTTATATCAGCATTGCTTGCTCTTTTTTTGAGCGGGCAATGCTTTTTTTATTCTCATAACGGAGGTAAGACAGGATGGAAGCACTGAAACGGAAAATAGAGGAAGAAGGCGTCGTATTATCTGATCAGGTATTGAAAGTGGATTCTTTTTTGAATCACCAAATTGATCCGCTGCTTATGCAGAAAATCGGTGACGAATTTGCCGCCAGATTTGCAAAAGACGGTATTACTAAAATTGTGACAATCGAATCATCTGGAATCGCTCCTGCTGTGATGACGGGTTTGCAGTTGGGTGTGCCGGTTGTCTTCGCGAGAAAACATAAATCTTTAACACTCACCGACAACTTGCTGACAGCATCTGTTTATTCCTTTACGAAGCAAACAGAAAGCCAAATTGCGGTCTCAGGAACCCACCTGTCGGATCAGGATCATGTTCTGATTATCGATGATTTTTTGGCAAATGGACAAGCAGCGCACGGGCTCGTGTCGATAGTGAAGCAGGCGGGAGCCTCTATTGCGGGACTTGGCATTGTCATCGAAAAGTCATTTCAGCCGGGGAGAGATGAACTTGTGAAGCTAGGCTACCGGGTGGAATCTTTGGCAAGAATTCAATCATTGGAAGAAGGAAAAGTGTCCTTCGTACAGGAGGTTCATTCATGAAAAACGGATTTGGCAAAACGCTGTCTTTAGGGATACAGCATGTGCTCGCCATGTATGCCGGTGCCATTGTCGTTCCTCTGATTGTCGGAAAAGCAATGGGCCTGACTGTCGAACAGCTGACCTACTTAGTATCGATTGATATTTTTATGTGCGGCGTGGCTACACTTTTGCAAGTGTGGAGCAACCGATTTTTCGGGATCGGGCTTCCGGTTGTGCTTGGCTGTACATTTACAGCAGTATCGCCGATGATTGCGATTGGGTCTGAGTACGGGGTTTCAGCGGTTTACGGAAGTATTATCTCGTCAGGTATTCTTGTCATTCTCATTTCATTTTTCTTTGGGAAGCTTGTATCTTTTTTTCCGCCCGTCGTGACAGGCTCAGTTGTTACGATTATCGGAATTACACTTATGCCGGTAGCCATGAATAACATGGCCGGCGGAGAAGGAAGTGCAGATTTCGGAGATCTCTCCAATCTTGCTCTCGCTTTTATCGTTTTGAGTATTATTGTGCTTCTATACCGTTTTACGACGGGCTTTATCAAATCCATCTCGATTTTGATCGGTATATTGATCGGCACCTTCATTGCTTATTTTATGGGAAAAGTTCAATTTGATAATGTTTCGGACGCGGCAGTTGTTCAAATGATTCAGCCGTTTTACTTCGGAGCGCCGTCTTTTCACGCAGCGCCTATCATTACGATGTCCATTGTTGCAATTGTCAGCCTTGTAGAATCAACTGGTGTTTACTTTGCCTTAGGTGACCTGACGAACCGCCGTCTGACAGAGAAAGATTTATCAAAGGGCTATCGCGCTGAAGGGGTGGCTGTGCTGCTGGGCGGTATTTTTAACGCTTTTCCTTACACGGCATTCTCTCAAAATGTCGGGCTCGTACAGCTCACAGGAATCAAGAAAAATGCCGTAATTGTTGTCACGGGTGTGATCTTAATGGCATTTGGGCTGTTTCCGAAGATCGCTGCTTTTACGACCATTATTCCATCTGCTGTTTTGGGCGGGGCAATGGTGGCGATGTTTGGAATGGTGATCGCTTATGGAATCAAAATGCTCAGCCGCATTGATTTTGCGAAACAGGAAAATCTGCTGATCGTTGCCTGCTCAGTGGGACTGGGTCTCGGTGTGACAGTTGTGCCGGATATTTTTAAGCAGCTTCCGAGCGCCTTAACGCTCCTTACAACAAACGGCATTGTTGCCGGCAGCTTCACTGCAGTAGTTCTAAATATTGTATATAACGTATTTTCTAAAGCCAAAAAAACAGAACAAACAGCTGACATCACTGAGCAAAAAACAGCAGTCTAAACTCCGCCGCGGCGGAGTTTTTTGCATATAAAAAAGATCGTTGCGGAACAATGTATGCAAAGAGGTGATCGCATGGCGTTTATTTTATCCATCGGAACAAGTCTTCCTGCGTACGATGTAAACCAAGAGAAAGCGGCTGAGTTTGCCCGGTATATGTTTCAGCATTCCTTTAAAGATATTGACCGGCTGTTAACCTCCTTTAAAAACGGGCAAATTCAATCGAGACAATTTGTCAAGCCGATTGAATGGTATAAAGAGGGTCACAGCTTCGAAGAAAAAAATCAAATATACATAGAAGAAACACTTAAGCACAGTATAGAGGCTGTTCGCGAGTGCCTCTCTCATCCTGGATTTTTTCAAGAAGCCATCCCTTATGAGAAAGTGGATGCTGTTTTTTTCGTCTCCAGCACGGGCCTTTCCACACCGAGCATTGAGGCGCGGCTCATGAATGAACTTCCATTTTCTCCATATACGAAGCGGATTCCGATTTGGGGCCTAGGCTGTGCAGGAGGGGCCAGCGGACTTGCGCGCGCTGCCGAATACTGCAAAGCGCATCCTGAGTCTTTCGTGCTTGTCATTGCTGCTGAGCTATGCAGCCTGACATTCCAGCCGGAAGATAAAACGAAAAGCAATCTTATCGGCACCTCACTTTTTGGCGATGGCATTGCTGCAGCCTTATTATGCGGGGAGAAGGCAGACCGCAGAATGTCAAAACTAAAGCTTGCGCCGAAGGTAACAGATTCCCAATCTGTTTTGATGAAACAATCAGAAGATGTTATGGGCTGGGACTTTACTGATCAAGGATTCAAAGTCATTTTCTCAAGAGATATTCCGACTTTGGTAGAAAAATGGCTCAAAAAAAATCTACAGGTTTTTTTAGACAAACATCAGCTGTCATTCACTGATATCAGTGTTTTTTTGGCACATCCTGGCGGAAAAAAGGTGATTGAAGCATACATCAAAAGTCTCGAGCTTTCACCGGAAAAGCTTTCATCTGCACAAAGCATTTTGCAAAAGCACGGAAATATGTCTTCAGCCACAATATTGTATGTGATCAAAGACCATCTGCTGTACGGACATAAAAAGGTAGCAGAACGGGGACTGATTGGCGCATTAGGGCCGGGATTTTCATCAGAGCTGCTGTTATTCAGCTGGGAAAAGGGGGCTTGACTCATGTTTTGGTTGTTAATCGCCATTCTCATCGCTCAAAGAGCAGCTGAAATGGCAGTAGCCAGACAAAATGAACAAAAGGTAAAGAAGCAAGGGGCGATCGAATTCGGTGAGAGCCACTATCCGTATATCATCATCATGCACATCCTTTTTTTCCTGTCTTTAATTGCGGAAGTGCTGCTGATGAACAAACAGCCGTCAAGCTGGTGGATCGGTATCGCTGCGGTTATTTTAATCGTGCAGGCAGTGCGGTATTGGGCGCTTTGTTCCTTAGGAGCATATTGGAATACGAAAATCCTTGTCGTTCCAGGTGTGGAGCTTGTAAAAAAAGGCCCTTATAAATGGATGAAGCATCCAAACTATACCGTTGTTATACTAGAAATCTTATTGATTCCGCTGCTATATCAAGCGTACGTCACCATGTGTCTGTTTTCCATTTTAAATGCCGTTTTGTTAACCGTCAGAATTCGTGCAGAAGACAAAGCATTAGAGGAATACAGCATAAAATAGCGATTGAAAATCATTCTCATTCATGTTAAAATGAATTTGAAAAAGATTCTCAATCAGGATGGTGAAGCAAATGACAATGCTGTTTTTGCTTGGGGCGGTTTGTACATATAGTGTATTAATTGGTTTTGTATTAAAAGGAATCTCTAATAAATCTGTTTAATGAATCTGGAACTTGTCAAAGTTGCAGATTTTCTTTTATAGAAGCTGCCGTAATGGCGGCTTTTTTCTATTCTCTTAAAGAAATTTGGCTCATTCTTGTGTAAAATGAAAGGGAATGTATTCAGATCTTTCGAAAAAGATTCACAATTGAAACGGCACAAAGGGGTTCAGATTTATGACAGAACATAACAGAAAAGAGCTTTTGCACAAAACAGGTGAAATTTATAAGCAATTCATCGAGAATCAAGATGAACAAAGGGCTGCTAAACTGGCAGCAGTCATGAAAAAAGCGGCTGATGAAGAGGTTTATATCGCATTTACCGGGCATTATTCAGCGGGGAAATCGTCACTGCTGAACTGCCTGTTAATGGAGAATATTTTGCCGACAAGCCCGATTCCGACAAGTGCTAACCTTGTTGTGATCAGAAACGGGGAAAAGCGTGTTCGGCTTCATACAACAGACGGAGCATGCGCAGAGCTGAAGGGGGCTTATCAGAAAGACAAGGTGCAGCAATATTGCAAAGACGGCGAGCAAATTGAAAGCGTTGAAATTTTTGACCGGTATACTGAGATCGACTCTGGAGTTGCGTATATTGACACCCCTGGGATTGACTCAACAGATGATGCGCATTTTCTGTCGGCGGCGTCTATACTCCATCAGGCGGATGCGCTGTTTTACGTCGTTCACTATAATCACGTTCACTCTGAGGAAAATGTTAAGTTTCTCAGGTCGATAAAAGAAAGCATTCCGAATGTGTATTTTATCGTTAATCAAATTGACCGGCATGATGAGAAGGAGACACACTTTGAAGACTATAAAACACAGGTAGAGGAGATGCTTTGCAATGAAGGCATTTCAAAGGAATCACTTTATTTTACGTCAGTGACAGAACTGAATCACCCGTTCAATCAGATTGGGAGCCTGAGAGAAGAATTAAAAAGAATAAAACAACAATCAAAAAGCAATTTGCAGGCTTTAACAGAACAAAAAGTCCGCAATCTGCTGAAGGAACATACCGAAATGCTTTTGAAAGACGAAACAGACGGTCCAAACTTTGCTGAACAGCTTAATACACAAACTGATCTGGTCCAATCGCTGGGTAATCAATTGGATGAGGCGGCAAAACAAGCGACTGAGGCAGAAAACAGGATGCAGGAAGAAATCAATCGCATTTTAAAAAACGCCAACCTGACGCCTTTTGAAATGCGTGAATTGGCAGCTGCATTTCTAGAATCGCGAGAGCCTTCTTTTAAAACCGGCTTTTTCTTTTCTAAAGCAAAAACTGCACAGGAAAGAGATAGAAGACGGAATGCTTTATTCTCTGATGTGACAAAACGAACAGAGGCCGAAGCGGATTGGCACATGATAGACACGTTCCATAAACTCGCCAAGACATATGATGTTCATACAGTTGAAAGTGAACAGCTGATTCAGGCCTATCGCACTCCACTTGAAATTGATATCATTGAACGCGCGGTCAAGCATGGTGCAGCTTTTTCTTCTGAATATGTATTGCAATATACAAAAGACTTGGCAGAGCTTATCCGCAAAGAGGCGAAGAGAGAAGCGGCAGACATCATAAAGGCGCTGGCCGCGATGGTGAAAGAGCGTGTTTCCAAAGACGTGCAAACGATCAATGGCCGGCTCATTCAGGAATCAGAAAAACTTGTCCTTCTCCAAGAACAGGCCCGTTTAGAGAATAATGCCCGCGAGAAAGCCGATCGCTTATGGGCCAAATGGGAAGAAGAGTCTGCATGCCCAATGCACATAGACACTGACTGGTTTAAAACGAAGAAAAAAACAGTGGCCGCTCCAGAACAGAAACGAAGTCAAGGCCAGCAGACACAGCAGCCAATACAGAAACCAGAAATCAAAATGGAGCAAGAACTGCCGCTTCAAGACCAGATCAAACGTTTTTACAGATTATCTGACCGTTTAGGCGAGTATAGCATGCTGTCAAAGCAAACCTCAGCCTTTCGGGAAAGGATTAAAAGGCTTGAGGAACGGAAATTTACACTTGCGCTTTTTGGAGGATTCAGCTCGGGGAAATCATCATTTGCCAATGCGCTTGTCGGCGAAAGGGTGCTGCCGTCCTCACCAACGCCAACCACAGCCACAATTAACAAAATCACAAAACCAGCCAATGGCAACATCAACAAAACAGCGGATGTGGTGTTTAAGACGGAGGATGACATAACGGCTGACATTTTGCAGCTCACCGGGATACAAGAAGAACCGACAGGCCGTTCTTTCATAGAGAAGTGGGAAAAGGCAGTCAAAAAAAGCCGGATGCAGGAAGAACACATTAAATTAATCAGCAACTTCCTGCTTGCATACGAAAAGTATCACAAATATATACAGGAACAAAAGAAATTAACGATTCCGCTGTCTGAATTAAAGCCGTATGTAGCAGAGGAGGCAACGGCCTGCGCTGTGAAAGAGGTAACGGTCTATTATACATGCCCGCTGACTGAAAAAGGGATTACAATAGTCGATACGCCCGGCGCGAGCAGCATGAATAAACGGCATACAGAACTGGCGTTCCAATATATTAAAGATGCTGATGCGTTTTTTTATATGACCTATTATCAGCACTCCTTCTCGAAAGGAGACCGTTCGTTTTTGCGCAAGCTCGGGCTGGTGAAAGAATCGCTCAGCATGGATAAAATGTTTTTCGTCATTAATGCAGCAGACCTTGCGAAAGATAAATCAGAGCTGGAAACAGTGACCGATTATGTCAGCACAGAGCTTGTAAAAGAAGGGATTCATAGTCCGCAGCTCTTTACCGTATCAAGTAAGGAGGAACTGCTGGGAAAATCGGAATCATTTTATAACCAGTTCCCGAAAGTAAGAACGCACTTAGACCGGTTTATCGAAGTTGATGTAAAAAAAGCCGCAGCTGCACAACTCAGTTCGGAAGCAGACAAACTATGCGAAACTGTTTTCCAGCTTCACCAATCACAGCATCAGTCCAAGGAAGAAAAGGAAGCGCAGAAACAGCGCCTTATGCTGTCATTTGAGCGGACAGCAGCCGAAATCGAGAAACGGCGGAACTCAGAAACCATCATTGAGAAGGTAAAAAAAGATACAAGAGAGCAGCTTTATCACATAACACAGCGATTATCTTTTTTTGCGAATGATTTACTAAAATCAGCATTTCATCCGGGGCTTCAGAACGGGGATTGGAAAAAGAACGTCGGGAAGGCAATGAAAACCGCCTTACATGAGTATCAGTTTGAATATGTTCAGGAAATCAAAACACTTGATGTTCGTATGAGCGGTTTCATCGAGCGGCATATTACCGAAGAGTGGCTGGAAAGCTTTCAAAAAACATTAAACGAGGACGGTTATTTTTCCTTTTATGCGGGGGATCAGCATTCGACCGGCATACAGCTGAAGGAAGTTGAACCGAAAATAGATGTACGTGCCTTCGAGCAGGAACAAAAAGAGGTCAAATCACCGAAGCACTTTTTTGAACAAAAAGGAAAAGCGGCCTTCATTGAAGCTGTACGGATGAAACTCACGAAAATCACAGAGGATTGGGTGAAAAATGAAGAAGAAAGCCTTATCTCTCATTACACAGATCACCTCAGACGCTTGCAGGAAGATATGGCTGAAAAAGCAATGACACAAATAAAGGATCAAAAAGATACGTATTTAGGAGGATATGCGGAAGGGGAACATGCGAAAGAAATTGAAAAGGCATACCAAGCATGCATCTCCTGGCAAAGATCAGACCATACAATAAAAATGTAAAATTCAGTTGGCTTGTATTTCAAGTCATGATAGACTAAATAGAAAAAAGCGAGATGAACGATTCATGTCAGAGGTACATAAAGCAATTTCAGCACATTCATCAAAACAGCACGAGCATATCAAAGCATTTATGCGTCTTGAAAACATGCGTGAACTGGCCATTGAAGAAGCGGTTTCAAAATGCAAAAACGATGAGCCTTTTACTACAGATGCGATTAATGAAATTACCGAGCAGATCAATCAGCTCGCCAAAAAAGGGATCGTACCGACAAGACGCCTTGTATCAACGGAAATGGTCAGAGAATACGTAAACCGTATGTAAGCTGGATGATCCTGTCGCGAGTGAATCTCCTGCCGGAAGCATATACTATGTGTATCCGACGTAAGGGGGGATTCATGTTGGGCAGAACAAAGCTGGGAAACAGAAATGCACAGGCGAATAACAATGCCAAAAAGAAAAACGGATTTCAAACCCATTTTGACTCTTACGCAGGACGCGAAGCTGAAAAGCTGATCGCCAGCAACAAAAGACACAACGACTGATGTTATTAAAACAGTATCTCTAATCGAAGAGATGCTGTTTTTTATTTTTGGGATGCTTTATGGTAAAATAGAAAGAATGAAAGAAAAGGGAGTTATCTTATGAATAATAATAAACTATTGCTAGTTGACGGCATGGCTCTTTTATTCCGGGCGTTTTTTGCCACGGCTGTGCATCGCAACTTTATGATAAATGACAGCGGGGTGCCGACGAACGGCGTCAACGGGTTTTTAAAGCATTTGATCACAGCTGTGGAAACATTCCAGCCGACACATGTCGTCTGCTGCTGGGACATGGGGAGCAAAACGTATCGAAATGACCTGTTCCAAGATTATAAGGCGAACCGAAGCGCACCGCCTGTAGAGCTTATTCCGCAGTTTGATTTGGCAAAGGAAGCGGCCGCTGAGCTTGGGATTATGAACATCGGCTTTGCCGGGTATGAAGCGGATGATTGTATCGGAACTCTTGCCGGTTTATTTGCAAATGAAGCTGACATTACAATCGTAACAGGGGACAGAGATTTACTTCAGCTGTTAACGGATGAAGTGAGTGTGGCCTTGCTCCAAAAAGGAATCGGAAATTATAAAGTCTATACAAAAGAGACTTTTTATAAAGAAACAGGCGTCCTGCCGAAAGCTTTGATTGATATTAAAGCGCTTATGGGTGATTCCAGTGATAACTATCCTGGCGTCAAAGGGATTGGAGAAAAAACAGCCTACAAACTGATTCGTGAATACGAAACGATTGACCGTTTATTAGAAAATCTTTCTTTTCTTCCGAAGGGGCAGCAGGGGAAAATTCAGCAAGGTTTGAGCGATTTGGAGATGTCGAGGAAGCTTGCTGAAATTCATTGCTCTGTGCCGCTGGTCTGCACACTGAAAGACGCTCTATTTACACTGCAAATGGAGCAGGCGGCTGACATGCTTCGCCGCCACCAAATCAAAGGAATTGAGCGTATGCTCGAAAAGCTGAACGCTAGAGAGATCGTGTAAGATCTTCTCTAGCGTTTTGTATTGCTTTTTTTGGCTCTTTCCTCAAGCTCTGTTTTAGGGTCGTCATGTGTATTGCCTTCCAGGTCGCCTTGCGGAGTCACACCGCCGGTCAGCCGGCCTTTATCTTTCTTTTTCATGTTTGTTCACCTCGTCATTAGGATGACCATTGATCGAGATTTAATTCTTATCATTCAGCCGAATCGCTTCTTTTGCCAGCTGGTCGGCTTTTTGGTTTTGCTTGCCCGGTATCCATTTGATGAAAAAAAGAGGGAAGGCCGCTTTTAATCGGATGATTTCTTCTACATACGGGTGATATGTTTTATTTTTGACCATTTCAAACTCAGCGGCCCGTTCCACAATATCTGAATCGGTTCGAAAGGAAACAGATTGATACCCGCGCTCTGCACATAGCTTCATCCCTTCAATTAATGCAAGAAATTCCGCTTCCTGGTTTGTATGCATTCCGACTGGAATAGAGAAAGATTCTGCTTTTCCTTCATGTTTGATAAAAATGCCGACACCGGAAGGCCCGGGATTACCGGCGCTTGCGCCGTCTACATAAATTTCTGTAGGCATTATGAACTCCTTTCATCATTTGGTATCATTTTTTTCGCTGCATAAGCATAAGGCAATGAAATCAAAGATACCGCAAACTTAATCAAATATGTAGAAATAAAAATATGAAGCCAAACGCCTGCCGGATAAATGCCGAAAAAAGCGACACCAGTAAATATCAGTGTATCAAATAGCTGGCTGACTGCTGTACTGCCGCCGTTTCTGAGCCATAAAAGCCGATCAGAAGGAAATATCCTTCTAATTGCCGAATATACATAAACATCCAGCGTTTGGCTGAAGATAAAGGCAAGCAGACTTCCTAACGCAACTCGTGGAAGGAAGCCGAAAATCGTTTCCAGCGCTGTTTGTGATATGTCACTGGAAGCCGGTTCGAAAAGCAGCACGCCCTGCATGACAAATGTCAGCGTCAGGAGCGTTGTGAATCCGAGCCATACCGCTTTTCTAGCTTCAGCCGGTCCGTATTTTTCATTCAGCACATCTGTCGCAAAAAAGATTGTGCCGTACATCACATTCCCGAGCGTTGCTGTTAATCCAAACAGTTCGACTGTCTTGACGACTTGAAGGTTGGCGCAGACTGTCGCAAAACCGATCCAAACAAACAGTCCCATTTTGCCAAATCCTTTATAAAATAAAAGAACAATGATAAAATGAATGATCGCAAAAATGATCCAAAACGAATTATTAAACAAAATGAAAAAGCTTCCTTTCCGGGATTAGATTGGTTTGATTATAGCACAAGCCCGGCAACTAATGAATGGTAAGGTGATCGTAATGAAGCTCAGACCGCATATGAAAATAGAAGCAAAAGGGACGGGATCCGTCTCATTTTTGGGTGAAGACTGGCTGACTGCTCAGCAAGCACGTATGCTAGCCAGAGAACTCAGCCGTTTTCCATACATGAAAGAGCTCGAGTTTGAAGACGAGAAAGGCGGCAGCTGGACGCTGAAGGAATTGGAAAAGCTAACCGAGGAGCTTGCTCAAGAGCCTGATGATATTACTGTTTACTTTGACGGCAGTTTCGATAAGGAGAGCGAACTGGCCGGACTCGGAATCGTCATTTATTATTCATTGGGAGGAATCCGGCATCGCTTGAGAAAAAATAAAAGCTTCCGGCTGAAAACCAATAATGAAGCTGAATACGCGGCGCTATATGAAGCAATAAGAGAAGTAAGAGAGCTTGGGGCAAGCAGAAATTCAATTACGATCAAAGGGGATTCACTTGTTGTGCTGAATCAGCTTGACGGCAGCTGGCCTTGCTATGATCCATCGCATAATGAATGGCTGGACAAAATAGAAGCACTCCTTGAATCGCTGAAGCTTACCCCAACCTACGAAACCATACAGCGGAAAGACAACCAGGAAGCTGACGGCCTCGCTAAAAAGATTCTATCCCATCAATTCGTAGAAAGCCACACGAAATTAGACCGTAACGGAGATGACGATATTGGATAAGAAAATGATTTTTAAAGAACTGACAGAACTGCACGATGAATACTGCAAGGATTGTTTTATTAAGAAGCAATTTCGCAAGGAATTTGGCAAAACCTATGCGCATTCATTTTGCATTAATAAATGTACGGTGGGTGAAAAGCTGAAAGCATACGGCGATGTTTTAACCAATCACTAAAGAATAAAAACCGCAGAAGCTGCGGTTTTTATTCTTTGAATTCATCAAGCTGATGCTGGCTATCATCCAGCAGCTGCTGTTGTTGCTGAACAAATTCAGGATCATCGAGAGCTGCCAGCTCTTCAGATTGTGACAGTTCTCTTGCATCCTCAATAGCTTGGTATGCGGAATCGACTAATGTTGTGCTTTGGCCTCTCGTCGCAGCTCCTGTCGTTTTTTGCGCTGTTTCCACCGCTAGTTCCAGCTGCCGCTTATCAGTAAATCCAGCCTGATCCTCTTTATGAAATTCTGATGTCACAAAAAACACCTCCGCAACTATTTTGCAGAGTTTTTTTGAAATTTATGTACCAAAATAGAAAATAAAATGAAAATAAGCCGATATAACTATTGAACCGGAATAAATAGGTCTGATTTACTATTTGGGGTATCTTGGAAGAGAAGGGGAACGCAGCTATGGATGATAAAGACTTGAAGTCGATCCTTCACAAAACATTTATAGAAATATACAGTGATTTAGAAGAACTGGCGGATATCGCGAAAAAAGGGAAGCCATCAATGGAAAAGCATGTTGCAGAGATTGAACAGAGGTGCAAACAAAATATTTTGGCTATTGAAATTCAGATGAAAATCAAATAGGAGAGGCAAATGCCTCTCCTCTATTTGTCGTCATGTATTGAGTTTAGAGTTTTACAACATTAGAAGCTTGAGGTCCACGATTACCTTCGACAATTTCAAAAGAAACTTCTTGTCCTTCTTCTAATGATTTGTATCCTTCTCCTTCGATAGCTGTGAAGTGAACAAATACATCGTCTCCGCCTTCAACTTCAATGAAGCCGAATCCTTTTTCGTTGTTGAACCATTTTACTTTACCGTTTTGCATATTGCTTAATTCCTCCTAGTACTGTAGCACCCGTGTGCTAAAAAAAATTTTGTCATCATTTAACGTTGATTCATTGTTAAATGATGGTTCAACTATACACCATCTGGGAGCACCCGTCAAGTTGCGAAACTGCTTATTTTTCAAAAGAAGGGCAAGTTTCACAAAAAAATGTAACCGCTTTTATAGATGGGTGAATATAAATAAAAAGAGCACACGATTTTCGTGTGCTCTCTATGAACATCATTAAGATAGCGCTTTGGCTTTTTGTTTGGATGTCATCATTTCTGATTCCTTCAGGATATCCTCTAAGATCACTTCAGAGGAGTTTGCTAAATGAAGCTCCTTAATGTTTTTCTTCATGCGCTGTAAGGTATCTTCATCTGCGAGAAGGGAAGTGACTGACTCGAGAATCTCTTCATGACGGTTCACGACAATGGCAGCTCCGCGATCTTCAAAGAAGTTTGCATTTTCTTTTTCCTGGCCAGGCACGGGTTTGTACAGAATGACAGGCACACCGATGGCAGTTGCTTCTGTCAAAGTAATGCCCCCAGGTTTTGTAATCATGCAATCTGTGATCCGGAACAGCTCATCGATGCGCTCCACATAGCCAAGAACTTTTAATTTGTCACCGTTTTCTGCTTCAAGCGCGCTTAAAGATTCCTTTAAAGCCGTATTTTTCCCGCACACGACAACCACTTGCACATGATCATCTTTGACAAGATTTTCACACAGCTCTTTTACGTTCTTTAGAACACCGTGGGCGCCTGCCATAATAAGAAGCACTTTTTTGTTTGGTGAAAGATTGTACTTTTTATATATCGGCTCCACCGGCAGGGATTCTTCAAATTGCGGCCTGATTGGAATTCCGGTGATTTTCACGTTGCTTGGATGAGTGCCGATCTCCAGCAGTTTTTCCTTCACATAATCTGTCGCCACATAATATTTATCCACGTTTTCGTGAACCCAAATTTTATGAAGGCAAAAATCAGTCATAACGTTGAAGGTAGGGATGACTCTTCCTGTTCGGCGTCTGTATTCCGGCACGACGATCATCGGAAATGTATTAATAATAATATCGGGCTGATGTTCCTCGACAAGTTCGCCCAATCGTTTATTACCCATTTTAAAGTAAATATTAAATTTACGTTTATTATAGATTTTGTCAACTCCGTAATAAAACAAACGATAAAACTGTTTCCCGATTGAGAAGCTTTTTAAATAAAGGTACTGAGTTACCTCTGAAACAATCGGATTTGACTCTTGGTACAAATTAGAAACTGTTACATGCTGAAAGCCGAGACGTACACATTGCTCGTAAAGCGTTTTGGCTACCTGCACATGTCCATTTCCGTAATTTGCAGTCAAAATTAATACTCTTTTATTGGTATTCAAGTAAATTCACCTCAATGTAATCAACAACAAGCAAGCTTCATGCATCGTAAGGAGTTATTGTCTATACATAAACATAACACAAATACATAATTGAATTATTAATGCAGTGAAAAAATTAAGCTAATTTTAAATGATTTGGATTCCAGTATTTTAAATTTTTGTTATACGCAGACTGAATCAGATGTATTTTATCATATTTTTTGCTCAGCGTATCACTAAAAAAAGAAAAATTAGTCCCATTCGTAAGGAGTTTCTTGGTAAACGTAATAATTCAGCCAGTTCATAAACAATAATGTCGCATGCGCTTTCCAGCGATTCACTGGCTCTTCGCTGTCTTTTGCGAAATAATGTTTAGGCGCCTCGACAGTAGAAAGGTTTCGCTCCAGATCTCTTTCATACTCTTGAAGAAGCGTATTTGTATCATATTCGGGGTGCCCTGTTAAAAAGACTTGTTTTTCGTCTTTTGACACAATTAAGCAAACCCCAGCTTCCTTTGATGCGGATAGAATTTTTAACTCGGACACTGCTTGAAGCTGTTCCATATTTATATCTGTATGCCGGGAATGCGGCACGTAGTATAGCTCGTCAAAACCTCTTACCAATCTTTCGTGTTTTGCAAGAACGGAATGTTCGAACACACCGAAGATCTTTTTCGGCATTTGAATTTTTTCCACACCGTAATGGTAGTACAAACCTGCTTGAGCGCCCCAGCAAATATGCAAGGTTGAAGTGACATTTGTTTTGCTCCACTCCATGATCTCTTTGAGCTCTTCCCAATAAGAAACCTCTTCAAACGCCAAATGCTCGATCGGCGCACCGGTGATAATCATGCCGTCAAACTTCTTGTGACGGATATTGGAAAAAGTCGTGTAAAATTCGTCAAGGTGTTCTCTTGCAGTATTTTTCGGCGTGTGTGTGCTTGGGATTAAAAATGTAAAATGAACCTGTAAAGGCGAATTTCCAAGCAATCTGAGAAGTTGAGTCTCTGTTTGGATTTTTTTCGGCATCAAATTCAATATGATAATTTTTTGCGGCCGGATATCCTGATGAAATGCTCTGCTTTCATCCATTACAAATATATGTTCACTCTCAAGCACCTGTTTTGCCGGCAGGTGTGTTGGTATATTAATAGGCAACGTGCCACCTCCATCATTTCCCCGTTTAATTTTCTTCATTATAGGAATTTTCACGCCAATTTTCAATCTATCTATAAGGGTTGATGGGGAAACAACGGAAAACTCTTTAAATAAAACGCATAGATACGCCTTTTGGTTTCACTGTAAAATGATTTTCCATGATGTATCTCAGAAGGTAAATGTAATGTTTTATAGAATGATTAAGATAAAAAATGAGCCACATGAATTTAAGGTTCATTTGACTCTTTTCTTAAGAGTTCTGATAAATGATGTTTGCATTTTGAATTGAGGTATAAAAAAGGTAAAATAATCAGCACCAGGGACATAGGAGGGACTTACATGTCTATATATCATATGAAGGTACGTACAATAAAAGGGAAAGACATGACACTTCAGCCTTTTGCCGGAAAGGTATTGATGATCGTGAATACAGCGAGTAAATGCGGATTTACTCCGCAATTGAAGCAGCTTCAGGAGTTATATGATACATATCAGCAGGAGGGCCTGGAGATCTTAGGGTTTCCCTGCAATCAATTTATGAACCAAGAGCCTGGTGACGAGGCAGACATACAGGATTTTTGCGAAACAAATTACGGTGTAACGTTTCCTATGTTTTCAAAAGTAGAAGTAAACGGGAAAAACGCCCACCCGCTGTTTGTGTATTTGACAGAGCATGCGAAAGGGATGCTGGGAACTAAGGCGATCAAGTGGAATTTCACAAAATTTGTTGTGGACAGAAATGGAGAAATCGTTGGCCGATATTCTCCTAATACAAATCCGAAAGAGCTGGAAGACGTTATCGTGAAGCTATTAGGGCAATAAAGAGGGTGTTTTTGTGAAGGAATTGAAGCAGACAGAGCAAATCAGGACATGGGTTCAATCTGTCCTAACCGGCGAAAGCTCTGGACATGATTGGCATCATGTATCAAGAGTTGCAGATCTTGCTGTGTATATTGGAGAAAAGGAAAATGCGGATTTGTTCATTGTTGAAACGGCGGCTTTGGTTCATGATTTAATTGATGTCAAGCTGCCTGACACGGTCAGGCTTTCAGTGAGTGAAGTTTATGAACAGCTCGTTTTTTTCGGAGTTGGAAAAGAGGCTGCTGACAAAGTGATTGATATTATCACAAGGATGTCCTTTCGGGACAGGGAAAAGCTGGCGGAAGAGCCGCTCTCAATTGAGGGGAAAGCCGTACAGGACGCTGACAGGCTTGATGCGATCGGTGCTGTCGGTATTGCGAGAACTTTTATGTTTGCGGGCGCAAAAGGCCACAGCCTTTATGGAGATGATCAAAGCGCCTACGCTCATTTTTTTCATAAGCTGCTGCGGCTGAAAGATATGATGAATACAGACACTGCACGGGAACTGGCAGAAGAAAGACATGATTTTATGATCCATTTTGTCCGCCAACTAGAAAAAGACATACCCGGGATTGATGCCAAAACGTCGTAATAGAAGGCTTGCTGTGACTATGATAGAATAAGTCACAGATATGCTATAGGAGGACGATCATGAAGATAAAATCAATTGAACCTACGCCAAGCCCGAATACAATGAAGGTCATCTTAACGGAAGAGCTTCCGGCGGGCAAAAGCAATAACTATAAACCGGATCAAGCAGAAGGCGCACCGCCTGTTATAGCGGAAATCCTTAAAATAGAAGGGGTTAGAGGTGTCTACCACGTCGCTGATTTTCTTGCTGTTGAACGGAACGCAAGATACGACTGGAAAGACATTTTACCGCAAGTCCGCTCTGCATTTGGGATGGAAAGTGCTGAAAGTGCAGAAGAAAACCGCTCTGATCAAGAGTCTTTTGGAGAGGTGAAAGTTTTTGTGCAGATGTTCAGCGGCATTCCTATGCAGGTCAAATTGACGGATGGGGAGCGTGAAGAGCGCTTCGGGTTACCTGAACGCTTTCAGCAGGCGATCTTAAAACTCAGATCTGAAGCTTCAAATGTTGTGTTTGAGCGGGCCTGGAAAGAACAAGGCGTCAGATTCGGCGACTTTAATGAAATCGGTCATGACGTGACAGAAGAGCTTCAGGCCGCATACAGTGATGAACGGCTGAAACGGCTGACAGAAGCAGCCGCTCAGGGAAAGGGCGAAGCAAAACAAGCTGTACAGCGCAAAGCGTATAAAGTAACGCTTAATATGCTGGATGATGAGGACTGGAAAAAGCGTTATGCACATCTCGAGCAGATGGATCCGAAAGAGGAGGATATCCCGGTTTTACAGAAGGCATTGGATGATCCCAAGGTGTCCATTAGAAGACAGGCTGTTGTGTATTTAGGAATGATTGAAACACCTGATGTTCTTCCTTTATTGTATAAGGCACTTGAGGACAAAGCTGTCTCAGTGAGAAGAACGGCCGGAGACTGCCTGTCTGATATCGGCGACCCTCAAGCCATTCCTGCTATGATCAAATCGTTAAGCGACTCCAGCAAGCTTGTTCGCTGGCGTGCGGCTATGTTCCTGTACGAAGTCGGAGATGAAAGTGCAATTGAAGCTTTGCGTGCTGCCGAAGATGATCCCGAATTTGAGGTCAGCCTTCAAGTGAAAATGGCGCTTGAGCGTATTGAGCATGGAGAAGAAGCAAAAGGTTCGGTTTGGAAACAAATGACAGAGAGCAGAAAAAAAGGAGAATAGAAAGAAAAAGGTGCAGATCATGCACCTTTTTTTGTGAATTCACTTTTTATAAAAATTATTTCGAATATTGTTGAAAAATGCCCGAAAACTATTTATAGTAAGTAACAATATTAATAGTTGGAGGGTTTACATCGACAGAAAACTATATAAATATAAAAACATGAAGGAAACAATTAAGGCGAGGGCGGCCTGTATTTTATCTTTTTGCAAAAACAGCCCACAAATAAACTGAAAATTGTTAAAATAAAATCCAGTCTAACAATTGAAAGTATTTAGGAGGATCACCATGGCAGAATTACGCAGTAACATGATCACACAAGGAATCGATAGAGCTCCGCACCGCAGTTTGCTTCGTGCAGCAGGTGTAAAAGAAGAGGATTTCGGCAAACCGTTTATTGCGGTTTGTAATTCATACATTGATATCGTTCCCGGTCATGTTCACTTGCAGGAGTTTGGGAAAATCGTAAAAGAAGCAATCAGAGAAGCCGGGGGCGTACCGTTTGAATTTAATACCATCGGAGTAGATGATGGCATCGCGATGGGGCATATCGGTATGAGGTATTCGCTGCCGAGCCGTGAAATCATTGCCGACTCTGTGGAAACGGTCGTATCCGCGCACTGGTTTGACGGAATGGTCTGTATTCCGAACTGTGACAAAATCACGCCGGGAATGCTTATGGCGGCAATGCGCATCAATATTCCAACGATTTTTGTCAGCGGGGGGCCGATGGCGGCAGGAAGAACAAGTGACGGGCGCAAAATCTCCCTTTCCTCAGTATTCGAAGGGGTAGGCGCTTACCAAGCCGGAAAAATCAATGAAAACGAGCTTCAAGAACTAGAGCAGTTTGGATGCCCAACGTGCGGGTCTTGCTCTGGAATGTTTACAGCAAACTCAATGAACTGTCTGTCCGAAGCACTTGGACTAGCTTTGCCGGGTAATGGAACCATTCTCGCGACATCACCGGAACGAAAAGAGTTTGTCAGAAAGTCGGCTACGCAATTAATGGAAACAATTCGCAAGGATATCAAACCGCGTGATATCGTCACAGTAAAAGCGATTGATAACGCCTTTGCACTCGATATGGCGCTCGGCGGTTCAACAAATACCGTTCTTCATACGCTTGCTCTAGCAAACGAAGCCGGCGTTGAATACTCTTTAGAACGCATTAACGAAGTCGCTGAGCGCGTGCCGCATTTGGCCAAGCTGGCTCCTGCATCAGATGTGTTTATTGAAGATCTACATGAAGCGGGCGGCGTGTCAGCGGCGCTGAATGAACTTTCCAAGAAAGAAGGAGCGCTTCATTTAGACGCGCTGACTGTTACAGGAAAAACACTTGGAGAAACCATTGCCGGACATGAAGTGAAGGATTATGACGTCATCCATCCGCTGGATAAACCATTCACTGAAAAGGGCGGCCTTGCTGTTTTATTCGGCAATCTGGCTCCAGACGGCGCTATCATTAAAACGGGCGGCGTACAGAACGGAATTACGAGACACGAAGGTCCGGCTGTCGTATTTGATTCTCAGGATGAGGCGCTTGACGGCATAATCAACCGGAAAGTAAAAGAAGGCGACGTCGTCATCATCCGATACGAGGGGCCAAAAGGCGGACCTGGAATGCCGGAAATGCTGGCGCCTACTTCCCAGATCGTTGGGATGGGACTCGGGCCAAAAGTGGCTTTGATTACGGACGGGCGTTTTTCCGGAGCCTCTCGAGGCCTCTCGATCGGCCACGTATCACCAGAGGCCGCAGAGGGAGGACCGCTTGCCTTTGTTGAAAACGGAGACCATATCATCGTTGATATTGAAAAACGTATCTTGGATGTACAAGTTCCAGAGGAAGAATGGGAAAAACGGAAAGCGAACTGGAAAGGTTTTGAGCCTAAGGTGAAAACTGGCTACTTGGCCCGTTATTCTAAACTGGTGACAAGCGCCAACACTGGCGGTATCATGAAAATCTAGACAGCGGGAATCACTTTCTCCTATTTTAAGTCGTGAACATTTGAAATCCGGCCCTCTCTATAGTATCCTTTACTTCAGATGAAGGATAATAGAGGGGGCTTTTTTTATGTCAATGGCTTATGAAGAATACATGCGCCAGCTTGTCGTACCGATGCGCCGCGAGCTGACTGGAGCAGGTTTTGAAGAATTAACAACAGCGGAAGAAGTAGAAAACTTTATGGAAAAGGCAGAGGGCACAACTCTTGTAGTGGTTAACTCTGTGTGCGGCTGTGCGGCAGGCCTTGCGCGTCCTGCGGCAACACAGGCAGTCCTCCAGCACGACAAAACACCTGACAATACGGTGACTGTATTTGCGGGCCAAGATAAAGAAGCTACTGCAAAAATGCGTGAGTATTTTACTGGCCAGGAGCCTTCTTCACCGTCAATGGCTCTTTTGAAAGGCAAAGAAGTCGTACATTTTATTCCGCGTCATGAAATTGAAGGACACGATATGGAAGAGATCATGAAAAATCTGACCGCTGCCTTCGATGCACACTGCTAAATGCCCGTTTTCCGGGCATTTTCTTTTTGGGAGTATAGAAGATGATAACAACAAGCTATAGACCGACTGAACACACCATAAAAACCGCAAAGCAGCTTTCTAAAGAGCTGGGCATGCCATATTGCGGCCGAAATAAACAAACCGTTAAAAACCTGCTGAAGTCAGCTAAACGTGATTTGCTTGTGGTCGGCAAAGAACGGTTTGAACTTTATACGAAACAAGGTGCCAAATTCTTTTTTCATCCGAATACAGCGATGTTTAGAGCCAAACGCTTCTTACGGGGGGAGCAAGAGCCGATGCTTCAGGCAACTGGTTTATCGGAAGGGGATACGTTTTTAGATTGCACACTCGGACTGGGTTCGGATGCCATAATCGCAAGTATGGCAGTAGGCGAAACGGGCTCTGTGATTGGGATCGAAAAAAACCATCTTGTATCCGTTTTGGTGAGGACGGGACTGCATTCATGGGAAACGGACATAGAAGAGCTTCAAGCTGCAATGAGAAGAATCCAAGTGGAGAATGGGGATTGCTTTGAATATATCAAGCAGCTTCCTGACGACTCTGTTGATGTAATTTATTTCGATCCAATGTTTCATGAGCCTGTAGAGACATCTGACGGCATCGCACCTTTACGGGATTTGGCAGAGGATTCAGTTTTGCATGAAGGGTGTATCATAGAAGCGGTGCGCGTTGCCAGAAAAAGCGTAGTGCTTAAAGACCACTGGAAAAGCCCGCGATTTGAACAGTTTGGTTTTCACGTCATGAAAAGAAAAACAGCACTGTTTCATTATGGCGTTATTCAAGCTGCAAGTAAAACAAGCCCGTGATTACTCTCACGGGCTTTCTGTTAATCGGTGACTTCCATGACGACAAAGTATAACAATGTTAAGAGTGAAACTGTGGCAAACAAAGCGTCAATCATGCGGAAAGCCTCCTTTCATAGTATATTGTAAGCGTTTTTACACATGCGGCAAAGCAACGAATCTCCTAATTTCCATATCAGTTTCATATAGTACATGACTTGCATGTTTCGGGTGTGCTAAAATAAGAGAAACATGACAATAAAATAGAGAGGAATAAGCAGTCATGAAATTGTGGATGAGAAAGACCCTTGTGGTTTTATTTACCATCGTAACGTTCGGGCTCGTATCTCCTCCGGCTGCTCTTATGGCGGACAAGCCCTCCGGACAGCCGAGCAGTCTTGAGCAGAATGATTACACCGCTTTTTATGATGAGCATGACCTGTACGATGATTATGAGTCGGAAGACAGGCGCGATCCTGAACTGCTTTTTCAATCGTACAGGGAACAGCTCCTTGACAGCGTTGAGGATCAGTCCTTTTTGAAATTCGGCAGCAAAATCGCTCCTGTCATTGAGGATGACTATCGGAATGAGATCCTGCCGAAAATCGAAAATGTGATTAGCGATTTTTTAGCGACATTGCAAGATGATGAGGCATATCAGGATGTTGTGATCTCGAGCAAGCCTTCAGCAGGCAAAACGGAAAAAATTTTCAACGTTTACAATCGGACAACTGGAGAAGATCTCCTCAGATTCCATGTGCGCAGAGACCACCCGCCTCATGACGGCTACTGGTTTAATTTTCACTATCATACAGCAGAAGATGGATTTCAATCACATCATGAGCTTGGGAGTATTTACTGGGACCGCAACACGCCTCCCAACTGGATGAGTGCGTAAAGGAGATGCCATTAGACATGAAAAAGTACACAATGAATGAAATGGTCGATATAACAAAAGATATGCTGAACAAACGGGGCGTTATGATAGAAGATATTGCGCAGATTGTTCAAAAGCTTCAGGAAAAATATAATCCAAATCTGCAGCTCAGTGTATGTATGGAGAATGTAGAAAAAGTGCTGAACAAACGTGAAATTATTCATGCTGTATTAACAGGACTTGCGCTTGATCAGCTTGCTGAGCAGAAATTGCTTCCTGAACCGCTGCAGCACCTTGTTGAAACGGATGAACCGCTTTACGGCATAGATGAAATTATCCCGCTTTCAATCGTCAATGTGTACGGGTCGATCGGTTTGACTAACTTCGGTTATCTAGATAAAGAGAAGATTGGAATTATTAAGGAACTTGATGAAAGTCCAGACGGTATCCATACCTTTTTGGATGATATTGTGGCAGCACTTGCGGCAGCAGCGGCGAGCAGGATTGCCCATACGCATCAGGATCTGCAAGATGAAGAAAAAGAACAGGATGAAAAGCCTGTCGTCAGCTGACTATAAAAAATCATTTCTGGGTTCAGAAATGATTTTTTATTGTGTTACACTACTAGAAGACTACTTTTAAAGGATGAAAAAAATGAAACAGTATAAGGATTTATGCAGGCATGTTTTAGAGCATGGCGAAAAAAAAGGAGACCGGACAGGGACCGGAACAATTAGCACCTTCGGGTATCAAATGAGATTTAATTTACAGGAAGGCTTTCCGATGCTGACCACTAAAAAACTCCACTTTAAATCAATTGCACATGAATTGCTTTGGTTTTTAAAAGGGGATACCAATGTACGCTATCTGCAGGAAAATGGAGTGCGGATCTGGAATGAGTGGGCTGATGAAAACGGTGAACTCGGGCCTGTATACGGTTCACAATGGCGTTCTTGGCGGGGAGCTGACGGGGAAACCGTTGATCAAATTTCCCGTCTTATTGAGGATATTAAGACAAATCCGAATTCCAGACGCTTAATCGTCAGTGCCTGGAATGTTGCTGAAATTGATAAAATGGCGTTGCCGCCGTGCCATTGCCTGTTCCAATTCTACGTGTCTGACGGCAAGCTGTCCTGTCAGCTGTATCAGCGCTCTGCCGATGTTTTCCTCGGTGTGCCGTTTAACATTACTTCTTATGCCCTGCTAACCATGATGATTGCTCATGTGACTGGGCTTGAACCGGGAGAGTTTATTCATACATTTGGCGATGTCCATATTTATCAAAACCATATTGAACAAGTCAATTTGCAACTGACAAGAGACATTCGCCCGCTTCCGAAGCTTCGTTTCGCCAGGGAGATTGATTCTATTTTCAACTTTGCATTTGAGGACTTTATCATCGAGGATTATGATCCGCATCCTCATATCAAAGGAGCGGTAAGCGTATGATTTCGTTCATTTTTGCGATGGATGCCAACAGGCTTATCGGCAAAGACAATGATTTGCCGTGGCATTTACCCAATGATCTTGCGTACTTTAAAAAAGTAACATCGGGCCATTCAATCATTATGGGCCGAAAAACATATGAATCCATTGGACGTCCGCTTCCAAACCGGAAAAATATTGTTGTCACTTCAGCGCCGGCTTCAGAATTTCCGGGATGCACGGTTGTCAGTTCATTAAAGGATGTGCTGGACATTTGTTCAGGTTCTGAGGAATGCTTTGTGATCGGAGGGGCTCAGCTCTATACAGCGCTGTTCCCTTATGCGGACAGACTGTATATGACCAAAATTCATCACGAGTTTGAGGGTGACCGTCACTTCCCTGAATTTGATGAAACCAATTGGAAGCTGGTTTCTTCTGAGCAGGGGATCAAGGACGAAAAAAACCCGTACGATTACGAATTTCTAATGTATGAAAAAAAGAATTCTTCTGAAGCGGGAGGATTTTAATTGGTTCGTTACAGCTTGCTAGTAGTTTATATTGTGTATATGCTGTTAAAAAATATGAAACAATTATTTAATCAAACGATGCTTGACCCCCGTCTGTCATACAAAAAACAGATGACTCTTGTCTATGAACAGCCAAAGGCGTTTATGGAAGGCTGCATCGGCATGACTGGTTCAGTTGTGACGATCCATCAGCCTGAACCAATACCGCGCGGTCCTGTTTTGTATGTGCATCCCCGTTTGCGTTTAGCTGAACTGGCCTTAATTGCTGGATATATTGAGGAACCGGCCGGCTTTATCGCTAATCCAAAAGTATTTCGCTTGCCTTTTATCGGGCAATGGCTCAATCGGATGGATGTGATTGCAGACGGCAGTTCAGAAAAGGTATATGAAGATGTGACGAAACAGCTTGAAAAAGGACAAAGCCTGATTCTTTCATTAGATGGTTCTATAGATCCTGTTGAACTTGCGGCCCGCTATCATCTTCCGTTGGTGATGGTGGAAACGAAAGGGACAGATGAACTGCAAAAGGGATCGATTTTTAAACGTTTAAAACCGGCAGACATTGAATTGTCATTTTCAAAAGCTTATATACCTGCAAATGAAAAGCAATTACGTGCATAAAAAAGCGCAGTCTTTAAGACTGCGCTTTTCTGTTACGACATGAACGGCACCTTCACACAATAAAGCAGCACGCAGAAGAACATCGCAGCGCTTCCGCCTAATACAAAGCTGTGCCAAATGGCGTGATGGAAGGGGATCTTTTTCCAAATGTAAAAGATGGTTCCGACAGAGTATAAAATGCCGCCGAGAAAAAGAAGGCTGAATCCCGCTCCGCTCAGCGAAGCATATAAAGGTTTAACCGCGATAATCATCAGCCACCCCATGATCAAATACACTAAGGTTGACAATAGGATAAAGCGTTTCACGAAGAAAATTTTAAAAACGATTCCGCCTAGGGCGAGTGACCATACGATAACCAGCAGGGTGAAGCCGAGCGTGCCTTTCAGCGGGCCTAGCAAAAAAGGCGTATAGGTTCCGGCGATCAGAACGTAAATGGCGCTATGGTCAATAATCTCCAAAATATTCTTCGTTTTTTTATGTGTGATGCTGTGAAGCAGTGTGGAGCTTAGATAAAGCAGCAGCATAGAGACACCGAATATCGTAAAGCTGACAATATCCCATGCGGAGCCGTAATTAGCTGCAAATATGATCAGAAACACTAGTGCGGGTATGGATAAGAGTACACCGATGCCATGTGTAATTGCATTGGCGATCTCTTCTTTGATTGTAAACAAGTGCATTCTCCTTTCGATCGCTAGATCATTTGATTTTTCAGCGTTTCTAAAAAGCTCAAGCCCTCTAACGTAATTTTAGTGCCGGCGCGTCCGCGGCTTTTTGTGACATAATCTTTTTTCTCCAAATAGTCGAGTCGGCTTCTGACCTGCTGAGGAGTTAACGACGTTTGGGTGTTTTTGCTGTGTTCGGAAATGATCCGTCTGCTGGCTGGCTCTCCTTTTTCGTTTAACGCTTTTATTGTTTCCAAAATAAACAAAAACTCCGCTTTTTCCATTAAAGTCAGCAGCTTCGCTTTTTTCTTCGACGCTTTTCCGTCTATTGCGCCCCTAATGTATGGCGGGACGTCATATGAATGAATGGTTCCTCCGCTTGACACTGCTGCCATATAATCTGCGGCGTTTTTTAATTCTCTGACATTGCCTTCAAATGTGTGCTGCTCAAGCATCGGAAAGACTGAGGGATCAATTAACAATTGCTGACCTGAATTTGAGAGAAAATACTGTGTCAAAAGCGGTATATCGCTTTTTCGTTCAGACAATTCGGGAAGTGTGAGCGTTAAAATATTCAGTCTGTAGAATAAGTCTTGTCTGAATGTATGTTCCGCGCATCCGTCTGCGGAAGCACAGATCATTCGCGGTTTTTCCGTGTCTGAATCAAGCGCTTTTAGCAGCTGAGCTTGTACAGAAGCAGGCATCCGCCATACTTCATCAATAAAAAGGGTTCCTCGTGCCGTTTTTTGAAACGCTCCTGAGTTTCCGTTAGGACCAAAAAGCTCATGCATAAGGCTTTCTTCCGAGTGGGCGCTGCAATTGACGCTAATAAAAGGTTCGTTGTTTCTCGAAGATCTCTGGTGTATGGCTTGTGCGAAATGATCTTTCCCTGTTCCGATTTTTCCTGTGATCAGGACGGGAAGCTCCGATAATGAGAACTGCTTAGCGATTCGCTTCGTTTCCAAAAATGTTTGATGTTCTCCGATTAGGTTATGAAATGTGTTGAGTGTTGGTGCGGTATTCATCAATTGGCTCCTTTTGGTTCTAATTGGTTTTATTATATCATGTCTTTTGGCTGAAAACACCTATTATTTACGATCATCTTTTTTCTTGGGTCAGCAGGATACTGATGACGCAGATGTTACAACAGGATGTGGTGAATATAGTCTGTATTTTTTTAATTATTAAATAAAAATAATTGTCTTATTTTTTGAATATTCGTGTTATAATGGCATATTAAATAGGGATTTAAAACAAGAAAGGAATCTGTACATGAAACCGTTGCTTAAAGAAAACTCTCTCATCCAAGTGAAAGACATTTTAAAGGCTCATCAAAACGTGAAGGATGTTGTGATTCACACACCTTTGCAAAGGAATGACAGACTTTCTGAGAGATATGAATGCAATATCTATTTGAAACGTGAAGACTTGCAAGTTGTCAGATCTTTTAAGCTCAGAGGGGCTTATCATAAAATGAAACAGCTTTCCAGCGAGCAGACTGAGAACGGAGTTGTGTGTGCAAGTGCCGGAAACCATGCTCAAGGTGTGGCGTTCTCATGTAAACATCTCGGCATTCACGGGAAAATTTTTATGCCGTCTACAACACCGAGACAAAAAGTGTCTCAAGTTGAACTGTTCGGAAAAGGATTTATCGATATTATTTTGACAGGTGATACGTTTGACGATGCGTATAAAAGCGCTGTTGAGTGCTGTGAGGCGGAATCCCGGACGTTTATCCATCCGTTCGATGATCCGGATGTGATGGCGGGCCAGGGAACGCTGGCAGTCGAGATTTTAAACGACATTGATACAGAACCGCATTTTCTGTTTGCAAGTGTCGGAGGCGGCGGCCTTCTCTCAGGGGTAGGTACATATTTGAAAAATGTGTCCCCTGATACAAAGGTAATTGCTGTTGAGCCGGCGGGTGCGGCATCCTATTTTGAATCAAACAAAGCCGGGCATGTCATCACACTTGATAAAATTGATAAATTTGTAGATGGAGCCGCTGTTAAAAAAATTGGGGAGGAAACGTTCCAGACGCTGGAAGCGGTCGTGGATGACATCCTCCTTGTGCCTGAAGGGAAAGTATGTACATCCATTCTTGAATTATATAACGAATGTGCGATTGTTGCTGAACCGGCTGGAGCTCTTTCTGTTGCCGCGCTTGATTTGTACAAGGATGAAATTAAAGGCAAAAATGTAGTGTGTGTGGTCAGCGGGGGCAATAACGATATCGGAAGAATGCAGGAAATGAAAGAGCGGTCTTTGATTTTTGAGGGACTTCAGCATTATTTTATCGTCAATTTTCCGCAAAGAGCGGGAGCGCTCCGCGAGTTTCTTGACGAAGTCCTCGGACCTAATGATGACATTACAAGGTTTGAATATACGAAGAAAAATAATAAAAGCAACGGGCCTGCTCTTGTCGGCATCGAGCTGCAGAACAAGGCAGACTATGGACCGCTGATTGAACGGATGAATAGAAAAGCGTTTCATTATGTAGAGGTGAATAAGGATGAGGACTTGTTTCATTTGCTGATCTAATTTTTTCACACAACCGCGCAAAATGACAGACAGCCTGGCTGGCATTGTATATAATAGAAGAAAAACAAAAAAAGAGGATTGATAGCTTGTTACTCAAAAGCCTAGAGTTCAAACGCAGTGACGGGATTCAGGTGAAAGTGACAGAAATACCTGTTTTAAAGGAAGATGAGCACTATTTCTTTATGTTACATCACCATTTGCAGTTCTACTTAAAAGAAGTGTTTTCATCAAACAGCAGGGCAAAAGTGTATTCTTTCCGACATTATATGAAGCGCCGGATGAAATGGGCAGATTATCAGGCTGTTTTTCATCAAGAGGTGTTAAAGCACAACGCGTGATATGGAGTTTATACCTGTGTGTCCCCCTTTGTATTTGTAGATTGGGAGGCATGCAGGATTTTTTTTGACCGGTATCGAATACAAACATGGGACGCAGCAGGTTAGAACTGTTTTAGAAAGCGTTTTATGCTGGCTGGAAAGGGTGAAAGTCATGAAGGTTATCAAGGGTTTAACGGCAGGGCTGTTTTTTCTGTTTTTGTGTGCCTGCGGAGGACAACAGATTAAAGATCCGCTCAATTACGAGGTGGAGCCTTTTACATTTCAAAACCAAGACGGCAAGAATGTTTCTTTAGAGAGTTTAAAAGGAGAAGTATGGCTGGCGGATTTTATTTTTACCAATTGTGAAACTGTATGTCCGCCGATGACCGCTCATATGACCGAGCTGCAAAAAAAACTGAAGGCTGAGAACATAGATGTCCGTATCGTATCCTTTAGCGTTGATCCAGAAAACGATAAGCCGAAACAGCTGAAGAAATTTGCCGCAAACTATCCATTATCTTTTGATAACTGGGATTTCCTCACGGGATACAGCCAGAGTGACATTGAGGCATTCGCGCTTAAGAGCTTTAAAGCGATTGTGAAGAAACCGGAGGGAGAGGACCAAGTCATTCATTATTCTTCTTTTTATTTGGTAGGCCCCAAAGGTAAGGTGCTGAAAGATTACAACGGAGTAGAAAATACACCGTACGATGATATTATCGCCGATGTGAAGACAGCCAGTACACTCAAGTAAGCTAGGAGACTAGGCATTTGCAAATCTTCTAAAACATGATACACTTTCCACTAGTAGAATGGGAAGGAGCAACAAGATTGAAGCTGCGCATTTTTTCACTCATGGCCAGTTTGATTTTGCTTCTTACTGCTTGTACGAGCATACGTACAGCATCTGAGGGAAAACAAAAAGCCCATGAAACGAAAACGAAAGAGCACATTGTCATTGCTGCTGTCGGAGATTCGCTGACAGAAGGTGTCGGAGATCCCGAAGGAAAGGGATACGTCGGCAAGGTGGCGGATTCTATCCGGTCAGATAAACAAGTCAAAACGGTAGACGTAAAGAATTATGCCGTGAAAGGGAACCGTTCGGATGATTTGTTAGAGAAACTAAAAGATAAAAAGGTTCAAAAAGGCATAAAGGACGCAGATTATGTCTTTTTTACCATTGGCGGTAATGATTTGATGAAAGTCCTTCGCCAAAACTTTCTGCAATTAACCGTTGAACCGTTTCAGGAAGCGGAAAAGCCGTATGAAAAGCGTTTTGAAAAAATCATTTCTGAAATCCGGGAGCTGAATGATCACGCTGAGCTGATTTATGTCAGCATGTATAATCCGTTTACGTTCACGCTATCTGAATTAAATGAAATAAACGGAGTCGTCACTGATTGGAACCATATTGCTGAAAAAGAGCTGAAAAAAGATAAACATGCAAAAATCATTCAAATTGAAGACTTGTTCAATCAAAAAAGTGACAGCAGCCGAATTTCTGAGGAAGATGATTTTCATCCTAATGGTACGGGCTATTCCCTTATCGCGAAGCGGGTCTATCAAGCCATTAAAAAAGAAGGATTACCGAAAGAGTAGGGTGACATCATGAATAAGTGGAAACGACTGTTTTTTATATTGCTTGCAATCAATATTGTCCTCGCCGCTGGGTTTGTGACACTTGTTATGCTGCCGGGAGAACAAGCTCAGGTGAAGGATTCATCTCAGAGTGAGTATGGATTTCAAGTGACAAGCACAAAAGAATCATTAGCTGCGTTTGTCAACTCATATTTAAACGACAAAGCAGCAAACAAGCTTGATTATAAAGTAGAGATAGATGATGATGTTCATGTCGCAGGGAAAATCAAGGCTTTTTCCACGTCCATTGATGCGTTTGTCGCTTTTGAACCGACTGTGAAAAAAAATGGCGATGTGGAGTTGAATGTCACGAAATTTTCGTTAGGGAAATTGAGTATACCGATTAGCTTTGTGTTAAATTATATGGACAGCTTTTACGAATTGCCGTCATTTGTCCACGTTCATCCCGGCGATAAAAGCATTGAAGTGCGTCTGTCAGAAATGCCTTTAACGAATGGAATGTATGTCAAAGCGGATAAAATAAATTTAGAAAAAGATGAAATTGAGTTTTCCTATTACCATCCTAAACAATAGAGGTGACTGAAAATGAAACGGATTTACCAGTATTTCAGTTTATTATCCTTTATATTTTCCCTGTATTTCGGCTGGCTTGCTTATCATCATCTGGCCACTGAAGATATGGATCAAATGTATTTGAACGTTTCCTATTGTGCCTTGTTCCTAAGTGTGATGGTGTTTACATTTGGTATGAGAGACCGGAAAAAAACCGATAAATCATGAAAAAAGAGACATGAAACAACGTCTCTTTTTTCGTGCGCCTGAAGAAAATTTGAGAACACGAGGAGAAAAAATGAAAGCATACGATTTTACACAGGGGAACGTGCTGAAACAGCTTGTGCTGTTTTCAATGCCTATTATGCTCGGAAACGCATTGCAGGTTTCCTTTCAATTTATAGACAGTTTGTGGATCGGAAATTTACTGGGGGCAAAGGCCCTTGGGGCAGCCGCGGTATCAAGCACGATTGTATTAACCGTGCTGTCTTTTATTTTGGGCCTTAACAATGCGACGTTAACGATTTTGTCACAGCAAAAGGGAAAAGATGATGAAAAAGGAATGGCGTCGTATATTAACGCCTTTGTTGTTTTATTAACAGGCCTAAGCATCGGATTCGGCGCGGCCGGTTTTTTTCTGTCAGAGCTTTTGCTTCGTCTTCTAAAAACGCCGGAGTCGATGATTCCGCTTGCTGAGACCTATTTACAGATTCAATTTATCGGCATTTTATTTTTGTTTGGATATAACTTTATCAGTACTGTGCTTCGGGCGCTTGGCGACAGCAAAACACCTCTCCGGTTTATTGCGTTTGCCGTTGTGCTGAATACAGTGTTGGCACCGCTCTTTATTTCTGTGTTCCGCATGGGAATAGCGGGAGCTGCTTATTCGACGATTTTGTCACAGGGCATTGCGTTTCTGTATGGGTTGTTTTATGTCATCAAACACAAGCTTGTGCCGTTCTCTATTCCGCGCATGCCCAAATGGGAAGAGTCCGCGCTGATTTTAAAACTCGGGATTCCAGCCGGTCTGCAGATGATGGTGATTACAGGCGGCATGATGGCGATTATGAGTGTTGTCAACTCATACGGAGAGCACGTTGTGTCAGGCTTCGGCGCGGTGCAGCGGCTGGACAGCCTCATCACGCTTCCGGCTATGGCTGCCGGTACGGCGGTCAACAGTATGGCAGGGCAAAATATCGGAGTCGGAAACTTTAAAAGAGTGGGAACCATTGCGAGGCTTGGTGTGATGGCTGTTATTTCTTGCATGCTGGTGATTGCAGTTATACTTTGGGTATTTGGTAAATACCTCATGAGGTTATTTATCAGCGAGCCTGATGCGGTCGCGTTTGGTGAACAATATTTGCGCTGGATCGCGTTTTTCTATCCTTTTATCGGAATTAATTTCGTACTGAACGGAATCGTCAGGGCAGCGGGAGCGATGCTGCAGGTGCTGGTTTTAAATTTGATATCGTTTTGGGTTTTGAGATATCCTTTCACAGCCCTATTTTCAGCTTGGCTTGGACAGAAAGGAATCGGGCTCGGAATCGGAATGAGTTTTTTATTAAGCAGCTGTGCGGCTTTTTTGTATTACAGATACGGCCGCTGGAAAACAATGAAACTGTTCACTGCAAAATAAGTGAGCGCTGTGAAAAGCACATACCCATATATAGCGGTATGTGCTTTTTTTCACCGTTTTTTATCAAGTTTGCTGAAGAGCTCGATTAATGAGGCAAGTTCGGCATCACTGTAGCAGTCAAAGCGTTTAAAGAAATATTCCGTTTTTTTCTCGTTGAAATGCTGAAGGACTTTTTCACCCGCTTCAGTGATATGAATGCGGATGATGCGTCTGTCTTCCTTCGATCTGATTCTCGTAATCCATTCCTTTTCTACCAGCGCATCAGTCACAGCCGTAATGTGGCTTGCCGATACCTCTAAAATAGGCGCAAATTCAGTAACTTTTTTGGGCCCTTGTTCACTGAGGATCCGCAGAATCGTAAATTCATTCCGTGACAGCTCTTTATCTAGAATTTCATTGATTTCGTTGCGTATTTGTTTAAAGACTTTACGGAGTAAAGTTTCCATATCGTACATCATCTGTGTTCTTACTTTCAAATTTGTGAACCTCCATTACATAAGCATATTGCTTAAAACCTATAGATTTTATTGAAAAGCAGAATCATTTTCATTCTATTATTACATGCTATAATATAATAATACCACGTATTAACAAAGGAGGCACCAGTATGTCTGAAAAAAAAGAAATCGCCACATTTGCAGGAGGCTGTTTTTGGTGTATGGTTAAACCTTTTGACGAACAGCCGGGAATTGAAAAAGTGGTGTCCGGGTATACAGGCGGCCATACTGAAAACCCTACGTATGAAGAGGTGTGCAGTGAAACGACAGGTCATCGTGAAGCGGTTCAAATCACGTTTCATCCTGATGTGTTCCCTTATGAAAAACTGCTTGAATTATTTTGGCAGCAAATCGACCCGACAGATGCCGGCGGCCAGTTTGCAGATCGCGGCACCTCCTACCGTGCAGCCATTTTTTATCATAATGAAAAACAAAAGGAGCTTGCGGAAGCTTCCAAGCAGCGCCTGGCAGAAAGCGGCGTCTTTAAAGACCCGATTGTAACGGACATTTTAAAAGCTGAACCTTTCTATGAAGCGGAAGACTACCATCAGCATTTTTATAAAAAGAATCCAGGACATTATCAGCGCTACCGGACAGGTTCTGGACGAGCCGGATTTATCAGCGAGCATTGGGGGGCGAAATAAATGGCGTACAATAAAGAAGAAAAAATGAAGTCACTAAATCGCATGCAATATGAGGTGACGCAAAATAACGGCACGGAGCCGCCGTTTCAAAATGAATATTGGGATCATAAAGAGGAAGGGCTGTATGTAGACATTGTGTCAGGCAAGCCATTGTTTACATCCAAGGATAAATTTGATTCCCACTGCGGCTGGCCAAGCTTTACAAAGCCGATTGAAGAAGAAGAAGTGGAAGAAAAACTAGATACGAGCCACGGCATGATTCGCACAGAAGTGAGAAGCCGCACTGCTGATTCTCATCTTGGCCATGTATTTAATGACGGACCGGGGCCAAGCGGGCTGCGTTACTGCATAAATTCAGCGGCGCTGCGTTTTGTGCCGAAGGATAAACTGAAAGAAGAAGGGTACGAAAGCTATCTGCATCTCTTTGATAAATAAATCAAAAAAACAGGCCTGCCTAATGGATAGACAGGCTTGTTTTTATGCCTTTTTTTCTTGATGCAAATCTTCAATATCTGGGCAATTCTGTCTTTTGTAATAAGTGGGGCTTGATCTGATTGATACCCAGGCAGATTGACTTTGCGAACTGGAAGGGGCATATAAGATTGCCCCATTCATACAGTGATTCAATTTCATGAGGGGATGTTAATTGTTTTAGGTTTTGTTGTATAAACAATGATTTCGGTTTTTTTATTTGACTTTGTAGGTTCTTCTTTTCTGGCTTTCCACCAGCATCCAAATCCCTGTCTAGTCCAATTGTCGGACAACTTGGATGACAGCGGATAGATTTCGAAATTTGTCGAAGATTTCTATACATCAGCAAAATCTCTCAGATGAGGAACCTTGATTTTTGCATAAAAGAAGATTTTAAGATGAACAACCTCGTGTGTTGTAAAAAAATAAGTGAACATCTACACGTACAATACTGGAGTTGATACCTTAAAAATCTCGCCATCTCTTATATAAAAACGAGGGACGCGGCGGCTTAATGTAGACACCACTTCATAGTTAATCGTATTGAGCATTTCAGCAACTTCATCTACGGGAATCTCAGCTCCCCTTTGCTGACCATAAATCACGACTTCCTCTCCTTGTTTACCTTCACCGCTCTCTCCTAAACTAACCATTATCATATCCATTGTCACTCTTCCCACTACCGGCACTCGTCTTCCGCGATGAAGAACAAATCCGCGATTGGAAAGTGCACGGGAATAACCGTCAGCATAGCCGACCGGGAGTGTAGCGATTACTTCCTCAGGTTCCGCGATGTATGTAGCACCATAACTAATGGTCCGCGGTTCTGTTCGCATCGTTTTCACATAAGCGATACGCGCCTTTAAACTTAATGCAGGTGTAAGCCTAACGAGGTTAAGTTCTTTTATATATGCTGAAGGATATAAACCATATAAGCCTATACCTAAACGAATCATATCAGCACTAAATTCAGGGAAAGCGATGGCGGCAGCCGTATTGCTCATATGCACGGTGGGCAGCTCAATGCCTTGCTTCTTTAAAAAGCTGAGAAAACTGACAAATTTATCGTGCTGCAGCTTGGTTAGTGTGGTGTCTGGTTCATCAGCTGTTGAGAAATGTGTAAAAATACCTGCCCATCTTAGGGATTTACTTGCTGTTAGTGCTTTCACTACTGCTAAAAGTTCTTCTTTTGTACGTACACCTAATCGGCCCATACCAGTATCCACATTAATATGTATACCCAATCGGTTAGTACTTGCTTCATTTTCCAATATTTCGCTAGCTTTTTTAATCCAATCAACCTGAAATGCTGATAACTCTATATTCCAAGCTGCTGACTTTTTCACACAACTAAGGGATGTAAAACCAAGCACAAGAATAGGTGCTGTAATCCCTGCTTTTCGTAAAACGATTCCTTCCTCCACGCTGGCAACAGCGAGCTCACTCGCCCCGTGTTCCAGTGCATGGCGCGCTACTTCTACTGACCCATGACCATAACCGTTCGCTTTTACGACAGCCATAATTTTGCTCTTTTTTGGTATATGATGGCGTATGGCTCGCAAATTTTTTTTTATGGCGTCAAGATTGACTTCGATCCAAACTTCTCGGCAAAGCTTTGTCATCAACGATTCCTTCCTTCTTATGGAATAGTACAAACCGCATTTAGCCGCAATAATCTAAATGTTAATTGTTGGATGATTCCAATTTTATTTTTATTCAGCTTTAACTGAAATCATTCAACAGCAAATCCAGGATTTACGAGAAGGTGCTCATCGATGCTCGAGTTAATGAAAGCAACCAATAAAAAAATTTAGGGGAATGATCATGAGAATATTCTAACTAAATAAACAATGTACTAATTATTCATTTTGGTTTATTTCGCGCCGCAAAAGCAAATCTGACGGAGTCATTTTCACGTACATCGTAAGGAAAAGCGATTTATGAGTCAGAAACACTATAAAAAAAGGGTTCATTTTCCTCACAGTTAAAGACCTGTATATATTTTACAATAGAGAGTGATAGTGATAAAAAGGAGGGTATTCAAATGAAGGTTTCAAAAACAATGCTGCTAAGCACTGCCGCGGGTTTATTTCTTAGCCTGACAGCAAACTCGGTGTCGGCACATCATGTGAATGAGGAACAGCATTTTAAAGTGACGGCGCAAACGGAGACAGATCCAGTCGCTTCTGGTGATGACGCAGCGGATGACCCGGCCATTTGGGTCAATGAAAAGCATCCGGAAAAAAGCAAGTTGATCACGACAAATAAGAAATCAGGTCTAGTCGTGTATGATTTGGACGGCAAACAGATTCATTCTTTCGAGTTTGGCAAACTCAATAATGTCGATCTGCGCTATGATTTTCCATTTAGCGGCGAAAAAATTGATATAGCTGCCGCCTCCAACCGGTCTGAAGGAAAGAATACAATTGAAGTATATGCAATTGACGGGGATAAAGGAATATTGAAAAGCATTACAGACCCGAACCACCCTATAGCCACTAATATTTCTGAGGTATACGGATTCAGCCTGTATCATAGTCAGAAAACAGGAGCATTTTACGCATTAGTGACAGGCAAACAAGGAGAATTTGAGCAGTATGAAATTGTTGATAATGGAAAGGGTTATGTGTCAGGGAAAAAAGTGCGTGAATTTAAATTGAATTCTCAGACCGAAGGCCTTGTCGCGGATGATGAGTACGGGAACCTGTACATAGCAGAGGAAGATGAAGCCATCTGGAAATTTAATGCTGAGCCTGGCGGAGGATCAAAGGGGCAGGTTGTCGACCGTGCGACTGGAGAACATTTGACAGCTGATATTGAGGGACTGACGATCTATTATGCGCCAGAGGGTAAAGGATATCTCATGGCTTCAAGTCAAGGAAATAACAGCTATGCAATGTATGAACGGCAGGGAAGCAATCGCTATGTAGCCAACTTTGACATTACAGATGGCGAGAAGATAGACGGTACTAGTGATACAGATGGTATTGATGTTCTCGGCTTCGGGCTTGGCCCAAAATATCCGTACGGGATTTTTGTGGCGCAGGACGGCGAAAATATTGAAAATGGACAAGCCGTCAATCAAAACTTCAAAATTGTGTCGTGGGAACAGATTGCAAAGCATCTCGGCGGAAAGCCTGATCTTCATAAGCAGGTGAATCCGAGGAAGCTGAAGGACCGTTCTGACGGCTAAAAAAGAAAGCAGCTGAGTAAGCTGCTTTTTTCTGCAGATCAAAAAATCGTTCATATCAATGAACGATTTTTCAAGAAAGCGCCAGATGAATCGCCTTTAGTTTTGCAGGAAGCTCATCATACGTATTTGCGGGTACGGTCTCTTTGTAATTGGCTGCTGCTGCTTTATGCCGTTCCTCAGGATGGTTGATATAGAAAGCGGCTTTTTCCTTAAAATCGTTGATGTTGTGATAAGAAATAAAGGATGAAAAAGGATGTGCCGCGGGTAAATCTGTTAATTGAAATGCTTCACATGCAGCGATATCAAACGTTCTGTTATTAAAACTGGCATTTTTGATGCGGAAATGATTTTTGTTGAAAGCAAAATGATAGGGCCGATGCGCATTGATCACGATGTCTGCCCCATTGTAATAATGAACGGCCTGTTCGGGCGGAACCCACGTGCTGACGACATCGATATGCGGCTGTTTGAGCACTTTTTTAGGCAGATATTTTCTCCATTCCTTTCCGATTACTCGAACCGTGAAAGGCAGATGTACCGCTTCTTTCATAAGCTGAACCCGATTAGGGTAAGGATAGCCGATGATAAGCAGATTTGAATGAAAAGAATGTTCTGTGTCCATTTTTCTAAACAGCCGATGATTAACTGGAATCGGAACATAATAGACGTGCTGGCAGCCAAGCTCCCGGTAATAGAGAGCGGCATTTTGTTCAATCGTTAATATGGCGTCAGCGTGCTTAATCACCTGAAGACTGATATCAATATAAAATGGGTCTTCGGTCAGCCAAACATACACGGGGATACCCTTACCCTTTAACCAGGTCAGCCAGTCGTGAGGAACGCGGTCTCCTACCATCATAAGTGCGAAGTCCGGCTGAAACGTTTCGATCTTCACCAGAGATTCTGCCTCCGGTGTATCTGCAGACATATACTCTGTATGAGTGTTCCGAAAACATTCTTCAGCCCAGCGGTCAAAATAACTGTATATTCCTCCGTATCCCGACTGGATATACAAGACTTTCATCAGATGTTACGAAAAGAACGTAACGCTTTCTACTTTGTCTACATCAATTAATGTTGTAGCTTGACCTGCCGGAGTGACGGAGCTTTCCTGTGTTACAAATACGATACCGTGAACTTGATCGAAAGCAACGAAGACAACCGGGCCGATCATGTCACCGGAATCAGTCACAATACTGATTGTAGTGCCTGGCGTAACTCTGGCAAAAATCCATCTTGCCGGAAGGGAAGTAGATTCAGCCGTAATCATATCACTTTCATCTACTTTTTGATCGATGGCAGCTTCAAGCATGTCTTTAAGATTATTATCCACGTTTACTCCTCCTTCTGTTGAGAATAAAGGGCTTAAAAGGGTTTTAATCAAATCCTTTTTTAACTGTGCATTTTCAGAGCTCATTACACACACCTCCTATCCAATAGTGAACTCACGTTAATCATATTCTTCGGATTGCCAATTGGTATGAGTCGAACGCCGTACCTGATCTATTTTTCTTACATTTAAGGAAAATGCTGATTTTTTAAATGAGTGGACATAGCCTATACCATAAATCAAAGTCAGTTCATATTGTGAAATAGAGTATAAGGATAAGGGAGAGGGATTGTTTGGATTTAGAGAAACATGTGAATCAAGAAGAAAATCAAGATGAACTGCATTTTATTCTGCTTTTGCTGATTCTGCTCATACGTCAATCATCTTCTGAAGGAAATCCATCTGATCTCAGACGGCAGCTCGTATTTGCAAAAGAGCTTGGCGTACCGGTTTCAACAGTTCATCTGTCGAATGGGGATACGCTTCAAAACGTCATCGTAAAAGAGGTTCTGACTGATTTGGTTATTTTTCAAAACCCGTTAAATAACACGAGATCGAATGTCGCACTCTCAAGTATTGTAAGCTGGGGTGCTTTTTAAATGATGACAGTGGCTCTGCTTGCTGCGGAGCCGTTTTTATGTTTGACGATAGGGGGGCTGTATAGATGGGAGAGAAAGTGTCCATTATTTTAACGAGTTACAACAAACCTAATTATCTGCAAAAAGCGATTGAAAGCGTCATGAAGCAAACATATGATCACTGGGAGCTATTTATCATGGATGATCATTCTAATGAAGAAACAACTGCGGTGATTCAAAAGTACCTTCATGACCAGCGTATTCGTTATCAAAACAGTTTCGTACATCCCGCAGAACGACTAAAAACAACCCGTTATGCCACATTAATTAACAGCGCACTCCCATATGCCGACGGCGATTACATTTCCTATCTCACCGATGACACTGTTTATCATCCTGAGCGGCTGAGCCGTATGGTGCAGACGTTTTCACATAAGCCTGAGGCACAGGCTGTCTATTCAAAACAAAAAGTTGTACATGTAAACGAAAGGGGAGAGGAAATTTCCCATTTCTATAGAAATGCCAATGCAGTGCTTGATCAGGCCGCTTTTCAAGTTGATCATTGTTCAGTTATGCATCGCCGTTCGCTACTTGATCGTATTCAACATAAATATGGAAGCTATTGGGATGATGATATGACGCATTGGAATCATGGCGACTCAATTTTTTGGGCCAGGATCAACAACTTTGCCCCATTTCTGCCGATAAATGAAGTATTAGATACAACCTATAAAACCCCCGATTCATTTCAAAATGCATATCGGTTTCTGCCCGCTGATTTGATTGACGGTTCATTTGTAAAAGGTTCAGATCAAAACGTGTATTTTCTTGATCAGGGTGTAAGGCATCCTGTCGGGGAAAGGTGGGGTTCTTTGTATCTAAATCGGACTGTGGCTGTTCCGGACCCGTATTTATTCCAATATAGCATTGGAAAGATTTTAAACATTCCGAACTATATATTAGTAAAGGAAGCCGACCATCCAGCAATATTTTATATCGAAGCCGGAAAAAAAAGACGGATTGAGGGCCAGTATGCTTTTCAGTTTTATCAATTTAAAAGAAAAGACATATTGACAATTGAAAAAGAAGAACTGGAGGCGCTGCCGGAAGGGCTGCCAATTACGCGGGAACGATCTGGATGGATCGAAAATCCGCCTGGGCGAAGGCTGTTTTTTATAGAACGCGAGCCGTTTTTGTTTCTAAACGGCGTCTTTCACCCGATTAGTGAGCAAGTAGCAAGGAAATTCTTTTTACATCAGAAGCCAATATCCGCTTCTTTCCGAAATATTCAGCAATTTCCAATTGGAAAGCCGTTTTATCCGGTGTACGATGAGATTATAAAGAAATTGAATATTGCAACTGAGTAAAGGTATAGGTCATAAAAAGGAGACGTTCATGACAGGACATTATTCAAAAACGGAACATCAATATATATTGTTAACGTCTGAATCAGCATCGTTTGATCATTACAGCGTATATAGAGATCCGGAGCTTCCGCAAATTTTTTCTCATAACTTTGTTCAGCTCCATGATACGTTTCCATTGGAGCGGTTACTGGATTTTTTGCCATCCGTACCAAAGCTTCTTGATGCGAATTATCTTCATTTAAAAGCGTCCCCGCAGCATGTTTTTCCGCTCGGTTTGAAGCAATCGCTTGTAAAAAGGGGGTTTGTTGTCGAGGATGAGCTGTTTTATGACATGAAGCTTGATGACTGGAAGGGGCAGACGGGACATCCGTTAACGGCATGGGGGACGGCAAAAAGCCTTAGCGACGGATCTTCTATCATGAAAATTTACGATTCCATTTATATTGGAGAAGCGATCGCTGAACAAAAACTAAAAAGAAAATATCCCTTTTACAAAGCGGGTACGATTATCCTGGTTGTTTGTTACAGCGACCAGGAACAGAAGATTCCCATTGGGTGCGGGGAGCTGTTCATTCATCCGCAAGAGAAAACGGCCAAAATCGAAGAAGTGGCAATTTTGGATCAGTTTCAAAGGAAGGGCTATGGCAGTATCTTAGTGAAAGAAATGCTGTCCATCGCCAAATCACTAGGAATGGAAGCGGCCTATTTAGTGGCTACAAGCATTGACGGCGCAACCCATTTTTACGAAAATCTGACGTTTAAAAAATATGAGCGGGTGCATACTGTTTTTCATTATTTCCTTACATGAAATAGGCGTTCGCACAAACCATTTGGGACTTGGCCCGCATAAAATGCCGTATATCGTGATAAGAAAGGATGAAAACAGCATGCATAGATACCCTGGATACGGTTACGGATTTGGCTGCGAGAAAAATACGTTTGTATTGATTGTTGTCTTGTTCATTTTATTAATTATTGTCGGAGCCGCTTTTATTTGCTAGAAGGTGAAATTCAAAAAGAGCCTTTCCGTTCAGGAAGGCTCTTTTTTGTGTGAAAAAGTTTTTGCGGGGAACGTCATGACGCAATTTGGACACTCATACAATATAGCAAATGGGTTTTTGAGGTGGGAGCATGAGCAGTTATTTGATTAAGCCGGAGCTTAGTTCGGCCTATCCGGTTGTCAGCTATGCGAAGGGTTCATATGTTTATGATCAAACTGGAAAAAGATATCTTGACGGCTCATCAGGTGCGGTGACATGCAACATCGGCCACGGGGTTCGTGATGTGACTGAGAAGCTGAAAGAACAGCTTGACCAGGTGTCTTTTGCTTACCGCTCACAGTTTACGAGTGAGCCCGCCGAGCAATTAGCCGCTCTCTTGGCGCAGGAGCTTCCGGGAGATGTGAATTGGTCTTTTTTTGTCAACAGCGGTTCAGAAGCAATAGAAACCGCTATGAAAATCGCCATTCAATATTGGCAGGAAAAAAAACAAACGCAAAAATCCATCTTTTTGTCGCGATGGAGCAGTTACCACGGAATAACTTTGGGAGCGCTTTCATTATCTGGTTTTTATGAAAGGAGATACCGGTTCACCCATCTAGTTGAACGATATCCCGCTATCTCAGCTCCTCATGTTTATCGGCAGAATCATAAGACGGAAGAGGATTTTGTTCAGGCTGCCGCTGATGAACTCGATACGTCCATCAAAAGAATCGGAAGCCAATTTATCGCCGGCTTTGTGGCTGAGCCTATCATCGGAGCCGCAGGAGCAGCGATCACTCCGCCTCCGGGATATTATGAAAGATTAAGTGAGGTATGCCGCACACACGAAGTGCTCTTTATTGCAGACGAAGTGATGACAGGGCTTGGAAGAACAGGAAGGATGCTTGCGACAGAACATTGGCACACCGTTCCAGATATTGCTGTACTGGGGAAGGGCCTCGGTGCCGGGTATGCGCCAATTGCCGCTGCCGTTGTATCTGACTCTATTATTGAGACGATAAAACAAGGTTCAGGTGTGATTATGAGCGGCCACACATATAGTGCACACCCCTATTCTGCCAAAGCTGCTCTTGAAGTTTTGCGATATGTGTTAAAGCATGACTTGATCAAGCAATCAGAAAAAAAGGGGGCTGCGCTGAGAAAGCAGCTTGTTGAGGCAGCATCTCAAAGCGAGATCATTGGTGATGTGCGCGGTAAAGGACTGCTATTAGGCATTGAATTTGTATCTGACAAGAAAACGAAGAACGTTTTTCCACCAGAGCAGGCGGTTACCCAGCGCATGATCGGCGAGGCGAAAAAACGCGGGCTGATTGTTTATCCTGCCAAAGCGGGAATAGACAGCGGGGAAGGAGATGCTGTCATTATTGCTCCTCCTTTTACCATTTCAGACGGTGAGGCTAAAGAGCTTATATCTATTTTTTCAGAAACAGTTGTAGCGGTCGAAAAAATACTGAAAAAGGATTGAAATCAAATGGCGCCATTTCAAAAAACAATCAGCATCGATACAGCAATTGCAGATATTCAGGACGGATCGGTCCTCATGTTCGGCGGTTTTGGCGGAGTCGGATCGCCTCCATCATTGATTGAAGCTATATTGGACAGCGGTGTAACGGATTTAACCGTCATATGCAACGATGCCGGGTTTCCGGAAATAGGGATCGGTCCGCTTATTGTCAATCAACGAGTCAAAACCCTGATCGCATCGCATATCGGTTCCAATCCTGTAGCAGGTAAACAGATGACTGACGGGACGTTAGAGGTTCAATTTTCACCACAGGGAACGCTTGCAGAACGGATTCGTGCCGGCGGAGCGGGACTCGGCGGCATTTTAACCGACGTCGGTATTGATAATCAAATGGTTTGTGAGGAAAAGGGCATCGTGTCTGTGGCTGGAAAGCGATATTTGGTTGAAGAGGCGCTGACGGCTGATTTTGCTTTCATCAATGCGCGCATTGCCGATGAATTCGGCAATTTAACGTATGACAAAACAGCGCGCAATATGAATCCGCTTATGGCAATGGCCGCCAGTAGAACCTTTGCCGAAGCTGAGCAGATCGTCCCGATGGGAGAGGTTTCTGAAGAAATGATTGTTACACCGGGGGTTTTTGTCGAGGGGGTTGTGAGAAGCGAAGGAGTGAAGTGGAAATGGGCTTGGGAGTAGCAGAGAGAGAACAGATCGCAAAACGGGCCGCCTCTGAAATCAAGCCGGGCATGATTGTGAATCTCGGTATCGGCATTCCATCCTTGGTGCCGAACTTTTTGCCACCTGACATGCAGGTCATGCTGCAGGCGGAAAACGGTGTGCTCGGCATTGGCGAAAGCCCTCAAAAGGGAGATGAGGATGAAAATTTATGCAACGCAGCGGGATTTCCCGTCCGGGCTGTAAAAGGAGCGTCTTATTTTGATACAACGATGTCTTTTGCGATGATCAGAAGAGGCAAAATTGACATTACGATTTTAGGCGCCCTGCAGGTGAGCCAGTCAGGCGATTTGGCAAATTGGCTTGTCCCGGGAAAAAAGGTGCCGGGCATGGGCGGTGCGATGGAACTGGCCCAAAAAGCGAAAAAAGTGGTTGTCGTCATGAGTCATACAGATCAAAAGGGGAGGCCTAAATTAACAGAAACCTGCACGCTTCCATTAACTGCAGCAGGCTGTGTAGATATGATCATTACTGAAAAAGCCGTTCTTGAGGTCGACGGCCATCATTTCATATTAAAAGAGCTGATGAATGGCTCGACAATCGACGAGGTGACGAGGTTGACTGAAGCTGAAATCAAAATAGATATGCCTTTGTCTTAAAGGGGGAATGAGGATGCAGGGTATTGAGAGAAAAGTAATCGAGTGGCTTGATCAGCATTCGGCCAAAGCCATTCGCCTTCTCAAAAGGCTGATTGGAGAAAAAAGCACATTAGGCTCAGAATTTAACGCCCAAGCTGTTGTGCTTGAAAAGCTGCGGCAATTTCATATGGACATTGATGTGTGGGAGCCAAGCCTAAAGCAATTAAAACAGCATCCCTACTTTAAATCAGACCGTTCCGATTTTCATGAGAGCCCTAACATCGTTGCAAAAAAAACGGGAGCGGGCGGGGGCCGGTCGCTGATTTTAAACGGTCATATCGATGTTGTGCCTGAAGGAAGTGTAAAGGATTGGAAGTATGAACCGTTTCAAGCTGTCGAAGAAAACGGTAAAATATACGGCCGCGGCTCAACGGATATGAAGGGAGGCAATACAGCCCTTCTTTTTGCTTTAGAAGCCCTGCACGCTTGCGATGTCAAATTGAAGGGAGATGTATTGTTTCAAAGTGTTGTAGATGAAGAGTGCGGCGGCGCTGGAACACTGTCTGCCATTATGAGAGGCTACCGTGCTGACGGCGCGCTGATTCCGGAACCGACGAATATGAAACTTTTTATAAAGCAGCAGGGCTCGATGTGGTTTCGGATCACAGTGAAAGGATTAGCGGCACATGGGGGCACACGCTATGAAGGTGTGAGCGCGATTGAAAAAAGCATGCACGTGATCACAGCCATACAAGAGCTGGAGAAAGCCCGCAATGCGAGAATTTCAGATCCGCTGTATGACAATGTCCCAATACCGGTACCGGTGAATATCGGCACCATCTCAGGCGGTGCGTGGCCATCTTCAGTTGCAGACCGTGTCGTCATAGAAGGGAGATGCGGAATTGCTCCCCATGAAAAGCCTGAAGCTGTAAAAATAGAATTGGAAAACTGGCTGAGGGATTTAGAATACCGTGACGAATGGTTTAAACATCATCCGATTAAAGTAGAATGGTTTGGCGCTCAATGGCTTCCGAATGATTTACCAGATGACCATCCTTTAATCTCAGTGCTGCAATCAGCCTATCAAAAAATGAAACAGACAGAGCCAATGATCGAAGCCTCGCCATGGGGAACAGACGGAGGGCTTTTATACCATGCAGGAGATACGCCAGTGATCGTCTTCGGGCCTGGAGAAACAAAAACAGCTCATCAGGCAAACGAATATATTGAGGTTGAAGCCATGATAGAATCTGCTAAAATTATTGCACTTTTTGTTATGGATTGGTGCGGGCTTCATACAGACGGGGAGGATGCGGATGCTCAAGTCAATAAAGAGTAACGGTGTCACAGCGGTTTTGGACCATGACGACTTTAACAAACGAATCAGAGTAGTTCGTTATGACGGAGCCATTGAGAAGGCGCTGCCTGATATCGTGGCAGCGGCAAAAGAAGAGGATGCGGAAAAAATCATCGTCTATACGAAACAGCATGATGAGGCAGTGCTTGCCAAACACTTATTTGTGCCGGAGGGTTTTCTCAAGGGTTATTATCTCGGCCACCCGGCTTGCCTCATGGTCCGTTACCTCACAGAGAAACGGAGACAAACAGATTCTTATATAGAAGAACAGGAGACCATCGAAGCCTTATATCGCACAGCACCTCACCACCGCAGCGAAACTACCCCCGTTTTTACGATGAGAAAAGCAGAAACAAACGACATGTACCAGCTATCCATGCTGTATAAAAAAGTATTCCGTACGTACCCGACCCCCGTATTTGATCCTGCTTATATTGAAAAGACGATGAATGAAAATACGATGTATTATGTCATGTTTGATCATGATCGTCTGATCAGTGCAGCAAGCGCAGATAGCAATCCAGGGCTGGGGCATGCGGAAATAACCGACTGCGCTGTGCTTCCGGAATATCGGGGCCGTTCGCTGACAAGCCTTTTAATCGAGGCTTTAGAAAAAGAAATGGCCGAGAAGGATATCTTTCATGTATTTTCTCTCGCCCGTGCTGCGTCTTTTGGGATGAATGCTGTGTTGTACCATTCCGGCTATCAGTACGGCGGAAGGCTGATCAACAATTGCTATATAGCCGAAGGTCTTGAAAACATGAATATTTGGTGCAAGCACCTGTAAGGAGGAATTCATTTGGCAAACAAATGGCATAAACCGAAACGGCATTGGAAGGAGATCGAGTTATGGAAGGATGTTCCGGAAGAGAAATGGAACGATTGGCTTTGGCAGCTGACACATACGGTAAGAACGGTAGATGATTTAAAAAAAGTCATTAATCTGACCGAGGATGAAGAGGAAGGCGTCAGAATTTCGACCAAAACGATCCCCCTAAATATTACACCTTACTATGCTTCATTAATGGATCCCGATAATCCGAGATGCCCGATCCGCATGCAGTCTGTACCGCTTTCTGAAGAAATGCACAAAACAAAATACGATCTGGAAGACCCGCTCCATGAGGATGAAGATTCACCGGTACCCGGTCTGACGCACCGCTATCCCGACCGTGTGCTGTTTCTTGTCACTAATCAATGTTCCATGTACTGCCGCTACTGCACAAGAAGGCGTTTTTCCGGACAAATCGGAATGGGAGTCCCCAAAAAACAGCTTGATGCTGCGATTGCTTATATCCGGGAAACACCTGAAATCCGCGATTGTTTAATTTCAGGCGGTGACGGGTTGCTAATCAATGATCAAATTTTAGAATACATTTTAAAAGAGCTTCGCAGCATTCCGCATCTGGAAGTGATCAGAATCGGAACAAGGGCGCCGGTCGTCTTTCCACAGCGCATTACCGATCAACTGTGCGAGATTTTGAAAAAATATCATCCGGTCTGGCTGAACACTCATTTCAACACAAGCATCGAAATGACAGAGGAATCCGTTGAGGCCTGTGAAAAGCTGGTGAACGCAGGAGTGCCGGTCGGAAATCAGGCAGTCGTGTTAGCCGGTATTAATGATTCAGTTCCAATCATGAAAAAGCTCATGCACGACTTGGTAAAAATCAGAGTCCGTCCGTATTATATTTATCAATGTGATCTGTCAGAAGGTATCGGACATTTCAGAGCCCCCGTTTCCAAAGGTTTGGAGATCATTGAAGGGCTGAGAGGCCATACCTCAGGCTATGCGGTTCCTACTGTGTTTTTTAAAATAAGTATGGAAACTTCTGATAATAAGTGGTATTCTCTAGTTAGTTAAATATAGCACCATGCACAGAGAAAGGGAATACGATGATGATTAAGAATCTTGAGAACATACACCATGTAGCTATATACCTTAGGATTAGTCAGGAGAAGAAGGGCGAAAACGTAGAAACTCTGGAGAACCATAGACAAATCCTTATAGAGTTTTGTGAAGAGCATGACTTTACTTATGAAGAATTTGGAGAAGTCATAAGTGGTGGAAAATCTGAAATAACTCAAAGGGTTGCACTTAAACGACTGCTCGACAACATTGAAAAATATGATGCAATTGCGTGTTTTGAGTTAACCAGGATTTCTAGGAATGGTCTTATTAGTCAAACTGTTAAACAGTACTGTATCGATTATGACAAACCGATATTAACTCCTTATCAATCTTATGATTTAGCTAACTCAGAGACTGATCGTCTCTTATTTGACGTTGGTAGCATGATTTCAAGTCATGAACACAGTACAATTGGTAAGCGAAGTAAAGCTAATAAAATGCAAATGTCTAAAGCGGGTTTACATGTAAGTGGAAATGTTCCTTTTGGGTACAAAAGAAACAACGAGACAAAAAAACTTGAAATTGATGAAGAAGCAGCACCTACAATTCGATACATCTTTCAACTGCATTCAGAAGGATATGGGAGCTTTAAAATTAGAGACATTTTGAACAATGAGGGTTATAAATCAGCTACCGGCAAAGCATTTAATCTTCCTTCTATCAAGAGAATTATAAAAAACCCTGCATATAAAGGAACCCTAATCTTCAATAACAGGAAAAAGATTAAGAGAAACGGAAAATTTGAATATGACAACGTAGAAACCATTACAGTTGAAAATGCTCATCCTGCTATTATTCCACCTGATGTCTGGGATAAAGCAAATCAGGATCGAGAATCAAGAGCGCTAAAATCCATTAGCATCAGAGAAAAGCCAGCCATTAAATCAGGGGTTACACTATTAAAAGACTTAATCTTTTGTGGAGTTTGCGGTAGAAAGATGATCATTAGAAAAGACACTAAAAGTTCTACTGGTTACACTCTTAAGAAATGTGAATACTTGTTACCTAATGGTGAAAAGTGTCCAAACTGTGGGAAGAAGTTAGATGCTGTAATAGCAAGGGTACTAACTGGACTAACAAAATACGCTGACGACCTCTCTAAGATGGAAGAGCAGCTAAGGAAAAATAATGCATCAGATTTAAATGAAAAGAATCAATTGAAGTTAAATCAAATAGATAAAGCTATTATGGAGATTGAACAGAAACAAAAGAATCTAATAGAATTAGCGATGGAAGGGCTATTCTCTCATGAAGAAATAAGAGAGAAGAAGCAAGAACTTGTCAAAAGGATGGACGAGCTAAAAGCTAAGAGAGAAGAAGTTATTAATTGCATAAACTCACTATCAGTTGAAGAAGAAATTGAACTTATCCAGGAAAAAAGGAAACTCATTCTTATCTTGAGAGAGGATATGGATCAAGAATATGGAAATGAATTGCTCAAAAGGTTTATTAAGAAAATCCATTTTACTCGTGTAATTCCTGAAGACATTTTAAAAAGATCAACTCGAAATTCAGAGAGACAAAATTATCCCTTTAATATAAAATTTGAGTTCTTTGATTAATCTATATGTAGATATATTTATACTAAATCATTCTGTATATAGCATTTAATTCTCGATAAAATTCACATTTTAAAGAGTTTTATATAGAACACATTCATAAAGTCACTCTGTTAATCAAGAGTGACTTTTTTTCTTTTCCTCTATAACTAGATGATGCATATCTATCCCTGATTTGAGCGAAAAGTACTCAACTTTACACGCTTACATCACCTTATGTCTTCACTTACTAATCTCATAGGAAATTTGAACTTGAAAAAGATTAAAAGTCATTGTATGATCAAATAAACCCAATATTTCCTTATATTGGGTGTCTAGAAAGGGGGGATATGGTAACATAATCAGTTTTTTTGTCGTGGTTCGTCATGTTGGTATTGAAGGTCTTTTCAACACGAAGTGACATAACTTTTTAAGTGTAATACTCATACTTAACAAGAAAAAACGCAGTATATTTTCTTGTGAAAACAAAAAGGAGAGGTTATATTGAAAAAGAAGGTTTTTGCTTCAATGGTGTTGGGAGCTACTTTACTAGTATCATCTTCTGTCGTTTTTGCTAGTTCTTCAGATGAGGCTACACACGGAGAAGTAAACTTGGATGAAACAAGGGATTTAATACAAGTCATGAAATTGACTAAACAAAAAGCGGGTGGCGGTACTTGGTATCATGGTTTCGAAGGTGGGCAAACTAAATCCAATTACAATCATACTAAAAAGACTCACAAATCAAGTGCGCAGGCTGGCGGAGAAAGGTTCTTTTCATCTAAATGGAAGAAAAAAGATGAAGGGTATACCTACGCTTCAGTGTATTCAACTCTTTGGGGAAATAGGGCTTTTTGGGATACGAAATAAATAGACAATAGCAAAGAGATTAATAATCTATCTTCCGGTGCCGTCAAAACTTGATTATAAGGCACCGGATTTCTTTTTATGGAGGCTATCCAATGAAGAAAACGATTTATATATTGTTCATTCTATTTTTACTCTCAATGAACATATCCAGCTATCACTATACTCTGAATAAGCAAGTTTTTTATACTTTATTCTCTAATAAACAAACGTTAATTATTAATTACAACAAAGCACACTTTAAAAGTGATGATTTCATTAAGGAAATAGCTGGATTTTCAAAAAAAGAGAACGTGAATATTACTCAATACAATTTTTTAGACGAGAAGACCTTAAATATCTACGCTTCAAACCTTAAGAATGAACCTTCAATCAAAATAGGAGATAGGTTTATATCTAATTTCAATAAAACAGCAAATGAATCAGATAAAAATTTGATTGGTACTATTGATTTCCCTTTATCAACATGGAAAATCAGATACTTCAATTTAAACCAAATAAACAACGTAGGGTTAGGAAATAGATTTTATATTTCATCCGAGGATGAAGATGTAATTGAACAAGCTAAAAAGCTATTCTCAGACTATGGCGATGTCAGTATAGAAGAAAACATCAGTTTAAATGACTCTGCTGTGTTCAGCACTACATTGCTCTTGTTAGCTTTGCTTTCCATGCTAATCTTATTTGTTGGCATCCTTTATTTCGTAATTAAGAATCGCAAGCAACTTCTCCTACAGAAGCTATGGGGATATTCAAAAACCAAATCACTATTAACTTTCCCAAAAATGTTTTTAAAACCAATTGTTATGATCATAATTTTCGGCGCCCTTCTCATTGTAATTCTGGCTTTTATATTCAACCTAAACGACTGGTTATCAGTGTACGTTAAAATGTACATGCGAAATGCACTGATTGTGACATTCTCAATGATGATATACACAATTATTGTTACTTTGATTTTATATAACAACAGCAATATAAGCGCCACGATAAAAGGCGGCATACCATTTAAAAAGTTTCAATGGCTGTCATTGGGTTTTAAGTTAATTGTGACAATCCTACTTTTTAATATTTTTGCTTCATCCCTCTCTAATTTGTTCGATTTAAAACAACGGCTAGACAATCAATCTTACTGGAATAAGACACAAACAGTTTATAAAACCGGTTTTGCTAACACAGGTTTGAACTACAGTGATTTAAAAATTGATAGAGAAAAAAACGAGAAGGTACGAAAGCTTTATCATGAATTAGAAAGACATAAAGATGCGTTTATAATGGATGCTCAAAACTATGGAATATTGAAAATGAATGGGAAAACTCCAGTTTATTTCTATACATTGAATACAACCAAAGAAAATGAAATTTATTTACCATCCGGAAGAAGCGTAACGATCAGTCCTAATTATTTAAAAGTAAACACCATTAAAGGAATTAACGGAAAAACGATTACTGAAAAACAATTAACTCTCGATCAAAACACATTGAATTTACTTGTTCCAAAAAAATACGCTAAGTATAAAGAAAAAATCCTCAAAGCTTACAAAGATCAATTTTTCTTCGATAAGGTTGAAGTAGACAATATGTATAACAAAGAAATTCAGCAACCATTAAATACGCTGAAAAAAGAGCGATTGAAAATCAAAATAATATATACTCAAAATAATCAAGAATACTTCACTTATAATAGTATGCTCGGCAACAATAAAAACAATATTGTTGATCCAATTGCAATTGTATTCACTGATAATGTTGATTCATCAGTTATAGGTGCATATGCAACCTCAAGTTTATTCTTTTCTGATGCCTCAAAAGGTATGGCATATGACCACATCATCCCTTATTTAGATAAAACAGATACAAAAGAGCTGATTGGTTCTGCGATATCAGTCTATCAAGAATTAAGCGACCAAATAGCACGAATTCAAAATCAGTTCATCCAGAATCTAATTGGATTAACTATAACACTCATATTGTCAGTAGCCTTCCTTATCTCTTATATATGGTCATACTACAGTGCAAATGCGTATCGACTGTACCTTAAAGAGATATTTGGATATTCATACTGGGCTAGAAATAAGAGCTTAATCATATTGTCGACTGTGTCTAACTGTCTGATAGGAATCTGCTTTAGTATTTATTATAAAATCTATGAATTAATAGGCTTGATTGTATTGTTCATTGGAATTGAGATGATTATTCTGTATTTCCTCAGCCTTTATTTGAACAGGAAAAACATGAATAAGATTTTAAAAGGAGACAGATTATGATCGAACTTAAAAGCATATCCAAAAGTTTTGATGGAAAATCAGTTCTTTCTAACTTTTCGATTCACATAGAGGAAAATGAATTCGTTTCTATTGTTGGCAAGAGCGGTTCTGGCAAAACCACTCTTCTAAATATAATCAGCCTCTTAGATTATCCAGATGAAGGTAAAGTTGTGATTTTAGGCTATGAAAATCCTAAATCTAAAGAGGTGATGAAGTTAAGGAGAGAGAATTTAGGATATATCTTTCAAAACTATGTGCTCATGGATAATGAAACTGTATTAACGAATTTAATGCTTTCCACAGCATACGCAAAAGACTTTGACAAAAACAAGCTATCTGAAGCTCTAGAGATGGTAGGCTTAGATAAAAGCATTTTAAAGAAAAAGGTATACCAGTTGAGCGGTGGTGAGCAACAGCGTGTAGCAATAGCCAGGATTATTCTAAAACCCTGCGATATCATTCTGGCCGATGAACCGACAGGAAACCTCGATGAGTACAACAAGAACATTATTCTTTCTCTTTTCCATCAGTTGAAAGAAATGGGGAAAACAATCATATGTGTAACGCATGATCCAGAAATAGCTAACTGCTCTGATAGAGTAATAAATCTTTCGTAAGGAGTTGTTCTTGATGAAACATATTACTTTTGCAATTTCTTCAAGTATCCTGATTATTATTACCGGTATTGTTCACAGGATTATTTTTAGACTATTTGGATTTCCATTTGATGAAGCGCTTGTCTTCTGGGGCGGGTTTGTAGTTGTTTATTTTGTTTTAGCTTTGATTGCTTCCTTACTCTTTAGAAATGTTGGTTCTAGTAGCAGGAGATATCAGGTGTAACTCAATCTGGTCATTAAACAATAAAATATACCTTATCTTGAATACATCGATAATATAAAGTATCCTGTATATGTATCATAGTTGGTATATCAGCCACTATAGGCCAGAGAGTTCCCTCACATACTCTCTGGCTTTTTGTTTCGTTTTAACTTGGAAAGGAGGACAACACTGTGTGGAAAGCTTTAAGACAGTTACTTAAGAATCAGAAGAATCAAAGTCCACTCGATGAAGGTTATTTACAGATTCCAGAAAAGGATATAAATCTAGAATTAAAACAAAAGATATTTGAACTGGAGAGCCTTGGAGAAGTAGTATCCAAAAAGCTGCAAAATAAATATATAGATGTTTTTGAAGCTCAGGGTAAACCAAACCTTACAATAAAAATTTGTAGAGACATAGATGGAGATGAGCTAAATGATTTAACAGCTGAAAGATGTTTGGAAAAAGAATACCGTTCACAAATAACAATTAATTATTATCAACCTGCAAAAGCCTATGATGAAGATCTAGACTGCATCACAATGGATTTGTGGTATTACTACGGTGGCTTTATAGGAAGCGGTTGTGGAACATTATTTGATTTAAATAATAATGACTTAGAAAAAGAAATTGAAGAGGTTCTAATATTTTTACTCAATGATTAACAATCCGAGAAATAAAAAAAGCCCCATAGGGGCTTGAATTATTGCATGTATTTTTTCTCAGCTTCCTTAAAACTCATTATTTTTAGATCAATTCTTTTCTCGTCACTTAATTTTTCATTATTATGTGCATCATGAGAAGGTGGAATGATCACTTTAAGGCTGCTGATATTTGCTGTATTGTCTTTAAGTAACCAGAAAGTCTGACCTTCTTTATTAACCTTACCCAAAAAGTCTCCGCCTACATCACCCATTAATCCCATTTGCGATTCTAGCTGTTCGCCTGTATCTGTAACAATAATAGCCTGATTAGGATTAAACGTTACATCTTTAGAGGAAGTGTTTTCAGCTTTCATATTCAGTACTACAGCACGAACCTTGCCTTGATCATTAAAGTAAAGTGATTTTGCATCGTCATCTGGCTTAATCTCAAGAATATCTACACCAGCAATATAAAGATTCATACTGCCTAATTTTATTGGCTCTGAAGGAGTGTCTATACCGGTAATACCAAGGTCTTCATTATAGCCAATACCAATTTCTTTAACGTGACCTAAGCCTTCAAAGTAATCTTCACCATCTTCAAACGGATCTTCTTCTTTTTTTGCAGATTCTTTTTTGTCATTTTGCTTGTTTTCTTTGTTCTCAGTATTTGTAGTTGCTTTTTTTGAAGTGTCTTCATCGTTATTACTTGATGATTCATAGCTGCACGCAACTAAAGAAAAGCTTAGAGTTAGAGCTCCCAGACCTAAAAACCATTTTCTCAATTGTAATTACTCCTTTATTATGATTTGCTTCTTTAGCTATATCGACCAAATAAAGGATTTTTCCACAATAATTATTAATTTCCTAGAAAAAATAACTTCAGGCCTTATGTTACGGTTATCTATTTTGTCAAAATAGATAAAGATGAGCCTACTTCATTCATCGTTCGCATGCATAGTTGTCATGATCTCTGTCCATTTTAGATTGGTAAGCAGGGTGGGAACTAGGCACACCATTCGGATATTTCTTTCTTAACTCTGTACAATTTTTAAACGTTTCTGTTTCTCCAGTTGACTCTGAAGAGGCTTCGTTTTCAGTTGTAGTCGAAGTTTCACTTGATGCTTTTGGAGTAGTAGGCTGTGTTGCAGCCGGTTTAGATGTTGTTGCTTTTTTAACTGCAGTGGTTTTCTCTTTCACACAGCCTCTAAATCCTCGGTCAGTCACATATCCATTCTTACTCCAAATTGAAAGCTTCTCTGATTTTGCTTCCTGCTCGTCTTTCTTAAATTCGTCTATGTATTTGGTGTTTGGCTCATATACATATGCTACTCTGGCCAATCCTTCTTTCAACAATGTTTCCTGAACAGATTTGCCGTCAACATAAACGTAAGCTAACAGTCTTCCATACTTATCTCTGCGGTCACCTTTATCAAACTCCAATTGCAGCTTACCACTGCTGACCAATTCTTTATTTCGTTTTGATGCATCATCACCATATGGTTGAACACAAGAATTTGGTTTCTTCGTCTCAGGTGTATCAATGAGCAAGTAGCGGACTGTGTCTACATTTCCGTTGTAGGTAACTTTAATTGTGTCACCATCAACAGCTCTATCTAGAGTAACATCGACCAATTCCTTTTCATCTTTTTCCTTAGATTTGTCAGCAGTTTTTTCTTTAGCAGCTTCCTTTTGTTCTGTTTTCTTTTCTACATCCGTAGATGCTTGTGGTGTTTCTTTTCCCGTGCTTACTTTTTCAGAATCATTTGAGCTGCAGGCTGCCAACGATAAGCTCAAAGTGAATGCTGCAAAACCTAATAATACTTTCTTCAACTTCATTTCCCCTTTTTAGAATGTTTGTTCTCTATTTATATCGGTAAACCATCAATAATTATAATCCTGTATCCAATTATTGTGAATTTAATTTTTCCTTAATATCATCGCATTTCTCTTTAAGACTTCCAGGCGTATGTTAAAATTTTACTAAATTCATAGTCGAAAAGGGGAATGTTTTATGCTTGGAATTAAAGTTGAAAAAACAAATGATAACTTAATTATCAATTGGCAGCTATCCAAAATTGAAATCCCAATCAAAGAAATTGATGATGTGTTTCTTGATCCAAATTATGGGGGAGAGGAAAAAAGTGCAGTAAGGATTGGGTTTCCTTATGGCTCTACGGATAGGGTAGTGATTAAAACAGCAAATAACACTTACATTTTATTCACCACTAATGCTGCTTCTATTATGAGTAAAATTGTTTCCTAATAACCAATTAATGTCCTATTAGTTATGCTTTCCTTATAGTTGCATGACATGGTAAAATCTAGATAATTGTTGATAGGGGGATGGGATATGGAAGAAGGCAAACTTATTCATTTGACACTTGCTGGTATTAAAGAAGCTGTTTCTAAGTATGGCACCTTTCCAATGATTCAACCAGGTGGTTTCGTATTAGAAGATGCCACATTTGAATTTAATGAACCTGCAACAGAAGACGAAATTAGAAAATTAGAATCACATTTCAATGTAAGTTTACCCAAAGATTATAAGGAGTTCCTAGCTCTACATAATGGATTGGAGTTTCTTGATGGAATCGAAATACTCAGTATTGAAGATGTTATGAAATACAATGAAACAGAAGACCTTCCAGAAAAGTGTTTTTTGATTGGATATCATTTTGATGGAAGGTATGTTATAGATTCGAATAGATATGAAAAAGGAGACTTAGATTACTTATTTTATTTGGATTCGATTGATCATTTTGATGAAGCAGTAGATTTAAAAGCGAATTTTGAAATTTGGTTTGATCGACTTTTAAGTTCAAACGGAAATAAGTACTGGGAAGTTGAAAGAGATGTTAAAGCTTATTATGAAAACATAGATGAGTAAAGGACTCTAATTAGAGTCCTTTATTACTTTTTAGTAAGAAGCCCACCATGAATTGACCTCGGTTCTATGGAAACTCCTATCCAAAGGAATTAAATTCCCGGTCATATTTCCGCCACCGTATTCCCTTGGAAGTTGATGGTGGATTTCAAACTTAGTCCAAGTTTTTTTGCCATATTTCTTATCGTACCAATTTCTATAAGCTGTACGTTCTTTATTTCTCCATTTAACTCTTTTGTCCTCAGGAATCTTTTTCCAAAAAACGTGTGATGGTGCTAATAGATTTAATCCTGATTGTTTATCAGTATAGACAGGGAAGAACATGCCTTTTTTGTTTGTAAGGTATAGACCCTCTGTCCAAGTTAAAGTTCTTATGGAAGGGGGTCTTCCTGCCCAAGTTGCAATAGCGCTCCCTGAATACTTCCAAAAGGATGAAGCATTCACATTAAGCAGTTGATGTACTTCCGCACCTTTCTTTATTTGACCTGCAACGAAAGTTTTTCTTATTACGTGAGGGCATGTAAATTGCTTGTTGTAATAGCCACTTTTACATAGAGCCTGTTGAACTTCAAGAGTTGCTGGAGGTGTTCCAACAACTTTTGAAACTTCTACTCCATGAATTACTTTATTGACTTTTCCACCTAAAAAAGTATGACTCAGATAAACTACATTCCCAGCCTTCTTTTCGAGGGTTTTGCGTTGGTTCTCACTTGTAACGTTTCCTGATGAAAGTTTGTTTCCTTGTTTGTCGTATGCTATATATGTTTGATACGAATCTGTTACATCGAGTCCTTCTTCTTTTGCAATTTTAGCAAGTTTATTAGAGACACCAGTGATCTCTTTTTTGGAGCTGTTTTCACTGGATTGTTTTATTCCATTAACTGAAGAAATACGTTTTGTAAGGTCGATTCCTTGGATACTTGTTTTGTTAGATGATTCACTTGCAGCTACTTTCTTTTCATGTGTGAAGAGTCCGGAAAGAAGTAAAACAACAGTTAGAGCAGTTAATCCAAAGCATTTTAAAAACTTTTTCATAAACAATCATCTCCTTTTTCTGTGTTACATAACAAATGAATAGCTAATGAGTGTTATATTGTTACATATAATTACATATTATCCCACCTCCAGACAGGATAATATCAAATAATCCAAATAATTACAATTGATTTTTGGAGAGTTAAGAAACATTTAAAGTTCTAAATTCCTAGGTTGATTGGTTGCAGTATTTTGCTTCTGACATGGGGAATTGTGGTAAAATTTATATAGAGTAAGCATGAAAGGAGAATGATATGAAGGTTTTTGAGGCTGATTCACTACTCTCTGAAGCGGATAAAAGAACCAAAGAGTATAAGGAACTACGGTCGCAAATGGTGAAGCTAAGAAAAGCGTTTAAAGACGTAGCTGACCTAGATGACAGCGAGTTTTCAGGTAAGGGTGCAGACAACATTAAAGCATTTTATCATGACCATGTCGGCGTTACAGATCAATGGATTGATCTCATCGATATGAAAATTGCTTTCTTAAGCAGTATTTCTGCAAAACTTGAAGATGCTAAGATGTCTGATGCTTACATAGAAGAATCCTTTCTAGAACATGAGCTGGCGAACGCTTATGCAAAATCAAAATCCATTATGTCCGAACAGAAGAAAGCGATGAAAGACATTCTGAACGACATCAATGATATTCTCCCCCTTGAGGTATTCTCAACAGAAGACTTCAAAGACAAGCTTTCTTCTGCAGATGACAAACGTGAGAAAACCATCGATAAGCTGAATAAGCTTGATGAGGATTTAAAAACGGAGTACGCAGTGTCCGAGCCAAATGAACAATTTATTCAGCAAGATTTTAAAAAGCTGCAGGAGTCAACAGGTAAAGGGAAGAACGCCACACCAATTCACTATAACGCCAAAGCGTATAGAGAAAGTGACATACATAAGAAAAAAGGCGATATTGAGAAGCATTCTGAAGCTTACTTAAGCGTGAAAAAAGAAGAAGCAAAAGAACGAGAAATTAAAGAGTTGAAAAAGAAACTTAATGACGGTGTTTCTGACCCTGATGAATATTTAGAGATTGCTAAGAAAGTAGGGTACGAGAATCTTGAACCGGCTCAAGTACAGCTTGCAGTGCAAATTGAACAAGCGAAGCAGCTAGAAGGAGCAGGAGAAATCACCTGGGATATCGTAAAAGGTGTAGGAGTAGGTTTATATGATGTTGGAAAAGACACAGTAACCGGAATATGGGACTTCATCACCGATCCGGGAGAAACACTCTCAGCGCTGGGCAATGCAGTTCTTCATCCAGTAAAAACATATGATGCTGTTTCAGCAGCAATAGAAGAGTCATACCAAAAAGATATGGTGAATGGGGATGCCTACTCTAGATCAAGATGGGTGACCTACGCTGTTGGTTCAACAGTTACAGCAATTGTTGGAACAAAAGGTGCAGGAGCCATCAACAAAGCAGATGTAGCAGGTAAGGTCATAAACAAGGCAGGGCAAGCAGGGAAGAAAATTAAGAATGTCAATATTTCAGATTTGTTGCCTTACAACCCTAAGTATAAGCTTGCTCTAGCTGATAACGTACCATACAATGTGGTTGATAGCCAAAACCTTAAGAATGAACTTTTGACTAATGCGAAGAAAATACCAGATGGAACAAGAAAACCGTTTACTGGCCAAAAGATAAGTCCCCCATGGCTAAATAAAGAAAAGTATGAAGCGTATGAAATAAAGGGGAAGGTAAAGGCGAAGGGGAAAGTTAAAGATGTAAGTCGAAGAGTGTATACTATGAAAGATATAGATATTAATCAAAAAACAGAATTCGGCGTTACAAATCTTCAGCTAATGAAAAACGGGAATGCCCCTTATGCAAAAGATGGCACACAGATTAATTTACATCACCTGATTCAAGAAGAACCTGGCCCAATGCTTGAAATCCCGAACAGTTTACATACAAAATATAGTGATGTCATTCATAAGCTTAAGTCTGATGGTGAAAGTTTTAGAAATGATAAGGTTTTAAAAGCACAATACGAGAGCTTTAGAAAGAGATATTGGAAGTGGAGAGCGAAACAATTTGAGAATGGAAATTGAGGTGTTTAAATGATTTATTCGAAGGTTGAAAACTTTATTAATGAAAATAAACAAAATGCTATATTTACAGATGGCGCAAGTCATAAAAACATTGAACGCATTGAAGAAATCCTCCAATGCGTTCTTCCCAATAGCTATAAATGGTTTTTAGAAAAATACGGTGCTGGTGGTTTATTCGGTGTTTTAGTTTTAGGTTACAACTTTGATCATGCATCAGTTGTAAATAGAACTAAGGAATATAGAGAACACTACGGCCTTCCTGATGGACTTGTGGTTATTGAAGATGTTGATTACTTTGCTTACTGTCTAGACACGAATAAAATGAAGGACGGAGAATGCCCAGTAGTTGAATGGGATAGGGTAATTGGTTATCAAGATACTGTTGCAGAAAGCTTTATTGAATTTTTTTATAATAAGATTCAAGAAGCGAAAGATGACTGGGAAGAGGATGAAGACTGGGACGACTAAAACTGAAAGAAGGTCTTTAACTCATTTTTCCATACATATGAAGGGGTAAATAAAGTGAGCTTCTATAATATCAAACAAAAGTTGAAAGAGTTTTCAATTGATGCAAAAACAGATCCCAGCATCAATAAAAATGAACAACTCAAAGAAATTGAAATGAACATAGGAAAACAATTACCTTCTAATTATAAGGATTTTTTGAAGGAATATGGCGGCTGTTATCTAGAAAGTAAAAAAACAACAGATGAAATTGAGTATGACGTTTGCTATAAACCTTTAGAGAAAGATCCTTGGATGGGTAAGGACGATGATACGCAATTGTTAGAGGATTTTTACGGTTTAGCGAACGATCATAGCAGTATTCAAAAAGCGATCGATACATATTCTGATCGTTTTCCTAGAAATATAATTCCTATTGCAAGCTCTGCAGGCGGGAATGAAATATGTATGGATATCGATAATGAAAAGATATTGTTTTGGGATCATGAGTTAAGTCATCCAGATAAAGACTTTTTCCTGATTGCCAATTCGTTTGAGGAGTTTATCTTAAGTTTAGTTGATGAACCAATTGAAACTGATGAAGAAGATGATGGGATTCTGTATATTGAATTAGATGATGACTTACTAAACAGTTAAGAAAAGATATTGCAAAGATAATGTTTTAAGCTCTCAATAGGACAGCTTTTTTATTAAAGAATAGCGGTAGTTTAGAATGTAGCCGGGATAAAAGGGGGCAGTTTTATGTCGGTAAATTTATTAGAAGATATTCGCAAAAAAGAAGCAAAGTATGGAGATGAACCAAACTCCTCTGCTACAGAAAAAGAAATTAATAAATTTGAAGCGGCGGTTGTAGGCAAGTTTCCTATAAATGAGATTCCTACAGGATATAAGGAATTCCTTCAAAGTGTAAACGGATTAGATTTCAATGGTTTAGTGATTTACGGAATCGACAATGATTTATTGGAAGAAGAAAATGATGAAGAAGTTTATGGTTTTATTGAAACAAATGAACAGTGGCACGAAAATGATGAGCAGAAAAAATATCTGTTTTTTGGTGACTCAGATACAGCTTGGTATTGTTTAGATGTAATTGAGAATGAATACTTAGAGCTTGATAAACCCTCTGGAACGCCGATGAACAAATTTGATGATTTTAACACCATGCTAGCTGATGCATTGAAAGTTAGTTTAGACGACTAAGCAAAAGTATTGCAATTGTATGAGATCTTGCAGAAATAAGCATCTCCAATTCAATAAAATAATGGTTTTATCCATAAAACAAAAGTTTTGCAAATTATTTCAATGGTTTCATTTAATGTGTTATAATCAAAAGTGTAAGACATATGAGTGTCTGCAATCTAAAAAAGTAAAAAAATCAGGGTGCTGCACACACCCTGGCACACTAGCTCATCAAAGAACTTGCTCATTAATACTTGGGTAAGGCAAGGCACCCTAGAACCGTAGGAAGTTTGGGGGTGCTACGTTCTTTTTTGACTGGTTATTAAAAACATCATCATATTAGTTATCAATAAGACGGTATTCAATATTAAACCGCAAAAGTTGATCATAATCATTAATGATTGGTAGACAGTCAAATTTCTCACCTCTTCCGTCGTCTGACATGGAAGGTGAGCAAATTCCTTTGATTGAGCCATAATGTACAAGATTAATTATACAACAGATAAATGTCCTTGTCTTGACATATCCATAATAAATTTCCAGTATGAAAAGAACTTGCTTAAAGTAAGTTCTTTTTTTATATCAAATGTAAACATTTTGTACGCATTTACCGATATTCAACAGTGGATATACTTCAATAAAGACTTATGATAATAATTGACATACTCAATAAATAAACACAATTAATTAGTTGTAGTGGATATTTAGAAAGAGGTTCCCTATGGATGATAATGAAGAAATAGTAAGAGTATTAGGTGTCTGTATTATGTTTCTAGGGGTTTTGAGTTTAGGTGGGCTAGAATTAGGCAACAATTATCTTTTTGGAATATCAGTTTGTGCCTGTTTTCTTACATTCTCCGATTTAATGGATACAGAAAAACCAAAACAGAAAAAATTAAAAATCATTTTATATTTCATGGGTATTTTTGCGATAATAGTAATGCCACACTTACCAATTGATACAATTAATGATTTGGGAGCTTATACAAATTTTTATAGTTTACTTGGATTGGGAGCAGTGATTGCGTTTCTTCCACAAAAAATAAAAGAAGGTAAACTAAAAGATAAAAGGATTAAAGAACTGGAAACTGAAATTGCGGAAATGAAGAAGTCTAATCTAAAAAGCGAATAGAGTGAATAAAAATTATTTGTAGAAAGTGGATTGAGGAAAAACCTTTTAAATGAGTTATACTAATAATCTTTTTAAAAAGAACAGTTTTAAAAGCACCTTATATTAAGGGTGCTTTTATTTTTTTTTTCATATGCATGAACGATTATTAAATATTTATTAGATGAATATCGTTACCAACATTTACATCGAACTATTGTTCTCATTTGTATTGAATGAAGAACGTTTGTTCTGTTAATATTAGATCAATAAAGGAGTGAGTCGATATGCTTAGAGATCGAGGAACAATCAAATGGACATCAATGATGCTTCCAGAACATTTAACACAGCTAAAACAAGATTTGATTGATGTATCAAAAATTGAAAAGCCATCCTTAGATGACCAACAAATTGAAGAGATGGATATTCTCGTCTCTGAGGCACTTGAATTTAATAAAGAATTGAAATTCAAACTTTTTAATAATGGATTTGTTGAAAATGTCGCCGGCAGAGTCCATTACATTAATTTTGAACAACAAAAGCTTCACGTAAAAGACCAGAACGACAATACAGTTTATATCAACATGAATAACATCATAGGAGTTACATACAATGATTGATTACTCACAATTTCCACGTAAGAATATACTTTGTGTCGATATGAAATCCTTTTATGCTTCTGTATCGGCTGTAACAATGGGGCTTAATCCTTTAACATGTTATCTTGCCGTTGTAGGGAATACGGATAGACAGGGAAGTGTGGTATTAGCTGCATCTCCTGCACTTAAAAAAGATTTTGGAATCAAAACAGGATCGAGACAATTTGAGATACCTGAAGATCCAAGAATACACATTGTAAATCCGCAAATGAAGCTTTTCATCAGAGTTTCGACTGAGATTACAAAGCTATTTTACAGGTTTGTTCCTGAAAAATGTGTACATACCTATTCAATTGATGAATCTTTTTTAGATGCAGGAAAAGAAGATCCTGAAGAAATGGCCAAAGCAATACAAAGCAGCATGTGGAGAGAATTTGGCTTGATGTGCACAGTAGGTATTGGAGACAATATGTTACTCAGTAAGCTTGCACTTGACCTGGAGAGTAAGAAAACAAAGAGTGGTATTGCACGTTGGAGATATGAAGATGTGCCAAATAAACTCTGGAAGGTTCACCCGTTGTCTAAAATGTGGGGAATAGGAGGGAGGATGGAAAGAACCCTGAACCGAATGGGGATATCAACTGTAGGTCAGTTAGCTAAGTTTCCCTTAGAGCTGCTTGAGAAGAAATTTGGAATAATGGGAAACCAGCTGTACTACCATGCACATGGAATCGATTTATCCGAAATTGGAGCTCCGTTAATGCAGGGGCAGATTAGTTTTGGTAAGAGTCAGATTTTACTGAGGGATTATACAAAGAGGGAAGAGATTAAAGCTGTTCTCTTGGAGATTTGTGAAGGAGTTGCAAGAAGGGCACGTACGCATAATAAAGTTGGTCGAACAATAAGTCTAGGAATTGGATACAGCAAGGATGAGCTTGGTGGTGGATTTCATCGATCCAAAACAATTGATCTTCCCACAAATATCACGATGGACATTTATAGATGCTGCCTGATGCTCTTTAATAAGTTTTACTTGGGTAAGACAGTGAGAAGTATCTCAGTTACGTTATCAAATATTGAGGATGATGTTAATCAGCAGTTGAGTTTATTTGAAGTGGATAATGAAAAGAGAAGGAGACTCGGGTTTGTAATGGATGGGATTAGAAGCAAGTATGGATCGAAAGCCATTCTAAGAGCAGTTTCTTATACACCTGCTGGCACTGCGCTTCACAGAGCTGGGCTTACTGGTGGACATAAATCATGAGAATAGAGGGAAGCTCCCTCCATTCTCCTTACTTAGTTATTAGTTTTTACGTTTCGGCTCTTTCAGCAACTTTGAGCGTATCGTTTTGTTGTTGGAGATAGGAAGCACCCACTGTTCCGGCAACACCGAATAATAGAACTGCGCAGATAATTAGTTTTGTTTTCATATTGCTTCTCCCCTTTTAATTTGTCTTCTTGCTTCATTTGCCAAACGATAAAATTCAATTGCACCCCAAGCTTCTTTTTTTGCTGTGAGAAAATCAGCTATAACAACTCCATAGCTTTCCATATCAGGGTACATACCTCTTTCTCTGAAGAACTGGAACGCTTCTCTTACTAAATTTAAATCCGAGTCCAAGAAAAGACCTTTAACCATTTTCAGCTTTTCAATAACTACTTCATTGTTGTACTGTTCTGCTATCTGCTTTGATTGTTCATAAAACGCTTGAGCATTTTTAGTATCGTTTTGCCTTCCTTTTAAGAAGGAGATAACAAACAATGTTTTAGCTGCATAATCATGGTTTTCTGGCTCAATGATTTGGAGCGACTTATTAAAGTGAAAAAATGCTTTATCAAGTTCTTCCATTTGATTATAACATAATCCAATATTAAACAGTGCTGAACGTATTAAATGTCCACGATTCTTCTCATTTTTATTCAGCTCTTCTGCTTCTTGGTAAGCTTTATATGCTCTTTTTAACGCCTCATCAAACTTCATGCTGTCCAGCAAATTGCCAAATATGACGAATTGACAGCGTACTTTTTGTACCCCGTATGTAGAGTTTCCATCAACATCAGGTTGCTTTTTAAAAATATTATAGGCTCTCATAGCATAATTCATTGAAAAATAAGTTTGTTTCATGTGGTAATACACTTCTGATAATTTAAAATAAAATTCAGCTTTTTCAACTTCAATATCTTCGCTATCGATGGAGTCCAAATGTTTCTCTGCTTGTCTATAGTGATTAAGGGAGAACGTCAACTCTTTTTGTCTAAAATAGAACATGCCCATGAAAAAATAATAGTAATATTCGAGCATTCCTGTTAAGTTTTCATGACCTGCATATTCTTTTAACTCACCATAATTTTTCTCAATGTCCTTTATGGCGTTAGGGTACATGTACGCTAACATTAATTTATGTCTAAATTCGAGTAGAGAGTAGTATAGCAAGACATCTTGATTCTCTTCCATAACCTTTATTTCTTGCATAACTTCTTTTCGCACTTCCTCTGCTCTACCGACCCAATTCTTTTTAATTGCCACATACCAATGATTCATTTTTGTCGCTACTAAGTCATAAGGAATGACTTTTTCAGTCTTCAAGTTTCAAACCCCTTTCATGTCCTTTTTATTATATAGTTGCACTGGAGGAAAGAAATGTAAAGAGATTTGTATGAAAATTACAAATAAATTGATTATATGCTCAAAACTTGAAAAAACGAAAAAAATACCCTCCTCAATTAAGAGAAGGGTAGGGGGTTATCTTGGTGAATCATAATCCATTGCTTGTTCACTATCAGAAATACCTTGAGTTGTTGGATCAACGATGATACCCATTGCAGTTAAAAAAGTTAGAAGTGCATTAAATTTCTCTGTTAAATCGTCACCAAATACAGTTAAGTCGTATCCAAAAGCAGAGGCAATAGCTTGTACGAATAACAGCGTTGCAGAGAAAATCGCAACAAGGAATGTTTTCTTTTTCAGTCTTACTTTCCAGTTGATTTTAGTCATTTAATCGTCTCCTGTTAATTTTATTTGAGGCCAAAATGTATGAGTAACCATGCACCAATAATAGTTGCAATCACACTTGGTAGCACCTTGAATACAAGGTCTTTTGTAAATTGAGAGGGGTCAATTTTTCGAGTGGAATCAGAGCGTTCCAATATTTCAACTCGATTGTCCAGTTTTTCATACGATTTACTTAGATTTTTTAAACTGTTACTCATTTCGTTAAGAGTACTAAACTGTTCTCTTGATTGTGCTTGAGAGTCTTTATTAATTTCGACTTGTTGCTCAACGAGCGTAGCTATACGACCGATAACATTTGTTCTTTCTTCAAGAGAGTCAATCTTGTTATTAGTGTGTTTTGCTTTTTCTTCTAGTGCACTTAATCTTGAAATGGTGCTTTGCTCAAAATTATCCATTTGTCACCAACCTTTAATGAATATAGAAAGGTGACATTACATCACCTCCTAAATTAAGAGGATAGTCACTGATACATTAGATCAAGAAATATCCTCCGAGATAATTGAATATAATTAGATTTTTGAACCAAACTGTCCTGAGATGTATCCACGTTTACCGTTATAAATAACTTCCCAGTAACCTTTGGAATTGTTTTTACCTTTAACTGAACCAGAAATTGAAATAGTGCTTCCAAGCTTGACTGTGCCAATATTTTTAGAACTATTTCGATCAGGTTTGTCCATTACGATTGCTGCGCTTGATACACCGATAATTTTAATTTTTCCCACGGATTTAATAGATGAGGAGCTTGAAGAAGTTGATGTTGTTTTTGGGGCAGGAGAAGAGGCTTTAACTGATCCTGTAACATCAACATATTTGTCAGAAGCAGTGATGTAATATGTAGCGCCTTTAGAGTTCTTAACTTTGTATTGATACGCAGATCCGACTTTAACTTTCTCAACAACTGTAGGAAATCCAATGCCTTTATTTACTGTGCCGACAACATCTTTATCTTCCCATGATGGTTTTGAGTAGAAACGAAGACCGTCAACTTTTGATTTAAGGGAACCACTTGCTGCTGATGAAGAGGATGTAGTTGGTTTGGTTGATGTTTTAGTTGTAGTAGTTGATTTGCCACCGAGAGCTTTTAATTCAGCAGCAATTGCAGCTTTAACTTCATCCCAACGACCTTCATCTAAAACACGGTGAGGACAATATTTGCCAGACCACTCTTGGTGCTTCTTAACTCGCTCAACTCCCCAGCCACGTTCTTTGAGTAGTTGTGCAATGAACTTGATTGCCAGTGCTTCTGCTTTTCTATAACGTTCTCCACCTGATTTAGAGTAACAAACTTCCACACCAATTGACTTGCGGTTTCCTGTGCCATGTTCTCCATCACCGCAGTGCCATGCATTCCGATTTGTAGGAAGTCCTTGAACAACTTCTTTATCATCTACAGCGAAATGATATGATACGGTTGCGTTATTATTTCTCATATAGCTAATTTCATTATTTGCTGATGCATCATTGGCTGTATTATGGAATGTGATATATTCAGCTGTCATTGCATAGGGACATTTAATTGTATATTTGCTTGATGGTACGAGCATTTGTCTCGCTTGAATTGTCATAAAAACATCTCTCCTAATAATTAAATTTGAGCACAAAAAAGAGAGAAGGGGACTAAATCCAATCTCTCTTTATCTCACGTATGCTCTTGTTATCTCTGTTTTTCAAGTATGTATTTTGAATAAAATCTATATTTTATCTAGAACATAACCACCCCCTTAATTTTAACGAATTTAGATTGTAGGGGTGATAAGACAAAGTGCTACACCATATCCTCGTTCTTGTGAATACGGTGTTGTGATACGCATTACATAGTAACCTGAACCGTCCTCAGATTTTGAACCTTTACCGGCTTTAGGAATAATACGATCACCAGCTGTAACAGTCCCATCAATACGTACAAATATTTGACCAAACATTCCTACGATATTCCATTCAGGACGGTCAGACCGAGCAATATAGTCTTCAGAAGGTTCATAATAAGGATTTTCTTTCGGAACTGTTTTAGTTTCGATTCTTTGTGTACCGTCTTCATTTGTAACTGTTACATCAATATCTTTGTAAATCAAACCGCCAAATTCGTTCTTCAAATAACGGCCTTGCCAGTTAAATGCTGCTTCGCCTAAAACTACACCAGCTGTTTCAGAAATCACTCCTAAAACTTTATCTCCTGCGTTAGCTTTTCTGATTTTGTCACCTTCTAGAGTTACAAAATAACCAGAAGGGATGGCTTTTCCATCTAGAGATTCAAAATATTCGGCGTAATCTGAGAATGTTGAGGCACCTTTAACTTGACCGGTTAGATTAATATTCCCATTCTTTGCATCTAATTGAATCTTTGTATTTGCTGTAGAGGGTGCACCTGTAGCAGCATATCCTAAAGCAACTGTGTAACCTGTTTTATTGGCAACACCTTGGGAAGCTATGACCATCCGAGATGATCCAGTGCCTTCAATAGAAGAGTTATTTGAAGCAGCAACCATTGAACGACTGCCTTCAGATGTGGTTTTAGAACCGCCAGATGAAGCGATTACTACGTTTCGAGGGCCATCGGCTTTAGATCCACCAGTTGTTGCTATAACTGCAGAAGCAGTACCCGTTGCTTGTCCACCACCAGAAGAAGCAGCTACAAGACTAGTATTTTTAGCAGCGTAGCCAGAAGTTGTCGCAATCCTTGTGCCACCTTTAATATTTTTTGGTACAAAGGATGTATAGGTTTTTCCGGCAATCTTCGAGGGGATAGCGTATTTATCACAATTAACTGCGTTAATGTCAACTTGAGAGTTTGTACAATACAAGCCAATCGAGCCTTCTTTGCTGTAACCAATTAAACTTGCTTGATTTACACTAGCGTTCTTAATTGCACTGCCAATTCTGATGCCAATTAATGCAGACTCAAGAACATTTATATTTGATAAGGACACAAAGTCAGATTTTTGACTTCCTCCATAAATATAAATATCTGCGCCAGCTGTTTTAAATCCAGATGAAGAAACATTATTAAAAGTAATGTTCCTGCTTTTATATTGAGTTGCAATAGCTGGATTACCTTTATAGTCATAAGAAGGGTCACCGATAGCTGTGAAATTAGAAATGTTAACATTTTTGTAAGCAGAAATAACCAAAGCTCTTGGTGTCATTCCAGCGTATAACCTATCGTTGAAAATTGGTTTTATTGCTGTGCAGTTAGAAGCCATTATATTTCTTGCAGTTTTAGATTCTGGGTCACTAGCTTTATGGAATCCAATGTGTCTAAAATCAAAACTTCGAATGTCATTTTCAGATACACAATTTAAAAAGGTGACATTCTGTGCTGCTGGTGCATGTTCATGAGCTTTAGCTTCAAATCCTCGGCAGTTATTCTTACTGACACAGTTGATCAGCCACACTTTCATTGAACCATCATCAATTTCAAATCCATTTGTGTTGCTGGCGCCTGATGAATGAGCTGATCCGTTTCCATCATATGAATAACAATTTGTTATAAAAACATACTCTGAGAAGTGGGTTGTGAAACCATCGTCGCCAAAGTTCATTGCTGTACAGTTATTAATCCAAACGTATTTACTTCCACCTGGTTGATAGACATCTTCTGTATCAGTAAGGGAGTTATAAGAAGGAGAGGTTACATCAAACCCGTGTAATCCTGCATCTTTTGCATGAACATTATTTACCCATACAAATTGTGAATTGGTAATGTTTAAGCAACTTGAGTTGGGGCCAGAGGAAATGCTGTTGTTAGTCTTCTGAAGGTTCCAGTCAAGCAAGAGGTTTTCAAAAATAATATACTTTGAATTTTGAACAGTTGTGATGACGTGGCTGTATGCGGGGGCATCTTTATGAAGTTTAATAACTGAGAGTTTACCTGTTCCATATAATCTAGTATAGGATGGAACTTTCAATCCTTTAACCATATATGTTCCAGCTGGCACAAATACTTCTGCATATCCCATGTCAAAAGCTTTGTTAAAGGCTGCAGTGTCATCAGTCTCACCATCGCCTTTAGCTCCAAAATCCGTAACGCTAACTCTACGCTGAATTAATGCATTTAATATCTTCTCGACAAGGTTTGTACCCGTATAATGAAAATCATCTATGTTCCCAATTTGATTAGATAGTCCATCAACTTTCTCAGTGAAACTACTTGAAACACTGCTTACTTGTTTTAGGATATCCTCGAAAGTTTGCTTAATTGATGGCGCAGTGTAAGAAACGCCATCTGATTTAAGCAATTCAATCGACATGGGAACATAGGAACCAGTATTTTTATCATAATATTTAAATCCCATCTAATTCCTCCAAATTAAAAAAGAGACTAGTAGATTCTCTTTCTAATCAATTTCATACCAAACCATACCTGATTCAGGTGCAACATTTGATATGACTACTCTTTGTTTTTCAGGTGCCAAGCCTTCATCTTGATACCATATATAATTCGCACTAAACGGTTCGACAGCACTTAATAAAATATTAAAACCTTCATATACTTCTGAAGTACCAATGTCTACCCAGTCAAATCCATCCCACCTATAGACTGTTTTTGTTTCTTTAACTGCAACAGTCCAGCCAATAAGTGGGTTTGGATACGTTGTAATAATATCGGCGTATGTATAAACTGAAGGCTTATAAATTTTTCTTGTGTTTTCAACAACATATTCATAATCGGATGTAGCTTCTCTGCACCATTTAGTTATTTCAATACATCGCTTTGTAACACGTTCACATTCAGCAATCCGTTCATTCATTCGAATTATTGCATCTTCAGCTTCATCAATAAGCCCTTGTAGAGTTTCAATTACCATATTCCCTTGACGCTTTATCCAAATTCGAGAGGCGGGAAAGAAGGAAGCTCCTTCGCCACTGTAATTGAAGGTAAGTGATTTTCCTTCGTTTGAAGCATTAAAAAAGACAACTCCCATAAGGTAATCAACCTTAAAATAGTTGTCGTCAAGTTCTCCATCTTCAATCTCTCGCCATTCCTTGTTGTCCCCAGTAACTTCAACACGAAATTCTCTGTTCGGAATCTCAGTTAGGAGTGCTCTTCCATTAAATATTGTCAATGTTTCATTGTAAGTTAGGTACGGGTCTTCAACTGAACCTATTCTCTTTTTACTTAGTATCGGGTCATTGTATAATTCAGCAAAATCCGCCAGTTTAATCACCTCCGTTAATTTTGTTGATAAGCTTCCCAGATATATTTAACGTTTAATTTATTGCCCCTAAAATTGCTATCTGCTCCTGTAATAAACATGAAGTTGCCTAAAGCGCCGTAACCTGTATCTCCACCTTTTAAGGATAATCCGGTTGAAGTTACCTGATAGGCATAACCGCCCAAAGTACTTTCAATAACTAGTTGACTGTCTTCGGTTGAAATTGGAGTTATTTTTACCAAATCGGGAGTAAAGGTGAGTGAGATTGCTTTACTTGGAGTACCGTCACCTATATAAGAACCCTTTGCAAACTGTGGGGGTGTGAGGATATCTTCAACTAATACATAATCAGATGCTGCCCGTCCACCTAACATCTCTGCATTACCATCTATTGAACCACTAATTATCCCTGATTCATTTCGAACGGGGATTGAGTTTGGGGAAGTTGTTGTAGAAGCAGGAAAACCATTCAAGGAGTCTGCTGATCCTGCAGATGAGACAATCCATTCCTCTCCGTTAAAAAGTTCCTGTTTATTAGTCTTTGGGTCAATCCAAATTGTCCCTGTTTCTGGATCTTCTGGCTTAGCTTCCGTGGAGATTGTATAGAGACCATTAACTTTTCCACTAAGGCTTCCTTTTACTTCAATTGAAGGAGAAGGGAGGTAGGGGTTTTCAGAAGGATGACTTGATTTAACTATATCCGAAAGAAGAATCTGATTTATATCTATATCTGCATCTACTCTTCGATATGCTTGAACACCAATAGTGTAGTACATATTTGAAGGTAATCCGGTGAAAGTGGCTGTACGTCTGTCATATTTAACATTTTGTAAGTTCTCACTAGCTTGCACAGACCCAAATGTATACTCCTCATTTTCATCACTACCGTGTAAGTAAACCTCAAACCCATCGATGTTGTATTTGTCCTCATTGGAATCAACATAACTCCACTGAACGGTAATATCCACTGATCCGTTATCATTTACCTTATGGGTAATTGCAGTGCCATCAGAAGCAATGGCAGGAGGGGCGGGCTGTACTGAGATTCTGTCATTTCGGATATTGAAGTTTTCAGTTACTTTGTCCCATTCAATCTTTCTTTTGTTTAATTCAGTACTTATTTTGTTTGTTCTGTAAACGGTTTTTATGATTTTCTCAAAATCAGATTGAACTCTTTTTCCATTTGTAACTGTGACACTAATATTTGATTGTTCAAAATCAATTGTTATTGCTGAAAGTATGGCTTTAATATCGGTATTTAAATCATTCTGTTGAACTCGTACTATGTCTCCTAAACTGAGCCTATCCCAGTTATGTTTTTCACTAAGACAGTTAAAAAAGTTTACTATATCGAGTGTTACATTTACTGGCGGTGTATTGCGACTTTCGAGTTCTTGGTTGGCATCATCATAAAGTTCATTCTCATCATAGATGCTGTCATTTGACCATTCAGTTGTTGAAATGAAGCGTGAGAGCAGTTTTTGCTGATTTTCACTAAAATTTCTCTCAAAAGAGAGCTTTTCTTTAAGCTTGGAAATTGAAGTAGATATTTGAGAAATTGTTGATTCGACTGTAGCAATTTGGCTTTTCTTTTCTGCAACTGCTTTCTGCTTTACGGCAAGTTGAGCTTTTAGTTGACTTGTGTCATCTCCAGCTTTCTTCGCAACTTCAATTCGATCTAATAACTTTTGGACTTCTAGATCAAGTGTGTAAAGCTCATTATTCAATTCGGTTAAACCAGTTTCAGCTTTGTTCTTTTGGGTGAGAAGTTTATTAAACGCATTTCCTTCGTTATTAACTAGGTCATTGTAATCAAGAATTGCATGACATAGTTCATCTGGCATATAGGCACTGTGGGAAATAACATTTCGTTGTTCGTCACGTTGAAAAGGGAAGAGGAAATAAGAGAAATCATCAATATACGATTGTCCAGTTGGGTTCACTGAATTAATACTTATGCCATCTTTTCCAGTAGCATACAGTCTTGTTACCAATTCGTCTGCATCATCCGAATCGTCCATGCTAATCATATATTGTCGGGGGTTAAGTTTAAGGCCTTTGTATTTGGAAATGTCAGATTCTTTATAAAAGCTTACAGTTTCTTTTACTGTATCAAAGACTGGAACTGCATCGAACTTCTCGCAGATTGAATATAAAAAATCAAGCTTGTTAGTTGATGATACATCAAACTGTCTTCGTTTTATGTTAAAGAGAGTGTCTATGTATCCAACCGTCCAACTGGTATTCTTTAAACAGTCTGTAACTACTTCCTGGAGGTTTTTAGATGTCTCCTCATATTTAAGAACGCTTATTCTGCTCAATTCATGTTGAAGAGATCTGCACTCAACTTGTACAGTATCCATTTCACTGCTGAAAGACTTGGTTCTTTTAGTGATAATAAACCAAATCGTAAGCCCATAGAACTCTGTTTTAATTAGGTACCAGGGTTTTAGTAGATCTACAACATGATTTCTTTTAGCGACCCCATCATAGGTGGCCTTAAGCGGAATAGAGAAGGAGAGTTCGTGAACGCTGCTTCCATGATTTAAAGTTACAGTTGGATTCAGAACTTCATCAATGTTGGCTATTTTAGTCTTGTCTGGCTTAGCAAGGGATAAGCGTATGTTTTTTATTTCTGTATCCTTGCGAATAGTTATCAATTTTTCACCTTCTTACCGATACTTAAATCTGAAAGCGAATCTCAGTTTGCATTTCCCTGTCACTTTTAATCGGTTTTTTCCGTAATCTAATCTAATATAATTGTCATTAAAATCATCATATCTTTCATTCCCATATAAAGACGACTCAATAATTTCTTTGACGCCATTCACTTTAACAATTTCTCTGTCTTTTAGATTGCTGAATATAAAGGGTTCAGTATAATCACTTAGGTTCTCGATTTTCACATCGCCGTCGCCAATTTTAAGAATTTCAACAGTAGGGTAAATTGCAACATCACCTTTGTTATGGAGTTCAATGATTTTCATTTCTGATGATATATCAAAGGAATGGGTACTTGTGTTTCGACTGTATGCATAAGGGGAGTTGCATTTCATTGTCAAACGAACATATCCATGTCTGGCCGCATTATGGACTAAATCACTGGTATCCACGGGCATTGCATAATACACAATGTCTAAATTTTCACTGAAAGCTAATGGCTTGTAATCATCAACATCTAGCCAACGCTTAATTGCTCTTATTTTATTCTCATCATAATTTTCACCAACGTAAAAGTTTAAAGGGAATTGTTTTGATTCTCTTTTGACCCCTTCAGTGTATGGCTCTGATCTTCCTTTTACATAGGTTTCATTAACTGATCGTGAGCCCAAAAAAGATTCCTCAACTAACCCTGATTCTGTATTAACGTTTTCTACACCGTAGTCGATCGACTTTACGTTATCAAACATGAAATATTGGCTCTGTCTAATCACTTTTTCACCCCCAATATAAAAAGAGCCGGCCTTAGCCGACTCATGTTATGTTGAAATTCAGTCCGGTATTTTTAAGACCATTTGCTAATTGTTTGTACACTAAGCTTGCAGTTTCTTTAGCATTACTAGCTTCTGTTACATTAATTGTGAATGAGTTCTGATTGTTTGAAGTATTCCCTTGAGGTGTAGAAGGGGATACAGTAGGTGTTGATAAGTTCTTAAGAGCTGGAATTAAGCCTTTAGTTAGATTTGTTTGGCTAGTAACTGCAGCGTTCATTGCTGGGGTGACAAGGGCGATACTCTTACTTAAAACATCTGAAATTTTACCAGGTTGACCCCATTTAGAGGCAGTCTTTGTTGAACTATCAGTAGGCGTTTGACGAACTTGCTTTACAGCTTCCAGCATGTTTTCAGTATCTGTCTTATTTAAAATAAGTTCCTTGTCATGTAAGAATGCAAGCTTTCCTGCTCCAAGTCCTGTACCTGTATATCCACCAGAAGCAAATGATGATACCTTTTTACCTGTTGTATTTCCAGTTGTAACGGTATTTAATGCACTGGCAGCGTCCTTAAGCTTATCAATCAAGTTATTGGAGATACTTTTCCCAATCGAATTCATATTCTCGTTTATGAACTTGGTGAATTCATTAAGCTGCTTAGCGATGTCAGTGATTTTACCATCCATAAGCTTATCTTCAAGCTTTTTAAATGCTCGTTCATCATTTACCAGGTCATCGTACTTGTTGTTGATTGACTCTTCATCTTTTTCAAGCTGATCCTGAAGGGCTTCTTTTCGTTTTGTGTTGCTACGATCTTTAATATACTCATCCAAAGCTTCCTGTTGTTCTTGAAGCTGTTTTTCTAGGTCTTTGACTTGAGATTTAGCCTCAGAGGAGTCGTCCATGGAAAGCTTATTGATCTTATCTTTTGTTTCCTGTATTGCCTGGTTTTTCTCCCTCAATTCCTTTTGATACTTAGCTTCTTCGTCTTCTTTGTCGATCTCATCAATCTTATCTTGTGTCGCTTTCTGATGGGCTTCTAGCTCTATATCCCGCATTTTTTCGTACATCTCTTTGTAGATGGATACAACTTCATCAGCCAATGATTTATAGATATCCTTGATCGACTTCTTGGTGTTATAAAGCTCAAGATTAAAATCTTTCTGTTTATCTTTCCAGTTTTCGATTTCTTCAGTGATCTGTTCCTGGATGTCAGGGAAACCTTTCGCAGCTTTCTTTTGTTCTTCAAGCTGCTTAATGTATTTCTTGGCTTCCTTTTGTTGTTGTTGAATGAGCTTTATTTGCTTGCTATAGTATTTAACCTTGTCTTCATCTTCTTCAGTCATTGAAATTTTGTTATCGACATCCTTAATTTTCCCTTGGGTTTTAGAAGATGACTTTTCAATTGACTTGAGTGTCTCATCAACTTTAGATTGAACAAGTTGTTTCTGTAGCTCACGAACCTGGTCTTGAACAGAAATTAAATCTAACTTGGCTTGTTTAAGCTCTTCTTGAAGCTGTGCACGTTGAGCAGAGTTCAATGCTTTATTTGTTTTTATTTCTTTTTGAATCCAATTAACTTTTTGTTGTTGGATTTTAGCTTGTTCTGCCACAGCTTTTTTCTGATCAGAGGTGTATTTGCGGAATTCCTTGCTGTCAGAAGTGTATCGGTTAGCCATTGATTCATCTTTAGCTATCCGAACATCAAAATCCCCAATTCTTTTATCAAACTCATCGAGTTTAGATTGAACTAGTTCATACTGAAGTTCTTGAATCTGATCATTGACTGAACTGATATCTCCTTGAAGGGAGAGAAGATCAGATTTAGCCTGGGCTATTCCTTGTTGCCGTTCTGCCTCAGCTTGTGACGCATCTGAAATAGAAGTTCCAATACCTTGCATGTACTTTTCAGGATCGATTGTTTTTCCATTTTGCTCAATTTGTAGGTGAAGATGGTTCCCAGTTGAGTTCCCTGTGCTACCAACTTTACCAATAGTTTGACCGGCTTTAACTGATTGACCTGCTTTTACAGAAGGAGTGTTAAGCATGTGCATGTACTTGGCAACTGTTCCATCATCCTGTTTAATAACAACCCAGTTACCTGCAGTTTTACTGTAGCCAGCAATTTGGACTTTACCACTTTGAAGAGATTTAATTGCTGTACCTGCTTTTGCAGCAAAATCAGTTCCTTTGTGTGGGGAGGAGCGGAGACCGGATTCCTGTTGTCCATATTTGGAGCTTACCCTAAAAGCGCTATTATTTGTATAATAGCTGGCGATTGAAGAAGTGGCAGAGGAGAGGGATTTGCTGTAGTTGGCCATGATCTTCTTGACGTAATTCTGTGTTTCTTTAAAAGGAGGGATACCACCATATTTAATTACGTTACCAGGCCCAGCATTATATGCAGCCAATGCTTTTTCAACATTACCGCCAAACTTTTCAAGTTGTTGGGCGAGGTGCTTTGTTCCACCCATAACATTTTGATAAGGATCGTAAGCGTTATTTACTCCTAAGCTTTTTGCTGTTGCTGGCATCAGTTGCATTAATCCCATGGCACCTACACCAGATCGTGCTTTAGCATTAAACCCTGATTCTTGCTGAATTACAGCTGCTATAAGGGCAGGGTCAACATTGTATTTACTAGCTGCTGAATTTATGTAGCTTGAATACTTTCCAGTATATGAGCCACCAGTTGAAGTAGAGGTTCCCCCAGATGAAGATGTAGTAGTTACAATACCGTATTGAGTAATGTTACCGGATTTAATTTGATCTTTAAGCAGCTTAGCTTGTTCCTGCATAAGCTTTTTCTTTTGCTGAAGTGCTTTAATTTCTTTCTTAATTGCATCTCGATATTTCTGAGAGTATTTCGGATAATCATTGACCTGCTTGTTGTATTTGTCAATCTCAGCATTAACTTTTTCTAATGCTTCCTTGTATTTATCAACAACATACATAGAAGTTTTTACTTCTTCAGAAGCTTTTTCTGCAGATGAAGACATATCTTCCATTGATGTGCCAGTCTCTGATAGAGAAGAGGAAGCTAAATCAGCTAATTTATCAAGTTCATCAAGTTGATCAGTAATGTCAGTAACTTGATTTAAATCTTCTTGAGTTTTAGGAAGGTATTGAATTGCTCCGCCATTACCTTTTTTCATTTCCTCAAGAATTTTCTGCTTTTGTTTTTCAAGATCTGATTTCAAATTATAAGCATCTTGAACAGTTTTGATCGCTTTAACTTCAGATTTATACATATTAATCTTCTTGTTTAAAGCATTAGCTTGATTTATTAGATCCTGCTTAACAGACTGCTGCATGTCATTGTATGCTTTTAGCTTGGCGTCACGCAGCTTAACAACTGCATCTCTGTTTATTTTCACAACGCCATTTTCAATTGAAATAGCGTCTGCAAGATCGTTTTCTTTCTGGATTAGCTTCATAGCTTCTGAAGCTGATAAACTCTTACCTTCTGCCATTTTCTCAAGCAATTCATTTAAAGGGGAGATGTTATCAGCCATGGCATCATAAGCATCGTTTTGCATTGCGGAAATGGCTAAATCATTTTGCTTAGAATCAACAAGGTCACTAATAATGGAGCTAATTGCTTCGAAGTCACCTTTGGCATCTTTAAGTTTGTCAGATAGGGTGCCAACAGATTCTCCTAAAGCATCTACGCCTTCTCCATTTTCATCCCATGTTACTTTAGCTGATTCGGCTGAATTGTTTGTTGAGTCAATAGCATCCTTAAGATCCCCATAAGAGAGTACAAGGCCATTTGCCTTATCAGAACCATTTACATATTGACTTATGAGGTTTTCAAGACCTTGAGATGCTTTAGAAAAGTCTGTCTGATTTCCTGATTGTAGAGCCTTTTGTATCTTATCCATATATTGAGACACATTGATAGAAAAGGACTCTAACTGTGATGCATCCATTTTGGTGAAATCAATTTTGTTAAATGCATCATTGACTTCCTTGGTGAGCTGAGGATTAATTTTTATGGAGTTAAATGCTTCGACTGTTTTGGAAACTTGTTCACGGATTTTTGACTGTGAGCTAGATAGAGATTGTTCAACACGAAGAGCTTCTTGTTCAGCTTTAACACCTTGATTTTTAATTGAGCTGTCATCTGCAAAAGGATTTTCAAAGAATGACCAGAAACCCTTTCCTTTTGAGTATGTGTCAGCCATCTTTTTATATTGATCAATTTCAGCCTGAAGATCCTTAATTTCTTTCAAACTATCCGAAAAAGTGTCTTTGGCACCCGTTTGAATATCTTTCTTATTGAGGTCGGCTAGTTCTTGTGTATATTTGATGGCATCTTGTAGAGCGTCATTATTTTTAATTATTGCTTGCCCTTGTGAGTCGTAACCAGCAACTAAATTAGGAAACGTTTGAGCTAATTGTTGCGTGACCTGAAGATACTCCTGTTCTTTTTCAGAACTTAAAGTACCTGATTCTTTTGCTTTTTGAAGCTCTTTATATTGAGCAATTAATTGATCTGTTGTGTCTTTATTGGTCGTAATTGCTTCAATGCTTGTAATTTTAGCTTGTTCAAAATCTTCTCGTGCTTGTTTTAATTTGGAGTATGAGGATATTAGCTTCTCAATAACAACACCAAAAGCCATCATTGCTGCCATAGGAAGGAAGCTACCGGCTAAGAAAGCTCCTGTAGTCATTGCTGCCTTTTTTAAGTTCGAAAGTGAAGTTGAAAAAGCAGTTGTGATTTTACTCCAAATTGCTGTTTTGGCTGAAGCTGCTGTAACTCCAACCGTAAAAGTATTAAAATTAAGGATAAGATTTTTTAGAGCTGCACCCATTGCAGTGCCTGAAGTTATAGCACTTGCACGAAGTGAAGAGTTAAATAATATAACTGCAGCTGTCGCTGCTCCAAATACTTGCGGAAGTAATCCAACGGACTTGGTTACTTGGGCACTTAATTGCATTAAACTTTTTAACGCATCAGCGAACACTACGATACTATCAGATATTAACGCTTCACCTGATGCCACAGACATTTCTGTAAAAGCATTGGATAAACGATTAACTCTTGCTTGCAAGCTATCGGCATATTTTTGTTGCTCTTTCCATGAACTACCGACTGAATTAGCAGCAGTATTCGCAGCACTTTGGGCAATGGAGAAGTTATTCATCATTGCGTTAAAACGAGATAACTGGTAAATACCCGCAACGCCTATTGATGTATTTTGTTTCTGAGCATCACTTAACGTATCCCATTTCCCAGCGAGTTCCTCAATTAATTCGCTCGAAGACTTAGCTTCACCACCAGCTGTTTTAACTGAGATACCAATCTCTTCTAATGCCTTGATTGAACTTTGGTTATTACCAATACGAGCAAAAATGGTCTTTAGTGAGTTACCTACAACATTTCCTGACTCACGAGTAGTGCTGGCAATTGCTGTTGTGTAACCAATCAAGTCGTTTAATTCAACACCGAAAGTAGAGGCTGTAGAGCCGGCTTTTCTAATACTGTTTGCAAGGTCTAAGGTACTGACTGCATAGTTGTTATCGACTTCATTTAACTTATCTGCAATTGATATAGAATCACCGGCTGCGACATTAAAGTTAAGCATTGCAGCTGTTAAGGTGTTAACAGTATCGTTAGGATTCAAATCAGAAATGTTCTGTAAGACCTGAGCGGTTTTAGTTACATCTCCAAGTTCAGATTCACTAAAGCCCATTCGTCCAAATGAACCAGTGATTTCAAGGATATCCGAAATTTTATTAGATAGCTGATCACCAAGATCAATTGAGGATTGCAGTAGTTCATTAAATTTGTAATCAGGTAAGTCCATTACTCGTCTAATGTCTGTCATTAAAGTATCGATTTGAATGACTTGTTCCACCATTGACTTTAATGCTTGAACTCCTGAATAGAACATCGTCCCACTCAGAAAATATGCGGGCATACGACTAAATGATTGTGCTAATTGTTCTCCAAAGCCTGAAACATTAGAAGAAGCAGATGATGCATTCGCAGATACTTCTCTGAACTGCATATTTAGATTCTGCATTTGTGTTCTTAAATTAGGGGTTCTTGCCGTAAGTTGGTTAACTGAGTTGAGATAATTCTGAAGGGCAGAGGAGTTAGCGGTACTAAGGGAGTTGCCGTAACGGGCACTGAGGTTTTGAACATTTATTTGCGCTTGACGTTGATATAATTGAACTTGATGCTCAAGTTCTTTTGTTTTTGCTTTAGCAGTAGAGGAATCATCAAGTCGTTTAATACGATTTGCAATTTGATCAATTTGAGCCGCAGTTTGAGCACCGTTAATTGAAGTGGAAAGTCGAGAGAGCACCTGGGAAGAGACTAACCCTTTTTCTCTTAACTTTTCCAGGCTTTGGTTTAATTGTTCAATTGCTTTCCTTTGTTGATCGTAATTGGTTGTGGTTCTTGAAGAAGTTGCATTATTTTTAGAGTCAGTCGTATAGACGATGTCTTCAAAACCGTTACGGTTTTTCTGTACAACCTTTGTGGTTCGGCCTTGTAAGTTCTTTTGTTCGGTCTTTTTTTGTACTTGACCTAATTTTTCAGTGGCTTGAGCGAGTTTGTTAACTTCTTGAGTTTCTTGCCTTAGAGCAGCATTGCGATTATTAATTATTTTAGTTTCACGTTGAAGAATCTCACCGTTTTTCTTGTATTGCTGGGTGAGCTTTTCAACTGATCCATCAGCATTCTTAATTACTGTGGACGTTTCTTTTACTGTTTGATTATAGGATTTTAGATTTTTTTGATACGCATCTACAGCAGAAGAGAATTCTTGCAGAGCTTTTAAGGTTGTAGAATCAATATTTGTGTTTAGTTCGAGGGAGTTAAGCTTTTTTTCTAAAGATTTGATTTGCTGATTTAACTGTTCGACAGTTTTTGATGAGGTATCAGCTTGCGGGGTTAATATGATTTTGAGGTTTTGACTCAAGTAAGAATCACTTCCTTTCAGTAGGGGAGGGGGAAAATAAAAAAGCCACTCAGCTATTGAGCGACTTTACTTCCTTTGCGTATTGCTATTTCCATAATCCCTTGCCAAATTTCAACATTAGATAAAGCTTCCTTAACTTTTTGATCATCTTGTTTAAATCCTTTAGTGTTTTGTAAGCCAGTATCAGTTTTACTTGGTAAGAACTCTATTTTAGTTATGGGGTTAGAAAAATCATCAAGTTTTAACTTAAGATCAATCTTTCTAAAATATTTGGACTCAGTTCTGTCTGAAGATAACCCTCCAACAAGAGCCCCAATACCTCCTGCAGCAAGTCCTCCGATAACGGCTCCTGCCATTTGACTACCTCTAGAAACTCTTGTTATGGATTGATCATCAATAGCTATCTCAGCTTCGATTATCTTGCTAAATGGGATTGATTTTTCTTCAATTGCCAATATTTCATTGAAATGATGAATTACAAACTTATTTTCGGATTCAACCAAAGTCAGCTTTTTATTTTTATCTGGGGTTAGATATGACTTATAATCCTTTGGGTAATTTCCTGCAGAAATTATTTTCTCTAAATTTTGTTTTTCTATTTCCTTTTGTTTATCTGCTCCAAAATCCCCTATTATAAAGAAAGCAGCTATTACTAACAAAACAATAATTGCCCAAATCATTCAACCACCACCGGTACCATTTTCCTGCATTATATCACGATTTCCATATCGGGGCGGAACAAGAGGAAGTGAATAATTTATTTATTTCTAACAATTAGTTTAAATATTTGTTTAATCGGTTCAATCTCCTGAGGGGAAAGAGGGTGCCCGTTCCAATGGAGATTATCCTTTTCTAAGAATTCTGATATATTTTTACGCTCTTTTTTAGGATCTGGATCATCAGTTATTCCTAAAATATAGTCTACTGAGACATCGTAAATTTTAGCCAATTCTATAAGTTTGTCTAATGGCGGTTTTTTACTTTCAGATTCATAACCACCATAACTCGACTTCGCAATACCTATTTTCTCACCAATATATTCTAGGGTGTATTTATGTGATTTTCTTAAAAATCGTAACCTTTGCCCATACATATGACACACTTCCTTTTATGGTTGTATTTACATTAAAATAATAACAAATAACCTTAAAAGGATCAACATTTTTTATTTTATATATATTTGTTCCCTTTTAGGGAATAAATGAACTTACTTTCCAAAGGAGATGCTTTCATACATAAGCAAAATTCCTCAGGACGAGGAATCTTGATTCTGCATAAAAGAGGGATTTTAACTAAACAAATATTTGATTCTTTTCTTCTTCAAAATCCCGTAAATCATAATGTTTGATTGTTGTTGAGACATCTTCATGATGAGCTACATATTTGCTTATCAATTCAATTTTGATTTTCTTAACTTCTAGGAGATAAGTGATGCATGAAGCTTTGAAGAGGTGAGGGTTAATACGCCGGCCAAGAATGTCTGATAAAACGTCCGAGCAAAAATAATCAGCCCAAGACTCTGACATCTGTTTAGGCTCTCCGCCATACTGAGTAGTGAAGAGGTATTCATGGTCATAACCGCGTTTTTCATGCCACAATCGAAGGTAATCCAATGCTTCTGTGTTAATCATGTACTCAAGAGGCTTTCCTTCACCTTTACCTTTTCCGAAAACCTTATGACTCATCACATATGATTGACCTTCGGGGAGAGGGTAATCTAATATTTCTGTTTTTAGCTGTATGAGTTCTGCTCTTCGCCCGCCAACATTAAAAGCTGTGGCAAGCCAGGCCATTCCTAAATAATTTTCGTCCTCTTTTAAGGCGTCCATCATTAGCTTGTAATCATCATATGTAACCTTTACTTTTTCATATGTTGTGGTTTTTGGAATAGCTGGGAGTCCACGGGTGAAGTTTCTGAATTTCTCATAATTCTCATCATCTTCTGCAACAACATTTTCAATATAGTTGTTTAATGATGATACACCAGCTTTTTTTAATGCAATCCCACTGGAAGACATTCCACGATTTTTTAAGAAACTTTGATACCTAATAAAATCACGCTTTGAGATTTTATAAAGTTTTTTCCCGTTTAGAGAGGTATGTACCCACCAAAAAAATTGGCGAAGGGAGGAATAATACTGCTTTCGTGTTTTTTCTCTAAATGAATGAGCATCTAAAAACTCTTGAACTAAGTTTCTGTGCTCCTCATCTACTTGCTCCCACATTGATTCCGTGACCTCGGGAAGCTTTGTTGCTCGAGATCTGAGCATATTCTTTTCAATTGATTTGGTCATTAATTCACCACCATTAGTCTGTTTTAATTCCGTCTGCTTTTAAATCTCTTTTTAATGCCTCTGTTAATCGTCCATCTTTTAGAGTCTCGGCAGTATACTTCATAAAAGGACGAGGTTTACCGTAGCCATATCCATATGAATCAGGGTAGGTATAACCCCGTCCGGTCTCAATGACTGTAGCAACATCTTTCCCGTCATCTTCTCTAATATTGTCCAAGGATACCCCGTTACTTTCGTTGATTGTTATAAAAGCGTCTTTAAGGTTTCCTGTACGTTCATAGAGTAGGGGGATATAGGTGCCGTAAACATCTTCTTCAACATGAACTTGACCTGTTTTCGTCATGACTTGCTTAACGTTGGAGGAAGATTTATGTATAGATTGAATAGCAGCTTTCTCAATCATGAGTTTAATTTCTTTTATGTTTTTTGCCATTATTTTAGGTCAGTGCTGCCTTCGATTTCTTCGACCTTCTGCAGGATAAGATTATTTGCTTCTTCCTGAGATTTTTTTGATAGCTCATCTATATTTTGTTGCAGCATTACAGTGGCTTTACCCAGTTTTTCTAAGCTCTCTTTAGGAAAGCTATTGATAATTAAAGGGAAGTACTCTGAGTCTACAAGTTTAAGATACCACTTGACTTTATTTTTAATGTCATTTGGAATGCCCAAGTCCGTAAATTCTTTTATAAGTGAAAAGAATGTCCATTGAACTGGATTTATATCCTTAAAAGATTTGATTCCTGCTTCTTTAGCTTCATCTTGATCAGAAATCAATCCGGCTAACATTTTTGTTAAACGAGAAGGGGAGAAGTGTGGATAAATAAACACATGCGCCTCATCAGTTAATTGGACTTTCTCTTTCTTGTCATATTTACTGACGCTTTCCTCGATTAATCCCAAGTTCAATTTTTTTGATGCCATTTTATTTCCTCCTTTTTATCCTCTTCATAACAAAAGACACCCGCAAGAAGGGGTGTCTTGGAAAACTTCAATATGATTTTATTTTAGCTCATTTAAAGTATAAGCTGGATCATTGGTAAACAATCCATCAACCTTTAAACCAAGCATTTTCTTGGTTAGCTTTCTCTCATTTTCTGCATCAAAGAACACATGTATTTTTAGATTTGCATCGTGGACTCTCTTTACAACTGACTCATCAACTAATTTAGCGTTAGGGCCAACTGCATAAGCATATTTTTTGATGTTTTTTAGAGTATCGCTTGTTAAACTTTTCACCTCTTCATCACCAAGTAGACGAACAAGAGGAATATCTTTATTTATTGAGTGTAACTTCTTTAAACTCTTTTCGCTAAAAGACTGTAAGACAACTTTATGTTTAGCGATTAAGTTATATTTGTTCAGTATATCGACAAGTTCCTGTTCCATTATTAAATTCCCGTTATTATCTTCTCTGGTTTCAACGTAATAATTGGTCGAAAGTCCAAATTCTTTTATAATCTCTTCAATTGTCAATATTTTTTGACCTTTACCTGCATTGAATTTTTTCAATTGTGACAAAGTCAGTTCCTGTACTTTTCCTTTTCCATTAGTTGTTCTTTCAACATCCTTATCATGTATTGCGACTAACTTGCCATCTTTGGTTGGTCTCAGGTCAATTTCTATAAAATTTGCCTTATCTTTAATTGCTCGTTTGTAAGATAATACGGTATGTTCTGGTTCTAAATCAGACGCTCCTCTGTGGGCAATAATCAATGGATTGTAGTTACCAACAGGAGGATTTTCTGTATTTCCCGACCCTTTAATAGATGAGTGAGAAGCGGTGGAACATCCTCCTATGAAGATTAGAAATACAATTATTAAGTTTTTTAATATATTCATAAATACAAATTATCACAATTAGATCACGTCTTCAATGTATTCTTTACCTGTTATTTCTTTGTATTCTTCCGGAGTGATTTTTCCTTTGATAACAGCTTGCTTTACTCGATATTCATCCCAAACACCGTTTCCATCATTATAATAATCTATAATTATTTCGTACCAATTCATTAAATAAAGCCTCCCATCATGAGTTGAAATGTCAAGTCACCCAATTGTTGCTTTACTTTATCCAAATCTGTTGGAACTGGGGGAGGCGGCTTCAGACTATCAATATACTCCTGTGTTGCTGACTCAAACCATTGTTGGGTTTCGGGATTAAATTTTGCTTTGTAGAATGATTGGGGCTGAATTGTAGTACAATTATTTGGAATGGTGTAGTTACCAGTTTCATCAATATCTTCGATAATTACCGGCTGAACAAACATGTAATTTTCGTCATACATATAGACTTGGCGCATGTCAAATCTCCTTCTAAATTGATACTGGAACGTCCAACCAATAGCCAGTAATCGCGCTAGAGTCAGTTGCGACGACATCCGTGATTTTCATGTCTCCATTTTCATAGATAATTAGTTTCGCATAACCTGAAGTACCACTCACTGAGACGTTAACTACTGCACCTCCAGTGGGGACGTGTGTGGTCGGGATAGTTCCGAAGATAACCCCGGCGGGAACTACGACATGCCCTCTTAATAATAAAACACCGCCGTTCTTCGAGTAAGATGGCGTTCTTGTACCAGCGGTTGCTCCGTTTTTCAGCGTTATGTTAGCGTACGAATAGAGCAAATCGTCAGTGTCCAAAGATCGTTTCCATCCTGACCAACCTTGATTTAAATCAAGGTAATTAGTATACATTTTGTTTTTATAGTCAATAGCAACTACATAACCAAACGTACCTAATCCATTGCTATCTAGTGAGGTAAAATGAAACATCCCTCTTGTCGAGGCCGTGCTGGGTGAATTCGTTGCTTTTCCTGTTGAATAGAACGTACCAAATGTTCGACCTGCTTGGACAATTTTACTGAGAAAATCATCAGTATCTTCAATACGAACCAAAAATGTACCGTCATCCTTGGTTATTTTTAAAAGTTGTCCTGCATTCCACTTGGTACGTTCTGCACCCGTGACATGTTTTATCGCATCATTGACATGTGTAGTAAACTCAGTCTTCGACGCCTGCTCTACATTTAAAACTTTATCAAGTCCTATTTGTCCAGATGTCACCTTATGAGGATTCGAAGTATCTAAGGTATGGTTATCAAAGTTGATTTTACTTGCTTGTTCCACATTAGTGACATTTCCTAAACCCATCTGTTCTTTTGTCACTGAATGGGGATTAGATGTATTATTTACATGATTATCAAATTCAAGTTTTGTAGCTTGCTTTTCATTCAGGACGTTACTAAGTCCAATCTGAGAAGCTGTAACATTATGCGGATTTTCAATGTTTGATGTATGTATGTCAAACTCTTCTTTAGAAGCTTGTGTTACATTTAAAACTTTATCGAGGCCCACCTGTGTCTTAGTCACTTTGTGAGGATTGTTTATATCTTCAGTGTGTGATTTAAGCTCGAAATTTTGTGTTTCCATAAACGAATTGATCTTAGTAAATAATTCTTGTTCATAATCGGTCATATGTTTTTCAGTACGTGAAAAGGAATCTTTAAGATTGTTGATTTGTATGTTGTTTTGTTTAAGTTGACCTACAAATTTGCTGCTACTCATTAACTCACTGCAATTCCTTTCACTGTAACATCCCCACCACTAACTGAGATCACTTCAACCATAATTTTATACAGGCCGGCGATATCAATATCCCAATTCTCATTAGTATTTAAAGTACCTGTTCCTAATTGGAAGTCTGTTTTGTTTGTTGCTCCCAACTCCGTTTTTTCACCGTTTTCATCAATAGAAAAGAATTTTAATTCCCTGGAAGTAGAGGAACCAGAGATCTTAACAGTAAGTTCCCGAAAATGACCCACTACAAATTCTTCACCTTCTGATGCGGTAGTTGCAGTGTCGTGAAAAGTAAATGAAGTTTTGTCTGGAATCGTGATTACGACATTTTCAGTCGTTTCTGTCAACAACTCCACCTCCTAATCTGTATAAAAACTGTCTTTTATCTAGAAAAACAAGAGGGGAGGACTTATTCAAAAAGCCCATCCTCTTGTAGCTTATTCCATATACCTTCCCAAGCTGGGGTAGAAGAAGGGGATGACTGAAGCGAACTTAAAGGTTCGTACTCATTGAAGTCGCCTTCAAAGCGTTGCTTGAAATCATCAACACTGATATAGGATCCATCTGATAGCAATAGGAATTTTTGTTCCAAACCATCAAATTGTGTGAACATACCACATACTTCATCAAATGTCATTATTCCATCCCCCAAATAACGATTTTTAACCCAGTTAGATCAACTGTACCGGCTGCTTTAACTGTCAGATGTATTTTTGGAGCAGTGAAAGTTAATTGTTTTTGCAAAGGATAGTTCTGAACAAAGGCAATGCTGTTGAAAAGAACAGAATTATCATTACCTGATGTAGTTGCAGAATAAAATGGGATGTTTTTCGGTACGGAATAAATACTTGCTAAAACTTTGCTGTTTGAGCTGTCTGTTTGTGTTGTGTACATAGCAACACCGTAAGTTCTGAAAACACCAAGTGAATCGATTTGATCAACTGTATAAGACTTAGTTGCACCTGTAGCTACAGTATCAGCATCAGTAACAACAAATTCAGAATAGGATTTTTGAACTTGGGTTTTAATTGCTGCAGTGTTTTTAACCAAAACAGGGACAGAAGCCGTATTAGTTATATTTACATCAAGTGCTGCGTTGGCCACATTAACATTAAGAGGCTGGTCATTATTGAAACCAACCTCCAAGGGGACAGTGGAACGTTCAATTGATACAGCTGTTATGGGATTACCTGTCCCATCATCTTTTGCAGAGGTGTATTTATCACCGTCCTGATTTAAAAAAGCAATAATAAACGCCCCCTTAATTATTCAGTTGTTCCGCCAAGGTCAGAGCTTTGAGTTGAGCTAGTTCCACCAGTTCCTTCATCGCTAGTGACAACACCCTTTGTTCCATCAGCTTTACGTTTTACTCGAGCAAAGTTACCGATTTTTCCGTTATTATCGGCAAGTGCTCGATAGCCAATTTCCGGAGTATATGCATTTCCTGCTTCAAACGACATGTCTGCTTCACCAGAAAAGTTTACTTTAGGGAGCTGAATATACAGGTCGCTGTAGATTTTTGAAGTCTTAGGATCGTATTCAATTGTGTGAATTTCAAAATAGTAATTCTCGGAGAATTTTTCACCGTTAATTTCAACAGTCTCGGCTTCAACTTCAATTTGATAATGAACTGCTAAAGCTTCACCCTTGGTTGCAAAGGTATCAGACACAGTAACTGTTTTAGATGCAGCGTCAACTTCAATTTGATCTCCATCTTCGTTAGTTAATGAAACTTTAGACAATGGGAGATAAGAAAGAGTAACCGTACCAGCATCACTAACTGTTAAGCTTTCATCTTCCCACACAGAAATTGTTTGGTTTTCAATTTTTACGCCTTGCTGCATTGCCATGAAATCAAGATCAAAGAAAGCATTTCGGACATTACCCGATACTTCTTTACTTGAATTAATAACATACAGGTCTCGGTTACCCCATCCACCTTTTAAAAAGTCTTGTTGAACTTGTTGGGAAAACTGAGTCATTTGTGTAACACCTGAAGCAATAACCTTATTATCGCTCAGACGTTTAGCTGTAATTTTTCCAACTTCATGGATTACTGTTTGTTTTGCCAAATTGTTTCCTCCTAAATAAAAATAAAAAGAGACTAAAGTTAATTAGCCTCCGAATAATTGCTCGATATTTTTAGCATCTTTAGTGCTCAGGTGATAAGACTCTTCCTTGTAAAGATTAATGTGACTGCTCCAATCACTTACTTTGACATCAGGAGAGACAGTAGCAAAAAGTGTGGTTGTGTTATAATTCATTACTTCAGCCATCCTGTAGAACGACAAATATAGTTGATACATCGTCATTTCAGATATTTCTTCATATGTGTATCCGTTAAATGCAGCAACACAGCTTACTATATCCTTTAAATCACTTTGAGAATCTTGTTGCTTGAGTGATTTACTTATATCGTGGAACTCCTGAAGTTCATCATTGTCAACGACCTTGTCTTCAGTGATACAATGCATGTCTAGTATTAGTTTTCTGAGATGGGGAAAATTATGTTTTCCAATCAACGATAGGGAATCCTTGTTTATCAATACTTTTGAAAAAACTTTGAAATAAGCCTCGTGAAAATCAGGGAGTACCGAATGTGCAATTTCATAAAGATCTCTCTTTTTCATTTCAATAATAAATGGGTCAAGCGAGCCATCCTCATTAAACCTTGAATATTCTTTAATGAGACTTTTCTTATTCATCCTCAACATGCTTAGTTCTTTGGTGTAGAGAGGATAATCTTTTAAGCGGATGAAATCAATCTCACCTATTTCAGTCTGGATCGGTTTTCCCAAGAAAAAGAAATCCTTTAACTCATTCATTTGCTTGCTCCAAAAGTAAAGATCATCTTATAGCCCAGGTATCCGTCAGGAGGATTACTTATAAGCAAACGTCTATAATCTACTGTGACACCAAAACCAGCAATATTTTTATTGAAAAACAATTTTGAAACCCTGTCGATGATTTTCAAACTTCGATACTCAGATATCTCAAATGTGTTAATGTGTGTGTATACATCGATCATCAAATCTTGATTTAATAACATAAAGCTTTGATTTGTCGGCTTAGGCAATGCATTCCCTAAATAAACACACATCCTACATAATGGTGAATCCGATAGATCATCTGTTTTAGGTGCTCGCTTGAATATGGTATTGATTATAGCGGGAGAGTCATTTGTGGAGTCATAATAATTTTCGAGTGATTGAACATCTGGATGAGAAGGGGAGAGAGGATCAGTTTTGTAATACAAGAGCCGATTCAGTTCAACATCATCCATAACTAATCTGAAGACTTTTGTCATCTGTTCAACAGTCATGCTCATTTCTTTTCACCAACTTTCTTTTTGGCAACCAATTTTATTGTTCCGTGGTCTCCATAAACTTTTGAAAAGTCTATATCATCGACTTGATAATCTTCGCCAAAGAAGGTGAGGGTAAGTCCGATTTTCAATTTTTCATGAACAAGATAAGGAATTGTAATGTTTGCTTGACCATCTGGAAGATTTACGGCCAATTCAGTGCCATTTATTGAAGTTGTCCTTTCGAATATGCAGGGGACTTCAGTTTTTTCACCAGGTACTTTTTCATAAATTGGCTTACCGGTGATTTCGTTAATTTTGCCAGTATCGACTAGCTTGTCTTCTGAAGTCAGAAAAAATGATGTCCCGCATATTTTTATCTCAGCCTTTTTGTAAATCTTATTACTGAGAGGGTGGGAGGTGACGAGCCATGTTTCATCATTAAACTTAACAACTCCGCCACGATAAATGTCAGCAATTTCACCTAATATATATCTTGCAGAACCGTCGCCACTAGAGTACTTAGAGGTAATCATTACTGTTTTTTCGATTCCATCAATTGTGACTTTTTCAGATTCAAGCCCCTTAAGGCCTTGTTGGAAAATAAGCTTACCATCATGAAGAAGTTTATTATTAATGTTAACTTTGTGGTAATTACTGTAGTCCTTCATTTGAATCACCGTCTGTTACTAAGTTATCCCTAAGTCTGTTTAATTCACCACTTACTGTTAAAATAGTGTCCCTGATTTCTGTGAGTTCAGGATCACTTAGCAACTTTATATTAAGGTATTTCTCCAATTTGAAGAGGACTGAATTGTTTCTCTTACACAGTTTATTGCAAAAAACATCTAAGTCCTCAAGCTTTATTTGTCCATCTTTATGTGCCGATTTAACTTTAATTGTACTCATAGATAATCCACCGCAGCGTTCAATATCAAGCGTTCAATTTCGTTTTTTTGATCTATTACACTTTGTTTAAGGGAATTGAGTTGTGTACCAAAGTTCTTGATTCCCACGTCATTGGTGAAGGGTTGCCACGTACTCTCAAACAAGGTCTTTTTATTTAACAAAAAGATGTATCTCAAGAAATGTGCAATAATAAGAAGATCATCCTCAGATAAATCTCTATTTACAGTTTCTGTTGAATCATCAGCCTTTAAATTGTCTCTGAGCCTGTTATTGAAATGAAGGATTGCATTTCGAATTGATTGATAAATTTGTTCTTCTGTTTGAGGAACATTAAAATCAGATGTCTCGCAGTTGTTTAAAAAGGTTTCCCATATTTGATCATAAGATGTCATAAAAATCCCTCCTCTTAGTCAAAGAGAAGGGAAGGATCAGCGACTCCCATCCAATCAGCCAAAACTTTTAATTTGCCTGCAGCGATGTCATCGCTAAATTCTGAAGCAACGTCAATAATAAATTGCTTCTCAGAATCCACTGTGATTTTATCGAGCTTATTTTTTAGTTGAGCAATATTTCCCGATTTAATCATCTTTTCAATTTCTTCTTTGGTATGGATGTTATTTTCATAAGCCTCCGACTCAACAATAGAATCTTTAATTTCTTTGGTTGTCTCATTATCTTCAACAATAACTAATTCACCTTTATCGAAACAAACGCTGTTCATTGTGAGCCATTCAACAACCTCTTTTGGAACTTCTTTAATATCAGCCTTCCCATTTTTACTTCCAGCCCAAGTGTATTGTTTATGTCCACCATCTCCGGTATACCCTACAAAATAAGATGTACTTCTGTATCGTGCTAACTTAATTTTTTCAGTCAAATTTATATCCTCCTAAAAAATCCTCATATTTTGATTTAGATAGATACTGCAGCTTGTTCTTCAATAATGCCGATTGCTTCTCCAAAAAGAAGGTTAACAGAAGCATCTTGAACAATTTTCATTTTGATTCTTTCATCTTCGATATCTTGTTCTGTCAATTGACGCAGTCCGCCATACTCAACAACAGAAAATGGTTTTTGAGAAACGCCACCGGCAAACATATAACCTTTGTTGACAGGAAGTTCGACTTTACTATTTGTATCATCTGTAAATGGGTTAGTGAGGTTAACAGCAGTTGTTCTGCCGATTGTAGTAGGATTTAGGGCAGTAAGGAGTTCTCCTTTTACTTCTTCTGTTAAGAAGTTCTTAAACGTGGAGTCTGTTCCTTGTTGGAATGCGAAGTAGTCGATAAGAAGGGTATCAGCTACGAAGATAGGTTTTCCACCATAACGTTGAAGCACAGAAGCTACTTTGTTGTATTGTTGAAGAGTAAGGTTTGAGCCTGTTTGAACATTCTTTGCAGGGATTTTACCAGCTGTAATTGCACTTGCAGTTAATTGATGAATTTTATCGAGATACAAACGGACTTTAGCATCTGCAATATCATTCACCAATTTATTGAAATAGACAATTGAATCTGTTACGAGATCTAGAGGTTCATAATAGAAACCTGTTGACATAGTTTTCGGAACAGCAGGAACTGACTCTTGCCCTTCAACACGAACTAAATCAACGCCAGAGCCAGTAGCAGACCAAATGACTTTTGCTTTATTCTTTTTCGGAATTTTAATTTCTTTAATATTGCCTCGTTTTTCTTGTTGGACATTGGCCAAAAGGGAGAGCAGCTGAGTTACTTTTGGTTTTGCAATTACATCTGCTTGTTCAACGACAAGGTTATTAAATTGATGGAGCATGGAAGGATCAGGTGTAGTACCGCCATCACCAAACACTTTCTTAATGTAAGTTTGGATATCAGCTTGATCTGTACCGTCCATTTTGTTATTTAATACACGGCTAAACAAGCCTTTGATTTTCACAGTATCTAATTTCATTTAAAATACTCCTTTTATTGAAATTTATTTGTTATGTATTAGGCCTCGATTACTTCAAGGCGAACAAGCTTTTGTCCCATTGTGTAAACAAGGTCATCTTCATTATTTACAACGAGGAACTTAGCAGAAGAATCAGCATAATCCTCGTGAGGTGAAGCAGGATCACTGATAATATACTTTTGAGTAGCGATATCAAAGTGAGCTACTTGACCTTGTTTAACCTCAGTCACTCCTGTATTAAATGAAAACGCAGAAACATCAAAACGAGTATAAGCTGGCTCAAGGATAACAATTCGAGCATGTTCTCCCACACCGTTATAAAAGTCTCTCATTGATTCACCAAGATAGCGTGCTTCAGGAGATGCAATTAAATATGCTTTTTTTGTTTTATCTGATAGCTTCGAAGCTGTACGGTTCCCTTCAGCATCAAAACCAAGTTCAACAAGCATAAAGTTGTCAATGTCTGATCCAGTTACTTTTGCACCGTGAGCAACTGTTTTAATTTTTAAAGAATTCAAGTTTCCAGTAGTATGATTACCTACTTCAGTAAGGGCTTTTTGTAATCTTGTAGCCATATTTTATTCCTCCAAGTTTAAAATTTATTGTGAAAAGCGGGATTCAAAAGAGTCATCGTTAGGGATTAAATTTTCCCGTTTACTTGAAAATTCTCTAATGGTTGTATTTGTTTCAGCAGGAACACTAACTAAATCAACTAACATTGTGTTAAGTTGTAATACAGCTTTTTCTCCTTCTTCACCTTGTTTAATGGAAGCATGGATAAGGTTTTGTACTTCTTCTGTACTGAATTTATCCTCAGCATTTAAAGCTTCAAATTTCGCTTTATAAAATTCATTTTTCTCATTCAGTTTTTGTTCAAATAAAGTTTTCTCGTGTTTTTCTTTATAAGGTTTCAATTGTTCCACTTCAGAATTTAATTGCACAAGCTTTTCACTGGCAGTGTTGAATTGCTGTTCAATTTCTGCCTTATTCTTATTGATTTGATTTACTTGTTTCGTTAAATCTTTAATCTGTTCATCTTTCTGGTTAAGTTGTGTTTGAATAGGTTCAGGAACAACTTCCTCCCAGTTACGCGTCATGAATACCTCGGTTTTACTGTCAAAATCAATAGAAACGGTATCGCCTGTTCTTGTGTAATTGAACTTAAAGTATTTGTCATAGCTATTTTCATCTGACCAGCTATACACGTTTACGATGAAATATGCATCATATACATCTGCAATATAAGATGCTGACTCCTTGTCAAGGGTTGGATCTAATTGGTTATAAAGAAGTGTTCGAACGTCAGAATGAGACAATTCAAACACTTTTCTAAACTTATTCATTTTTTCACCTTCCTCATTATTTTGTCTTGTAGCTGCTTGAGCAACTAATCTTTCAAATTGTTGAATTTCATTAAAGCTTAGAAGTTTGGAAGAATCATAAGCGGGGAGGACAATGTCATGCTCTCCACGTTTCTCTGAATTTAAAATTGCGTGACCTTCGAAATAGATGGGGGACTGTAGGTGTTCAATGCCATCTTGCATAGTGTAATTTGAATAAAGGATCTCACAACTTGTATTAATGTTAATGCCCCGACCATACCATTCGAGTAAAAGCTCACATGCATCTTTAAATCGAGAGCTCCAAAGGATTGCATCTGCTGCCAATACTTCTTTTTTACCTTCTGGGGTTTCAATTTCAGTTATGTATCCCTCAGATGTAAAGACGCCAATTGGGGCAGTATCTCTCTTCACCTCAAGTTCTCCGTGCTTGTCTGTGTCTAGAAAAGCTTCATGAGTTCCCAAAGCATCTGTAGAAGTATTTGATTCTTCAACTTCGTAATACTTTGCAACTATCGGTTTATTAATAATTGTTGAAGCAGCTTCAAGAGCAACTTCCTTAGAAATTACTGCGTTATTGTGAGAGACATCGAAATCAATAATGACAAAGCTACATGACAACTTTGTTGGATCATCTGATGTTTTAATCTCATTTAATTGAAGTTGGCATAGTTTTTTCTTTTGCTTCTTTGTCAAATAATTTCACCTCCCTTCAAAAGTGAAGTTTTAAATAGGATTGTCATTACCGTTGGAGGTAGCTGACTTCACCGTATTGTCGTTGTTTTTATTACCCTCATTTGGGCGACCTGCTTCATTCCCGGTGAAGGTATATGAAGTTTGATAAGGGATAATCTTTTCTTGGAGTTTAAGTTCTTCAGTTTCATATAGAGTTTGTTCAAGGTAACTCTCCCAAGAAACTCCTGCCAAATTATCAACTACGTGCTTAATAGACCAGCCCTTATCGTTTAATTTTATTAAGATGTCCATTTTTTCTTTGAGAGTGAGCGGCTTGTCTTTATCGTAATTCATATAGTAATTGTCTTTTTGGGCAGCAGGCAAAACAAGGTTGAATAACTTTTGATAAACCTCTTGTTCAATATCCTCCATTAAAACGCCAATACGCTTATAAAATGTATCCAAGTTTAATGACGAAGTTGCGTAGTTACCTCCATCACCATTTAAAAGGGAGCCGGATAAGCCGTAAGCAGATTGAATGTCGCTATTGATATGATCAAATTTTGCTCCATCTAATCCATCTGCTTTAACATCTGGAAAATTGAGATCAGCAAAGTCAGGGATTGATACTACAGTTACTCCATCTTTTTGGTTTTTTTCCAAAGCTGTTTTAACGCCACCATGAATTTTTTGTTTAACTGCTTTAGGCAGCTTCATGTTTGTGTATTCGCCATTACCTTTATCTGTTCCAATCGTTAGAACTGCAACAGCGTTAATAATTTTATTTGCAATCGATCTTTCAACATCTTTAAGTTTCTTTTTATGGAGAACGTCATATAGACCTGGGGTAACCCAAGATGTTCCCAATCCTTGATTTCTTTTTAGCGTCCCTGTGCGTAGTGGAAAAGTTCTTTCTTGTGGCAATTCCTTAAATCGATATTTCTCTCGATCTTTCATGAAGTTTTCATAATCGCTTTGTTTAATATAAGGGGAGAGGCTTTTTAACAATTCATTTCTGTGATCATCTTCATACTTAGTGAACAGCTCCATGTCAACTACACATACCCAGTCTCCATTTCTTCTAAAGGAGGGGAATACATATTTAATCTCATCAAAAATAAACGGATAGGGGCTCTTAGCATCCCCAAGCCATATACCAACAAGAGTGCCAGCTGTAGCTACCTGTTTTAACAGATCCCTAGTAAGTCTTTTATGTTTGACCTTATGTAAGGATTTATTCAAAAGAGAAATGTGCTTATCTGAAGACTTAACTTTATTAAAGGAGTCAATTTTATAGTTGAGGGTAGGGAGGGCTTCAATCAATTCAAACAATTGGTGAATCTCTGCAGTCGAAATGTAAAAATACTCAGCAAGATCTTCAATTTCTTCTTGAAATTCATCGGGGTTAGAAAAATAATTCTTTAATTGTTCGGCCTCAATTTCCGTAACAATGCCATTGGAAAACATATTTGAGATAAAGCCGGAAGCAAATGTAGAAGTATAAGTTGAATAGTCATTCAGCATTTGCTTATATTCTTCAGACTCAATGTCAACTTTATTTAAGGTTACCATGTTTCACCTCATTTCTTTTAAAAATAGACTAGTTCATCTTCAACGTCATATTCAGTTTGTTTGTTTAACTGTCTTTCTAATACAGTAGCAATATAGTTGCCATAAGCCACTGAGCTATATCTGTCTTTTCGTTTACTCTTTGGCTCTTTAAGCTTAACTTGTCCGTTATCGCTATATTCAGCTTCCAAGTTGATCATTTCATTTATCAGAAGGGTAATCTGAGCATAGCTTGAAAGGAATTTTCCTTTAACTTCAGGAGATAGCCCTTCATAGCCTTTAAATCTTTTCAGATATTCTTTTCCTTCATTTTCGTTGATAGGAATTTTGATTTTCCCTCGTTTGAATCCATCTTTGAGTAATACAGCAATTTCGCTGTTCAATTGTGCATTACCTTTAATGCTATAAATTACTTTTTCGGCATTTTGATAAGTACAACGCTCAGCCATTCTTTCATCGTTAATACATGAAAATGGCTCATATTCTTTTGCACGTTCTTTATCATATAGAGGCTGGCATAATGCATCATACACACCTAGTCCGATACTCTGAGTATCCAATACAATATAATCGCAATCATAATCTTCGTATATTTGTCGAATTCTTGTTGCTTGAGTTCCTGTGTGACCGCCTACTATGCTCTCCATGTATACAATATGACGATCATATCCATTGGAGTTTGGAATCAGTCTGAATACAGTGTAAACACTGGCGTCATTATCCTTACCGGCCATTCCAGCGATATCATTGCTTACAAGTCTAATTTCTCCTGGTTTCTTGCCTTCATATTTGAAGTTGGAATCCTTGATCAGATTGTAATAGTCAGGAGGGAAGAGGGGAGAAGCAAGCTTGCGGTTCTTTTCAATGTCTTCAAATTTAAAATAAGCTTTTTCAGATTCACCAAACCAGAGAGCTTCCATTTCCATAGACCAACCAATAGGATCGAAGTCTTCTTCGGCCATTTCATCTCTAACCTGATCTTTATCCAAAAGGCCTTCTTTAATTGCGATCTGATAAGGGAGACCACAAACAAAGTATTTGGATCCTTTAATCATGGCATTGTAGTAAGTTATGAATCTGTTAAATGACCAATGAACCTTATACCAGCAGGAAGACAAGTAAATTTCTTTGTTTCGTTCTTTTAGATGAGCGTATTCTTCTTTTTCGAGATATTTAGGAGAACGGGGAGCTGTCAGGAATTTTCGAAGTACTTTACTGATGATTTCAAAATCAACCATTCTGAATTCATCTACAATAAGGAGGTTTGCACGTTTGGAGCGGGCGCCATCATTTGAGGCTACGATTTTAATCCAGCTGCCATTATGAAACTCCACTTTAGCATCATTCGTTGAGGTTTTTAAATCTTCTATTTCTCGCCTTAAATTAGGCGATTCTTTACGTAAGTCATCAATTTTCTCTATGACTTCACGAGCTTGTCCCTTTGTGCCCGATGCGATAACTATTTTAGTACCTGGGAAGAGTATGGCTTGCACACAGCAGTATACAGAGGTTAACCAAGTTTTACCCTGACCACGACTAGCCAGGTACATAAAATAATGGTTATGTACCATCATGTAAATTAAAATACATTGAAACAATTTAAGTGTAATTCCCAAGTATTCTTTTACAAAGCGATGTGGGTTTGCTCTATAGAAAGAAGTCCATGCACCGATACCATCCATTAATCGTTCGGATTTTGATTTCTTTTTAAAGTTGTTTCCCTTTTTAAAAATATTGATTCCTCGACTGTGCTTGTTGCGATCTGTTGTAAAATTTTTATGTGAGGTCATTTTCTCGATCCTCTTCTTCTGCAACAGGTTCTTCAACAGTGTGCTTATTCATTTCTTCCCAATATTCCTCTGAATATTGATTTTTCAAACCAAGCATTCGGGACAGATGCCCAAGGAAAAATACCTTAATGTATTTCCCAATTTTATCAGGATCTTTCCACCTAGGCTCTGGCTCAGGAATAGGTCTCTCGTTCTCATATTTTTTGATCAGAGTGCCAAAAGACTCTTGTTCCACTCCACTTGCTCCAGTTTCTTGTACTGGTTTTAAATTACTTGATCCAAGTAAATCTTGAAGAGTTTTTTGCTGCTGATCGACTTTTTCACCATTTTCACGCCGTTTGCGGATATCTAGCCGAGTCAAACATATTTCATTTATAAGAAGTTCCATCCCTTTAGAGTCACATTCATATCTATTCGTGAAGTCAATGTACTCATTCTGAAGCCAAATGTAATCTTCAACATCAAGACCACGACCCCAGAATTGCATTAATTCATCTATGTCTTCCTTAGATATATCTTCTGTACTTTTAGCTAGTAATAGCTGTGTTGTATATTCTTGTTCTTCTTCAAAGTCAAACTCACTGTCTGCCCAAGTTTTTGACTTGTAATCTTTCATTCCGATATTTTTCATATACGTACCTAACACATTTCCAGCTGATTTTTTCTTGGACTCTGATTCATTAACAGCGGAAACCCATAAGTCGTAAACAAATGGACGATCAATCATTCTCAAGATATTTTGCACATTCTTTAAGTTATCTTTGTCTTTTTGGAATTCATTTTGGAGACAGCTCTTACATACTGACAGTTTGCCAGTTGCAGAATTGAAAGGAGATTCTGAGATATAATATTGATTGGCATTGTGTTCTTTGCCGCAGCATGAGCATTTTATTTTTTCAGCAGACATATTTCACCTCCATAAAGTTAGTTGATGTAAACACATTTTATGAAACGCCCAGCAATAGAGCGGAAGGAGAGTACCGCAATCATCACTGGGCGTTCTAAAAAGGTGTTTAAACTAAAGAAGAGAGGACTTCATCGTGATGAAACCCTCCTTTGACATCAATTCCTAATTTTTTAATTGTTTTGAGTTGATCTTTAGTAACAGTACAGTCAATATAAACGCCATTCGGAAAATGATTACCTTCTAAATAATTGGCTGAGATAATAGTACAACTAATTCCTTTTTCTTTAGCCAAGTCTCTGTAAACCTCTTTATGAGCACCTACAAGTAAAGGAATATTATTCTCTTGTGATAACCTAAGAAGAAGAGTTGTTTTGCCTTTACCTCTCTGAGAATCATTTACCAGAACAACCTTAGGTGCATTTTTATGGAACTTTTCTTGTAGTGATTTATCAACGTCATTAAAAACAACTTTCATTCGTTTGAATGGCGGTTCGATTTTATCTCCAAAAATAGTTAAATGAATAGCTTCTAATACTCGCTTAATCTCAGAATCACATCTGTATCCAGACTGTTTTAACTCTGAGAGAGTTTCTAAGTGTTTATTTAAGTATTTAAAATCTTCATTCGTCATTTTCGTCATCATCCTCAATCGTTTTTTTGTATTACTTTAATAAACCTTCAATAGCTCCTAGGCTCACAACTGTCTCATATGGTGAATAGTGTTTTGCTGCCACACTCATGTTTCTTAAATCATCTAGGGCAATTCTTTTATTTATAAAAGCTTCTCTATGAGACTCAATAACATATTTAGGATCAGCAAATGGCTTACTTACAGTATTACAAGTTACTTCTTCATAAACACCAGGAATAGAGTCCAATAGATACTTATAAACACACAGCTCTTTCATTAGTTGATCTTTGTTAATGTTTCCTGTTTCATCTTCTATGATTTGCTTCCAAAAAGACTCGTAAACATCTTTGTAATCAGCCACTTGCGCTACTCCAATCTGAATAAAATTAAAGTTTTATCAAAAGTGAATTTTAAAAAATTCTTTATCAACTGGGTTCACTTTAAAAATCAAGTCTAAACCCGATACTTCTCCGTTAACACCTTTTAATTCAGCTCTAGAAATAATTTCTACATAGTTAAATTCTAAGGTGACTCTATGGGCCTCTGATGACTCAGGGCGAGAACCGACAGTTTCAGCCAACAGTTTGAATTCATGCTTAGGTGTCTCAGTTAAAACAGAAATATATTGTTTCTTTCCCAACTTTGATTCAAAGGAGGTAGGAGCTTTATAATCACCTAAAAATTTAAGCGCCTCAAAATTTAGCAGAGCATTCTTTGCAAAAATCAAATACGTTTCATGTTCATCACTATAAAAAATTTCAACATCTTGAAGTGTTGTTAAATCAACTAAAGATTCCTCAGTTTGTCTATCATACAAGTGAAGGTTATACACTTCGTGCATTGCTAAATCCAAGCATGTTCCTCCTTTATTTTTCATTTTTAAAACGAATTATGTATGTAGCCTCAATACCATTATCATCAAAGACCATAAACTTTTGAGACGGTTTCGTACCAAAGCGACCTTGCATTGCATAATCATCTGCGCCAACAAGCGCTCCATTTACAACAACTGTTGTGCTGCCATATTCTTTTTCATAGTTGTGATGAATATGACCACCGAATATGTAAGAAGGGATATAGCCAAGTAATTGAGGTAGGCGGGTTACGCATTGATCAACACGATCATAGTGACCGTGGACAAACACGACTTCTTGATTGTTGATTTTAGCGGGGATAAAACCATCTTGTTCCGGTTCAATTGAAATGTTTTTAATATCTCTTAATCTAGCTTCGAGATACCAATTAATGAGGTATTCAAAGTTTTCTTTTATTCCCACATCATTCTTAGAAGGGGAGAGACGACCGTGATTACCAGCTACGTTGTAAAACTTTATTTCTTGAAACTCGCTGGCCAACATAGCTAACACCTCAGCAAGCGTTTCTGACACATATTTAATTTGCTCTACAGCATCTTCATTAGCCTGAACTCTTGTTGAAACATGTATAAGACCTCCAATTAAATCGCCAAGATTTGCAACATGTAATGTGGAGACATGATTCTTCTTTCCATACTCAATTACTTTGTTTGTGAGATGTTCAACTCGTTCATCGAATATTTCTTTATTGAACTTATTGATGCGGTTATCTATTTCCATTCCGAAGTGCCAGTCACTGAATAAAGCAAGCCCATGCTTTTCAGCAGCAGCAGGGAGGGGGAAAGTGAAACGAAGAGGTCTTTTTGATTCTAAATTAACAATAGCTTGGACTACATCATCCTTGATTTTTTCAAAGCGAGCTTGATTCGCTATACTTTTTCTATATTCTCTTTTTTGGTCACGAGTTCTAATCTTTTCTTTTTCAGATTGTAGTCGCACTTCCTCGTATTTCTTCAGAATTTCTTCATCTAAATTCTTGGAAATTATGTAATCATTCCAACGTTCATATTGCTTAAAATCTTTGCGCCATTTACTCTCATCATAATTTGTACCTTGATCTTTGTTTAATAGAGCGGCAATCGTTTTTGTGTCAATGTGATAAGTATCTTTATTTTTAAAAAGTCGGATGTGGTAGTCAGTAAAGGATTCATCCTTTTCACGGTGCAGCACAGGGTTTAAAATAGCTGTCATTCAGTCACCACCTACTCAGAAAGTCCTTCAGTTTCTTGAGGCACAACTTCACTGTCGCTTTTTAAAGTGAAATCAATCGGTTCTGTTTTGCTTTCAATTTCTCTTAGGTACTTAGATAATGAGTGGATATGTATCCCATCATTTTTATACTCAATAATTTGATCTTCATCAATGTTCACAGTGCATTTTTTAAAAGAATATTCTTTTTTTCCTTTAGCCAAGACGATTCCTCCAATTATTTGTTTTATTTACGTACAATAAGCTCCTTCGGAAGCCCGATGATCCGAAGCATCGGTAACGTCCGAGAAGGGGATATAAAGGAGATGAAAGATAAGTCGGATAGGCGTTGGGGAAACGCCCGAAGGAGATTATTGATAACTTTCGTACATTTGTATTACAGACCCATTCCAGTTATCAAGAAGTACTTTGTGTGGAAAAATAATCCACAATAGGTATAATGAAGTGTAGATGAAATTTGAAAAAGAGGTGTTTTTTTTTTGTTAGACAAAGTTTTAAATGCCTTTATTATAATAGGTGTTTTGTTGTTAGTTGGAGCGGTTACTGTTTTTAAAGATTTTGAATATCATCAATATCTTCGTTTTGGTGGGGCAGCATTGATAGCTTTTGGCTATATGTTTGGTTATGATAAAGTAAAAGCTACAAAAAAGGGTAAATGACTTTTAAATACTATTGTTCTAGTTATTTTCTTACCCCCATCTTACACCAGTAACTCGCGTAGGAACGTAAGCCTTCGGATCGACAGGGAAATCTGAAAATAACAAAAGACGTCATTATGACGTCTTCAGGAAATCCTTGTACAGCTTGGCACATGAGTTAAATTATTGGAACAACAGAGAACAGAGTATATTTTTGATTAAAATATCACTAATAAAGGTTTGCGTCCGTAAACTCGTAAATCTCGTAATTCGTAAGCTGTAAAACGTAATCCGTCTCCAACCTAGGAAATAAATGAGTTTTGGTATTACAGTTTAGATACGCTCTAAACTAAAGCGGCTTTCTACTTCTCTGTTGTCCAAGCTGGGCAGTTTTACACCCAGCTATCAAGATAAAAGTGATTTTACCCTCATAGCTAAGTTAAAACCTTAGCTTTTATAGATACTTATCTGCTGCTTCAAACTCAATTTCATAATTATGATTAGCTTTTTCAATAGAGTTTGAAAGACGATTAGCCATTCTTTCTAACTTTAATCCTTTAGTTTGCATCTTATCAGGATCAAACAAGGCTTCACGATAACTAATAACATCAGAATAAGAATTTACTCGTTCAGTTTTCTGAGAACGACCGTAACTTTTGAGTTTATTCGCTTCACCTCTAAGTTGCTGTGCTAATTCAAGCGCTTCTGTGATCGATAATTCCTTTTCATCCCACAAAACTTTTGCATCCAGGTTGGCTTTAGCGATTAGTACTACCAATTCACGATAATCTTTTTTAGTCGATTCCAGCTCAGCTGTGATTTGGTCTACAGTTTTTGTTGGTTTTGTATATTTTTCATCTTTATCATGTTCAACATATGCAACACTATCTCGTTCCTGTAACAGTTCCTGAATACGTTTTGAGATTGCATTTCTTAAAGGTAAAGCTTCGAACAAAGCGATTTTTGACATTTATTATCTTCTCCTTTAGACATACATCTTTTATATTCTAATAGATTCTTAAATAAATTGCCAATAAAACAAATTTTATCCTTCGTTTTAATCAAAAGTAATCGAAAAGGTAAGACCCATATAACCCTTTTCAGAGACATTCCTGTCTTTTCATGTCAGGTCACACACCTTATCTACATACAATGCGTGTAGATCGCCAGTCTCTTATTTTGCACAGTTTTCTCTGACCCGTGTAAGGAGGTATGTGCATGGGAAAGATGAGTCTCCATTCAGAATGAAGGAGAAGTAGCGAATAAATAGCGAATATGTTGCTAAGTGAAATTTGAGGTAAGGAAGACACATCTGCCTTACCTAAGTGTAAGCCGAAGCAGTACACCGCAATTAATATTCAGGCCACATGTCACCCATAGTAAGACTGTGATGGGATTCACCCTACATAAAAAACTTGAGTAGCAAAGGTCTTACCGACATGTTTAGCCCGATAATAGCCATTTACCTGTCTCCTTAAGATACAGACATCCGAGTTAACCTCGCACCCTCATAAATGACTATTATCCGACTAACTGCAAGACCAGCCGCAGTTTTGTGTCAGAATGATACAGAAAACAAGGGAGTAGATATTGTTTAATCAAGAAAAGCTAGTCCACACTGGAGAGGAATCTCCACTAATATTCATTTAGATTAGTCTTTACCTTCATAAATGGACATTAGTCGAGAACTGATATCCCATATATCAGTAATCAACGGTTGATTGACAACACCCCCATGTTGGCAATCAAATAATCTCTCTTAACACCTGAAGTGAATGCGGACGAGGATTTGCACCCCGCATGAACGGCAATTTGCCGACTATTAGTCTTCGTAAGAAGGTCGGCCCTGAGTTTCCAGAAGGTTAGCCATACCACCTCAGTCTACGTGTCTACCTATTCCGCCACCGCATTTATAGGTGAAGAGAGGGGAGGGATGCTAATCCCTCATTATAGATTGTTAAGCTTTCACTGCATCTTTGAGAGCTTTTGCAGCCTTGAAGGCAGGTGCTTTTGTTGCTGGAATATCAATTTCCTCGCCTGATTGCGGATTTCTCCCTTTACGTGCTGCACGTTCGCGGACTTCAAATGTACCAACTCCAGGAAACTTGATTGATTCACCTTTTGCTAGTGTTTCAACAATAACATCAAATACTGCTTCTACTTTTGGCGTAGCTTCTTTCTTAGTAACTCCTAATTTTTCTGCAACTGCTCCACCAAATTCTGTTTTGTTCATGTTTTAATTCCTCCTAGTGGTTTTGCTTATTTTTGTGTTAAAGTATAATTACGGTAACGTATGCGCTTTTTTGGAAAATGGGAGACTTACTCACCCTTTTATGTGGAAATTAGCTTTCTTTCTCCCTTATGGCGATTATCTCAAAAGGGGCTTTCAGCCCAGTTGCACCAAGGGTTCAAGGCACTTTTTTTGTTGAACTTTTTTCGGTAAAATCGCTGTACCCCTTGGGGGAGTAAGGCTCAAGGCACTTTCTATTTTTCTTCTTTCCTCCATTTATCCCTTTTCCACTTGTTTTTTTGCTTTTGTGCTATTTTCTTTGCACAGGTTGGACAATATTTCGCCTTGTTCGATGCTGATTTGAACATCTTACCGCAACTACAGCATCCTCTATAAGTCTTTAAGTTATGTCTTAGATTCTCTAATAGAGTCTCGCCAAAGCACTCCCATAATGTTGATTTAAATTTGCTTTTCTTTTTATATAAATGCTTAACCAAAACATCAGAAACATATTGCTCGTCGTAGTGAACCTTCATCAATCTGTCTTTAATGACCCTATAAACATAAAGTTTTTGTCCAGGCTTAATGTCTTCATCATTCATCAGCCATTTCTTGTTCTGGTCTAATCGTTTGTATTCACTAATAATTGCATCGTCCACTTTAATCTCCTTGTTCTTAAGCAGGAAACGATAATCGAACCTTCCTGCAATAGCTGCGAAATTAATTCGGTCGGATGGGATAATTGAGTCTAACTTATTTACTGTACTTTCATTAATCAATTCTACGCTATGTTCTTCTTTATTCTTTGCATTGATGAAGAAGTGGGGCACTTTATTTTTTATGTAATCTTTGATTTTCTCATCAACATGATCAGGGCGGGTGGGCATGAATAAGGTTTTTGCAAAATCGATAGTAAAGTTATTCTCCATGCATAACCATTTGATCACGTCCAGGTTTATATTGTCACTGTTCCATATCTTAGTAATGTTGTTACTGTACTCCCCTATATTGATTCCATAAGCAAGAGTTAGAGCTTCATAGATGTTCCTGCTATTGATCTCTTGTTTCTGGGCTACAGACATTTCATAATACAAAGGAACGATGTTCTCCATATTACGCTTGGCAATATTGACGATTAGCTCATCAGAAATAATTAAGGCCTTATCCCCGTCGTTATCAAACTGCAGCAGTTTCGATATCGGATCATGAATGCTGGTGTAAACACCTGGGGTAATGAACCACTTTTCATATTCCTTATCTTTTTTGTTCCACCTAACGCCATGCTCTCTGTATAGGTGAGGGGAGCGGAGGATATCAATATGCCCTTCATTATATAAAGAACAATAGACATTGCTGTCGGTGAGTAGTCCTTTTGGATTGTCAATTCCAAGAAATAGTTTTTCACAAAAAGCATAAAGATCTGGACATAAATACGTATACCTGGCGTCATTAACTAGTAATTTTCCTGATTTGGCGTCCTTAATCATACTCTTCTTCTTATTCTTAATGATTTCTTTGGTGTGATCATCATTTAGCAGCTCTGGATATATCAGTAGAGCTTCTTGAAGACTTGTCTTATGTTTATTTTTCTCGGTAGCCCCCAAAACTTTCATCATGGTTTCTTTATCAGTGCCTAATTGAGTAATCTCTCTGACAGTCTTTGAGCTTATTTGTTTCAATTCCTCACCTGTGATATCAGTGAGTGTTTGTAGCATCTGGTAAGTCAGTTTTCCCTCAACAGAAGGATCTTCTTCATTCAATTTAGCTCCTAGGCATCTATACTTTTTGAATTTGTGGCGATAGTCATCCCATGAATCATAGTACTTCCACATCTTAAACTGGCTTTTCGTAAAAATAATTTGGATATCATCTTTAATAATGTCCCATTCTTTACCGTAGACGTCCTTAACTGTAAATGAACTGTGTTTTTCAGCAAACTTTCTAAAATCAAATGGAACTAGCAGCCCCTTAACCCATGGCAATCTGACCATAAAACTTTTCTGGCTCAAACTAGGAAGCATCATTCCGCAACCATCTGTATGTTCTACAGGAATATCCATAACCTTACGAGTGATTTCATATGTATCACGGTCAATATAATCAACCAGGCTGGAAACGTTTGTTTCTAAGTCATTTACAACAATTGCTTTATCAATATCAATTTCCCATGGACTGCTGGCGCTATTCGATAAGGCCATGTAGCTATTCCATTTGTTTATGCTGCTCCCACCTTGAGCATTGATTTGCTCCACACTAAGACCACAAGTTAAAGCATTTTGATACTTATCTAAGGTGCTTTGCTTGATAAAACAAGACTTTTTGGTTCGTATTTGACCGGCACTGCTAGTGAAATAAACGTATTTCTCATTGTTATGTATGAATCCTTTATCAATAATGTCCCTTAAAATTTGAAAATGATAAGTTTGGACGACCATAATCTCTTCAGATAGTGTGTTTTCTTTGATTCCCAACGTTCGAGTTAAGACTGAATCAAATAATGAAATCACATTATTATCTTTAAGTGAATCTGTTCTAAGTGTTCTTATTTGATTATGATTGTTAAAGGCGTTATAAAGCTTTTCTTTTAAGGAAATAATCCTTTGCGTTATGTACTTCTTATGTTTTTTATCAACATGTTCAAGTTTTTTGAGATGATCTCTGTACCTATATGATTTTAAAATTTTGTTATGTAATTTGTTTTCTTGATCATTATAAAAAGCAGAAGTATCAATACTGTAAATATGTACTTGCTTATTTAGACCGTCTTTTTTTCCTTTCAATAAATTCTCCCCTTGTAAATTAATTAACTATTTTATTTTTATTCTTAATAACTACTATTTAAATATTGAGACACTAAATTTCTGTATGTATGACTTTTTTTATTAACTGTTCCGTACCACAAATAGTCTTGATAAAGGTTTTCTTCTTCTAGTGTTGCTGTTTCATTAATAACTTTAGTTTCAAGAAAACCAATTAAGTTACTAAACATATACTGTTTTTTCATTCAATCACCTCCACAAGTAATATTATTTTTATTCTAAATAAAACTAATAAAAATCCCTGTGTTTAGCAGGTGACTTGATTATATATTTTATTTTTATTCTTGTAAACACTAATTTCAAAAATTTTTAATTTCGAGTTTTATTATCGAAACTAATAGGCGATATAAACGTATGTAGTTTATTAATAAAAAGGGGATGAAAATTATGAAAAATAGAAAGAAATACTACATGATTATGTTGCCGTCACTAGCCTTAGCTATTTTAGTATCTTACATGCTTCCAACTCAGCAAAAATATTGGGGGCTGTCTGTCATCTTAATTGGATGGGTAGTTTACTACTTTATTAAGCAAACAAATAATAAAAAGGGGTAATTAAATGTTCTCACTGGAAGACTATATCAAAACAGTTCAGCAAAATCTCGGTCAACACTCAGCTTTATTAACAAGGGAAATCAAAAAAACAATCAACTACAATTTTTATAATGGTATTGATTTAGTAGACTACATGGCCTTTATTGATCCAACAAGATTTGAGATATCAATAAGAATGTTTTCAATGGATAAAGAGGCAAGTGAAGTGTTTTATGAAGGAGAAGACAAAACAATCTTTTCAGGGAGCACTCAAGTTATACCTGATATTAAATATTTTCAACTATCTAGGGAGAATAAAAAGGAATTTGACGAGTTTTATGAAAACAACGATATTGAAATAGAAAGGGAAGAATATAAAGCATTCACAGAGTGGTTTTATGAGTGTTGGAAAGCAGCTCAAGGTCATATAATGAACTTGCCTTCATACTTTGTTATTCATGATGATTATAAGTCGTTGGATTTACGAGCAAATAAGTGGATATCAGATGATGAAAAATGGGAATAGACACAAGAAAAGGTGGTGATCGAAATTAAGATCACCTTTTTTATTTTTTGGATTTGGTTTGCATATCGTAATGTTATTTGTACACGAAAAACATGCTCATCGTAAAAATTTATAAAGGGCTAAAAAAGACAGTAAACATAAGGATATTTGACACTTTAATTAGTGAATAGGAGACAAACGCTCGTAAAACGTAAGTGGGAGTAGGGGAAAGAAGTCGTTTTAAGGAGATATTAATGAAAAAGGAGAAATTTGAAGAGAAAAAAACATTGATAATATATGTTTTTACGATAGCGATTACGATGTGAAAAAGGACGATTTAATGTGAAATTGGGAAAATGTAAATTTGTAAATGGTGTGGAAATGGAAGTGCTATGGGCACATTTGTTCCTCTTATTTTACCATTAGATGTAAATATACCCCCATATACTGGCAGTGAAAACCCCATATAATATACCTTATGTAGGGAATTACTTGTTCCTGCTTATTCAACACAGCTCTAACATAATTCCAGGCCAAACACAAGAATAAATTTCAAAAAATTAAATTAATCAGCAATATAAAAATGAATAACCGTTCATTAAAGATAATCGTATTTATAACGAATCCGAGGGAATCGAAGACATATTTATTTTATACTCATCACTATACATAACCATACCTTATATAATCATATATCCTTCGCTTATCACTCTTCACACACGCTAAACTCATCGACTTACTCACCCATATACACAACACTCATAATTCAAATCCCTCTATCACACTACCACGCTCTCAGAATCAATATAACACCTATGTAAGCCATCCAATGTTCATTCCCATATCATTTGCTATCCTAACAGCTAAATCATCATACAGACGAATATACTCATCATTACTATCACCAACAAAATATAATTAATTAGAATAAAAATAAAATGACTTTGACGATTAATTGTGTTATAATAGAGTCACAGGAAAGGAGGTGTACATAGTGCTTGAGAAAGTGGGTATCTTAGTTGCTTTCCTCATCTCATTAACAGTTCTTACTATTAACTGCCTCACAATAGTTGAGAAGGTAAGAAACTTAATGAATGGGACAAGCAAAAAGAAAAAGCGTATACGCAAGCGGCTCCGACCAAAGAGACAACGCCAACGTATACGCCGATGAGAGCTAAGCTAAAGGGGAATGAACTTCTCCTTTAGTTCCTACCCATATTATAACATGATCAAGCACATTGTAAACATGAAACGATTCTCACTATGGTTTACCCATATCACATTCATTGGATTATTCTTGATGTTTCAACTCATCAAAGATTACTTCAGCAGCGAAGCACAAACACTAATCAATACAACATTCATAGTCACATGTATCATTGCCATACTGTTATGGATCATCTATTTTGTATTCCTTAAACTAAGAAACAAGTCACACTAATCTTATAGGCCTCATGGTATAATTAATCATTGAGGTGAGATGAGTGGAGAAAAAATTCCTGGATGCTATTCGGCAGCTTGCTAAGGAATTAGAAATGCTCAAGAAAGATATTGACTCCATCAAGAAAACAACTGACAGAATTGATTCAGACCTTTTAGAGTACAGAGAAGAGATAAGCAAAGTTAAACACCATGAACCTTGAACACACCAGTTAAATATCAAACTGTAAATAAGGAGCGGTAAACATTTATCGTTCCTTTATTTTAATTAAATGAAAAGGAGATGCTAAATGAATATAGTTAAAGTAGTTGATTCCATAATGGGATCTGGTAAGACATCAGCAGCTATTAACTACATGAACAACGCTAACCCAGAAGATAACTTTATATTTGTCACACCTTATCTTAATGAGGTTGAGCGGATAAAGAAAAGTGTAACCAACAGACAAATGTATGAACCTAAAGTAAGAACAAAAGGGGATAAGACTCAATATAAATTTGAATCACTTCATGAACTCTTATCACAGAATAAAAACATTGTTGCAACACATAACTTATTTAAGAACGCAAACGATGAAACAAAAGAGCTTATCCTTTCAGGTAACTATACTTTAATATTAGATGAGGTTATGGAAGTAGTTGAGCAGCTACAAGTGAAGACACATGATCTTACAACACTATTTGATTCTAATCTTATCTATGTTGAAGATGGATTTGTTAAATGGAATGAAGATAAAAGGGATTATGAGACACGTTACAATGACATTAGAGATATGGCATTGAACAATAATCTTGTTTATTTTAAAGACAGTATATTGATTTGGAACTTTCCAGCTGAGGTATTCAAATTGTTTAAAGAGGTTTACATATTAACTTACATGTTTGATGCTCAGATTCAAAGGTATTATTATGATGTAAATAATATTGCATATGAAAAATATGTCTCATCCTATGTAGATGGGGAATACCGGTTTACTCAATACAATAAAAACTTTGAGAACAACGTTAAGAAAATGATCCGTAATAAGATTAAAATTTATGAAGGTAACTTGAATGCTGTAGGCCAGTTAGATTATTCATTATCATCAACCTGGTACAAAGATAAGTCACCTTATACAATCAAAAAAGTAAAGAACAATGTATTCAATTACTTTAACAACATTGTTAAGTCATCAAGTGATGAAGCAATGTGGACGACCTATTCAGAACATAAGAATAAAATAAAAGGTAATGGATATACAAAAGGTTTTGTTTCCTGCAATGCACGTGCTACAAATGAATATAAGCATAAGAAACATTTAGCTTATACAATAAACAGATACGTTAATACAATCCTTTATAGTTATTTTAAGAATAAATATAATATTGCAATTGATCAGGATTTATTTGCTTTATCTGAATTAGTACAGTGGATATGGAGATCAGGTATAAGAGATGGTAAAGAAATAACATTATTCATTCCATCTTTAAGGATGAGGAAGCTGCTTTTAGAATGGTTAAATGAATAGGTTAATAGAACAAACCTCTTAAACTTTGAAAAAAAGTCAGTTATATCAAGGGTTTCAGAGCCTAAGTCTTTAGGGAAAGGGTATAAAAATAAATTTTAAAAAAGGGAGAACATTTTAAGTACATACGTCCGTAAAGAAGGGCGCTTTACGTCCGGTTTTGTTCAGCAAGCTGAACGAAAACTTATATAAATTTTTTAGAATAAAAATAAAATTACCATTGATAGTTTATAATGATCATGTTATACTTAAAACAAGTTAAGGGGATAAGAATTTATTACATAAAATTAGAATAAAAATAATATTACATGATGACGGAGAGGTTAAAGATGATGTTAATTAAACAAAAAGGAAACAGATACTATAGATATAGCTGGGCTCAAATGAGAAGTTTCCCAATTAAAAAAGTTGAAGCATTAGAACTAATCAAAAATGGTGAAGCTGAGTTAGTTGAAAGCTTTATTACAGATCCTGCACCTCAGCCAATTAAAGAAGAAACAAAGCAAGTAGATGAAGTACCAGAAGAAGTTAAATCAACAAAGGTAGTAAGCATAAAATCAATGAGAGAGGCAAAAAAAGAAAAAGAAAACTTTGCAAAAGCAAAAGATCAATTTTTGAAAAGAGTATTACCAAAACTTAATCTTACTGATATGAAAAAGTTAACGGAACTTTCATTTAAAAAAGACAGTGAAGGGTTCCAAGAAGAAATTATGAGAATCATTCTGAGACTGAATATTGAAGAAGCAACATTGGGATGCTTACAAGGAGGACAAAATACATGAGTATTGCGCCTCCTTATGATGAGTGTCAAATTAGGTTCAGATACTATATGTTATCTCAAGGAATAAAGCCAGGTGATGAATATAAAATTTATGAATACATGATATGGATCAATAGAATGGCTATAAGATATAAGAAATTAATAAACGAGAAAATTACCACACCAATTAAACAAGATGATTTTACTAGCTTTATAGAAGAGCAGGTTGGAGTTGTTTAAATAAAATGCATATTTTAAACAGAATCGGGGTGTTTAAACAATGGCTTCCGTACCAAAAAGAAGGAAAGAACGTGTGCAATTCTTAATCAACAAGCTTGGAGAAAAAACAGTTTCAAGCACAATAGCTGTCATGACTGATCGGGAAGTTAAAAGGTTCTTTGATGAAATGTATCCTTTATATAAAGATAGAGAAGATTATTCGCCGCCTGATTACCAAACCCCGATTTGTTTAGTTTGTGAAAATCAAACATTTATACAATGGGATTGCAACTGTGGTAACGCTATTATTGATGAAACTGATCCAACTCTTCAAGAGTTAAAGAACAGTGGAGAATATGAAAAAATAAGAAAACAATTCAGACTGAAATAAACAGGATGGAGAGAAAAAGATATGGAGATTAAGGTAGGACAATATTATGCTCTCGAAAGCACAGAAGAAGGAAGCACTGAAATAAATATAATTAAAATCCTGCCAAACAAACCTAATATGCTAGATGTCTTTGTATGTACGGAAATATTGTATATCAAAGATGGTCAAGTGTGTGATCTGTATACGAATGATTGGGTTAAAGATTCAATTCAGCGTGAAGCTACCGAAGATGAAATTCAACTGTTTAAAAAAACAAGAGAAAAAATAGGTGATCTAAAATCGTATGGTGAACTTGTGAGTTCTGAATATGGAGGGAAGAATATGAAAGACTTCAAAGGTCATAGAATAAACAAAAAGCAAGCTGAGGCATTGAGAGAAGTAATACTTACTATGGATGATTTACAAGAGATAGCACAAGAGGAAGATGGATATGCGGCAGATACCATAGATAGCCTGATTCGTGACGTTGAAAAGTTCTTATATGAGATAGGAGCAGTTGAAAGGCTCGTAGTAGGGTTAGAGGAGGATGCGGAGTGATGCATGTTCCTGACGATATTAAGAAAGCCATAGTACATAGTGGCTATTATTATAAACATGCAATAGAGTCCGCTAATAAAATACGTGACTGGATGAAAGAAAACAATATAAGCAATGATCATGTGAAAGATCAATTGGTTGATTGCATAGAAAATGGAACAGACCAATGGCAAAATTTCATTGAATTTCTTGAAGATCATGATGAACAAGAATTATACGATGGGTCAGACGATTAAGGGAGGGTGCAGTTTGGAAAATGAATTTGTGCAACTGATGAAAAGGCTAGATGAATCAGATATTGAAGAAGCGCAAAACAGAGACTTTGACCATATGACTTATGCTTTAAAAGACTTCACCCAAACTTTATATGATTTGCTTGGTTCTATTGATGAAGGCGAAGGAACAGGGTTGACGAAAAAGGACATAAGAAAAAGAAAAGCTGTATTAGACATGGCTTTCACATATCTATACGCATCTGCTGATGACATAAGAAAATATCTTGAAAGTGAATATGAGGAGGAGTTGAATACACCTCAATTCAAGCATCTTAAACAACTCTGAATAAAACAACAATTTTATGAGAAGCGAAGGTTAATTAAAGAGTACAGTAAAAATATAAAATCGTAATGGAGATTTCGAACATCGCCGATGGAATCTAAATAAAATAGTAGCACCATTTGTATAAAAATGTATATATTCAAACGTGAAAAAGGTATACTTATATACAATAAATAATATAAAAATAGGAGATTATTATGTCTAGGACGCCAATTGATTATGAATTTACTGAAGGTGTGTTAAAATTGATGCCTTTAGACTCGAAAAATACAAGAAAAAGAAGTCAATGGATTTCTGAATACGCAAATAATAAAACCAAATGGAATGACGTATTCATAAAAGATATTAAATATATTGAATTATCTGGTGACGGCGCTAATGGCATTGTTATCAAAAGTGTTCAAGAAACACTAAATAGAGAATGTGCAGTTAAGTTTTGGATGCCGAATAAAAATGCGGAAAATTATAACGTGGTTTTCAAACAGTACAAAGAGGAAGTAACTAAGTTAGCTAATTTAAATGATCCAGCAATTACAAAAGTATATCTGGCTGCTCAGACGCCAGAAGGGTATTCCTATTCTATAATGGAATGGATTGAGGGAGAGACTCTATATAATTGGTTAAAAGATTATAGAAATGTGTTTTTTCAATTTAGGTATAAGTTATTTAAACAAATAATTGAATCTATAGAAAAATGTCATATTAATCATTTGTTTCATGGTGATCTACATACCAAAAACATTCTGATTACTAGTAACAACATAGACAGCAGTAATAAGAACAATTTAAGGGTAAAGATCCTTGATTTTGGTACAAGCTTGTTATCTAAAGAAAACAACCCTGAATATTCGAAGCAAAGAGAATCAGCTTTGTTGTTAGAAACATCGTTAAAGTTAATTCATGAAGAACTCCATTTTAACATTCTTGAGTTTAAGCACTATGGTTTGAAAAGAGAGATTAGTCATAACGATGATGTAAGAAACTATGATCCTTTGTTAGTGAGTAAAACATTAAGAAATTTAAATGAAATATTAAACTTGATTGTACATGACGCCTGGACAATTGATGCTCTTGAAGATATAGGAAGATGTTTTGCAACAGCTCCATACATGAACTTAGATAAAATAATTAGTTTAATAAGAGAAAATGCAGGTGAACACTCTGTCAAAGTATTTTATATAATATTGCAAAATCAATTAAACGACCAGTTGTACAATAAATTGGGTACACATGATGTTGATTTAATTATCTTTTTTCAAATTGAATTATATTATGAGCTATTAAGAAACTTGAAAAAAACAAATATAAATAATGAATTTGAACCATCATCAAAGCAATTCACTGTTGAAATAGGGGATTTTGATTATAAAATAATATTGTCAAATATGCATATTGATATAAGTGTATGGTTTGACTTGGCATATTGCAATTTTACAGATTCAGAACTATTAAAGTTTTCGTACCAATTGTCACCGATTTTATTTAGTGAAATTTTAAAAGAATATAATAAAATGAAAAAAAATGAGATTCATGTTATGTGTGACTTGATTAAAATTAGAGATAGATTCGATTTAAGCAATGATAAGTGGTCTGAAAATTTTATTGGACTGTATCTTGACTCGATTAGATAATAAATCTTTATGAAGGGTCAATAAAATTCTTGACCCTTTTATTATAAATTTAATGATCATTTTAAGTGATCAAAACCTGAGGTGATAACAATGATTAAATCTAATTTAAAGCCCATATTAGACGAAAGGAAGATCAGCATCAGGCAACTATCCAGAGAAATTGATCATGAGTATCCGACTGTTAGAAAGCTCTATAGAGATGAAATGGAGCGGTATCCAAGAGAGCTTTTAGATAAAGTCTGTACACACCTAAACATTGAGCTGCATGAGTTATTGATTTTCCAAAAAGATCATAACCATATCGATCACTCAGGATAAAAATGGTATACTAAAGTTATAAGGTTAGGAAGGAATTACTAGTTTTCTAGGTCTACATAAAATCGTAGAGAATAGGAGAAGTTATAATGCAAAACACAGTAAAAGTAACCTTCAATGTTAATGGAATAGAAATCAAAACAAATGCGGGTGTACCACAAATGCCAAATGGTATTAATGCTGACAATATGATTGTTTTGCATGCAAAAAGCAATTTGAAGAAAAATCTAGGCATTGATATTTTTGAGGTTATGAATGCAGAGCATTACGAAGATATCGAACATCTCGTGACTATTGACAAATCAGGCTATACTCAAGGTGTTTAAATAAAATCATTCTTTTATATAAAATCCATGTTGCTTAGGTAAACGGAGGGTGGATATGGGGCAAAGTAGTGACTCTATGTATGATGCAATTTATATGAAAAATGGAAAAGCAAAACCGATAGACCCAAAGGAAGCATTAATCAAAAGAGATATTGAGAAAGAGGTAGGTTATACACTTTATTGCAAAAACTATTTCAAATCTAAATGCCATGCAAAGCTAAAGGTAGTCAATCGTAAAGAGGGATTTTTCTCTCTATTACCAGGAGAAGAACATGTTTTGGACTGCGGATATAGCACACCATATATACCCTTAAGAGAAAGAATAAAAGGAAAATCTAGAAAAGAGAAGACTGTCATAAAAATTGATAACAGCGATATCTTTTCACCTATAAAACAAGGAGTATCGAATTTCGGTAGTGATGAGAAAAAGAATCGCAATTACCGAAGTGGTCTGAAAAATACTCTTAGGAAACCTACTGTAGGAATAAATGTAGAGTACATAAGGTTTGTGACTGATTTCGTTGAATTTTTAAACAGCAGTAACCGTGAAGTAATTAATTATGTAAAGAGTCAATTGAAAGCAAATAATCAATATTACTCTATTGATGACTATAACAAAGCATGGACTGATATGGCTTCTGGGAATACTTTTTTAGTTGAAGGGTTCCTTGATATTCGAGATATTGGTACGCTAGAAAATAAGGGATATGTTTATTTGTATCCAACTGCAAATAAACAAAAAGATACTAAGCGTATAATGCTAGTTCAACGAGGTAAAGGGAAATCTGGCTTCGAGAGGACATTGAAGTTTCTTTTAAATTGGATTAAGGATAGAAATAAAGAAAGTCGAAAAATGGCTATTGTAAAGGGTTCTTTCTTAAGTAAATATAAAGACAGTAACATTATTAGAGTGTTAGTGAAAGATATAGACATTAAATATAGAATTTACGAATATGAACCAAAAACAAGTAACATAAAAAATGATCCAGCAAAAATAATTGTAAGAAATGATAATAAGACATTTGACAATAAAAAGAGTAAGGCAACGTTTGTTATTGAAAATAAAGAAAATGATACTAAAAATAATATGAAAAATGAAACGTATGAAATCTCAACTACTCCTGTTGATATGCAACCAAAGAAAACAGGAGGATGGAAGGACCAAGAAGGCATTTTATTTGAAAGCCATGAAAAAGAGCAAAAGGAACAACCGCTAAGCAAAGAATCCAAAAGTGAATCGAAAGGGAAACAAGACAACATATTTAAAAAAATTCTCAGCCTTTTTAAAAAAAGATGAATGACAAACTACGATTTTAAAGAGAAGTAGGTGGGACAATAATGCTAAAAATGATTACTGTTTGGTATAAGTATTACGATGATGATGACCCTAAGTTGAACCATATTGAAGATGGCTGGTCAAAGGATGAGTATCCAAAACCAATTAAACCAACGTTTGCAAACCAAGAGGCTTGGAAAAAGAGCGAGTGGGAGAGAAAATATGCATATCTTGATGAAAAATCTAGAGTAATGGATGCTGCTAAAGCCATATGGCTTAAGTAAAGTTTTGCATTAATAAGGTTTTTCGAAGACAGGAGGATAAACTTGCTATCTAATAAAATGTTAAAAAGTTATGTTTATACTCTGATAATCTCTAGTTTGTCATATGGTCTAATCTTTGGTCTGTATATGTTTGTTTACTCTGGTTTTATGGCAATCGCATTAGTTACTATTGGCATCATAGGATTTTATGCTTTAATCACTTACTTGGTGTTTGCCGTTCCTTTGCAAATGTGGTTGAGAAGAAGGGGCAAAAAGTTTAATTTAATTAATCTTTTTATTTACACAGTAATAGCTTTTGTAGCTACGTTATCGTTTTTTGCTGTGACTAATCCAACAAGTGCTCTGGCTGTGCTAAAAAGCTTAAATTATTACATTATGAGTATTGTTGCAGCTCTCATTTATTGGTTTTGGGACTCTATATTCCTGCGGAATTAACACATTAAATTTAAATCATGAATTTCACACCGTTTACAACAAGTAAGAAGGCTGCTGATCCAAACAGTAAATATCCAGAAAGTTTTTGTTTGCTTAATAGCGCTTCAACACCGACCAATGATAAAAGGGCTGCAACAAATAATTGTGCAACAATCAACAATAATTCATTTTGATTAAACAGTGAGTATACGCACAAGACTAATGCAATGCAAGAAACCGAAATTTTTGCAACTTTTAGCAAGGTATCACTCCTTATGCAGTCATGAGGTAACCTTAACACGATTACGTGTCTTAATCCGAGAGCATAAAGAATCAAGATAAAAGAAGTGTTTTATTTAAAATTGGGGGATTAGACTTGAATATTTTTATCTGGATTGCAATGTTCATTGCCATTTTTGGTGGCTCATATGCAGGTTATAGAAGGAATAGAAAGAAAGAGCTTGAGCAAAAAGAGCATTAAACTAAATGCTCTTTTTCATTCCGCAACGCCGGCGCTTGCGCAAGAATATACCAATTTTCACAGAGCTTTTGAACAAAGTGTAATCCCGATTGTCGCAGCGACCGTATTTTACATCAGGATACTCTTTGTAATCATAAACGATTGAAGTATCATACCCGTTTGTTTCGTATTTCTCTTCCACATGATCACCCACATAATTTATTCAACATACTCAAGAATACCAACTCAAGAATACCAAATTCCGTTCGATATAGGGAGGGAAACAATGATTGGTTTAGCTTATTTTTTAATTATCTGGCTTGGAGTTGGATTATTAACTGGAATTAAGTTTATTTTTGTTGACCAGGACTACGATGAAGAGTTTAAAGAGATCATGGATCAAGAAACGTCAGCTGGAATGGAAAGAGATTTAGCCAATCTGTTCTTCAAAAATAAGCTTAATGTGATTGCTTTTTTCATGTTAATTGGTTTGCTGCCATTAGTAATGAGGATTACAAAATTATTTAAAAGAGGTTGATTTATGCCTTTGCTTGATTATTTTTATGTACTGCAGTTTGAAAACAAGGAATACTTCAAATCATTTAAGTTAGATGAGGACGGTTATGTGACATCTAGCGACCTCCATGAAGCTTCTAAAATGCATAATATGTTAGAAGTCATCGAGGTAGCAAGTGAGCTTAAAACGAAGTGTAATGTGCAATGTGAGGTAAGGGAAATTCAAGTTGTGACTCGGTAAGGGGTGTTCATGTGTATTGGATAGAGTGGATTGAAGGTGGGGAAAAGAAGAGCATTGTTGCTGAAGGATGGATTGAATGGGCTGCTATACTTGAAGACTTGTATCAAAAGCGATTTGTGTATGTTGAATGGAAGCGGCTTTGAAAAGGGGTAATCGTGTTTTTAAAATTATTGTTGATATGATTGGAGAGATATTGTGAAAACATCATATGTAAAAATAGCAGCAATTATCTTATTTATTTGTATTTCATTAGCGATAGTAGTACATTTATATAATTTTGTAGGAAACGACTTTGACAACGAGATGTTATCAGGTCTTAGTGCAATAGCAACAACTGTTGCAGCGATTGGAGGACTGGCATTATTAATTGTAACTTATATATCTTATACAGAGGTTAGGCGACAACGTGTTGCGATGGAAGAGCCTGCTGTTACAGTCAAAGTAATGCCTGATAAAGAAAGTTTAGGTTGTTTAAACATAGAACTTAAAAATACTGGGGGAGGACAAGCATATGATGTAAATGTTGTTTTTGATCCAGACATTCCCTATCGTGATATGTCATTAAATAAGTTAAACATTTTTCAAAGAACTGCTCTTCTAGAAAAAGGAGAAGAAATTAGCTTCTTTTTTAATACCATTGATCAATATAAAAAATCAAATTCACCCATGAAATCAAATGTTTTAATTAGTTATTATACTGCCCCAAAAGAAAGTAGAGGAGCCAAAAAAATTGTCCGTTCATATGAGATTGATTTTGCAGAAAGATATGGATTATCTCACTTGGTCAAACGGAATATGGATGATTTAGTTGATCAGGTGGAAGATTTAAAACACGTCTTGGCTGCAATCCATTCCGAATCGAGGAATAAAAATGATTAATACACTATTTAGAAATAAATATAAATCGCCTATTACATTAAGAGAATGCACTTTATTTATAGGTTTAGCCCATTATGATATTAATGAAGCTATCTTTTTTAAGGAGAAGAAGACTGTAAGAGTTAACAGAACAGATAGTGGGTGGGTAGGCGAAAGTATTCAATTAAGCTCATATTACAAAGGATATTTTACCGGTGAAGCAAAAATGGATTTAATGTTTTTAACTGAAGAGAATTCAGAAATCTTAAGTCTTATTGGTTATACCGAAAAAGGCTCCAGGGTTATGCTTACTGATTTAAATGTAAGTTCTACGTTAAGCGGTGGTGTACATGAATTCAAAACGTTTACAGATTTAAAGTGGTTAAACTAATAATACCTTAAGAAAATAATAGTACAACAATGATAATATTTCTAATCAGAAAGGATATACGCATGAGCATAGAGGAATATCAAAAACAATTTGAATTAAACCAATTAGAAGCGAACGCTTTTAAAAGGGGATTTAAAGAAGGAATGAAACGTGCTGAACATATTAAAAAAAGAAATAAAAATATGCAAACATTATTATTAGAATGTATTGGTTATGATGATGAGTGGCTTACAACACGAAGCGGTTACAAAAGCCAAAAAAGGGATGAGCTCGTTGACATTATATTTGAGCAACGTTCTCTCATGAAATCCATATTTAATAAACTTGAGCCCAAAGCACAGGAAGACTTGAAAAAGGAGATTGAGAAATTTTTTTGGCCGGCTATGCACAAAGAGGATTAATCCTCTTTGTGTCTATGTAAAATAATTGTTTTATATAGGAGGTTCCAAAATGTTTTTGGGTAAGAAAAAGAACAGAATTAAAGAACTAGAGGGCTATTTATCTTTTATGATTAAGAAAAATCAGGAAGCAGAAAGAACCTTATCTATTAAAGAAATCATAATAAAAAACATTATTAAAATTACCAAAGATGCTAGGTACCATATACTTGAAATAACGAAAGACAAATATGGAAATGATATCATTATAATCCAAAACAAGAGAGAAGGGTATGGTGGGATTGATTTAGATATTTTAATTTATCAATTAACAAAACCTATAAGGACTGATTTCTTTCTAATAAAATTTTTAACACAAATACGAGAGGATAATATTTATATCCAGGACATAATTACTTATGATGACAACACTTCAAAAGGTTATGGAACAATAGCTATGAGTTACTTAAAAAAAGTAGCTCATGCAGAGAGATTGCCAATAACAGGATGGATATCTCCGGAAGATATGGATCACTATGATAGGTTGGTACACTTTTATCAGAAAAATGGTTTTGAAGTAACATACAATGAATATTCAAAGCCGGATACCATCATTTATAAGCATGATTACTTGAAAACTCCTTCAGTTAAAAAAGAAGGAAATTGTTCTAAATGACTCTTCACTAGGGAGGCATATCTTCGCCTCCTAAATATTAAATAAAATAAGAATTTCATTAAGTTTTTTTAGAATATAGAATAAAAATAAAATTACTTATTGTAATTGGAGCGTATATAAGGTATATTATAAACAAGGGAAGTGATAAGTGAATAAAGGGGGGAGACAAGTTGAAATTAAAGCAGATGATTAAGAATGAATGCGAAAAAGATAATCAGCTTGCAACTCGACTTGCTAAATTGGCCGGTTATGAAAAAGTAAATGGTTTTTATAAGTTTGTAAACACCCCAGAAAAAGAAATGGAAAACATAGAAGGTTTAATAAACATCGTAAAAAGCTTGTTTCCTGATAATGAAAAACAGCTATTAAGTGAGTACTTCTTAGAATTAGATCCTAACAAAAAATGTGCAAGACACTCAGTTGAATATTCCGATTTAAATCAATGGGATGAGCTTACTGACCGGCTTATTAATAATCTTTGTGAATCGTCTAATTCAATAAGCCGTGAATGGGGTCAGATTTACTCTATACATAGAAGATTAAATAAAAGTGAAATTACGTTAAATGATGCCATAAGAGAAACGGGTAAATTCAGAATAAAAACCCCTGAAATGTTTTTATTTTCAAACATATTAATTATGTACGAATATCTGAAAATTGGTGAATTCGGCTTAATGAAAAGCACTTCGCAATTTTTAGATATAGAAGAGTTACCTGATGGATTTATTAAAGAATGTTATTATGGCCGAATTGAACTTTTAAAAGCCAATATCTTCTTAAATGACTACGAATTAGAAGAGACTAGGATTCATTGTCAAAAAGTTATTGAAAGTACAAATAACAATAGATTAATTGTATTTGGTTATTTGACATATGGAAACACATTTATATTTGAAGATTATGAAGAAGCTAAATTATGTTATGAAAAGGGAATGGATTACGCAAAAGAAAATCCTCATCACGTCTACAAATTAGAGTTGGCTCTTTGCTTTCTTAATAATGTTTGGGCAAAAGATAATAAATGGGTTGATTTTCAGTCAAACGAAATACCGGATATGATTGAAGTTGCCTATTATTTAGTCAATATGAAGGAACAAGAGAGAGCAGCATCAATTATAGAAAAAATCGAAAAATTGAATGTTTTGGATGATGACTTAGGATTTCTAAATCATGTTAAAGGTCTACTGTATGACGATGTCTCTTTCTTTCATGAAAGTATAAAGAAGTTCAAAAAATCAGGCGATAAACTTTGTTTAAATTTGCCTCTTATAGAACTTAAAAAACGTGGATATACAGATGAAATATTGAATTTAATTTCACTCTAAATATTGACATCCTTGAAAGGAGGTGAGAAAATGAAAAAAATTTACTACGGCCTTGTTATTTTACTTGCATTAGCTGTTGGTTTCGTAAGTGGTCAACAATCTGTTGAAACTGCAAGTGGAGATGTAACAGTAGCCTCTGCTAGTCGTGGGGCGTAAAAACCAGATATAATACATAATACTGTCTTAGACGTTTGATCCATTGGATTAGGCGTCTTTTCTAATTTTAAGAGAAAGTTCCAGGAATTCTAAAAATGAAAAATGAGAACACGGGGGAATTAGAATGAAAAAACAATTAGGACAAACATTTTCTTATAAAGAAATGGCAAAAGGCTATGGAGAAATGGCTGCAATCAATTCAACAATAGCACAAGAGGATAATCACCTTGAGAATGAAGCTGAAGTGGTTAGATTCCGATATAAAACCTTGGCTTCATAAACAAAATGAAACTAAATAAAATAGACATTTTAAACACATCGAGCACATGTGTTTATTTGTCTAGAATAAAAATAAAATTAATTATTGCATAATCTGTTGGCAACGGATATAATGAAGGTACATAAGATAACGTTGTTGGGAGATGGGACAATGGAAGAATCAAATAAAAACGAAGAGTATAAGGTTACTTCATTAAGACAGTATCAATACATAAAACAACTTAAGAGCTTTACTCGTGTTAATCTTCATTTAGAAGATCCAGATGTGTTTACACCTAATAATGTTACTACAATGCGAAGAAATCATAAAGAGCATATGCTTATTAAGGATCAAAATAATACAATTAAATGCATATAAGGAGAATAAAAATAAAATGACTAACAATAAATATTTTACCGAGGAAAATAAAAAGAAAGTCTGGAAAAAGCATATGATTGTTTTGAAATTTTTAGAGCAACCAGGAATATCAGAAGCGTATTTTAATTACTTGCAGAAAGAAATTAATAATGATGAATGGATAGGGTTTGAAAATGAATTTTTCGAGGAGCTTACTGGCAAGCCTGTTATAGATGTATGTGACGAGATGCAGGTTACAAAGCAATACACAGCTGTTCATTGAGATTAATTATTTCACTTAAAGTAGGTGCTTTATTGAATTTATCTATTTTGATTAAGATGCTAGACGTACATGACTTAATGAAGCAAATAGAAATCTGCAATGCGAATATTATGCTGCTAAGTGAAAGTTCAAATCAAAACACTGAATGGTTAAACTTGTGGTATGAGTTAGATAATTATTTAATGGATAAAATTAAATGAGGTGGAAACCTTGGAAGTGAAAATGCAAACACCATCTGTGAGGGATTACTCCATTTATAATGACATAAATAGATGGTTTGATGAATTAGATTTGAGAAATAGGGACGACAAATCAGGATTTATTGAAAAGTCTAATACTAGAACCACCTATGAAAGGCATATTAGAGAATTCTTTAATTATCAAGTTGATAAGGATATTGAATATTTAAGTGAAGATGATGTAATAATTAAAAAGAATGATCTAATGGATTATAGGACTTACCTTGCTAAGAATAAAAATAATACTAATGCAACTATTAATAATAAAATTGCAGCACTCAAAAGTTTAATTAAATTCTTGGAGTCTGAACACGATTGTGACTCAAGTATTTTTAATTTTAGACCATTGCCGACAGAGAAGAATCCAGCTGGGTCATTTGAGGGAATTCCTGAAGCTGAAGAGTTTGCAGAAGCTGCATTTATCCATGAGAGACAAAACAGGTTAATGAAAAAGCTTTTTATTTTATTCAGTGTGCGTACCGGCGCAAGAAAATCAGAAGTCTTACGAGTAAAATGGGAAGACATAACGTATTCATCAAAGCACGATTGTTACTTAGTCAATTTCAAGAAGACTAAACAGAAGAAAGCGAGACCAGTAGGTATTTCTAACTCCTTTTATGAAGAATTGTTAACACTTAAGAGTGAATATGGTGAGCATGAGTTGATCTTTCATAAATTAACCGTAGACTCAATTAATGATATGTGGCACAGAGTTTGCAGAGTGTTAAATATCCCGCAGGAAAGAAATCTTAGGCCGCACAGTTTACGTAATACAGCCACTAATTTTTCTTATAATGTAAGCGGAGATATTAAAAAGGTGGCAGCATTTTCAGGACATAAAAACATCAATGTGCTAAATGACCACTATCTAAACAAGGAAAGAGATTATTCTCAAGACCCTGGGGTTTTAATTGATCAAGATATAGATATTGATTTCCTGGATTCTGTTACGTTAGGCCAGTTTAGACAGTTCTTTTTAGAGTGTGATGTTTCCATTTGTAAGAAGCTCAAAAAATTTTTAGAATTAAAATAAAAGTGATATAAATAATCATATAAATGCTTTACTTGTACGTTAATGTAATGATAAATTTAATATGATTATGTGCGAGGTGATATTGTGGTTCAGGATCTGTTGACAACGGATAAGCTTTTAAAGCTTAAAAATAAAATAGAAGAAGTAGCTTCTGATTTAAAACATGATTCCAGAAAAGTAAGGGAATTAAAAGCGGTTATGGGAGCGCAGTATAAAACGCTGCCTGGTTATGTGCAAGAAATTTTAAATAACAATGATAATAACATTCAACGCTTGAATGAAAAGGAAGTTTATATTTTTTCTAAAGAACTACATAAACTTACTGGCGTAGCTGCTTTAGACCCTTTGAGTTATTTTCCACCAAGGCTGGCTAAAGAGTTAGAGGGTGGAAGAATTTTTGCTGGTGAAGAGGTTCTAACACTTCCTTATACATTTAAAAACGTAATAAAAATAAATGAAGACAACTATGTGACTTCAATTACAGCAAAAGAATTAAGTGAACTATATAATAGCTCAATACTACAATACAACTATAATACTCAACGGGAAGGCAGATTCATTAAGGGCAGCTTAATACCTGTGCCAAAGACTAATCCTAAATCAGTTGAAGAGATTAAAGAACTGTTTAAAAAGGGCGACTTAATCGTGTCTATGTTTACATTTAATGCACGGTTTGGCACTTCAGATGAGGATGAAGAAATAGAGTACAATCCAAGCGACCTAAGCTTAACTGTTACTAAGGGTACATTGGTTGATGTTCTAGATGGTTACCATAGAATATCTGGAGTTGTTAAAGCTATTACTGAAGCTCCAGAATTAGATCAAACCTTTATTTTGAATATCTTAAATTATACTGAAGAAAAAGCAAAACGTCATTTTGCCCAAATGAATACAATAAATCCTGTTGAGAAATCAAGGATTGAAGAACTTGGTCAAAAACGCTATTCTTCCACTATTGTTGAGCAACTTAAATATAATAGTGAACTCAAAGACAAAATTAGTGTACAAAGTGAAATTGGTATAAGTAGTCCATTCTTGGTTACTTATTATACTCTTTCCGAAGCAATTGACGATGCTTTTGAGATCAATTCACGGAGAGACGCTATTCAATTGTCCAAGTATTTAAGGGACTTCTTTGCTGAGCTTTTCTATGCTTTTCCAGATGATTTCCTTGAAGATGACCTTAGTGAGTCAAGAAATAAATCATATATCAACTACAATGCTTTATTTTATGGATACATTTATTTGGCCAAAAAAATGCAAGAGAATCACACACCACTAGATAAATTAGAAACGATCCTGCAACAGGTTGATTTTAATAAAGGTAAAACATTCAAGGAGTTAAGCAGCAGAAATTATGAGGAACAATTAAATGCTGCAATGAAGAAAAAACTGAAAAAAGTTTTTTATGATGAAATTGATGTTCGTTAGGCTAAAGGAGAAATAGATATGAGTGAACTATACAATGCTGAGATTAAAGAAAAGTTCTTAGAAAGATATGAAAGTGAAGCAACAAAAGAGCTTTACCGATTAAAACTCAGAGATTTTTCTTTTACGGAAAGGATTTTGGATAAAGACATATTTAATTTCTCTCTAGAGGAGCTACGCACTTTATTTTTTGACTTAGATAGCAAATCTCTTGAATCATTAAGGGGCGCACGTGCTGTTATTGGTCAATACACTACATGGGCAATGGAACATGGCCTAGCAAATAGTAACATCAATAAAGTATACGAAATAAAGGACGAGGATTTAAAACAGTTTATAGATAAGAACAAAAAGACATTGTTTACAAATAAGGAAGTAGAGGAATACGTTAGCTATTTATTCAATAACCAGGATAAAGCAATGGTTCAAGCTGTATATGAAGGCATAGACGGATATCAGCATTCTGAGTTAATTAACTTAACAATAAATGATTTACTTGATGACAACAAGGTAAGACTTCAAGATGATAAACATGGTGAACGAATAATTGAAGTCAGCGAAAAATGTCATGAGCTGCTTAAATTAGCATATGAGCAAAACACTTACCATTTAAATAATGGATCAGCATCAGGTAAGCTGAGATTTGCTAATTTAGTACGAAATGAACACATTTTTAGATTGAAATATAAAAGTCCAGATCAAAGTATGCAAGCGGATAAGTTCTTAGTACACAGGTCTTTTAAAACGTTTCAGAAGATACTGGAAGAGCCTTATTTTACTCCGAAGAACTTAGCTAATTCAGGGAAGTTGAATATGGCATATAAAATATTTAAGGAAAAGAAAGAACTAACTGTACCAGATTATAAAAAAATAACTGCTCAATATGGATTTTTAAATGAGAATGTTAAGTTTGCTTCACAATCACTAAGAAAAGTTGTCAATATGGAGAACATAGAAAAATACTGTATACAATCTGAAAAGATTACTGATTAAATCCCTATTCAGGGATTAATCTTACATAATAAAAAGAATAAAAATAAAATATTAGACTTCGTTGTGAGCTAAATCGTGGCATTTATTAATTAGATGGTAGGATTTTGTTCATATTTTTCAGAATTCGACAAAAGTAGACAAGGACATGCAAGAGTTTATATGGTAAAATAATACTACATATAAATTGTATTTCATAATGGTCATTAGTGATAAAATACCCATTTTCTTTTCTTGACTTTTTGATTTTGTACATAAAGATAATCGTATGAGCAATTAAGGAAAGTTACTTTATTTTATTTTTACACTCAAAATTACTAATATAAAAAAGAATTGCAGATAAATAGGCAAAACGTTATAATGAGTTTGATTATAAAAGGGAACGTGCGTTTGGTAAATTATCACCAGAGAGAGGGAAACTAATGAAGGAGTTCTTTATTCAAGGGGATTTATGTATTTCTTATCATGGACGAATTAAAGCAGAAAATGAAGAACAGGCTATAATTTTGACTATTGCTGCTTTAACAAAGAAATTAAAAAATAAAAGTGGAAAGTTTGGTTTTCTTGAGAATGGAAAGACAAAATATAATCATTTATTTGATGTTGATATAAACTCAACTGAAGATGCTGAAATTAGTGCTTCTTATGTCGAAGAGATTGATGAAATGTTTGACGACACACTTGAAGAATACAGAAACTCAGAACTGTTAGCAACGAAGTAAGAATAGTACATCTCGTCAGTCATCATGAGAAATAAAAAATTGATGACCTTATAGTCAGACTGGAGTTTTTTTAATGAAACTGGACATCGTAATGGACATGAGAGAAAGTCTAGCAGCAATTATCTTTAGCGTTGGATCAGAGAACATATTAAGTGGAGAATATTACATAGAAATTGATTTTCAGAACAAAGACAATAAGTTAACGCTGAAGATTGACAGGGCTGCTTTGTTGGATCTTAGAGACAAGATTAATGAAACTCTGTGGAAAATAGATGATGCAAAATCATTAGTTAAAAGTGGCTTTACTCTGTAAGTAAAGCTTGTTTTTAACCAAATAAAGAATAAAAATAAAATTACTATTTACATATGATCCCATGAACTGTATAATTCAAAGCATAAAGATACTAAAGAAAGGAGATGTCGCTTTTATTTGATTAATTATCCGCAGAATAAAGAAATAAAAAACATGGTCATGAAAAAGTTTTTAAAGGTTTTTGCTTCATGCAACAGAGCTTTACATAACTTGAATAAGGATGAAATAAGGAAGGCTATTGGTGATTTGGACTTCGTTAAGGACAACCTCGAAGAAATACAGTTTATTTTAAAGGATATTGTTTTTACATATGAAGAGAAAAAGAATAAAACAATTAAGAATCAAAATAAAATGTAAGTTTTATTCAGACTTATATTTTAGGAGGGAATAGCTTGAATCTACAAAAAATGTTCGAAATGCAAAAGGCGCTTGATGAACGGATCATCAAAGAAAAGGGGCTGGAAGGTCAGGACTTGCTGCCAAACCTCATTCTTGCTTTACAAGTAGAGCTGGCCGAGTGTGCGAATGAATGGCGCGGCTTTAAGCATTGGAGTAATGACCGGGAGCCGAGAACTTGTGTAATAGATAAAAAGGGACAGACTGCAAAAGAATATTATAAAAACCCATTGCTTGAGGAATATGTGGACTGCCTGCATTTTATCTTGAGCATCGGGAATCGGCTTGGCTGGAATGACACTGACACCATAGATGATGTAGTCGTACAGCATTTAATATCTGACAAAGGGTTTGACACAGCAAAAACATTCTCTTGCTTGTTATCCATTGCTTACGGATTCCATTTTAGCAATGTGGAAAAGCGGACATATATCAGCTTGTTTACAACGTTCTTTGAATTAGGCAACAAGCTCGGCTTTAAATGGGAACAGATCGAAGCTGCATACATGGACAAAAACGCCGTCAATCATCAGCGGCAACAGGAGGGGTATTGATGAACACAGCATACAGGGTTTGGGACGGCGAGAACATGCATTATTGGGATGATGAAGGGATAAGCCTGAATATTGAAGACGGAAATTGGTATTTATACCGCAAAGGAAAATTCATCACAAGCAATAAAACAGCCTGCGCGGTTCTCATGTGGGGCACAGGGTTGAAGGATAAGAACGAAAAAATGATTTATGAAAAAGATATCGACATGTTAGATAGGGAACCAATGATAGTCGTTATGGAAAATGGTCATTATGGACTTAAATTCCTTGATGGTAGTGCCTACTTCGATTATTCAGTAGATTGGGAAGAATGCGAGATCGGCGGCAATCCTTATGAAAATCCTGAGTTATTGGAGGGCGCGGAGTGATGGAAAAATTAATGATCGAGTTAACAAGCGGTGATGTCATAAATATTACTGGCGAATTGATTAATGAGGTTTACAATCAAATATCTATGGCATTCTTTCAAAATAAAAATATCGTTGTTTTATCCGACTTGCCCCACTACGATAGTTTGGTTCTGAACCTTAATCATGTCGTGCGATATTTTATAACTAGTTCCCAGGAGGAAGAAGCGGAGTGATTTGAGGTTACAGTCTAGATAAAAGATGCATTTTAACGGAAAAAGGAGGAACAGAACATGGTTAATTTAATTAAAATTGAAAAATTAGAGGATATGGTTAAGTATGAAGATCCAAAAACATCGGATGTGCATCATGAAAGGAAACGCTGGACTACAGGAGTACCAATTATTTTAGTTGATAAAGATGGTCAAATGACTACAACAGATCACTGGGTATACATAAACAAACATGGTGAATTAGTTTATAAAAAGAAAGAGAACCTATGGTGTCAAGGATGGGACTGGTACGACAAGGGCAAATCACATATTAAAGAAGTTTTTGTCGTCACTAATTAAGAATCTTTGGATAAAAGTAAAATTTTAAAGAGAAAGGAAGAGGAGAAATGATTAAAGGGATGGTTAAACATGAGCTACTTAAAACAAGTGATGGTGTTTTAAGGTTGGCTGAGGATACACTGTGTGGCGGTTTTTCTCTTGGTATTAGAACGCCTGAAGGAGCTGACTGGGAGATGTATTAGTGATGAACTCGGACAGTTGTTAAGAGCTTTCTGACAATCAGATAGGGGGCCTCAATAATGAAAAATAAAGTACTGGTTGTTGATTTAAAGGAAATGATTGAAAATAACATTTCACAAAGGGGAACAGATGGCACTAGATATTACCGGATCAGCAGGGATCGATTAGAAGAGATTATTGCAGCATTAGAAAACTAAATAAAATTGAAGCTTTAATGAGAATCGGAGGGTTGAAATGAACTTGCTAAAAGAAATAACAATATTTGATTTAAATAAAATCAAACCTGGAACCAAAGTTCAAGTAACTTGGTATAAAGGAACAGAGATAGAGTATACACATAATGGCGAAGTTATCATCAATAATGGGGAAAAGTTCATCTATAATTTTATTGATAAAGAAGGGCATGTAGGCCACTGCCATGTAAACGCACTTGATTTGAAAAACTATCCAGGCAGTTTAACTGTTGAAATAAAATCAAAATAAAATTGAGTTTTAAATAAAATACAGGAGGTGATCAGTGATTGCTGAAAAAACTAATGCCCCAGTAAAGATGTATTTAGAGGATGATATAGCAAGGTTATATCAAGATCATTTTCGATTGATAACGGGGCAGGACTTAAAAAGTAATTTGATAGAGAATAAATCATCTGTAATAAGTGCAAAAGAGATTGAGAAGTGTATACAGTTGCTACATAAGGATTATCATAACTTAGGGATTAGAATATTTGTGTTTCAAAATAAAGTTCAAGCATTACTTAATTTTTTGAACCCACTTGGAGCACCTTTTTGCTTAAAAACCATCAGAAGTATCTTTAGAAAACAACTGGTTGGTTTAAATGGGTTTGGGATTATTCACATTTATCCATTCAATTATCCCAAAGATTTAACTTGCTACAGACAGACTATAAAGCTCTTTATTCTCGAAACACTGTATCATGAACTTAGACACGCTTACCAAGATGAGTTTATGACTTTTAAAGATTCGAAATATATAGATGGAGGTCAACCTGGCTATTTTGCACAGAAAAGCGAGCGAGATGCAAGACACTTTGCGACTAGAATGATGAATAAGTTTCATGATGATATTAATGATATTCTAGGAATAGAGTTTAAATGGGAATCTTACTGGGGAAGATTAGAGATTTATGAATAAAATTAAAATAAAAAGACTGTTTTAAAGAAAAAAGTGGCGATGAATAACTTCGGCAGCTCGATTACATTTTTGAATTAAAAAAATAAGACAAGCAGAAAAAATCTGCTTGCCTTGCTTTAGCTTTTATATGCATTACCCTTTAAATCAACTGAGAAATTAGTAAGATTTTCTGCTTCTAGGTAATATTCTTTGTTTGCATCGATTATGCTCTTTGGAAATGTGAGGTAAATATATCCGTTTTGAGTTTTGGTTGCTGACCATAGTTCGCTGCTTCTAGTTGAGCCACTTTTCTTTTCATAGAGTCTATAAGTAATAACTGGGGTTCCTCTACTTCCAGCAGTTTGATAGCCATCTATAGAAAAAGAAGACCCAGTCCCAAATTTTATAGTGTCTAAATCTTTCTTAGAGTTCCCAGAAAGAGATGTATTCCAATAACCAACTGTTGTTGCAGAAGGCTTAAAAACTGAATCTGTAATACTAGCATTCATTTGAATTGGTTTTTCTGCCGTACTAGCGAATGCAGGGGAAGCGGAGGCGAGCAGTGCTACTGACATAATTGAACCTGTTATAACTTTACCAAACATTAAAACACTCCCTTTCAATTAATTTGTTACGAAGTAAATATTTGACACGAAAGCAGGTTTTACCTGTTGGAAATTGTTAACATTCTGTAAACGTTAGTCAATATTAAGGTTTGAGAGAAAAATCACAATAAAAGGATTATTTTAAACAGAACGGAGGGCAAAAGAGATAGGGTACATCAAATACATAATTGAAACCGTCTGGTTTAACTTAGTTTGGTTTAAATGGCACCTTGGAGCGGACATAAGCATATTTGACAGCTGCGGATGGAATACATATAGACGAATTAAGGATGAAAATAAAATAAGTGGAGGTTATTCAATTGATAAAGACGAATCTGCATAGCAACCACGTTGATGAGATTATTGGAGAATATTACGCTGCTAAAGGATATTCAGTTCAGAGTATTGATCGCCAAGAAAATGGTCAACTAATTGTTGTTACTCAACGAGTAACAGAGGAAAGGGAACCGGAGAAAGTTGATTTAGCATTTGATTTCATACATAAAAGACCACATAGAAAGAGGTACTTAGCATAAAAAAGGCAAAGAGTTAAGACTCTTTACCATCACTCGATTTACGTAATCGATGTGCAATGAACCACATAATATTCACTGCAGTATATACTGATACGATAATAATACTTATTTCATATAAAATGGTTAATCCAGCACTGAAGTCTGCATTTTTAAAGTAATGCTTTGTGAAGGAAAGGAGTTGATAAACACCCAGTATAAGTGCAATATATGAAACACCTAGGATCACAAGTGACTTTTTAGAGTATTTCTTAGCATGTTCAAGATTGTAAACCATTAAAAATACAAATAGCAAAACTGTAGTAATTATGTGGAATTGTGAATCATTAGCTGAAAATCCTTGAACTGCTAAGCAGATAATTATGCCAATGATTCCGATTGTTTTATTCACGTCATCACCCACTTACATATGAACCTCGTTGTCAGCTTACCAATTACGAGGAAATTTCTCAAGACGATGTACTTTAAAGTTAACTTAAAATCGTGATTTTAACCAGATAGGAGGAAACAAATGAATCAAGATATTCAGTTTTTAAAAGAACTTCAGCAAGAGTTGAAAAATCAAGACAGCGACGGCCAAGCTGCACCGCGTTTCTGGACAGTTGGTGATTATGAATGGGTCGAAGCTCGAGCGGAAAATGCAGAACGGTATTCTGTATACCTGCCATATATTGCAGAAGCATATGTTTTAGATGATTATTTAGAAGATTTAAAAGAAGATAGTGAGCTGACTAAGGAAGCCTTAACAGAGTTGCAAGTAATCGAGGACGACTATGACGATGCTATTGAGTGGATTCAAAAATACATTGATGAAGAAGCAGAATTAATTCCAGAAAGAAAGGTTCACATTATACAACCAAATACAATGTTTTTGACCAAAACAGAAGCAAAGAGCCACATCAAATTGAACAAGCACCATTACACGTCTGAAGCACATACATACGCTATGACAGCTTGGAGAGCACCAAAAGTTGAGCGGCTGCTTAACATACTTGAAACGTTTGATTGGGATTCAATTAAAGACAATCAATTAAAGAAACTCAATACACTCTACAAGGAGAAAGTAAAATGAACACTTATGTAGTCGATGACAGCAAGTATAAATGTATTTATGCGGGGACTGAGAAAGCAGCTGCTTTTAATAATGAATTTGAAAACGGAACAAGAGTAAGGGTTTGGTTTGAAGGCCATCACATAAAAACGTTTGAGAAAGAACGAAGAGAAGTCTGTGGAGTAGGAGAATGGATCCTTAAGTATGATGCTGCTACTGAATTGCAAAAGGAAGTAAGTCGTTTGGAAAAGACATATTTCAAGAAGAAAGAATTGTTAGACACTATTAGACAAGCTGATGAAATCTAAATAAAAGATAGTTTTTAACTAAACATATAAGGATGGATCGTTATCGGTAATAGTACAAGCATCGATAACGATCGCAGAAGGGGATGTTAATCTCTATAGCGCCGTCTTTTCTCGAAATAATCTGGATACTTATTCTGCTTTGATCTGGATTTAAATACAAACCAAATTGCAAAGGCAAACATATAATCCAGGACTTTATCAAAAGTCCAATTTGTGAAAAGATCCAGAAGAAAATTCATTAGCTTTCACCTCCAAGACAAAAATGTCCTATCTCTCTTAGATGGCATGTGTATGACACGCCTCTATAAATAAAAGAGTGAAATCCAATATGAAAATCTAAAAAGAATTGAAAAAAACATAAAAAAATATAAAGGGTGCAGTAAATGATGGAAACTAAAGCGAACTCAAATGTAAAGATTCACGTACTGGCTGACGAAACACTTGGCGGCATCAAGCGCGAATACGTAGAGGTCGATCGGAAGGCGGAGGTCGGCGAGAAAATTATCATGGTAGAATCTTGCAAAGAATTCGAAGTGGGCGAAGTATTTACCGTTACAGAGCGTAATAGGTGGTATGACGGTACAGGAATAAGTGTCTACGAAACTGGTATTGGACTGTATCATCATGAATACCGCGTACTCGAACCGACCGACATCGTTCACATTGACGGTCAGCGCTACGAAATGGCCGATCGTAAGGCAAAAGTAGGCGAGAAAGTTATTACGATTACTAAATGTGATATTTACAGTAAAGGGGAGATTGGAACTGTTGGGTATCAAAGTCCACCTCGCTATATTTATGTTCGATTTGAAACGAGGGCAGCCACATGGCGTGTCCCACATGAAGATTACCTCGTTCTTGTTCCATTAGATAAATGTGAAAAGACATTTGAAAATAAAAATAGTAGATACAAAGAAATAAAAAATCTCATACATAATGACTTAGGTATCACAAGGCAAGACATACAAGAAATGATTAGTGTTGCGGTTTCTAATGAAGTTCAGAAGGTGTTTGAGTCAGGAAAACTGGACAGAATTGTGGGAGCAAAGGTTGACTCTCTTATTGAAGAAGGTTTTAGGGAAGGCGGTCGGCTACTGTACGGATTTAAAGAAAGGGTGTCACAAACAGTTTCCGATGAGGTAGGTAAGCGTATTGCAAATGTATTGAACATTAATGTGGAATTAAAGGGAGAAAGAAATTGACCAAACACGAGAGAGAAGACTATTTAAACAGACTTGCTGATTACGGGTTAACTGAAGAAGAGGATGAGGCAATGACAAGTATTATGGACGATTTAGGGCTGGATTGGTGATCAAATTAAAACCAAAATAAAATATTTATTTTAATGAAAGGAGGCAACCAAATTGCCAAATCAAGAGCAATTAAAACGCATGAATGATATTAATGACTTGATAAAGCTAATTGCTGATATTGATAGACGCACTTTCTTCTGTAAGCAAATGAATCGCAAAGCGTATTTCAGGTTTAAGAAGAAACTGTTCTTCGTTGATGATTACACGGGGGCTGATGTTTACCCGTATGAAATTGGGTACGGTAGTCCAAACGGCTTTTCGCATGGAGGCAACATGTGGCAACTGGTCAACAGTTTTAGAAAGTTCATTATAACAGGGAAATGCGGCGAACTGAGGGATTATAAAGAAATATGGGCTTACAGCTATGAAGGATGCATGAAAATCCGTCAGAAAGCAAAAGAAATAGGGTTTATAGAGAGTGTTGATTATCCTTATAGCTTCGATGATTGGATGATAACTTATTGATCAATGTACTAAGTTTTCACTTTGCTTTTATAGGCTATGCTCTAAGGAATTATGTAACGGAGAGATTATACTCTCCATGATTCGAAGGAAGGTATGCGGAGTTTGCCGTGCTTAGTTTTAAATCTGTGCTTAACCTTACATAAAATAGGCTCAATAAATACATATTCATCAGATTCAGACTTTACTTGTTTCATAGAATGAAATTTGCCACGTTCTGCATGGGGCATATATTCCATAAATCCAGCTGCAGTTCCATCGGGATAGGATAAAAGGAATTTTATATCCTTCTTGGTGTAGCCGGTTATGAGAACCTCAGTGAAATCGTAATTGATCACTTTCAACCAATTATGCGAACGTTTATTGATCTCATAAGAGGAGTCAGCTTTCTTGAGTACGATTCCCTCTAAGTTCTTTTCTTTGGCCAGGTTAAAGTAAGCGAGTCCGTTACCTTGAATTCCTTCGAGTACAAAGACATTAGGGTGATTTAACTCAAGTGAGTTTAGAACTGTCTTACGCTCAGTGAGCGGCTTAGTTGCTATTGACTGACCTTCTTTGTAAATAACATCGAAGACACAGTACACAATCTTATGGGCTGATTTTTTGGACATGAAACGTTCCATTACAGCCTCAAAGTCAGGAGCACCACCTGGGGCAGCTACAATGATTTCACCATCGAGTACTGTTCCATCTGGAATATCTAAGTCCAAGAGTTCTGGAAACTTGCTTGTTACTTCGTTGTTGTGACGAGTGTATAGCTTAATCTGATTATCAAATTTTGAAAGGATGAGTCTGATTCCATCAAATTTGAGCTCAGTGAAATAGTTCTCGTCGTCAAATGGCTCTTTTATTGAATGCAATAACATTGGCGATACAAACAAAATATCACCTCCTACTTAGAACATATTATCTAAGCGAAGGTGATATATAAAGCGATATGGCAGTGGTACTTAATGGGATTCAATCAGCTCAGGTGAATTATTTTTAGGAGAATTCACTAAAGATGAAACCTGGTATGCTTCCATGTCATTAGCATCATAAGGCTGCAGTAAACTTTGTAGATAGTCAGGATCAGTATTTTTAGGGTTGAGCCACTCTTTTTCATTCTCATCAGTAAGGATAACCGGCATCCGATCATGAATGTCTTCCATAAGCTCATTAGGCTTTGTTGTGATGATTGTGCAAGTGTACAACGGATTGCCTTCTGGTGTGTTCCACTTTTCATATAATCCTGCAAAAGCAAAGAGATTGGATGATTTAAGCTTAATCCGCATAGGGATCTTAGTCTTTGGATCAAGGCGTTTCCATTCATAAAAACTGTCAGCCGGTATGATACAACGTTTGCTTACGAGCGGCTTTCGAAAGCTGGGTTTCTCGGACAATGTTTCAGCACGAGCATTAATCATTTTATAACCGATCTTTTCGTCTTTAGCCCATGGAGGGATAAGACCCCATCTAAGTTTGCCCAGACGGTTGTTTGATCCGTCATTGATGATTGTAAGGATGTTTTGTGATGGAGCAACATTAAAGCTTGGGTGATATTCATCTTCAGGTAAGAATTGATCTATGTTGAATTGCTCAATGATGTCATCAAACTCAGAGAATAATGTGAACCTGCCACACATGTTCATCATCCTTTAGGGTTTTTGAATATTGTACAGGCTAGATACACGAAAATCAAAAAGGAGGAATGTAATGCAGCAGCAAACAGTTGAGGTTAAGGAAGTTGAAGTGTTAATCAGAGGAATGTGGAGAAAGAAAAAGTTCACTGATATTCAAAAGGGGCAAACCTTTAAGATTGAGGAAAACGGAAGAACAAAGAAGTTCATAGCAAGAACAGATCCTTATTGGGATGACATGTACGAGACTTACATAATTGATTTGTTGGATAAAAATAAAATTAGAAGAAGTAAGTAAACAGAAATCTAGATAAAACAGAGATTTTATTAGGATAAAAATAAAATTAAAAAGGGGAATTTTCATGAAGCTAATTGGTATTAAAACAAACAACTGTTTTTTGGTGTCTGACAATATTGAGGGCAAGAGATATTTTTATAGTAAATTAGATGAATTGCTTTTCGATGGAAAACGAGCAACTGAAACGTATAAGTCAGACTGGTTTAAGTTAGATAAGGAGCCAAGGGTCATTGAAAGGCAAATGCCAGCTAAAAAAATCAATCATAGGTATGAATTAAAAGAGGGATTCCAGGAAACTGATTTAACACCACAAGTAATTAATGTTTCTTACATAGATGAAGAAAGTGAATACTACGAAGTAAAAGGTCTATATGATTTGAAATTTGAAGAAGTCCCACAACAAAATGAAAAAATTGAGTTTGAAATGAACGTAATTGAAGAAATTGACGGAGAACTTAAGCTACAAAGTCATAATTTTAACTTGAATTATAACTTACTGGATAGAATTCAAACACATCCAATGCTTCTTGAAACAAAGCCGTGTTACTTGTCCCGAGAAGAAAGCTATAAGATTATCAGAAACCATATAAAAGCCAATATAAACCCTAAGTTTGCAAGAATCACGAGTGATTATGATTTCTGTTTAACTGTGGTCAAAGTTTTGGAGCTTTACAAACCTCACGAGTATGTAGTGGATCTTAATGCAATGTACAAACGGAGAAAGCCTAAACTTGAGAAAAGATTTCAAACAAAGAGGGAAGTTGAAATTTACAATGTTGCACCTAAAGCCTATCAGAGCTACCCAATTGTAGAGCCTTTTAGTGGTAAGGACGTTGAAGATTTAAAGAGTAATATTAAGAAATTTTTAGATGATCTGATGGCTAAAATCAACGAGCCTTTAGTTGAATGTAAATGCTGCAAAGGAAGAGGGGTTATTTTAAATGAAAATTAAATTGGACAAAGACTACATGGTAAATGAATTGGGGCTGCCGGAATCTTCACTACTGGAAGAAATCACTGACACGTCTAGGTGGAGCGTTCACTATAGAATTGTATTTCCATATCATGGACGTTTTTTTGAAACTTTCTATAGCAAGGGCGCCACTGAAAGTCAGTGTGAGAGCCCTTGGGAATATGAAGATCAAGTGGATTGTTATGAAGTGGAGTTAAAAGAAATGAAGGTTAGAAAATGGGTAAGAAAAGAAACTGAATAAAAACGATATTTTAACCAGAATCCAGGAGGTAATGAAATGAACTTATATGAAATTATGTTAGAGCACTTTGCACCCAAGGGAAGTGAGCGGGGTATCTTTACATACTTGCTTGCTCAATCTGATGAAGAGGTATATGAATGGTTGAAAAGTGATCCGAGCTTGTCTGACGGTAGGGCAGTGTATACCCCATATCAAGACAACGAAGCAGACGGTAAAACATATGCAATTTATAATCAGAGCTTTGATATTGTTGGTCATGAAAAATATAAAGATCGAATGATTCGAATAAAAGGTGAGTTGAATGATGAAGTTGAACTAACCGATCTTTATTACGGAATGACGTTAGTCGGGTGGAGTATGGTGAAATCGGATATTCCATCGGAACAAATTGAATTGTTAAAAGATACTGGCATCAATATTGAGTCTGCATAAAAGTAATTTTTTATTTAGATAAAGATTGACGTTTTCAAAGAAAGCAAAAAATAGAAAATAAAAAACTTCTTGAAGAAGGTGCAAAAGACTTTAGTCTAGAAGGATATTGATTAGACAATCCAGAGGAATCTTTGACTGCTCAACCCAATGTTACATAAAAAAATAAAGGAGTTAACTGAATGCCAAACATCATTTCTAAAGACCAAGATGAAGCAATAAAATACTTTAGAAACAAATTAAATTTATCAGACAAAGACTTATACATACCGTTGATTAATTTTGAACTACTTAGGAACAAGAACGAACAATATGCTAACATTCTTTACGAATTATATAAAAATGACCCTTATTTGTTTATCAGAGCATTAAAAGAGGGATATGTGGTTAATCGCCCAATTGCATTTGATGAAGCTATTGTACGTTTCTTTAATGGAGAAGAACTGGCTATTGTACATAAAACAACCGGCAAGAGGTTCAATGTAAATGTGAAAATGAAGAAGCTGCCCGACGGCTTTACATTGCAAACAATGGATATGTGGTATTGGAGCGAAATAATTTAGTTTTTCTATTCGACCTCTGTTTTATGCTAATCCTTACAAATGAGATATAATAGGCTAAAGTTAAGTTTTTTGGTATATGTTTGGGGGCAGGCTGTAATGAAAGCAAATGAAATAATAGATGTTTTAAATTCATTTAATGAGTCAAGTTATCAAAGAGTGTTGATTAATGGGAGCTGGGGGATTGGAAAGACAAAATACGTGTCTGATTTTATAAAGAGTCATACAAACTCTTGTTATATATCTTTATTTGGTAAAAGGGATGTTAATAGCATACTACAAGAATTATATTATTTTATTATTGAAAAAGCACCAAGAGGAAAAGTTAAAAAAAACTTTAGTGTTTTACGAAATAAATTGAATTCGTTAGACATTTCTTATTGGGGAATATCTTTATCAATACCAGTTATTGAGAATATATTTAAAATTGTTAATAAAGAATTAAGTCACAAAGATAAATTTATTATTGTACTAGATGATTTAGAAAGAAAACATGATGAACTCAATATAAAAGAAATACTTGGTATGATAGATAGCCTTACTAAAATAGAGAATATTAAAACGGTACTTATTGCTGCAACAGATCAGCTCGAATGCGAAGATGAAAAAAACTTAAAAAATTATCAAGAAAAAGCTATTGATCGTACTTATACAATAGAAAATTATGCATGCGTTGCACCAGTTCAAATAATGGGAGAAGGAATTTGGGAAGAATTAAATGAAATTGCAAAAAAATTCGATTTTAAGAATTTAAGGACATTTGAAAAAACCAAATTATTTATAGATGAAACAATCCAAGTTCTTGGAGAAAATATTTTCAGCGATAAATTCACAAAAAGCGACTTATATAAAATGTGTTTTGCAACAGTGTTATTCATTACTGAACATAACAGTGAAATGGTGTTACTGCAGGATGATAAATCAATCAACAATTTTTATAGGAATGGTGAAGAGAGTGGGACAATACAATATTTAGTTGATAAGATTCTAAAAAATTCCTTAGATAATATGATGTGCAAGAATGTACTTTTTCACATTAAGAAATGGTATGAGTACGGAACATTTCCAAAAGAAAAAATAATCAATTCTATTAATTTTATAAACTCATATAAACATAAGGCTGAGATCTTCTTTTCGTCTGAAGAAGAACTTATTCGTTTTATTAACTCCTCTAAAGAGTTTATTGGAAAGTTAAATGGCACTGAAAAACTTAAAGATATTATTTCTTTACTATCAAGTGCTTTTGAAATGTGTAAAATGTTATCATTAGATTATGGAATGAAAGATGAGGATATTATTAGGTTAATACACAAAAACATAGAAAATGAAATTAACATTGAAAAAAATCTATATGGAAATAAAATCAACTTGCATGACATTCTTATTAAAAGCGAAAAAGAAAGAAGTTTATTAAAGGCCATAAACCATGCAATTGAGAGAGAGTATTATAATAAGATTTTACAAAAAATTGACGACTGTTTTAAGCAGGGTTTATTTAGCGCAAATAAGTACTTAAGTATTCTTAAAGAATCAATTATAAGTGATATAGATGAAACGATTGCTCAGAGAGTACTTCAAAAACTCCGTGAAAATGAGTTCTTTTTCCCTATTCCCGAAGGCAGTATAACAGAAGACCACTGGGATTGGTGCCTCCTTTTAAAGCATGTTATGAGAGATATAGGGAAACATTGGAACGCGGATTTCTACGAGGAGTTTGCGGATTATATTGAGAAAATAGACTGTTCAAACGACAAAATGCTGCACTACAGAATAAGAAATTACTTACCTTGAATTCTGTAGACCATACAAATTTCTTAAGAATTGATAAGCTTATTTCTTTATTTTATTGATTAAGCCCACTAGTTACTGGGCTTTCTTTTTAAATAAAGTGATAATTTTATTTTAATTTCAAAAGGAATTGTTAAGTTTTTCCCCTCATGGTAATATGTTATTGAATTAATGATTCTTTTTTACTATAGGGGGATAAACAACATGGATCATGAGGCTACAGGGGAGTTACCTTTAGAAAAGCCAAGGAAAACTAAAAAAGTTATTTGGATTGTTTCAGTTTGTGCGGTGGTTGCACTTATAATTGGAGGAATCTATGGCTATCAAGTTTACAAAAAGAACAAAAAACTTGAGCAGCTAGAAGCATATTTTAAGAAAGAAGAAAGTCTTGTCACTGATATGACTTCCTTAGGTGCAAGTTCAGAAGAAATAATTAACGAAGTTGAGACAACATGGCATGATGTTATTTTTAATGACCTACATAAAGTAAATGGAACATATGTTAGCGATTTTAATGATGCATTAGTTCAGCTTTACGCAGGTTATGAAGATGAAGGTAAGATTTCTGATTTAGAAGATACTCAAGAGACAATTGAAAAACAGATTAAATCAATGAAGAATCATCCTTCTGAGTTCGATGATAATTATGATTATCTGCTTGAGATATATAAAAATGTAAAGCAATTGTCTGATTTGGCTATTGAACCAAAGGGAAGTCTTGAGACTTATAAACAAGAGGCTTTGGATACCGACAATGCTACTTCATCTGCAATGGATGATTACGATTTGAAGAAAGTAACCTTTAAAGAGCTTAAAAAGAAATATGAATAGCTTCGCCCAAGGTGTTCCGTTTAGAACGGAACTTCTCTTAAAAATTATTTAGAATAAAAATAAAATTACTATTGACGATAATGTAAGCGTGATGTAAGATAAGAATATCCCACAGAGAGAAAGGAGGTTGTAAAGTGAAAAAGGAATTGAAGATATTAAAAATTAGCCCAGCTGCAATAGAAGCCTATAGAAATGATGTTAAAAGGAATTATGACATCGAAGAAGACCAGGCTAGAAGAAAATTAACAAGGAATGTAATGTTGGTAAAGGAATTTAGGCCTGAAGCAATTAAGAAAGGTTTTATTTCAAAGACATATTCATATGGAAATCTAAAGATTACTGTAAGACATAATACGATCATTAAAGTAAGAAACATTAAAGGCGATCCAGAGCCTTGGCATTTTCCTAAAAAGAGATACATAGAGCTAAACAAACTACTTGGTATTAGAGATTGTAAGTTTAGCAGCAAGTCTCATTATAGAAATAATAAGAATAAAAATAAAATATAAAATTATCGGAGGCGTTATATTGAGCAAACTTTATAATAAATTTGAATTTATCGGTAACCTTTTTATTTCAAACAATAAAGAGAAATTCCATGAAATAAAGGAATATGATAGTGGCTGGGTAAAGAATAGATTAAGCTTTGCAGTTCAAGAATCTAAAACCAACAGCGTATTTGTTGAATTAGAAGGTGGGTATTCAAAAAGTAAACCAAATAAAGTGCACTCTTTCAGTAAGGGAACAGAAAATAATAAGGGTTCTAAACTTGAAATCCCCTGGGAAGATCGGCTAAAAGATGAAACAGTAAATATGGTTGCTGATTTTTCAAAAATTATTATTGATTTTAATGATGAATCTGTAAAAGAAAAATTAAATGACTTGAGATATAAATTAAGAAGTTTAGATAATAAAGACTCGTTAACTGAAGAGGAAAAAGAATCACGGTCAAAACTTCTTGATGAATATAAAAAATTAAACGTAAATGGAGCAGAATTCATCCACGAATATGATGCAATCCAATACTTATCCGAAAACCTAGAAAAACACAAGGATAAAAAATTCAAGATTACTGGAAGTGTTGAATATAACACTTGGAAAGGCCGTAATTTTAGAAAGTTTAAAATCCAAACAATTGAAATTGTAAGCAATGATACACCATCACAGTTAAGAGCTAATTTGGATGTGTTTTATACAAATGATTCATTGGATGAAACATCATTTGATGAGGAAAAAAAGTACTTTATTGATGCATATGTGCTTAGTTATGACAATCAGGCGAAAAGGGATCGTTTCTTTCCACAACAACTTGTAATCAATGCGAAAAAACTTGATTTCAATAATGAACTTCATTTGAAGAGATTAGAATTACTTAAGAACTTTTTTAAAGTAGATGATGGTGGAGTTTATCACCTACTTTGGGAAGTTAACATTTTTAGAGGAGCAGATGAAGTAGATTTCACTGAAGATGATCTTTCTCCAAACCAAAAAGAAATGATTGCACTCGGTTTAAATACATTGGATGATTTTAAACCTAAAGGGGGAATGTTAGGAGAATCCCGTGAAGAAAACCGACTTTTAAAACCTATTTTAAAAAAGGTCAATGATTCCAATGACTTTACAGAAGGTGCAATAACAAGCACCTATGAAGTTGAAGATTTAACATATATTCCGCAGCAAGCTCAAAAAACTGCCCCATCAGAAGGTAAAGAAGAAAGTAAAGCAACTGAAGAAGAAAAAGATAATGCATTTGATGATTTATTTTCTTAAATGAAAAAATGATTTTACCTCGGTATCGTTATTACATAATACATAAGGAGTTGTTACATATGGCAAGAAAATTCGGTAAAAAGAATAAAATTAAAGTTAGCCCGTTGGACTATAATATTGGACTCATTGGTGAATCAGGTATTGGTAAAACCACTTTGGCAAAAGAAGTATGTGAAAAATTAGTTGGTGAAGATGGTTATATGATCCTGAATATTGGAAAAGAGGATGGCGTTGATGCTATTCCCAATGCTTCTTATGAAGATGTCCCTGATTGGATAACTTTTAATGAAATCACTAAAGATATTATCAAAAACAGAACAACAGACTATGCCGATTTAAAGGTTTTAGTATATGACACATTTGATGAGCTTATTAAAATCACAGAACCAGAGGTTATTCGATTACATAATAAAGCCAATCCTGAAAAAAGAGTAAATACAATCAAAGCTGCTTTTGGGGGGTTTCAAGCAGGGGAAGATAAAGCTATTGAATTAATACTTGATAAGATGTGGGAACTAAAAAAAGTGGGTATCAGCATGTTTATCTTAGGTCATACAAAGAAAAGAACAATGACTGACGTAGTTACAGGTCTAGAATATGACATGTTAACAACAAACATGACCCATAAGTACTTTAATGCAATTAAGACAAAGCTCCACGTTTTAGGAGTCGCTTCCATTAATCGTTCAATTGAAAAGAAAACAGTTAAGCAAAAAATTGGCCCAGACAAAACAATTGGAACAGTCGTGGATGAATCACGAATTATTACGTTCAGAGATGACAACTTTAATATCGATTCTAAATCTAGATTCTCAGATATCACACCTTCAATTGCTCTAGATGACAATGAGTTTATCAAAGCTATTCAAGAAGCGATTCATTTAGCTTTTGATAAACAAAAAAATAACACTAACAATTTCGAGGAAGAAAGAAAAGAACAAGAGCAACTTAAAGAAACTAAAATTCAGAATGAAGCTAATAACTCTTCATTTGTTGATCAAGAAGAGAATGAGAAATTAGCAGACGAAATCAAAAAACTGTTTCCAAATGCCAGTGATGAGGCAAAAGAGAAGATGAAACAAATCATGGATCAGTTTAAAATGAAGGATTTCAAAGGCGTAGACACTACACCAACTAATGCATTTGAAAAGATAGTCGATGCGTTGTCTAACTAAACACATATAAGGGGAGCTTAGCTCCCCATTAAATTAATTAGGGAGTGTTTTCTTGGCTAGAAAGTGTGTATGTCAATTATGTAAAGCAAATGGAACAGTAGATGTTTTTTTTAAGGTTACTGATACAAAAGGTAGGAATAAATATTATTGCAACCAAGATGAATATGAGAACTTTAAAAATGAAAAGCTGAAACGCAAAAATCTTTTATATTACCTTTCTAAAGAAGTATTCCACTATAAGGATGGACAAGTGCTGCCACCTGTTTTTCTAAAGAAGATAGGTGAACTTAATAAGTTTTATGATTATGAAGTGATACAAAAATGCTTTGAGAAGAACCAAGAAACAATTCAATATTGGTTGATCAACAAAGAATTTAACAATGAATTTGGAATGATCAGCTATATTTTAAAGATCATAGAAAGTAATATCAATGATTTCTATAAGGTATGGTATCTGGAACAAAACCGTAAAAATAAAGAAGAAAATAATCAAATTGATATAACAATTATGAATCAATTTAATGATTCAAAACCTTCATCTTTGAAACAAAATAATTCCGCGAAAAATATAACAGCGTTTCTTGATGAGGAGGATAATTATTGAACAACTTAGATTCATATCCAGCTAAACTAGTGGAAAATAGAGGACAAATTGAAGGAAGTTTTATATTTTGCTTATGGAAAAATCCTGACTTATATGAAGACTATAAAGATGAAATTAGAGCAGACAGAGATTTTTTGACGGATGATGGTAAGTTTTATTACTCTCTTGGTTTGGAACTGAGTAACATGAATTACAAAAGCTTTGATGATGCAAGTGTTTTCAGCTATATAGAAGGTAAAGAAACATTAATGAACGGTTTTATCCGAAGAGGTGGTATGAAAACTGTAGATGAGCTCAAAAACGTATTGAACGATGAAAACGTTGATACCTATTATGATGAGCTTATTAAATATAATATGCTGCTCAAGCTTCATGATAAAGGATTCAATGTAATACATGAACTTGAAAAATTCAAGAAAATGACAAGTCAGCAATTATACAGTTACTTTGAATTTCAATTAGATAATGTTTTCTTAGGTCGAGGATCTGGAGTGAAAATTGAAGAGCTCGACTTGGATGATAAGTTTATTGAATCTATTGAAAACGGCGAAGAAATGGGATTGAGTTATGCAGCTGCATGTCCTTTATTAAATTATCATACGCTCGGTCTTCATAAATCCAATGTTCAAATTTTTGCTGGGTTCAGTGGAACTGGTAAAACAAGCTTTTGTGTATCTTCCTATGTCATGTCAATTTTAGATCAGGGAGAAAAGATAACGATTATAGCCAATGAAATGAACAAGAGAGCTTGGCAACACATGTTTATGGCCACAATATTAAGTCATAAACTTGGTTACTATGGTTTACCTCGGAAGAAACAAAAAATGGGTAATCTAAAACAAGAGCAGAGAGAAATGCTGCAAAAAGCTGTTGAGTACTATGAGAAACATTATAAAGGACACATTAAGTTTGCAAAGATTTATGATTACAGCATAAATGATGTAAAAAGAATTATGAGAAGAATGGCAAAACAAGGGTTCGGATACATGCTTTACGATACATTTAAAGCAGAAGATGCTTCTTCTAATAATGTAACAGGGGAACTAATTGAAGCTTCAAAACAGCTCTTACAGGTTGCAGAGAAGGAAGACATTTGTGTCATCATTACAATGCAATTAGCAATTTATATGGAAAACACGAGATATCTAACAGCATCTTGTCTTTCCAATGCCAAGGCAGTAAAAGAAATTGTATCGGAGTTAGTACTTACAAGACCATTATGGGATGACGAGTTTCCAGGCGGAAAGTTTGATGTTAAACCATATAGATTTAAAAAAGACTCTTCTGGAAAGTATACAAACATTAAGGAAGAAATTCAGTTAGATACAAACAAAAAATATAGGTTATTCTTTTTGAACAAGACACGGAATGATGAAGGAGATACAGTGTTACTTTATCAATTCGATGGTGCCTGGAATAAATGGATTGAACTTGGCTATTGTACCCCTAAGCATCAGCGAACATCAGAGCGGACATGATTACCAAAGGAAGGTGAGATCATGGACGTATATAATCTTAAAAATCATATTATCGAAAAACCAGAATACATAGAGCTTATTTTAGAAGAGACAGGTTTTTATAATATCGATAACAGAGGAAACGAATATAGGTGTGCAAGAAAAGAGGGAAGAAACCCGACTTCAGTTAAAATCAATAAAACAACTTTAAGTGCGACATGTTACTCAACGAATTTAAATGGCGACTTAATTACACTTGTTAAGGACAAATTAGGTTTAACATTTCCTAAAACAATTAACAAAATAGCTGAATTAATTGACTACAAAGATGAAGAGCAGTATGAGCCACCTAAGATTCCATTTGGAGGATTTTATAAAAAGATAAGGAAATTTAGCAATCCCATCGATATAGATCTTGAAACATATTCTGAAGACATATTGGATCAGTTTGAACAAGTTCCAAATATGTTATTTTACGAAGATGGCATTTTACCAAAAACTCAATCTGTGTTTCAGATTGGCTATGATAGTGTTACGGGTAGAATCACCGTTCCTTGGAAAACATTTAGTGGTGAGTTATGTGGTGTTATGGGACGCTTAAATAAAAAGACCATTAGTGAAGATGAGACCAAGTGGTTACCAATCATTCCTTTTCCCAAGTCTAAAACGCTGTATGGATTTGTTGAGAATTACAGTTCAATTAGAGAAAAAGGAATAATAATGCTTGGAGAGTCAGAAAAACATACTATGGCTTTATCCAGTAAAGGTTTGAATGTTGGGGTTTCATTAGGAGGTAGCTTCTTAAGTGAAGTTCAAGCAAATAATATAAAATCGATGTTTCCAAAGAAGTCATTAATAATGATGGATGAAGGGCTTGATGAAGAACATAGTTTAACAATTGCTAAAAGTCTTAAGTTTGAAAACTTTTTCAAGAATAAGGTTGGATACATATTCGATCGAGAGAACAAGTACCTGCCGAAAGGTTCAAAAATGGCTCCGGCTGATCTAGATAAAATGAGTCTTGAATGTTTAATAAGAGACTGTACGGTGTGGATATAAAAGAGGGGATGATTGATTGAAAGATAAATTAAATGAACTAAGGGAACAAGGAAAAAACATTTATTCCTTTTCCAAGCTTGGAACTTTTAATAACTGTGAATACGAATATTACAATACATACGTTTTGAAAAAGAAAGGTATCGATAACATATATACCCTTATGGGGTCTGAATTACATAATGGAATTGAGAAGATTTATAAAAATGAATTAGACATTAAGAAGTTTAAAAAGGACTTTGAAAATAGATTAATTGAATTAGAAATGAATGGAGTTAGTTTTCCAAGTGAATCAATCGGAGACAGCTGGAAAGCTGATGTCGGTCATTTCATGAACAACTTCAATAAGATCGACAGTAAAATGATTTTAGAGAAGCTAATGGTATTTGAAATCGCAGAAGGAATTTACCTTCAGGGTTATGTGGATGCTATTCTTCCAGGTGAAAAAGGTAAGCCGTATGTAAGTATTTATGACTGGAAGACATCAAGTAAATTTACTGGAAAGAAACTTAATGAGGCAGGAAGACAATTGTTAATGTACAAGCTTGCGCTTGAGCAGACAACAAATTTAAAAGTGGACAAAATCCTGTGGTTCATGGTGAAGTATGTATATGTTTGTACACATGGAAAAACCAAAGTAATAAAGAAAATGTGTAACAGAGGTAAATGGGTCAAGGAAATGCGCAAGCAACTGGAAAAACAAATGAAGAACCTCAGATATGACGACTTTGAAATTGAGCTAATGTTAGATAATGCAGTAAAAGAAAACAACCTAAACAGCTTACCCGAAGAGGTTAAGAATAAGTTTTGGCTCGAAGATTGTACAGTTGAATATGAGGTCACAGATGAAAAGGTTAATGAGTTGAAGAACTATATTACTGAGACTGTTGAGAGGATCGAAAATAAAGATCATGAAGATGAGAAGCAATGGCAGCCAGTAAAAATAAATAAATATAATTCCTTTTACTGCAGTGTATTATGTGGACATCGTAAAACATGTAAGTTCTATAAAGAGTTTTTAGAGTCAAATAAATTTGAGAAAAAGAACAAAACTGATATGTTTGATAACTTATTTTCTTAGGAGGATTTAATGAGAAAAATATTCTATGACTTTGAAGTCTTCAAGCACGACTGGATGGTTGTCTTGATTGATTATGATACTAAAAAAGGAAAAGTTATCGTTAACGATTCAGAAGAACTTAAAAAGTTTTATAGGATGTTTAAAGAAGATATTTGGATTGGTTATAACTCAAGAATGTATGATCAATATATTCTCAAAGGAATCTTATTGGGGATGAATCCTCACTTTATCAGTACTAGAATCATTAAGGATAATGTAAAAGCATTTAATGTTGTTAGAGAAGCATATAAGATTCCTTTAAATAACTTTGATATAACAACGGGCTTTCATAGTTTAAAGCAGCTTGAAGGTTTTATGGGATCAAGAATCAAGGAGTCATCTGTACCCTTTGATATTGACAGAAAGTTAACTGAGGAAGAGATAAGAGAAATAATTGATTATTGTATTCATGACGTGAAACAGACTATTGAAGTATTTGACAATAAAAAAGAGGAATTCGAAAGTCAATTGGCATTAATCGAAGCGTTTAATCTAAAGATGTCTATGTTCACAAAAACAAAGGCTCAATTATCAGCATTTATACTAGGAGCTGAAAAACAAGGTAATCGAGGAGATGAGTTTAATCTTGTGTTCCCGGATACTTTGAAGATTGAAAAATACAAACATATTGTGGATTGGTACAAGAATCCTGAGAATCTGGATTATTCTAAAAAGCTTGAGGTTGATGTTGCTGGTGTTCCTCATATATTCGCATGGGGTGGTTTACATGGAGCACTTCCAAAGTACAAAGACGAGGGAATTATTTTATGTTGCGATGTAGCATCTCTGTATCCCTCAATAATGATTGAATATGGTTATATAAGTCGTAATGTAACAAATCCATTAAAGTATACGGAGATTAGAGATACCCGTTTAGATCTGAAAAGAAAAAAAGATCCTAAACAAGCTCCTTATAAGATCGTTTTAAATTCAACTTATGGAGCTATGAAGGATCAGTATAATCCTTTGTATGACCCTTTAATGGCTAATAATGTGTGTTTAGCAGGACAGTTATTGTTGTTAGATTTAATTGAAAAAATTGAGCCGTATTGTAAGTTGATTCAGTCAAATACAGATGGTTTGTTCATGAAAGTCGAGAAAGAATCTGATATTGATTTGATTAAGGATATTGCTAAAGAATGGGAAACAAGAACTCGTTTAGACTTGGAGTGGGATGTTTATGAAAAGATTTATCAAAAGGACGTAAACAATTACATTATTATTGATAAGGATCAAAAGTATAAATCCAAGGGGGCATATGTAAAGAAACTTAATAACCTGGATTATGACCTGCCTATTGTTAACAAAGCAATGATTGAGTACTTTACAAAAGCAATTCCAGTTGAGGAAACCATCAATGGATGTAATGAACTTAGAGAATTCCAGAAGATTTCTAAGGTTTCAAACAAGTACATGTATGCTCTCCATGGGGAAGATAAGTTACCTGAAAAAGTATTGAGGGTATTTGCTTCTAAAGAAGAGGATGCCAAAGGTGTATTTAAAGTGAAAACAGAAGATCGTATTGAGAAGATTGGTAATACTCCACCTCGCTGCTTTATTAATAATGATAATATTAAAAATGAAAAGGTTCCTGATTATCTTGATAAAGAATATTATATTGAAATGGCCAAAAAACGTATCAATGATTACCTTGGCATATCGAACAGAAAGAAAAAAGCAAAGAAAGAGAAGTGATACGCATCAACATTAAGAATAAAAATAATATTATATTATATACATCAAAAACTAAATGTGCTATGATGATTTTAATTCCATTGGTTACCTTTTCATACATAAGTGCTGAGCAACATTATTTAGATACAGGAAACAATAAAAACTCTATAAAAGAATCATTTTATGGAAAACCAAAGCAAATCAACTTACCTCAACACAAGAATCAGGTACTAAATAAGTTCGCTGAAGTTGTTAAGAAACAGAAAGTTAAACAAGAAAAGCGGCGAGAGGATATTCTTAACGCTGCTCTTATAAAACCAAAACCAGTGAAAAAGAAAAGTGTCAGGAAGGGAGGTGAGGATAGGAAAAAGAATAAACAAATTAAGAATAAAAATAAAATTACCGTAATAAAAGATAATGATGTTAGGACACTGGATATCGAATTTAGCGCATATGTTGCTAACTGTAGTGAAGGCTGCACCGGACGAACTAAAACTGGTGTAGATGTAACACAATCAATCTTTTACAAAGGTTATAGAGTAATAGCTACAGATCCAAGTGTTATTCCACTTAACTCCGTAGTATTAATAAAAGTAGGAGGGAGTTCATTTAAGGCCATAGCCGTTGATACAGGTGGAGCTATTGTTGGCTATAAAGTGGACTTGCTGGTTTCAAATGAACAGGATGCTATCAACTTCGGAAGACAGTATGGAACGGTTTCAATTTTAAATTAGGGGGTATTAAATTGCCTAAATACTGGAGTTATCCTGTTGGACTAGCTGTAGAGATTAACAATAATGCACGGTACGGATGCCCACATCATGTAGGTAGAAAAGGAAAAATTATTGAGCATTTGCATTCAGCTACATATGACTATGCAGTTAGCGATGAAACAGGTGACATTACTTACTTTAAAGAACATGAATTAACGCCACTAAAGGGAGGTTTAACTTATGTTTAAAAAAGGTCAAAAGGTAATTATTGTTTTTACAGATGAGATTGGAGCTGTTGCGAAAGTTGATTATCGATACAACCAGGTAGAAGTGAAGTTTCCTGATGGTACTTACCAGGTTGTTGGATTTCATAATATAAGAAAGGTGGGGGATTAATGGCATTAATTATCTTGGAGGGGCCTGATTGCTGCTTTAAATCAACAGTTGCAGCAAATCTAAGCAAAGAACTAAAGTATCCAATTATCAAAGGCTCAAGCTTTGAGTTGGCGACAAGTGGAAATGAGAAATTATTTGAACACTTTAACAAACTAGCTGACGTAGACAATGTGATTATTGACCGGTTTGCTTATTCAAATTTGGTCTATGCAAAAAAATTCAAGGATTACTCTATCCTAACAGAACAGCAATTAAGAATTATTGAGAGTAAAATTAAAACGAAAGCTAAAGTTGCGTACTTACATGCTGATCCAAAGATTATTAAGGAACGCTTAAGTATACGAGGTGATGAATACATAGAAGGAAAAGATATCGATTCAATTTTAGACTTATACAGTGAAGTTATGAGCAATGCTGGGTTACATACATATTCATGGGATACAGGTCAATGGGACAGTGATGAAATTGTTGAGGATTTAATTCATTTACTTGAGTAGTGAGATAGTGATATTTGAGGATTACGCAAAATAAAAAGCACTCCTTTAGAGTGCTCTTGTGATCAATTAGTAATGCCAACAGCTCGTACACCTACACTACGAGTTGAAGAGTCGCTTGTGTATAATCTAACACTATACTTACCATTATATATAAGCGGTCTTGTAAGTGTTTCGTAAACATGAGTGCTACCATCTAAAGTCTTGCCAGACACTAATTTGGTTGTTCCAATTGAAATATCATATTTAACTGACTTAGAACTGTAGTTATTAATTAAAACTCTTGTTTCCTTGTATGATGCGTCAAAAACAGCATAAGCTTCACCGTTGCTCCATGTAGGTGTGCCACTATAAAGGGTGACATCCATAGGAGTGATTACAGAGTCTTTCTTAGGAGTATCGATTGATCTTGAGCTTGTGGCTTCAGCAGAATTTAACGAAGACCCTAATAGAGATAAAGCTAATGCACCAATTGCGACAAACTTAAGTTTCATAATTAATAGCCCCCTAGATATTTAGTTGTTACATGTTAATGTTAACTCTTGATCCAAAATATGTAAATGGAGCTATAGGATTATAAAAGCAGGAAGTTCAGTTTCAATAAAATATCTCTTTTATAGAGAAAGGGGAGACCGTATGGGTTACAGACATTATATGTATAAAATCAGCAAGGAACTTGTAAACGAAATAAAGTCAATGAATTACGACGAATTGTCCAAAAAGTTTGAGTTAACAGGGGAAGAGGGCTATTTCTATATTGGTAATCTGCCTAAAGAAGAAATTTGGGAGTTTGGGAAGTTGTATTGGGATGATACAGCTGACCGTATTTATTCAAAGGGATACCCTCTCTTTGAAAAAGAAGAAGTTATGAATGAATTATCGGATTATGTTCCATATATTGTTGGTAAAGAAGGGCTTGAAGAAGCTATTGAAATCTATAAAAACAAAGTCATCTCAATGTATGAGAACTTACTTATTGATGATAAAAATGGAATTGCTTCAGTAAAACAAGAGCAACATATTAAGAACAACTTATTTGAGTGGACAAGAGGATGGGCGTTAAATACGGATGTTAATGATTCATGTCTATCACATTCTTGGAAATACGAATACAGCATTTTTGAGTTGACCAGATTATTAAAAACCATAGATTTTGAGACAGAGACGATATTATTTTATGGTTGGTAATCTAAATAAAAGATCAATTTTATCGAAATGAGGCTAAGAAATGGAAGTTAAATGGTTAGTTATTTTTAACGATTGTAAAACTGGCAGTTCTTTGAGTGAGCTTACATATAGTTAGGATAGAGAAGGAAACCACCTAAAATTGGAGTCGATGGTGCCTCGTACCGGTGACTATATTGTAGGAGGAGATCTATCATCAGATATAAACGATAAGAGGTGCTTTATTGTGAAAAATGTCTTCTGGAATCTAGATAGAAGAGATATAGAGGTTTATCTATATGAGGTTGACAGGACTGTTTTTCCTTTATATAAATCGCTATAAAATTTGTCTTTTATTAAGAATAAAAATAATGTTTGTGGGAGTGTTGATGTATTAACAACAAGCAAATAATTGAACGGTTTAAACAAAGTGTCGAAGATTATAGAAAGAAAATCAGTAATGGGGAAACTGATCAAGCGCAGCGTTATGTAGATTCATTAGGAGCTGAAATTGAAGCGACAGCAAACTTTATGGAAGTCCTCAAAGCTGGGAAAAAAACGATTGAGGATGAGTTATCACGACAAAAAGGGGAGTGAATATGTTAACTGATCAAGAAAAAATTGACTTGGTAAACGCTCTTGATTTTGTAGTTATTGAACCGCATACACAAAGCATTTACGTACATAACGATGAAAAGACCAAGGGAGTATTAGCAAAGGTTTTGCACACTATTTCAGTAGAGGAGTATATTGAGAGCTTTAAAAAATGGAATCTGATCGATATATTTCCTGCTGCAATGCAAGAAGCCGGTGCGGAAGGGTTTAAAGATGGACAGTTTGTTATTATGCCAAAGAAATTTTATGTTGATCAGTGTTATGCGATGAGTAAGGAAATCGAGCGGTTAACCAACTTAGTCGATCTACACAATATTAAACCAAATACACATCGAGGCTTGATTCATTAAATTGTTTCAAGAAAAAACGAAAGGATAAAGGGATGTTTATTGAAAAAGTATTATGTAAGGTGTAAAGATATCAAAGGTGAAAATGCGTCTCTGGTAATTGAGGCGCTATCACCTGAACAGGCAAAAGAACAAGCATATGAGGTACATAAGGTAGGGGATATTTATAATGTAAGCCTGAGAGAAGGGTCGTCAAGAAACTATCTTGCTCGAAAACACTCTCCGTACATAAAAAATGAAAATGGAAAAGCAATAACCATATTTTCATAAAGGAGGAAGATCATTTGAATATTTCTGATTCAATTAAAGAAACTGTATTACAATCTATGGATCAATTAGAAAGTAAAATTAATGAACTATTTATTTATATGGAAAATGAGCTGCCTCCTATCACAGAGAAACAATGGGGGATCATAGACAAAAAATTCAGTGATGTGTTTGTTAAATCAATTGAATTGAAAGATATATTAGGTTATTTATAATTTAAGTTCGAATAATCATTACGGTTGTTTATTACTGATTTTACTTGTTCTAAACCACCCCATTCGGTAAGCAACTGCTCACTATTTTTATTTATTTCATCTAGGTTAGGAATGTAACCATTCCCCTTACCTGACTTCGGGAATACCAGATAAAATATATTCTTTTTTTCTGTTCCACCTTTTCTTGGATCTGGATTTATTCCTAAATTCTTAGCTAAAGCAATTGAGCCTTCGCCAATTTTATTCCTTGGGCCAATATCAGCAAAAATTGCATAAGACAATTTATTATTTAATAAATTAATTGCAACACCGTAGTCACCAAGCTGTGCCCCCATTGGGTTATATGGTGGTAGAACAAAAAAAGGAATTTCCTCAGAATTAACGTAAGCCCTAGGATCCGTTTTTTCTTTTGACGAATCTACAAGTGCAGTTGTTGAAATATAATATCCAGGAGCCGGATCTGTTTGTTTTTGAATAAGCGGCCTTCCATTAGGTTTACCGTTGTGAGTTAATATTCCATACCAATTACCAGGGCGACCAGCATTTTTTAAATCATCTAGTCCTTTATTCTGAGGATGATAAGCTTTAGGGGAACCATCAGCGTCAATAGCCATTTTACCAACAAAGAAAAAAGCATTTTTATTTGGCAGCTTCCATATAGGCACATTATCTCCAGGTATATAACCCATTTGCACTTTCTGTCTATAACCCCCATTCCTAGTAACAGAATTTACGTAATAAGGATAAGGGCAGCTATAGTATGGTACATAATAAAAATGTGGGATAAAGCAAAAAATTTGATTTCTTAAATGTATATCGGGAAAAGTATACATAATTTCTCCTCCTTTCTTAAGTAAGATATGATGATAACCCAAAAATTGTTAATTCCGATGAAGACAAAAATTATTAAGAGTAAAAATAAAATATCTGTTGACCGATACGGTGATTAAGAGTATGCTAGTCTTATAAGAGGAGAGGTGATGCTGTGGAGTGTGTATGTTGTAAAGAACATATTGATGGGATCGTTTATTTCATAAGAATTACTGACGACAAAGAGCATAAAGAATTTCCGGTACATAAAGAATGTGGTGAAGAATTACAGAAAAAATGTTTGAATCATTGTAAGGACATGAAATTAGAAAAGACATTGAAATTTTTGAAGTTACAATTAGAATAAAAATAATATTACTTTGGAATATTCCTTTTATCTAGTTTTAAATAACCCTTACAAAAATAAAAACGCCATAAAAACATCTTATGGCGTCTACCGAACAGGGGGAGGTGCTGTTTCGGCGGAGGTAGGTAAAGTTAAACTTAATAATTAAAGAAAACTGCTCCAACAATGATCAACAAAATGAATAGAACAACGATCAAAGCGAAGGAGTTACCGTAACCACTCGAATAACCGTTTGAGTAACCAGTATTTCCGTTAGAGTATCCACCGAAGAATCCCATATTTCCACCTCCTTTAAGGGAGATAGTACATGATATGTCGGACGATAAGTTTCGACATAGATTTAAGTCTAAATAAGAAAAAATGAAGTTTTTGTCTAAATTTAAGAGTGGAATAAGGAGAGTTGATAAATGAACATGTTCGTAATTGCTGCAAAGAGTGAAGGGAAATACCTTTATGGTTACCACCCACATATTTATTCAAACCGTAAACAAGCAGAAAATTCATTGAAGATAATGAGAAAAAACGGAAAGTTAACTGATAGAGATAAGGTTTATGGATTAGATGGACTACTGCTGGTGGATTTATAAGGTAATAAACCTGAAAGAATCGAGGTGAATGAAATTTCATATTTGATACTGGGTCTAATCTTATTCTGTTCAACGTTCTTAGGCAATGGCCTCGCATATTTAGTTGAGAATAAGAACTTTAAAGAAGACATTTCATTTTATCTTACTGTTTTCTTAATCGGAGCATGTTCACTCCTTCTTGGAGTTATTCTTACAGTGAAATGAACAATGTGAAGGGAAATAGTCAGAAGGAAATATTCATAATTTCCCGGGCAAGCGCAGTATACGACAAATCAAAACAGAAAACGAGGAGTTGCTAACAGTAAGGTCTAAATAAAATTCAATTTTTAAAGAGACTTTCTAAGGAGGTGAATAAGTGGGGAGACACAGAGCAAAGTTCAAAGGCAAGGTAATTAAGAAAAGCTGGAGATTAAATTTAAATAACAGAATTGAAGTAGCTGAACAAAATGAATACCAAGCATTTTTTGAGGGAGTTATTGACTTAGAACCAATTGAGGTTGGAGGCAAAGTATACATCCCAGGGTTCAATGAATATGTGGTAGTAACTGACCGTCAGCGAAACATACATAACGAATGGACGTATCAGACTTAAAGAGAATAAGAGATTCAAAAATAATAAATTAAAAGGATGATGAAGCCTGGAATACACTAAGCATGGGAAATCAGTAAAAGGATACATCGACTATAATTTGCTTTTTGATTCAATTGATGGAGAAAACAGTTTTGTTGAACAAAAAACATTCAAGACTTCTAAAGAACTGTTTGATCTCATGCAGCCAATTTTTCTAGAAGAACTTAAAGAGGAGCAAGGCGCGGATGATATTGAGGTATTTGGCGTTTCGTTTATAGCTGAAGAAAAGGGGATTGAATCAGTAATAACTATGTATGAAACAAGCTCACAATTTAGAGTTTCAACAGAATTAGACGTAAGTGATTTAGACAGCGAGTATAAACAAACATTGCAAAGCATTAAAGGCATTGTAGATAAAAAACTCTAACTGTAAGAAAAGAAGAGGTGACTCAAATAAAATTGCATATGCAGGAAGCTGTTAAACATCTCAACAAATATGACAGCAGTTCAAAAAGTGCTCAAGATGCACTGCAATTGTTGAATGCCTTGAAGGATACATACAAAGTAGCTGGTTGCCAATTTAGACATTATAAAGGTGGCATTTACAAGGTTCTTGGAGAGGCTATTCACACTGAGACAGAAGAGAAGCTCGTTACATATGAAGACATGGATGGCATTTTGTGGGCAAGACCTAAAGACATGTTCTTTGGAACAGTTGTTGTTGATGGAAAAGTGATCAAAAGGTTCACAAAAATAAATTAGGAGTTGATATAATAACATTAAATTTTTTGAGGTGTGTGACCCATATTATGCATTAATTAAAGCTAATACAAAAGAAAAAGCATTGAAGCTATATACAGAAGAAGTTGCGGATGATGACGGGAACTTAAGAGATGAGATCAAAGAAGTTGGTATGTTGTACGCAGCTGTTAAACACAGTCGAACAGTAACCGAGGATCAAGAACTGTCCCCAATATCAGATGTTCTCGAAGAACTTCAAAGTAATGAAGAAAGAATTTTGATTATGGATGGAAGTTTACTTTAAAGAACAAAAATAAATTAAGAGGATGATAAAGGTGAATAAAAAATACGGACTTTTTTGCATGGGAACACTTGTTAATACTTATGATGATGCAATTGAGGCTCATAATGATGCTGTATATGCTCAGGAAGAAAGCGGAGTACCGCATGAAGTAAGAGAAATTCAATAAAATAAGAGGAGGATATTATATGATTCAAGGATTTTATAAAGATCAGAAACTTCACCTTTTGGAAGATCCTATGCAGCAATATACTGTCATGAAAGTTGAAGAAAATGCAGTATGTGTTTACCGATGGATCGATGATTATAGACACAAGATTGAGAGATTCACAGATGTTGAAGGGGCTAAAAAGCTTCTTGGAGAAGGATGGCCTAAACAATAAAAAAGGAAGATACAGAAATTTGTAATTGGAGGACGAATAGATGTCGGAAAGTAACTATAAACCGTCAGTTCCTAGATGGGTTGGTGAAATTCTCTTAAAACAGAAAAACCAAGATCCATTCGCTACGCTCGGAGAAACGAAAAGGTGGGACGAGTGGAAACATAGATATTCTAGAAAATTAAAGTACGCAAGATTAAATGGATGGACGATTGAAGAAGAGTGAGGAGGGCAAATAGATACGGATTAAATCTAGATAAAATCACAGTTTTATAAGGGAGAGGTAATTTTGAAATATTTGTACAGATTTTTTTGGGATTGCGGAAGAAGCGGTTATTTGGAAGGTTTATTTTCTGCAACAGAAGAAGATGTAAATTCTGCGATTGGCGAAGATATTTATTTTGGAGAAGTGTTAGGAAAACATAGTGAAGTATATGGTGTTTTAGAAGAAGGAGATATTGAAAAGTTAAACATTTCACCAGAAGCAGTGGCAGAGGTTAGTCAATTTTTAGGAAGTAAATGGAGCGGATTTAATCCCTTAGAGTACGTTAAAACATCTTGTGATAATTGTGAAGAAAGTTATAGACAAGACGAATGGGATTGTGAATATAGAGAAGAATTTGATAAAACTTTATGCCATGAATGTATGGAAGAATTAAAGAAAGTTAACGATTAAAACTTCTATTATATTCAAAATAAAAACAAATAATAAGGAGATGTAAAATGGGGGCAGCTAGACAGTTATACGTAAAGCGTAATGATCTGGTGACTATGGAAGAAGCAAAAGAAAATAAGAAGATACATATGCAAAATGGTGAGTCATTTACAGTATTTAAAGGAGAACTTATTGCAACTGACTTAGAAGGACATCAAATGGTTATCCCGCAAAGCCAAAAGGATAACTATATCCCTGTTGAATTAGAGGAGTTGTCTCCTTATGAGGCTCAAATGGCCAAAGGTTATGCTGAGATGGGAGCCATTAATAGTGAAATAGCTGAAGCATATTACCATGTTGAAAATGAAGCTGAATCTGCAACTACAAGATTAATTACAGGGGCATATAACGATTAGTGATCATTACATATGAGAGTAAAACTGGTAATGTAAGAAGGTTTGTAAAAGCGCTTCAACACAAGTTAGATATTGAGACCATTGAAATAACTGATGATACGATCATCAATCAAGAGTTCATACATATTACATATACGATAGGCTTTGGGGAAGTACCTGAAAGGACTTTGAGTTTTATCAATAAGAATAAAAATAAAATAAGAGGAGTTGCTGTTAGTGGTAACAAGGTTTGGGGTGATAACTATGGTTTAGCTGGAGACAAGCTTTCAGCTAAGTTCCAAACACCATTGTTATTAAAGTTTGAACTTAGTGGAACGAAACAAGACTTACAGAAGATCATTCAGGAGGTACAACTTATTGACAAACACAATACCAAAGTGGATCAACCTCAATAATGAGATCATGATTCAGAAAGATGGGAAGTATCAATTCGAAAAGGATAAGGAGGCCGTACATAGTTACTTTGTTGATTACATTAATCAAAACACAGTCTTTTTCCATGATCTAAAAGAGAAGCTGGACTACTTTATTAAAAATGATTATTACGAAGAAGAATTCTTAGATCAATATACATTTGAACAGATTAAGTCAATCTATAAGATTGCTTACAGTTACAAATTTAGATTCCCATCTTTTATGAGTGCGTTTAAGTTCTACAATGACTATGCATTAAAGACAAACGATAAAACAAAGATCCTGGAAAGGTATGAGGATCGTGTCTCAATTGTGGCTTTGTATTGCGCGGATGGTGATTACGAGAAAGCTGTTGAGGAAGTACATACTATGATGAAACAAGAGTATCAGCCGGCAACACCTACTTTCCTTAATTCTGGACGTAAGAGAAGAGGTGAAATGGTGAGCTGCTTCTTACTTGAAGTGGATGACAGTTTGAATGCTATCTCTAGAGCCATTGATATCTCCATGCAGCTTTCTAAGCTAGGTGGAGGAGTAGCATTAAATCTAAACAAACTAAGAGCCAAAGGTGAAGCGATCAAAGACGTAGAGAATGCGACTAAGGGAGTCGTAGGTGTCATGAAACTTTTGGATAATGCTTTTAGATATGCCGATCAAATGGGTTGATTTGGCCCCTTTCGTCAGTAATGACGATCGAAAACCTCTTTAATTCATGGGAACTCCTCAGATGGTTTGGGTCAATCACAAGCCAAAATAAAGGGGGACAATCATGAGCGAAGCAAGACTAAGTCTTGAACGTGCAACGACTAGCCGAAAGGCGTAGGCTGCAAGCTATGGGCAGTCGAAACAGGAGGCGCCCGTAGAGGGTGAAGATATAGTCTAACCTTCATGGTAACATGAAGCAGCCATATGGCGGGGCGTGCTTAGCGAACACGTTTGAATGGTCTGCAAAGACAAGGATCAGGAGCAGTTTATCTAAGTGTATTCCATCCAGACATTACAGACTTCCTGGATACCAAAAAAATAAGTGCTGATGAAGATGTCCGAGTTAAAACACTGTCTATTGGTGTAGTTGTTCCTGATAAATTTATTGAACTTGCAAGGGAAGACAAGGATTATTACATGTTCTATCCGCATTCAGTATACAAGGAATATGGACAGTATCTTGATGAGATGAGCATCAATGAAATGTATGATGAGCTTGTCAAAAACCCTAGGGTTAGAAAAGCTAAAGGGAATACTCGGAAGCTGTTAGAGCAATTGGCCATTCTAAGAAGCGAATCTGGCTATCCGTATATTATGTTCGCTGACAATGTAAATAAAGTGCATCCAAATGAACATATTTCAAAAGTGAAGTTTTCAAATTTGTGTTCTGAAGTCCTCCAATCATCACAAGTATCAGTTTATACGGATTACGATAAAGAGGATGAAATTGGCTTGGATATCTCCTGCAATCTTGGCTCAATGAACATTGTAAATGTAATGAGTAATCAATCAATTGCTTCAACAGTAAGAATAGCAATTGACTCACTGACAACTGTCACAAGGAAAACAAACATTGTAAATGCTCCAGCTGTTGCAAGAGCAAATACACTAATGAGATCCATGGTCTAGGGCAGATGAACCTCCATGGATTTCTAGCTCAAAATAATATTGCTTATGAAAGTGAAGAAGCTAAGGATTTTGTTAATACATACTTTATGATGGTTAACTTCTACTCTCTGCAGCGTTCAATGGAAATTGCACGAGAAACAGGGGAGACGTACTACAAGTTTGATGGATCAACTTATAAAACTGGTAAGTATTTCGAAAAGTACTTAACAAATGATTATAGCCCTCAGTTTGAAAATGTTAAAAAGCTATTTGGAGATCAACATATTCCTAATACTGAAGATTGGATGAAGCTTAAAGAGGATGTAATGAAATACGGTCTGTACCATTCATATAGACAGGCAATTGCACCTACGGGAAGCATCTCATATGTTCAATCATCTACAGCAGGTGTAATGCCAATTATGGAGCGAATTGAAGAACGTACATACGGTAACAGTAAGACTTATTATCCGATGCCAGGTTTAGCGGCTCATAACTGGTTCTTTTATAAAGAAGCTTATGACATGGATATGTTTAAGGTAGTTGATCTTATTGCAACGATTCAGCAGCATGTCGATCAAGGAATTTCATTTACCTTGTTCCTGAAAGATACGCTGACAACGAGAGACCTAAATAGAATAGATCTCTACGCTCATCATAAGGGAATTAAGACTTTGTACTATGCGAGAACAAAGGATACTACTCAAGAAAACTGTTTGTCTTGCGTTGTTTAAACAATAAAGGAGTCGGCACTCTATAACTCTGCCTGACTCCTGATTTCTTAATTAAAGTCCCCTTGCTTTAACAAAAGCTTTGATATCTTCACCATCATCATTTGTTACACGGACTTTATAAGTACCTTCTATATCTTTTACGTAAAAGGTTGATTCTGTTGACTTTCCTGGTTTAACTGTAATTCCGTCTGCTATTCTCTTACCGTCAGGGTTCGTAATTCTGTACTCAAAAGGGTAGCTGCCATCATTTGCAATGTAAACTCTGATTTTGTCGTCTTCACTTCCATAATAATCGAAGAAAAAGGTTCCTTTAGCTGTAAAATTTCCAGTTTCACAAATTAAAGTGCCACCACCTTTACATCTGGCATCTGCTAAAGGATTTAAGACTTTCACAGGATTTTGAAGCGGCTTAGCTGAAACAGTAGTACTGCCAATAGTAGGTATTAGCCCTAAAGCTAAAGCACCAATAATTAGTTTCTTTTTCATTTTATAATCCTCCCTTAATAGTGAATATGTTGCATTATAAAATTTACAACATTTATAAGATATTTCCTTCTTTTTACATGTTGCGAGGGAGGAAAAATATTCAGGAGGTCACATTTTTGTCACAACTAAACAAAAATAAGCTGTATACCGCAGCAAACTGGTCAAAGCATGAAGATGATTTTACCCAAATGTTCTATTACCAAAACGTGAAGCAGTTCTGGCTTCCGGAAGAGATTGCTTTAAACGGCGATCTCCTCACTTGGAAGTACCTCGGAAAAAACGAGCAGGACACTTATATGAAAGTTTTAGCTGGTTTGACGTTGTTGGATACAGAACAAGGTAACACTGGCATGCCAATCATTGCTGAACATGTAGATGGACATCAGCGGAAAGCGGTGCTGAACTTTATGGCGATGATGGAGAACGCTGTCCATGCAAAGTCATACAGCAACATCTTTCTAACATTGGCTCCGACCGAGCAGATCAATGAAGTATTTGAATGGGTAAAAAACAATAAGTTTCTTCAAAAGAAAGCGCGACTAATTGTTTCAATTTATAAAGCAATTGAGAAAAAAGACGAAATCTCTTTATTTAAAGGAATGGTTGCTTCTGTGTTTCTAGAGAGTTTCCTTTTCTACTCTGGATTTTATTACCCACTTTATTTTTATGGACAGGGAAAATTAATGCAAAGTGGAGAGATCATAAATTTAATTATCCGTGACGAAGCGATTCACGGAACTTATGTTGGATTGTTAGCTCAGGAGATTTATAAGAAGCAAACACCAGAGAAGCAAAAGGAAATGCATGAATGGGCTTTAAATTTGCTCCAAGAGCTTTATGAAAACGAATTGGAATATACAGAAGATGTTTACGATCAGGTTGGCTTAGCTCCAGATGTGAAGAAATTCATCAGATACAACGCAAATAAAGCTTTAAACAACCTGGGTTTTGATCATTGGTTTGAGGAAGAAGATGTTAACCCAATTGTTATCAACGGGTTAAGCACAAAGACCAAATCCCATGACTTCTTTTCAACTAAAGGGAATGGGTACAAAAAAGCAACGGTTGAACCATTAAAGGATTCAGATTTCATTTTTACCGAGAAAGGATGTATTCAATGAGATTGATTAAATTAGAGCAGCCTAATTGCAATCCATGTAAAATGGTGTCCAATTACTTAGAACAAGCAGATATTCAATTTGAGACAGTGGACGTTACACAGGAACCAGAAGTAGCATCTAGATTTGGTGTTATGGGAGTACCGGTAACCATTTTGCTGAGTGATCAAGGAGAGGAAGTAAACCGAAGTATTGGTTTTAAGCCTGATGAACTTGATGAGTTATTAAAGGAATTCCGATAAAAGGGTAATTTTAAACAAACTTAAATTAAAAGGAGCTAATACATAATGCAAATTAAAATCAAATATTTAGATGAAACACAAACAAGAATCAGCAAAATTGAGCAAGGTGATTGGATTGATCTTCGTGCAGCTGAAGATGTAGCGATCAAAAAAGATGAATTTAAACTTGTCCCATTAGGTGTGGCCATGGAATTGCCTGAAGGTTATGAAGCACATGTCGTTCCTCGTTCAAGCACATATAAGAACTTTGGTGTTATTCAAACAAATTCAATGGGTGTTATCGATGAGTCATACAAAGGAGACAACGATTTCTGGTTCTTTCCTGCTTACGCAATGCGTGATACAGAGATTAAGAAAGGGGATCGTATCTGTCAGTTTAGAATCATGAAGAAAATGCCGGTGGTTGAATTGGTTGAAGTTGAGCATTTGGGAAACGAGGATAGAGGAGGACTCGGTTCTACGGGAACGAAATAAGCAAATTTAAAAACCTTGGCTGTATTCATGCTGTGATCTGAACAATGGAGGTTTCAGCCAAGGTACATATAAATATTATGTTTAAAATGAATATTTTAATACGAAGGATTTAATTAAAAACAAATTTTAAAAAGGGAAGTTTTGAAAAAGTGAAATAGTAATAACTAAAGTCGAAAAAGAACCTAAAGATGTCAAAGAAACAATTTTTCTTGTGCTTTGCTTTTTTGAAGGTTTACTTAGTTCATGGATTACTGCACCCCATAAAAGCATGGATGCTAAAATTATAATACTCAAATACATATCAATACTTCCTTTCTTTATTTTTACAGATTTAATAATTGACATCGATTTTACCACATTTAGGATATAGGTGTCGATGGATTAAGCATTTAAATAAAAGAATAATTTTATCTAATATTTAAGGAGGAAAGTGATCATTAACAGCAAAGAAAGAGCTTAACAAGCAAAATATGACGACATGCTTTATAGGAATGGTCTTTGCTTTGGATTTCTTCAGTTGCAAGGACTTGAAGATCAATTTATTGAACATATGAGAAAAGTTGCTGAGTACGAGAAAGACCTGAGATACAAGAAGGCAGCAGCTAACTTCATGAAAATGCATGACCAAAATAAACTGGGTGGGTGATTAATTGTTAAAGGATAAAAATAAAATAGTTAAGAGTATTGAAAAGATCAACAAACTTGAAGAAGGGTTGTCACTATTTGAAGAAGGTGACGAAGAATATTTAAGTGTATTAGTGAAAATTCAGGGGCTATATGATGAAATTGCAGATGGTGCCTTGGAGTGTTTTAAAGATATGACTACAAAAATCAGAAAAACTGGTCAGAAACGAATTGGAAAAGGGATCGATCAGCTATCACATACAATAAAAGAAAGCATCAATGAGCAATTAAACGAAATTAAAGGGGGAGAATATCTCCCTTAATTCGTTTTAAAATATGGGAATCTACCTTTAATAGGATCTTTCCCTTTGCGGGAGGGGTGGTACACACAGTTCTTTGTGCTAAAGTGACTCCATCCATTGTACTCAAGTCCAAATGTTTTTTCTTTATGTTGTGTTAGCATACTTATTATAGTAACATGAGGCTTTTTTCTAATATAGTTCCCTGTCGCTATGTAAATTTCATGAGCATTTGAATAGTAATCAGAAATCAAAAACCTATTTTTTCATATGTTAGTTCAAACTCTTTTGGATTCAGTTTCTGAGCTGCTTGCAATAAAGGCCTCAGTTTAGTTGAATCTGGCTCATAAAAAGGATGGATATTCGTTATAATTATTTTTGATGCTTTTAGAATATCGTAAGCATAATTAATAATAAAATTCACAGTGTTATCTGAACTTTTTTTATCAGCACAACTTGGGTTCATTAGTGTAAACACAGAAATTAAATCGCCTTCATTTCTCAATGGGATTTCTAAAAAGTGTCTTGTGATAATGGAACTAGGAGCAGAAAAAACGTTTTTGTCACAATCAATTCTATTTATTATTACTTTCCGAGGACAATAATCAACCACTGACTCACACCCTTCGAGTCTTAATAATAGGAGGAATTAAAACATGACTCAATTTGATAAACAATACAACTCAATTATAAAGGATATTATAAATAATGGAATCTCAGATGAAGAATTTCATGTGAGAACAAAGTGGGATTCTGATGGAACACCGGCTCATACACTAAGCATCATCAGCACGCAAATGAGATTCGACAACTCAGAGGTTCCGATTTTAACGACAAAAAAGGTTGCCTGGAAAACAGCGATTAAAGAGTTGCTCTGGATTTGGCAACTAAAATCTAACGATGTTAATGATTTAAACAAGATGGGCGTACATATTTGGGATCAGTGGAAACAAGAAGATGGCAGTATCGGACATGCATATGGATTTCAGCTGGGGAAGAAAAACAGAAATCTAAATGGAGAAAAAGTGGATCAGGTTGATTATCTTCTTCATCAATTGAAGAACAATCCATCTTCACGCAGACACATTACAATGCTATGGAATCCTGATGAATTAGACGCAATGGCCTTAACACCATGTGTATACGAGACACAGTGGTATGTTAAGCAAGGAAAACTCCACCTAGAGGTAAGAGCAAGGAGCAATGATATGGCATTGGGAAATCCATTCAATGTATTCCAGTACAATGTTTTGCAGCGCATGATTGCTCAATTGACTGGTTATGAGCTTGGTGAATATATCTTTAACATTGGGGACTGCCATGTGTACACACGTCATATAGACAATTTGAAAATCCAAATGGAAAGAGAACAGTTTGAAGCACCTCAACTATGGATCAATCCTGAAGTTAAAGATTTTTATGACTTTACCATTGATGATTTCAAGTTAATCAACTATAAACATGGGGACAGGCTTTCATTTGAGGTAGCAGTTTAATGCTGCCTCTTTATTATGAATTAAAGGGGAAACCTATAGGATTAGATTAGAGTATATGGGAGGGTGATAATTATGCTCACAGAAGATGAGCTAATCTGGATTAGAAATGTGCTGAGGGATTATGAATATAAAAGAATATCAAAAAGCTAATAAAGTTAACGCAAAAATAAAGAATAAAAATAAAATACATATAGACATGCATAGTGGTCAGGTGATAAGATAGAGACAAGTTACTTAGATTGTTTTTTATTTGTATTTAGAATAAAAATAAAGTTACTTTAAAAATGATATTTTATTCAAACTTTAAGGAGGTGATTCATTGGAGGTAGGAGACAAAATACATAGCACCAACGAACAGATAACAGCCTTGGAGAAAAAGAAATATCAAATTGAAACAACATTACTTGAAAAACAGAGGGATCTTTTAAGACTTGAAACACAGCAAAGCAAGGAGAAGCTGGAATTGCTATTTGAGCTAAGTGAAATCTTAACCCAATTTGAAAATGAAGAATGGGTAAGCTCCACAATTGCTTTACGGGTTATTAGAAGAAGTAAAAGAAAGCACTTTGATTTATTTGAACTAGTTAACGACAAAGCATACATAAATAAGGATAAATTTAAAGTTCTTCATGATTAATTCTTTGGGCTGAAACAAAAATTAAATAATATCTAATGAGACCAGTAAATGACTGAAGGTGTTAAGGAATTACGTTGTACTGTAGCGGATTTGATTGGTGAAAATGAACGGTTAAAAAATCGGTTATCTTTGGCGGAGGGTCTTCTCGTTGAGGCAGCGGACACACTCGATGGTATGCACGGGTATGGAACGGAAGCTTATATCTCGCGATAGAAAAGTACTTCGAAGAGGAGGGTAAATAATGAAAGCCTACAATCACAAAGGAGCAGGCAGAGGCAATTGAAGATCTCCGAACAAACTATAGCGATGAAGGAATATTACGTTCATATATAAATGATAGCATAACAGTCGGCAATAATAATGGCCGTTGCTTATACAATCTTGAATTGCTAACACTAGCATCCGCATTGGTCAACGGATACGAAATCAAAGAGACGCCAGAGGAAAAAGTACGGTGTTACTATGAAGGACGGTGGGCGGACAATTGCGATACTAACGAAATTGAGATCGCAAAAGCAACGATTATTAAAACGCTGAACCTTCTCGGAATCAAAATCGAGGGAGTGAACGCTTGATGAATGAAAAGCTAACGAAAAACCAACTTAAAGAAATTCGTCAGCGTGCGGAAGTAGCAACAGAAGGATTTTGGAGTGCAGACGTTCACAAGTGCTCTGGTAACGAAAACCTTCGTTATTGGATAAATACTCTTGATGATGGTTTAGCGGCTTCAGTTACTCAAGAGGATGCAGAATTTATTGCAAACGCCCATCAGGATATTCCGGCTTTGCTCAACTATATTAACAAGCTGGAAAAAGAACTTGAGGAAAAAGAACAGGAGCGTAAAGAACGTAATAGTGTTTTTATAGAGTTGTTGAGCGAAAGCCCTTAATAATTAATGTAACTTTTCTTATTCATCTCCTAAAGTGTAATGTAAACAAGCTTGTTTGAATCATACTATGGAAATTTGCCCATTTCTTATTCAATACAAATAATGGAATGAGTTAAATACTAATAATAAAAAAAGGATACATTATTTTTATAAAATGAGACATGTTATATGTGTGTTAATAATAATGAAAGGTAGTGAAAAAAATGGATCACGAATATACTCACTCATGGTCGGTACAAAAGCCAAGCTCAGAAAATCATGCATGGTCTTTTAAAAATGCATGTGATGCTTGTCAATCTGAGGTAGAGGTTAGACATGGAGTAGACTGGAAAGTAACAGACATTTCTTTTGAAGATCTAAACAGAACTACTACAACTGATACCACCTGGGATGGGAAACGTACTTGGAAATGCACTCACACTGTTAAAGCTTCTTATAATGTGGTACACCGGGGGAATGTGGATTCTCTTGTAAACTTAGAGTTTATTGAAGAAAAACTAACTATTAAGTATAAAATGAAAAATGTGAATTATGGCCTTAAACTGAACTAGTAATAATAGTATGGCTTCAACGATTGAAGCCATACTTAATTTTCGTAATAGATAAAATCGGTCTTTTATTTACAATAAAAATAAAATTAGTGGAGGGTAAGGGGATTAACGAGGCATATCATTCAATTCATACACTGTATAACAAAATGGATAGACAAATGAAAACAGTAAAGGAGGCCATTGAAGAAAAAGATTTGCAAAGAGCACATCGTAATTTAATTAACTTAGCTGACAATAATGAGGAATTAATGCAGGAAATCAGGTGGATCAAAAAGGGAACCACCTTGTAAGTTTATTTGATCAATTGTCTGCGCTCTTTAAAATTCCATACATAAAGCTCTTCGATAGAGCAACCTATGGCATCAGCAAATGTCATTGCTGTTCTAATATTCATATCTGATTTAAAACCACTTACATAATCATTAATTCGTTGCTTCGGTAATCCAGTGCGTTCAACAAGGTCATCAATTGAAACGTTATATTCATGCATGAGCTCATTGAGTCTTGGATCAACTGGTTTCCATTGTTTTTTCACTATGTACACCTCTCTCAGGAACGATTTTAGCACATACATATTTTGCCTACAATATAGATTAGGAGGGTGATTGATTGGGAGCAATCAATCAAGGGAAAGTTTTTGAAGCGAACATTGAAAAATCAGCAGCAGATCAGAAGTTGTTCTTCTACCGGATTAAAGATGTTAATCCAATGTTTTTAAAAAGGGGAGCAGCGGTATCAAAAAACAAATATGATTGCTTTCTGTTCTTTAAGGGGTACTTGTTTCCTTTTGAACTTAAATCAACAAAGGACAAGTCTATTTCCTTCAGCGAGAAGATCATAAAGCCACAGCAGATTAAATATTTAAAGGAAGCAACACAATACCCAAACATAATTCCTGGCTTTCTGTTTCAATATAGAGAGCCTAATAATAAGGTTTATTTCGTACATATTGATGATTTCCTTACATATAAGAACATAGCTGAAAAACAGTTGGAACATACATATAAGAATAAAGTTAACAAGTCCAGTATCCCGATTGCGATTTGTGAAGAGATCGGTACAGAAGTACGTTGGATGAAAAAGAAAGTGAATTATACATATTATTTGAACAATCTTTGCGGGGAATTGATAAAAAAATTCTCGAATAGGACAAATCCTAATGCTCATACACCTGATAAAAAGAGGGTGATTATGTGACTGAGAAAGAATTAATTGAAAAGTACAACTTAGAAAATTGCACCGTCACATACTGTAATGAGCCTAATTTGGAATTAATGGCAAGGGCATTTTTGGACTATCAAAGAAAATTGTACAATGAAAAGAAAAAGGATTTTTAAACAGTGTAAAATAAAGCAGTGACTTCCAACACAGGAGAGTGAATGAAGTCACTGCTTTTATAACTTATAACTATAATTTATTGGAATGGTTTTATTGTTTGGACAGTTTCATTAAAGATCCAATTACACTGTTTACTTTTTCTGTGGCAAAAACCTTCCTAAGAAATTCTTTAAACTCATTCTCGTTTTGCATATAAATTGCACCTTCAATGCTAAGTTCTCTTCTTATATCAATATCTAGTTTGATTTGTAAGGGGTATAAAGTGATATTATGATAAAAAGAAAACATTTCATAGCTATACTTTTCCAGTAGTTTGCTTCTAATTAAAAACTTATAACCTAAATCATACTTGTCATAATGAAATTCTAAATTCATGTTCAGTTCAGTTATTTCAGCGTATAGTAAGTTGTTAGTTCGTCCCGGTAATAAATCGGCTTGCTTATCTAATATTTCTTTTGCAGATTGAGAAGGGTCTTCAGAAAATTCAGGCCACAAATTTAAATCATCCATATTTTTTGCCTCCTATGAAATCTTATATAGCAATGGTAAATGATCGCTAATAGATGGTATTCCTCTTAAATTGACTAATTGAGTGTTATTGATTTTAGTTAATATCTTAACATTATTAGGTGAAACATAAGGAACAAGTGAAGGTCTTACCAAAACCTGGTCAAAAATATTCCAATAAATTTGGTAATGGTGGGATCCACTATAATAATAGGTTCCTTGAGGTGAGGTCTCATCACCAAAATTATTCCACATAGGATTATAAAACATGTTATATTTTCTCCCTTTGATAATCCTTGATTCTTTGGAAGCTTCAATACGAGTTGGATACGCATGCAAAGCAGGGCCTGCCATCATACCCTCTTCAAACGGATTCATATTAAAATCACCAACAAGTACCGTAGAGGTTGAATTGTTTTCATTTTCTACTTTTTCAATTTCCATTCTAAATTGAATCGATTCGTTGTAAAAATCGAATTCGTTCAAGTGCATTTTGCTTGGGAAGTGCAGAAAAACGAATATCAAATAGCCAAGTTTGCGGTGAGGGATTTTCTTAATAGTATAATAACTTGTTTCAGCTAAGTGTATAATTTTTGTCGGTTTATATTTAGTGAAAATATGTATTCTTTTACAGCCTATTTGTGGCACATGATAAAATTCAATTTCTTGATTTATCATTTCTCTGATGAGATTTTCTCTATATTTGTCGTCATACTCAGCTAGAGAAATAACATCTAAGTTATAATGGTTAATAGCTTCAATTAGTATTTTGTTTACTTCTTTTTTTTCTGTGTTCCAAAAAAAACAATTCATTAATTTCTTCCCTTTTTATAATTAATTTCAGCTCGTGTATATAATATCACATTTTTAGATATATTGAGAAAAATTATCCAATAAATTGAACAGCGGTGTCCATTGAGCAAAAATATAATTATACTGACTATAAAAAATGCGGTTCCTACCTTTGTCGTTGACGCTCCAGGCGGCGGGGGGAAAATCGCCCTGCAGCCAAACTATGTACTGTCGCAAAGCCCTGACAAAGTCATCTTAAGAAATTTTGAAGGCGTCATTACATCATATCCGGAACCGGAGAATTATATCCCTAACCAGGCTGACGCCTATTTTGAGTCCGTTTTCCCTGAAATCGCTGACAAAAAGGAACCGATCGGGCTGAGTGCCATTTTTGCCGACAAAGAGGTTTCTTTTACACCGGAAAATGTAGCCAGAATCAAAAGGAGAGAGGCATACACAGCGAATCCCGAGCATGAAACATTAAAAGACCGGCGTGAGAAAAGAGACCAGCTAAAAGAAAAGAAATTTTTGGCGCAGCAGAAAAAACAGAAAGAGGCTGAAATCGGAGGGGATTCTTCATGAAAACATGCGAATGGTGCGGCGAGCTTGAAGCAGTACCCGGCAGGAACACGGTGTACTGGGAGCTCCCTGACGGAACAAGAGCCATAGAACTGACAGACACCCCCGCCATGGTGTGTGCTTCCTGCGGAATGACCTATCAAGAGGAAAACACGATTAAGGAGATTGAGGATCAGCTGCTTTTGATTCAAACAAAAAAACTGCCTGAAAGCCTGACGTACCAGCAGCTCATGGAGACAGAAAGAATTCTGAAACGCAACTATTTTGACTTCTCCTGAATGATGTTTCGGTATTCTTTTGTTGTAATTTTACACTTGAACTGTATAATAGAACAACAAAAGACAGACACCAGGAGGGGAAACCCATGAAATCCTTTTATCACTATTTATTGAAATACAGACACCCTAAGCCGCAGGACAGCATCAGTGAATTTGCCAATCAGGCGTATGAGGATCACAGCTTTCCGAAAACCTCAACCAATTATCATGAAATCAGTTCATATTTAGAGCTGAACGCTGATTACCTTCACACGATGGCTACGTTTGATGAAGCTTGGGATCAATACGAGGCTGAAGTTCACGGCAGATAATAGCTGTTTCATCCGCAGATCACTGCGGATTTTTTTATGTCCTCACCCATACCAGAATTGGATATTTCCTTTGGTTTTCATGCCCATGCGAATTGGCGTCACCCGGCATACGATAGCGTATGAGAAATGTTGCGGCGAGGGGGAGACACCGTGAAGCAAAATAAACCGAAATTCCAAGTAGGGGATATCGTAGTCGTCATTATGTATGGAACAGTCGGCACCATCACAAAAGTACACCAAATTGATAAACACTATCTATATGAAGTCAATCATAATGAAGTCTTATACTTTGAGTCGTCCATTCAGCTTTACAAAGATTATGAGGGTGTCATTGTCGACATGGAAAAACTTGATATTGAGTATGAATTCCTTATTGGGGACGTCGTTTATGTAAAAGATTATGGAAAAGAACTCTTTCGCATTATCGGCCACAGAACAGAAATTTGGAGATATTTAGAAGATGGCTGGGAAGATATCATTTATGAGCTGACCCGTTTAAAGGATGGAGAGTGGCTTGAAACGGAGGAAGAGGATCTCACGCTGGTGCTAAGAAAATATGAAATGGACCAGTTTGTACATCAGCTTTTGTTTGTCCACTATGTCGGAGAAACTGCCCAAGAGATCGGCGAAGATATCGCATCGTCTGCTCTTCTTCAGTTTGAAGGTGATGATGAAGATCAAGATACCCTTCACATCCTTGCTGTATCAATTGTTGATGAGCTTCTGGATATTTATAATGACTACAAAATTCTGTACGAAATGTTTCAAGATGAAGAATATAAAGATATGATGATGTTTGTTCTGGAAAGTTTAAAAGAGCACTTCAGTTAGTTTGTGAACATACGGATCAAAACATATAAAAAATAAGGCAGACAGCCCCAAATCATCACTTGCGTCATTCCTTTGAGCGTTTTTTCCATTATGATATCAAATCTTTCTCCGTCCAGTGCTTCCATCATTTTAGCGATCATATAGTCAGCCTCCTATGGCTTGTTTTTTATTCAATGTATATGACCGAAAGAATTGTTTAGAACACCGGGTATAATTCAGCCTGTTTTTTCATAAAACATAAAAAAGGAGGCGGTACGGAGATGAAAGAAATAGATCTTGTGATTGATACGGAAGAAATCGCTGAATTTTTTTACAGAGAGCTTGCAAGACGGGGCTACATACCGAGTGAGGATGAGCTGTTTGAAATCGCTGATATTACCTTTGATTATTTGATAGAAAAATGTATGATAGATGAAGAGCTGGACGAAGATGATTGAGGCTTGAAACCGGAGCGGCCAGCTCCGGTTTTGTTATTCATGTTCTATGACTTCTGTGAAAATCGAGGTGGTTAAAATGTTGTACAAGCCCGTTAGTCTGTTTCTTTTCTTTCTTTTTCTAGCTGCGGTCATTCATACAAATGCTGTTCAATCTGCAGATGAAATGATAAGCAAGGCAGCTGTTTTGATTCGCCAGCCATGGCTTAATGATGCCATGGCTGGGATCACGCATCTTGGAGCTTCTTCTTTCCTGTTCCCTCTTATCCTGATCATTGGAATAGGGCTGTTTTTTTACAGAAAAACATGGGACGGGCTTTTGATGCTTTTGGTATTCGGTGCAGATCGACTGTTAAACAAAGTGTTAAAAGAATGGATCGAGCGAGTGAGGCCTGATTTTTCACCGCTGGTTCATGAATCATCCTTCAGCTTTCCGAGCGGCCACGCTATGAACGCTGCCTATGTCTATCCTGTTATTGCCTACTTTTTAGTAAAACACCTCCCGTTTTTGTCCAAACATAAAAAAATGGTATACACCATAGCCGGCGTGATCACGGTTTTGGTCGGCATAAGCAGAGTCTATCTGGGTGTGCATTTTGTAACCGACGTGCTAGGGGGCTTTAGTCTCGGCCTGCTTCTGTTTTTCCTCGTAAAAGGTTTTGACGAAAAGATTAAGCGGTTTCGACAAAAATAGAGAGAGGAAAAACGGACAAAAACGCTAATATGTTAAAGAAATAAAAGGGAGGGGATCTTGATGATGTTATCCGTGTTTAAAAAGAAGTCTTGTTCCTATGACGTGACAATATTTCAAACACCCCGGTTTGGCGAAAAAAAGGGCTACAGACCCGTCTATCGAACTGAACTGAACGGGAGCGATCATCAAGACGTGCTGAAAAGAGCATTCTCTTTGTTTAATGTATTTGACACTGTTCCAAGTGATTATGATGCGAGATTTATGGCCACAGGGGACGTGATTCTGATTGATGAAGGAAGAAAAGGGAAAACATATTATAAACTGCTTCCCGCCGGATGGAGGAAAATCAATCGTCTGATTGTACAAACGACAAAATGAAAAGAAAACTGCGGATTTCCGCAGTTTTCTGCAGTTTAAGGCTTGCGTTTGGCAGCGGAATACTCTTTCTCGTGCGCCTCTTCAGCTGCAATCACGTCTTTTGCAGGTATGTGGTTGTTCTTTTTTTGGCCGGTGATCCGGTTACGCTGTTTTTTACCCATGTCCCATCCCTCCTTCCTGCGGTTAGGTTTTCAAATAAACACCTCAATTATCCCGTTTTTCTCCGGAAGTGCCCAAACGGCCCCGGAACATTTCTTTTTTCGCCATATTCCTTTATAATCAATGCTGAAGTTTGTCTCATCATGACATTCGTTGTAAAATGAACGGACTGGATGATAATTTAGATTTACAGGAGGATATGAGATGAGTGTACATATAGGTGCTGAAAAAGGACAGATTGCGGACACAGTGCTTTTGCCGGGAGATCCTCTCAGAGCAAAATTTATTGCTGAAACGTATCTTGAAAATGTAGAATGCTACAATGAAGTTAGAGGCATGTATGGATTTACGGGTACATATAAAGGCAAAAAAATCTCCGTGCAAGGCACGGGAATGGGCGTTCCGTCGATTTCAATTTATGTGAATGAATTAATTCAAAGCTACGATGTGCAAAATTTAATAAGAGTAGGTTCTTGCGGCGCTATCCGTAAAGATGTCAAAGTGCGGGACGTCATTTTGGCTATGACCTCTTCAACTGATTCTCAAATGAACAGAGTCGCTTTCGGAAGCATTGATTTTGCGCCTTGCGCAGATTTTGAGCTTTTAAAAAATGCCTATGATGCCGCAAAGGATAAAGGCGTGCCGGTCACTGTAGGAAGCGTATTTACAGCTGACCAATTCTACAACGACGATTCGCAAATCGAAAAGCTTGCAAAATACGGTGTCCTGGGCGTAGAGATGGAAACGACTGCATTGTATACATTAGCAGCGAAGCACGGAAGAAAAGCGCTGTCAATTCTCACCGTGAGCGATCACGTATTAACAGGAGAAGAAACGACAGCGGAAGAGCGTCAAACGACATTTCATGATATGATAGAAGTGGCTTTACATTCCGTATCACAATAAAATAAATCAAGAGGCGTGCTGGGTGCCGGCAGCCTCTTCTTTATGAATGCGGAAACGATTGATAAAAGGAAGGTAATGTAATATGAAAAAGTCCGGTAAATGGTTTTCACTGGCTGCCGCTCTGAGTGTAACGGCAATAGTCGGAGCCGGCTGCAGCATGTCAAACGGAGATGCTCAAAAGGATACGAAAACCACAGCAGAAACAAAGCAAACAGAACAAAAAACAGCTGACAGCAAAAAAGCAAACACTCAGGACAGTGCGTTTTCATTGGAAAGCAAATATTTCAATGATATTAAAAAAGTGGACGGTCTGGAAACCATTCAAAATCCAGAAAACATACTCGCGCTTGTCAATAAAGAATACGCACTGCCCGGAAACTATGAACCTAGTGATCTAGTCATACCTGATGTAGAGTTCTCTTTTGAAGAAAAGATTCAAAAACGTTACATCAGAAAGGAAGCGGCCGACGCATTAAAAACGATGTTCGATGCTGCGAAAAAGGAAGGCTATGAACTGGCAGCTGTTTCAGGATACCGTTCGTATGACAGACAGCAAGTCATTTTTAACAATGAAGTCAGCCTAAAAGGGGAAAAGAAGGCAAGGGAAGCGGTCGCTTACCCGGGTGAAAGCGAGCACCAAACAGGCCTTGCGATGGACATCTCGAGCCGAAGCAACGGCTTTCAGATAAATGAAGCGTTCGGCAGCACGGCAGACGGAAAATGGGTGCAGGACAATGCTTATAAATATGGCTTTATCATTCGCTATCCAAAAAATAAAGAAGATATCACCAAATACGAATATGAGCCATGGCACCTGCGCTATGTAGGCAAAAAGGCCGCAAAGGTCATCCATGATAATGATTTAACGCTGGAAGAGTACTTTGAAAAAGTGAAGAAAATCTAACAGTAAAAGCCCGCTTACAATTGATAAGCGGGCTTTATTGTGTTTGGTGAATCTAGCAATTGTTCATACATTTATTCTATGCTTACCAGAAGAATAAACCAGCCAGAGCCACTCCTGCAATTAAACCGAGGGAAATACCGTAAGCCGCTCCGTATCCCCAATAACCGCCCCAATATCCGTAACCAAAACCTCTTGGCCCTCCGCCGGTCGGAGCTATAAAAACTTTGTCTCTTGTTACACGTGTAATTCTGCCGACGTGAACTCTTCCGCCTCTCTCTGTAATTCTGACGACTTTACCTTGATGGTTTCTGCAAAGATGGTAATATCTCTCCAATATTGTTTCCCTCCTATACTGACTTTCTATCAGCATATGATAGATAGGATAAAAAGGTTGGACGAAAACAGGGGGCGATACGCCGTTTTACTTATGCGCGACAAAGATACAATGTCCCATGAACTCGCTATATATCTGCATGAGTTCATAATGTGTTTGAAGCGTATCGTAGTAGATAGGAGCGATCGTTTGCGATAAATCCATTTCTGTGGTCGGTTCAAATTCCATGTCATCTGGAAGAAGTGTTATCGCTTCCGTTTTTTGAAAACCATAAGACCTAAGAGTTTTATGCCACTCGGTTTCTTCATGTAAACAAGTAAAACCGTAGAAATCCATCATTCGCTTTTTTTCTGGAGGCGGCATCGGTTTTTTTAAAGCTGCTTCAATACCAATCAGCATCCCGCCGGGCTTCAATACTCTTGAAATTTCTTGAAGAGAGGGCGTCAAATCGGAAAAACTGAGGACCGATTCTGACAGGACGCAGGAAAAGGACTCAGAAGAGAACGGGAGATGTTCCAGCTCTGCCTGATATGCAGTGATGGCAAGCCCTTCATTTGCAAATCTTTTTTTCGCTTTCTCTAGCATGATAGGGTCTTTATCAACGACTGTTACAGGATACAGTAAATGTCCTAAGTAAGCCGCTGTTTGGCCTGTTCCGCATCCGGCATCAAGAATCGGCTGATCTGGGGAGGGGGCAGCTTTTTGCAAGACCGCTTTTGAAAAAGCCAGCCCGCCTGGATGCGCCCCTGCGACACCGAATAAGGACAGCATTTCTAAATATCGGCTCAATATCGAATCCTCCTTTTTCTTTATCATATGTCGTATAAAGACATAGGTTTATGAAAAGCGAAAGAAGGGCGTTTTCTCTTTCATTTCTGCTCCGAGTTGACGAATAAGAATTCGTCCATGATAATAATGTAAGAAGAAAAAGGTGGTGTTTAATTGAAACGGCAATTAAAACTGTTTTTTATTGTGCTGATCACTGCGGTTGTCGCTTCAGCGCTTACTTTATTTATTACGGGCAATTCCAGCATCCTGGGCCAGAAATCAGCAAGCATGGGAGACAGCGAGTTCGACAAATTAAATAAAGCGTATGAGCAAATCAAAAGTGATTACTACCAAAAGACAGATGATGACAAATTAGTAGACGGAGCAATTAAAGGAATGATTGAATCTCTGGATGATCCGTATTCCACATATATGGATCAAGAGGAAGCAAAATCATTCGATGAGACGATTTCCGCATCCTTTGAAGGCATCGGAGCCCAAGTAGAGGAGAAAGACGGTGAAATCCTTATTGTATCGCCGATTAAAGGTTCACCTGCTGAAAAAGCCGGAATCAAACCGAGGGACCAAATCCTTAAGGTGAACGGAAAAAGCGTCAAAGGCATGAATGTAAATCAAGCTGTCGCTTTAATCCGCGGCAAAAAGGGCACAAAAGTGAAGCTTGAGCTGAACAGAGCGGGAGTCGGAAATATCGATCTTTCCATTAAGCGCGATACCATTCCTGTAGAGACCGTCTATTCTGAGATGAAAGACAACAACATCGGCGAAATCCAAATCACTTCTTTCTCTGAAACAACTGCTAAAGAGCTGACGAGTGCGATTGACAGTTTAGAGAAAAAAGGCGCCAAAGGCTATATTTTAGACTTAAGGGGCAACCCGGGCGGCTTAATGGACCAAGCGATTACAATGAGCAACCTGTTTATTGATAAAGGGAAAAACATCATGCAGGTTGAATACAAGAACGGTTCTAAAGAAGTCATGAAGGCTGAAAAAGAACGAACAGTGACCAAACCGACCGTCGTTTTAGTGAATGACGGCACAGCCAGCGCCGCCGAAATTATGGCCGCTGCCCTTCACGAATCGTCAGGCATACCATTAATCGGTGAAACGACATTTGGCAAGGGCACAGTGCAGACAGCAAAAGAATATGATGATGGCTCAACCGTCAAACTGACAGTCGCCAAATGGCTGACTGCCGATGGTGAATGGATTCACAAAAAAGGCATCAAGCCTCAAGTGAAAGCAGAGCTGCCTGATTACGCGAAACTGCCGTATTTGGATGCGGATAAAACGTACAAGTCAGGTGATTCAGGCACCAACGTCAAAGTAGCTCAGCAAATGTTCAAAGCACTTGGCTATCAGGTGAAAGTGAACAGTACGTATGATCAGGATTTTGCATCTGTGGTCAAACAGTTCCAGAAAAAAGAGAAGCTGAAAGAAACAGGCGTACTGACAGGCGATACAACAACGAAATTAATGACAGAACTTCAAAAGAAGCTGTCAAATAATGATACGCAAATGGAAAAAGCAATTGAAACACTGAAAAAAGAAATGTAAAAAACCCATACGCGGGTGCCGCGTATGGGTTTTTTTTATGCACCCTTTTGATTCGAGTTTTGGTCTTGTTTATTACCAAATAAACCTTCAATAACAGGATTGGACCCTGCTTTTTTGACGAACAGCGGGTTGAGAATAACCACAGCGATGATATTGGCGGCCAATCCCCAGAACCCTTCATAAATGCCATGTGCGGATTGAGTGGTATACACAATAAACGTAACCGCAAGACCGACCAATAATCCGATAACTGTCGCTTCTTTCGTTTGGTTTTTCCAGAATAGGCTGACAGCAATCGCCGGGAAGATTTGCACCATGCCGGATACGCCTAATAACTGGAGTGTCACTAAGGCAGTCGGGAACAGCATTCCAAACAGAAGCGCAAGGCCGATGACAACAAACACCATTGAACGTGTGACAAGTGTCAGCTTGCTTTGAGACACATTCGGATGAATCAAATCCCGATATAGGTTATTAGCAAATAAGTTTGATGCCCCGATTGCCATGATGGAACAAGGAATCAATGAAGCAAGAGCGATAGTGGAATATGCAAAACCTTGTGCCACGCCGCCGTAAGATGTTTGAATCAAATGCAGCAGCGCCAGTCTTGGATTTGTATCTTCCGGCAGAACAAGAAATGCGATAAAACCAAGAAATATGACCAAAATTAAAACAATATTATAAAGCGGTAAAAACATGCTGTTTTTTCTTACTGCATCGGCGCTTTTCGCTGTGAAAACTCCTGTAGCGGCATGTGCCCACATAAAAAGTGCAAGAGCGGAAACAATAGATGCTGTGATAAACCAAGGAATGCCTTTTGGCCCATCAGCCGGTATCGTCAGCATTTGAGGCGCTTCCTTTACTAACGTGTCAATCATTGGCGTCCAGCCGTTAAAATGAATGAGAGGAAGGGACACCACCATAAACAGCATAATAACCCATACTAAAATGTCTTTAATAATCGCTGTAAATGTAGGACCTTTAATCCCGCTGAAGAATGTGTAAAGAGCAACAAGAATAAATGAGATGATGACAACGAATTTTACATTAATATATCCGGTGCCGGCAACTTGGAGCGTATCTTGAATGCCGCTCAGCTGAAGGCATATGTACGGAATAAGCATCAGCACACCGACAATGGCAACAAGGCTTGCTAAAAGCTTACTGTCAAAACGCTCCCGGGCGTAATCCGCAAGTGTCGTTAATTTATGAATTTTCGCAACTTTCCAAAGTTTCGGCAGGAAGAAGTAGGCGATAAAGTAGGCCAATACAGAATAAGGAATGGCGAAAAATGCAACACTTCCGCCCGTATAAGCAGTACTGGTTAACCCTAAGAAAGTATATGCCGTATAGAGGTCAGCGCCTACTAAAAACCAGACGAGAAGGCCGCCAAAGCGTCTGCCTCCGACAGACCATTCTTCCACCGAGGTGCGTGAGGATTTGTCTCTTCCGGCGAGAAATCCGATACAGACAACGGTTAAAACGATAACAGCTGTAATGAGAAGTGCAGTGAGATTCCCTTGCATTATTCAAGCCCTCCATCTTTTTTTTGCATCTGGTAAATGCCAAACGAGCATAACGGCGTAATGATAATCCACAACAGCAGCCAAAGGTGGAAAAACGGAAGGCCGAACATAATCGGTTCAATTCGATTCACAAGCGGCAATAGCGCAAGTTGGGCGAATGGCAAAAGAATGAGAATAACAATAAGTGCTTTTTTAACCATTTACTTTCCTCCTGAAACATGATAATGCTCACTATAATAGCAGTTGTAAGATAAGATCACAAGATAATTATTAGAAAAAAATGATTTTTTCAATTATTTAACCAAAACACATCGTTTGCATCCTGCTCAATAAAGGTTTAAAATATTAAATATCTTGAAATCGAGATAAATAGGAGTGGGAAAATGAAAACAGAAGGATTGCACCATGTCACAGCATTCGCCAGAGATCCGCAAGAAAACTTGCGATTTTATACAGAAGTGCTCGGGCTTCGGCTTGTCAAAAAAACAGTAAACTTCGATGATCCCGCAACGTACCATTTTTACTTCGGGAATCAAAATGGAGATCCCGGTACAATTATGACCTTTTTCCCGTTCCAAGGAAGCGGACAGGGAACGGTAGGCAAAGGCCAAGCGGGCCGGGTGTACTTTTCAGTTCCAAAAGGCTCCTTGTCTTTTTGGAAGGAACGTCTTGAGAAAAACGGGCTGAAACTGGAGGAAAAAACGATATTCGGTGAAAGGGCGCTTGTTTTTCATGATACAGAAGACCTTCCATTAGCGATCATAGAGGACGAGAAAAGCAACAAAAGCGACTGGACACCTGACGGCATATCAAAACATGAGGCGATTACGGGAATGAAAGGCGTGCTGCTGTATTCCTACGACCCGCAGGCGACCATTCAATTGTTAACGGAAAGCTTCGGATACTCCAAAGCGGCGGAAGAAGAACAGATTGTCAGACTGACATCCTCAGCGGCCATCGGGGGCGTCATTGACGTACATTTACACCCTGAAAAAAGAGGGGTGGGAGGTTATGGCACGGTACACCATGTAGCGTTTCGGACAACGAAAGAGGAACAGGCGAAATGGCTGCCGATTATTGCGGAAAACCACCTTCCTTCGTCAGAAATCCTTGACAGAGAATACTTTACATCCGTTTACTTCAGAGAGAAAGGCGGTATCTTATTTGAAATCGCCACAGATGAGCCGGGCTTTATGACAGATGAAACGTTTGATGAGCTGGGTACTTCATTAAAACTGCCTGAATGGCTGGAGAAACATAGACAACAAATAACAGACATGTTGCCTGAACTTTAAAAGGGGGAATTTACGATGAAGCATATTTATGAAAAAGGCACATCTGACAACGTACTGCTGCTGCTGCATGGAACAGGCGGTAATGAACACGATCTGCTTTCATTGGGACGATTTATAGACCCTCATGCCCATTTGCTTGGTGTCAGAGGATCGGTGCTTGAAAATGGAATGCCGCGATTTTTCAAACGCCTGAGTGAAGGTGTCTTTGATGAAAAGGACCTCGTGGAGCGGACAAGAGAATTGAAAGATTTTATCGACGAGGCTGCAGAAATGCATCAATTTGACCGCGGCCGAGTGATTGCAGTCGGTTATTCAAACGGCGCAAATATTGCAGCAAGCCTGCTTTTCCATTATAAAGATGTCTTAAAAGGGGCTATTCTGCATCATCCGATGGTTCCGGTTCGCGGTATCACGCTGCCTGATATGACGGGACTCCCAGTTTTTATCGGTGCCGGGAAATACGATCCTCTCTGCACGAAGGAAGAATCAGAAGAGCTTCACAGCTATTTACGTGACAGCGGGGCATCAGCCTCCGTATTCTGGCAGGATGGGGGCCATCAGCTGACGCAGCATGAAGCTGAACAGGCTCGTGAATGGTACAAAAATGCGATTGTATAAAAAAACCTTAGTCCGTATTTCGGACTAAGGTTTTTCATATCCTTACAGCCAAGTTGACACTTTTGAAAGCGATAAGCGGTTGCTTTGATGGGCAGGTTTCAATGCTTTTCCGATTGAAATAAGCATAACAGGAACATAGCGCTCACTGATATCAAATTGCTTTTGGAACTGCTCTTTGTTAAATCCGCCTATTGCGCAAGTGTCATAACCCTTTGCTTTTGCGGCAATCATAAGCTGCATAGCAGCTAAAGAAGCATTTAAGAAAGCAGAATCACGTGCGAATTGCTCGCTTTGGTAGGCGCCGTTAATTTGGCTGAGCAATGTTTGTTTGATTTCATCTGTAATATAGCCTTGGCTTGCCAATTCAGCGTAAACTTCTTCACCGTTTTCATTTGCCTTTAAATCGCCTAAAATAGCGACAACAGCAGAAGACTCAACGATTTGTTTTTGATTATACGCTACAGGAAGAAGCGCCGCTTTTGATTCATCGCTGTGGAATACTGTGAAATGCCAGTGCTGAAGGTTCCAAGCTGAAGGCGCTTTAGCGGCAAGGTCCAATAGCTCAGTCAGCTCTTCCTTAGAGATCGGGGCATTTGTATCATATTCCTTTACAGATGCACGTGCTTTTAAAACATCCAGAGTATTCGTCATAGTGTTTCCTCCTTCGGATAAACGTGGTATGATAATAGAAAAGTTAGAAACTTACTAAATGTAACTTGAAAGATTATTGTAATGGATCATTGAATACATGTCAATCAATAGATGAAGGGATGAAGACTTGTGGGAAATACAATGTGCCCTAAAATGGAATCCGCTTTTTCATTGCTGGGAAAACGATGGAACGGTCTGATCATCCATGTGCTAATGGATGGGCCGAAACGGTTTAAAGAGATAACGGAAACAATACCGATGATCAGCCAAAAAATGCTTGCGGAACGCCTTAAGGAGCTTGAACAAAACGAGATCGTCCAGCGGCAGGTTCTCCCTGAAACGCCGGTCAAAGTCATCTACACGCTGACTGAAAAAGGAACAGCGCTTCAAGCTGTATTCCAAGAGATGCAGGCGTGGGCCGATCAATTTTGCGAGCCCGGTGAAACAGTGTGCGAAGAAGAGAAATAAGGAAAGAGGCGTCCGGGAAAGAGTCTTATTTCGATAATAAAGTCATGTAAGGGGTGGTGGTTCATACCGTTTACATGACTTTTTATATTTGTCAAAATGGCTTTTACAGGTTTGCAAAAGTAATGTGAATATGAAGCGAATATACAAAAATAGGAAATGTTCAATTTGTGAAAAAATGATTAGCAGCTAACCTATTGTTAATGGGGATCATCATTTATCTCGTTTTGCAAATCGTCAAAATGGAACTCTATCTGCCTGGATTTTATATCTACTGCCAAAACCCAGTCCGCTTCCATTGGAATTACATTGGCATCGAAACTGGATTTAAAAAAGAGATCCAGGCTCTATCCACCAAACTTGGGATTTCCGCTTTTATCAAAAAGAAATGAGAGAATTATAAAAGAGAGAGCCTCTGATGAAGCTCTCTTTTTTACTATGTTTCATTATTTTATAGTTTTCCATTCAAAAATTGCGCCTCACCAAGACCAAAACTCCAGTCTGCGTCACCATTCTCGGTAATGGAAACCATTAGGTCTTCTGGGGAAATACCGCATTCTGCTTCTAGCTTTTCAGCCAGCAGGGCATACAATTTTTCCTTTTGGCTTTCTGTTCTTGTTTTGCTCGTTATACTGATGATGACCAGATCCTTAGTTCTTTGAAATCCTAATCCTGTATCCTGGATCATAAGCTCGTTTGCCGGATGCTGATGGACAATTTGATAACGGTCTCTTTCCGGAACACCAAACGCTTCGACCATCGCTTGGTGAGCAGTATCTAATAACAATTGCAGTGATTTTTCGTCACGCCCTTCAATTACATCAAAACGTAATAATGGCATGTGAATTCCTCCTCTTGTGAAGTCTGTTTTCATATTGTTCGATTTGCTTCCAGACAATGGATAGATATGAAAACTGGCTGCTAGCTTGATAAAAAACATAACATATAACCAAAAGTTAATCAACATGTAACTAACAAATCGATAGGATAGGCGTTGGATAATTGAGAAAAACTCATAAAAACAATTGACAGTCATTGATTAGGAGATTAGTATGAATACTCTAGTTGATCAAAATATAACAATCATATAACCAACATTTTTTTGGTTATTAGTGAAAGCGTTTTCTGTTTGCTGGGCTTAAATAGTGCCGAATTCATTTTTAAAACACATTTGGAGGGGTACCATGCCGATTTTAATCGTTGCTGTCGGAGTGCTGATTCTGTTATTTCTCATTATTAAAGTAAAATTAAATACCTTTGTCTCACTTATTGTCGTTTCATTTTTAGTAGCCATCGGACTTGGGATGGATATCAATAAAATCGTTCTTTCAATTGAAGCGGGTATAGGCGGGCAGCTCGGGCATTTAGCTTTAGTGTTTGGGCTTGGTGCGATGCTCGGAAGGCTCGTCTCAGATGCTGGGGGCGGCTATCGCATTGCCATTACGCTGATTGACAAATTTGGGAGGAAACGAATACAGGCGGCGGTGGTCATTGCCTCGTTTATCATCGGCATAGCCCTGTTTTTTGAAGTGGGTCTTGTTCTGTTGATTCCGATTGTTTATGCGATTGCCAAAGAATTAAAAATGCCTTTTCTCTATCTGGGAATCCCGATGGCAGCCGCCTTAAATGTCACTCACGGATTTTTGCCCCCGCATCCTGCGCCAACTGCCATCTCAGTTGCATACGGCGCCCATATTGGTCAGGTGCTGCTTTTTGGAATCATCATCGCTGTTCCGACGACTGTGATTGCCGGGCCCTTATTTAATAAATTTGCGATGAAGCGGTTTCCCGGTGCGTATCAAAAGCGCGGAAATTTATCGGCGTTAGGGCCGCGGAAAGAATTTCAGCTGGATGAAACACCAGGCTTTGGGATCAGTGTTGTCACATCTTTATTTCCAGTTATCTTTATGGCCATTGCGACTGTTTTTTCTTTATTACTCAAAGAACATTCAAGAGGAAAAGACATCATAGAATTTATCGGCACTCCGGGGACGGCAATGCTCATTTCACTTTTGCTTGCGCTCTATACGATGGGATATGCGCGTAAAATACCTATGAAGGAGATTAGCAAATCGTTATCCGAATCGATTTCACAAATCGCGATGATGTTGCTTATCATAGGAGGGGGAGGGGCGTTTAAACAGGTTCTGATTGACGGCGGGGTCGGTGATTATGTTGCTGATCTTTTCAGTCAAACAAACATGTCGCCGCTGCTCGTTGCATGGATTATCGCTGCGGTTCTGCGCCTGTGTTTGGGCTCTGCTACTGTGGCTGCGCTTACCACTGCGGGAATGGCAGCTCCGCTTATGGAGGCAGGCAGTGTAAACCCGGCATTGATGGTACTGGCAACCGGAGCGGGAAGTGTCATCGCATGTCATGTAAATGATGCAGGATTTTGGATGGTAAAGGAATTTTTCGGTTTGAGCATGAAAGAAACCTTTCAAACCTGGACGCTGCTTACAACAGTTCTCTCAGTAACAGGGCTCGGTTGTGTGTTATTGGCAGGGCTTGTGATGTAACAATACCCAGATTCAGTCCATAGCCCAATCGTTTTTCTTCCTTGTTGAATACTTTACGTATAGGCAGATATAAAGGAGGAAAAATCATGTACCCTCATCATTCATATTATCGCGGGAACCCAGATCCAGCCGGATATCCGGCGCGCAATCCTTTCTTGTTTGGCGCTCCTTTAGTCGGTGGTTTATTAGGCGGTTTTCTCGGGAGTGCTCTGTTTAACGCACCTCGTCCCTATGCTTATCCGCCTGTCCCGTATGGTTACGGAGGCGCACCGTACGGTTTTGGTGCCGGCGTGCCATACGGCGGATATCCCGGTTTCTATTAACAAAAACGGCCTGCATCGGTGCAGGCCGTTTTTTATCGGATGATTTCTACCTCGGACATATTGTAGTCTTGCTGCTTTTGAAACATGACTTCCAGAAGGCCATCCTTATAGACGGCTTTTGTTCCTTTGCGTTTGACTAAACAAGGCAGGCTTATTTTTTTCGGATGATCCAAATTCGGAAAATTTTCTATCATTAATGCGTGAGAAGTGTGTTTGATTTTCAACTGTTCCAGCTGGCTTTCGCTGATTGGCACCTTTACAAACACATGGTCTGTTGTTTCAAATATATCTATATCAGGTTTAGCAGATTTGGCGGGCTGTTCTTTTTGGGGGAGAGGATCGCGGAAAGGAAATTGAGCCGCATAATCACTGCCGAACACACTTTCCATTACACGATTTACATACGTTTCAACTTCTTTTGGATCTGCTTTTTTTAATGCTTCCTTGGAAAATTGATTGTGGAAAGGAAAGTACTTGTTCCACTCAAACATCGTCATCACACCCTTTCTTCACGGACAAAATAGTATATGCCCGCCCGATCTTTCACGTGATATAATATAAGATGCTCTAAAGAAAGGCGGGGATATAAATGCAATACTCAGAAACAAAAAAAGGCGTTCTTTACACAGCCGTTTCCTTTCTCATGTGGGGGCTGTTTCCGCTCTATTGGAAGCTTCTCGAACAGCTGCCGGCCCTTGATATTTTGGCTCACCGTATTATATGGTCTTTTGTTTTTATGTGTATCGTGCTTTTTTTCTTGCGGCAATGGAAAACAGGGTGGCAGGAGCTGCGCTCTTTGAAAAAGAAAGGCGGCATCCTTTCTTTATTTCTCGCTTCTATCCTGATTTCGATTAACTGGTTTGTATACATATGGGCTGTCAACCATGGCTTTTTGCTTGAGGCTAGTCTTGGCTATTACATTAATCCGCTTGTATCAGTGCTCCTTGGAATTTTATTTTTAAAGGAAAAACTGAATCGCCTGCAATTGGTGGCAGTTTCGATTGCGGCGGCCGGTGTCATTATCTCGGCGTTCCAATACGGCTCCATTCCTTATGTAGCGCTTCTGCTTGCATTCAGCTTCGGGCTGTACGGGTTAAGCAAAAAAAGAACAAGCCTGTCAAGCGCCATTGGTTTAACGCTGGAAACATTTATGATTATGCCGATTGCTTTGGGATATTTGCTGCTGAGCGGCCATATCCAGCCCGCGGGTGCAGAAAGCGGGGGGACGTGGATGCTTCTCTTTTTTGCCGGTGTATTTACGGCGCTGCCGCTATTATTGTTTGCGGAAGGAGCGAAACGGCTGCCGCTGTACCAAGTTGGTATCTTACAATATATTGCACCGACCATTACTTTGCTGATCGGGCTGTTTGTTTATCATGAGCCATTTTCAAGCTCGAAGGCTTTTACATTCAGCTGTATATGGGCTGCGCTGCTCTTGTTTACGTTTTCACAAGTAAAGTGGAAACGGGCGTCAAAAAGCCATTGAGGCCTTTGGCTTTTCAGCTGAACCATATATTATGTATAATCATTTCATGTATGTAAGACATAAAGGAGCAAGACGATGGACAATGATAAAGAGATAGTGAAAGCCTACGCTTCACTTTGGAACAACCGATCTTTCGCTAGTGATGACGCAGAAGCGGTAGCAGAGGCGATTGATCTAGAGCTCTTGGATAAACGTACACATCCGAGACTCCGGAAACCGATGCTGGAAAAATATTTTGCTGCGATCCAGCGCATTGTGAATTCACAGCTCGAACCGGCTGTGAAATATCAGCTGGTCAAATTACATACAGAACGCGCAGAGCATTTAAAAGAAGAAAGAGGGGAGCAATCATGAAAGCAATCATAAAAGAAGATGTGCAAGCATCTTTAGAACGATATGCGGACCGCCCTGTATATATCCATTTAGAAACCACAACCGGTTCTTATTCAGCGCACTTAAATGAAAAAAACATGACGGTTGTTGCATACATCCGCAATGCAAAAGTTACCTATCATCAGGCGAAAATTAAAGGCAACGGCCCTTTTCGGGTTGGTTTAAAAACAGAAGACGGCTGGATTTATGCTGAAGGCTTGACTGAATACACGGTAGATGAAGACAACCGTTTATTAATGGCAGGACACCTGCCGGGCGGTAAACTGGCTATTTCTCTGCAAATCAGTGAAAAACCGTTCACAGTTTAAAGAAAAGGGTGAAAAATAATGAAAGAACATGTACTTGTAATCCTGCCTCACCCTGATGACGAATCATACGGAGTGGCAGGCCTGATTGCCTTAAACAGAAAGAAAGACATTCCGGTTACGTACGCCTGCGCCACTTTAGGTGAAATGGGCAGAAATATGGGCGATCCATTTTTTGCGAATCGGGAAACGTTGCCGCTATTAAGAAAACAAGAGCTTATTAACGCATGCAAAGAAATGGATATCAATGACCTTCGGATGCTTGGGCTCCGTGACAAAACGCTCGAATTTGAAGACGATGAGTATTTAGCTGATATCATGGAAGAGATCATAGATGATGTAAAACCAAGTTTAATTGTCACATTTTATCCTGGACACGGCGTGCACCCTGACCATGATGCATGCGGGGAAGCGGTTATCCGTGCATTGTACCGTAAAAAGAAAGAAGACCGTCCGCGTACGCTCTGCATGGCCATTACACGCAACAGGGAAGAAGTTCTCGGCGAAGCAGATGTCGTACTTGATATCAAAGAAGTAGCTAATATTAAAATGAATGCGTTAAGAGCTCACCGCACTCAAACAGAAGGCATGCTCAGAGAGCTTGAAGAAAAATTGAAAAACAATGAACCTGTTATGGCAACATGGTTTGAAGAAGAAGTATATTGGACGTATCAATGGAATGATTAATAAAAAAGGTATAAGGCCTTTAGCCTTATACCTTTTTTAATTTCAAGTCAGATGCAATCGCTGAAGCGAGGGTGGATCTCAGGGAAATATCTTCGAAAGACAAACCAAGCTGAACCGCTGTTTGCGCTATTTCAGGGCGGATTCCCGACAAAGTTGATGAAACGCCGATTAAACGAAGCGCTTCAATCAGACTGAACAGCTGGTGGGCAACCATCGTATCAATAACAGCTACTCCTGACAAATCAATATACAGCTGTGTCACCTTTTTCTCCGCACATTGATGCAGTGTGTTTTCCATAATCAGTTTGGCGCGAACTGTATCAATATCTCCGATTAAAGGCAGCAGCCCGACGCTGTGAAACAGCACGATGACCGGCGCGCTTAATTCAGTAATCATATCTTTTTGGGCTTGAAGCTGAAGACTTGTGTTTTTGTACATTTCTTCTATAAAAATATGAATCACAAGATCAAACGCTTTTATAAGGGCGTGATAAAGGTCTTCGGCTTCTTCGCCTTTCACAGTGTCCTGATTGATATGGACAAATTCTTTCACATAGGAAACATATAAATCTCTCACTCTGACAAACTCCCGGATAATATAGTGGATAGGAGTCTTTAAATGCTCTTGATCCTGTGTGACTTCAAAGGCCCATTCTTTCAGTATAGGCAGGTACACATCTTCATCATCTATAAAAATACGGTTTATTTTATAGTTGAAGGCAAGATTCTGGCTCTTTAAATTGTGAATGACAGCAGGGTCTGTTGATGCATATATGGAATTCGGATCAGTCTCCTCAATTGTTTCATACCATGTTGAACTGATGGTCTCCGCATGCTGAGAAAGATATTCGTATAATTTTTTATTTTTTGCCATGTATGATCACCTCTTTTAACTGTATTGTTTTTGCGAATAACGTTTTTGCAGTTTAGCCAGCCTGAAAAACAGCCCAACTGCCCCGGCGGCGAGTCCTGCAATTAACCCGATCCAATAACCGAACGCGCCAAGGCTTGTAAACGTACCGACCGCATAACCGACAGGAAGGCCAATGACCCAGTAAGAGACAAATGCGGCCGCAAGCGTATAGTTCACATCTTTGTATCCTCTGAGCGCTCCCTGGATAGGTGCGGCCACAGCATCGGAAAGCTGAAAAAACAGCGCATAAATTAAAAAGTGCTGTGTCAGCAGGAGCACATCGGGGTCAGAAGTGTACATGCCGGCAATTTGCGCTCTAAATGACAGGATACAGGCTGCAGTTAACAAAGAAAAGCCAATCGCCATCATGATGCCGATCAAGCTATATGAGCGTGCATCTTTAAATCGGGCTGCACCGGCTTCAAAACCGACAACAATTGTTAAAGCCATGGACACGCTAAGCGGCAGCATATATAAAAGCGAAGCAAAGTTCATGGCCGCCTGGTGGGACGCGATGGTCACTGTATCAAAATGGCTCATCAGAAGCGTGACAGCTGCGAAAATGCTCGTTTCAAAAAACACGGCGAACCCAATAGGCAGCCCGATTTTGAGCATATTTTTACACGCTTTCCAAGAGAACTTATACATTGTAAGGAAAATCCCGTATTCGGAAAATGGCGCGGCTTTACGAATAATGAAAAAACTGATGATGCAGATACACCAATATGTAAGCGCGGACGCTAGCCCGGCACCGACGCCGCCAAGGGCAGGCATTCCGAATTTTCCAAAGATGAATACGTAATTCAATACAAAATTGATCGGAAGAGAACTGAGTGTAATCATCATTGTGACTCTCGTTTTCCCTAATGAGTCAATGAATGATCTCAAAACAGTGTAAACAAATAAAGGGAAAATTCCCAGCGATAAAAACCCTAAAAAGTGTTTGGCAATCTGATGCACGTGAGCCTCAAGGTCTAATCGGCCAAGAATAAGGTCAACTGCAGCATATCCAATCGCTAAAACGGCGATGCTAAGAAGCGCGGCCACGTATACAGCCTGTAAAACAGTAAAGGGAATCTTCTGTTTTTTTTCAGCGCCTAAAAGCTGAGCGACAATCGGGGTGACCGCCATTAATATGCCTGCAAGTCCTGTATAAACAGGGGTCCAAAGACTTGAGCCAATGGCGACACCGGCTAAATCAGCGGGGCTGACTTTCCCTGACATTACAGTATCTAAAAAAGTCATAAGAGATAGCCCCGCCTGGGTAATTAATATCGGAATTAAAATGTGCAAAAGCTGTTTGATCTTCTGCCGGGCGTTTCGAGTTTCTTTCATACATTGATCTCCGTTTCTTTTTCATAACGAGAGAAATTATAACATTTTATGTATAAAAAGCAATGAACGCCAGGCCTATTCTTTTTTTGTCGGTTTCGTTTTTCTAAACATTTGGGCATAAATAAAAGAAAGCGAAATCACGCCTAAAAAGGTGCAAATATACTGAATGATTCTTTCGATTTCCATTCTTTACATCCCTCCTTTACCAATAGAATGTGCATCAATAAGATAAGCATGCGTGAAAGGTTGGAAATTTGAAAAGGAGATGAAGGTCTATGCGTTATGAGCAGATGTCAGAAAATGCATTCAAGGGGAAAATAAAAGTGTACTTAGAGCAAATATTAGGTGATGCATCGCTAATTTTGAAGGCGCTTCACGAAAAAGACCAGTGCCTCCTTTGTGAATTAGATGAATTGGGGCATATTTTTCAGGACATGCAGGGGATCGCATCATCCTTTTATTTGCAATCATACATTGAGGAATTTACGCCGGCATTTATTGAGCTGGCCAAGGCGATTAAAGCCTTATCGGAACATAAGCATGGTGCTTTAATTGTGATTGAAAGAGTGGACCCTGTTGAACATTTTATTCAAAAAGGAACATCCCTTCATGCGGAGATCAGCGCTTCATTAATTGAGAGCATCTTTTTCCCCGGAAATCCTCTTCATGACGGCGCTTTATTGGTAAGGGAAAATAAACTTGTATCAGCAGCTAATGTACTCCCACTGACAACAAAGGATGTGGATATCCATCTGGGAACCCGGCACCGCGCGGCTCTTGGAATGTCGGGGTATACGGATGCGCTTGTGCTTGTTGTTTCAGAGGAGACAGGGAAGATGTCGTTTGCAAAAGACGGTGTATTATATCCGTTAATTTCGCCAAGAACGTAAAAATAAATATAAGGGCCTGATAATGAATCCTATCATGAGACAAAATGACTGAATTCGGATCTTTTTTAAAGCATTCACTTCAAGCTGAATGCTTTTTGTCTTGAAGGCAGGAAATATAAACTGGTAGAAAAGTTATATCTAATGAATATTAATTAAGTTAAATACTTTACCTAATTATGTATTTATAGTACCGTATAAAATATTACATAAATTTTTAAAGGAAGGGTGTTGCCGCATGGCTAATGTATTAATGATCGGCTTTCCCGGTGAAGGGCATATTAATCCGTCTATCGGTGTAATGAAGGAGTTGAAATCACGGGGAGAACATATTACCTACTACGCAGTGAAGGAATACAAAGAAAAAATTGCAGCTCTTGATATTGAGTTTCGTGAGTATCATGATTTCCGGGAAGATTACTTCGGAAAGAATGCAACCGGAGATGAAGAAAGAGATTTCACAGAAATGATCTGCGCTTTTTTGAAAGGCTGTAAGGATATCGCGACTCATATTTATGATGAAGTCAAACATGAGTCGTATGATTATGTCATATATGATCACCACCTACTGGCCGGTAAAATCATTGCCAACCTGTTGAAGCTGCCGAGATTTTCACTGTGTACAACCTTTGCGATGAATGAGGAATTTCTAAAGGAAATGATGGGTGCATACATGAGAGGATCATTTGAAGATTCACCTCATTATGAATCTTACAAGCAGCTTGCAGAAACATTAAATACTGATTTTCAGGCAGGGATCAAGAAGCCATTTGACGTTTTTTCTTCAGAGGGGGACTTGACGATTGTCTTTACATCAAGGGAATTTCAGCCAATGGCTGAGCAATTCGGCGATCAGTATGTATTTGTTGGTCCTTCAATTACGGAAAGAGCCGGAAACAATGATTTCCCATTTGAGCAGATTGACAATGAAAACGTGCTGTTTATTTCGATGGGAACCATTTTTAACAATCAAAAGCAGTTTTTTAATCAATGTCTTGAGGTTTGTAAAGACTTTGACGGTAAGGTTGTGCTTTCCATCGGCAAGCATATCAAAGCAAATGAGTTAAACGACATTCCGGAGAATTTCATTGTACGCCCGTATGTCCCTCAGCTTGAGATCCTGAAAAGGGCCAGTTTATTTGTGACCCACGGCGGAATGAACAGCACAAGTGAAGGTTTGTATTTTGAAACTCCGCTTGTTGTTATTCCGATGGGAGCTGACCAATTTGCCGTCGGAAATCAAGTGGAAAAAATCGGCGCAGGGAAAGTTCTGAAAAAAGATCAACTATCTAAAAGCCTTCTGAAAGAAACGATTCAAGAAGTGATGAACAATCCTGTGTATGCTGAAAAGGCGAAAGAAATTGGACAATCACTGAAAGCGGCAGGCGGTTCTAAAAAAGCGGCCGACAGCATTCTTGAAGTTGTGAAACACAAAACTCAATCAGCCAACGCATAATATAAATGCCTGTTCTTATCAAAAGAACAGGCATTTTGGAATTTTCGTAAGGAAGCAGAGGAAGGGATTTGACACGCCAATAGAGAATTGATAAGAAAAACAGACAAGAAAGGAGGAAAATCTGCTTCGCTCATCAATAGAAAAACATCATTTTTGCCCCCCCGCTTAAATAGTTCTTTAGACTTTCGAAAAATAGATGCAGGTTATGTAAAATGTTAGGTGTTTATTTGAAGATTTAAAGGTCGAACGATGCTGAAATTGCTGCCGAATGTTTGAAAAGGATTTAACTTTTTAAAGAAGTGACGATAAAACTGATGTGCGCCATTTTTGGAAATAAAATACTATCTGTTTCTTGAGCAATAAACAGTTTAGGAGGTTGAATGAATGAAAAAGAAGATTGTAGCCGGCTTGGCTGTTTCCGCAGTTGTTGGGTCATCGATGACAGCAGCGCCCGCGGAAGCAAAAACGATAAAAGTAAAAAGCGGTGATTCTCTTTGGAAACTTTCCCGCCAATATGATACGACAATATCCAAACTGAAATCCGAAAACAAATTGAAATCGTCGGTGCTTTATGTCGGACAAAGCCTTAAGATTCCCGAAAACAGCAAAAAAAGCACGAAACCTTCATCAAACTCAAGCAAAACGTCAACGTACACTGTTGCATATGGTGATTCGCTATGGATGATTGCTAAAAATCATAAAATGAGTGTTTCTGAGCTTAAAAACTTAAACAGCCTGAGCAGTGACCTGATTCGTCCAGGGCAAAAGCTTAAGATCAAAGGGACAAGCAGTTCAAGCGGCTCAAATGGATCAAAGAAAAACAGCGGTTCCAATTCTTCAGGCTCGTCCAAAAGTACATATACAGTTAAGCTTGGTGACTCACTGTGGAAAATCGCAAACAGCTTAAATATGACAGTAGCTGAATTGAAAACATTAAATGGCTTAACATCGGATACGCTTTATCCTAAACAGGTACTCAAAATAAAAGGAAGCAGTTCACCCAAGAGCGGAAACAGCGGTTCCAAGAAGCCGTCAAACTCCAATTCCTCTAAAACAACTACATACAAGGTGAAAGCAGGCGATTCGCTGTGGAAAATCGCGAATCAGCTTGGAGTCACTGTGCAAAGCATCCGTGATAAAAACAATTTATCATCTGATGTGCTTCAAATCGGACAGATTCTGACTATTTCGGGAACAACAAAGTCTAACAATTCAAATCAGACAAAGCCAAAAGATAACTCAGGGTCAAACATTCAAATAGGCTCGAAGATTGACAGAATGATAACAGAAGCGAAAAAATATGTCGGAGTGCCGTACCGCTGGGGAGGAAACACGCCTGCCGGTTTTGATTGCAGCGGCTTCATTTATTACCTCATTAATAATGTATCATCGATATCAAGATTGAGCACGGCAGGGTATTGGAATGTCATGCAAAAAGTCAGCCAGCCGTCAGTCGGGGATTTTGTCTTCTTTACCACATATAAATCCGGCCCGTCTCACATGGGGATTTACCTAGGCGGCGGAGATTTTATTCATGCAAGCTCATCGGGCGTAGACATTTCAAATCTCAGCAATTCGTATTGGAAACAGCGCTACTTGGGCGCAAGAAGCTATTTTTAAAAATGAGTAAAACAAAAAGCCTTTTTATAGGCTTTTTTGTTTATATCAGACAATGATTGACCACACTGTTAGAAAAAACAAGGGGGAGACAGTATGTACCGTCTCTTGCTGTTGATGATGGTGACGGCACTGGGAGCTGCGGGATGCGGACAAAACCCTCCTGACCCTCCTAAGCGGATACCGGAAAAAGAAGCGGTTGAAACGTCAGCGTTTGGTCATCATGTCCAGCTGGTTAATCGTGAAGGCAAAGCAGTCGGTTTTATAGAACTCAAAGAATCAGAAGACGAAGGACTCGACATTCATATTTCCGCAAACAGCCTGCGCCCCGGCGCTTCACTCGGTTTTCATATTCATGAGAAAGGTTCATGTGTCAGGCCGGATTTTGAATCCGCGGGAGGTCACTTTAATCCGCTGAACAAAGAACACGGCTTCAACAATCCGATGGGGCATCATGCCGGAGATCTGCCGAACCTTGAAGTCGGTGCTGATGGAAAAGTAGATGTCATTATGAATGCGCCGGACACCTCACTGAAAAAAGGAAGTAAACTAAATATTCTCGACCAGGACGGGAGTGCGTTTATTATTCATGAACATGCCGACGATTATTTGACGAATCCAAGCGGGAATTCAGGTGCGCGTATCGTCTGCGGAGCCCTTTCAGGCAATAACGAGAAGCAGTAATATCATCCAAGCCCTTTTGTATTGAGCATACAGGGGCTTTTTTAGTATACTCGTTAATGGAATACGAATAGGAAAGGGAACCTGTCTATGACAACTCAATTACAGCACTTAACATTGCCGGAAGATATACAAAAAAAGCTTTTATCATATAAAGATCAGCCAATTTCCCCAGAGTTTCAGTCACTCATCGGGACATCAGGCTATGAGGCGGAGGATGAAGCCATTTTATTCGACGCCATTATCGCATTAGCCATGGGAAAAAATGTCCTGCTGAAAGGGCCTACAGGCTCAGGAAAAACAAAGCTGGCAGAAACATTGTCCAGCTATTTTCATAAACCGATGCACAGTGTCAACTGTTCAGTTGACTTGGATGCAGAAGCCTTGATCGGCTATAAAACAATTGAAAATCAATCTGGCCAGGCGACGATCGAGTTTGTTTCAGGGCCTGTCACAAAAGCCATGAAGGAAGGCCATTTTCTTTATATAGATGAAATCAATATGGCAAAGCCGGAAACACTGCCCATTTTAAACGGTGTATTAGATTACAGAAAAATGATGACAAATCCGTTTACAGGCGAGGTCATTCGGGCTAAAGGCGGATTCGGAGTCATTGCAGCCATCAATGAAGGCTATGTTGGAACTGTTCCGCTGAATGAAGCATTGAAAAACCGTTTTGTCATCATCGATGTGCCTTATATTAAAGGCGAGCTGCTGAAACAAGTGCTTATGTCTCAGTCAGCTCTGCAAGATGAGAAATTGATTGACCGGTTTATCACGCTTTCCTCTGACCTGATTGTTCAGGCCAATAACGGACAGGTGTCTGAAGAAGCGGCATCCATCAGAGCTTTAATTGATACCTGTGATTTAGCCGCTTATATTCCGCCGCGTCGTGCCATCGAACGTGGAATTGTAGAGAAGCTTGATGATGACCGGGAAAAGGCGGCCGTTCGAAATATTGCAGAAACTCTGTTTGAATGAGGGAGCTGCGATGAAATTTATCAAATTTAACGACAGCACAATTGATTCGTTTTTATTTATGATGCTGACTGATTTGGCCAAAACACTTACCAAGAGTGAAGCGGTAGAAGTGGAGTATGGCGTTCAGTCCTATTACAATCCATTTGAAAAGAAAATCTATATGAGCCACTTTTGGAAAGACAGAGCAGCTGAGGACATGGAGGCGGGTCTGAAAAGCGACGTCTACCTGCGTTCGGTCGGAACGAGATATAGCTCGCTGCAAGAGTTTGCGAACTTTTTGGATGATATCCATCGGCATCTTACGTTCAAAAGCTTTGCCAAGCAGCTGTTTATGCTGCTTGAGGACATCAGAATTGAAGAATGCATCAAACACGAGCGTCCGGGTACAAAACATGTATTTGCGAAGCGAAAAGACATGTACAGAAAACACTTCTCTACCCAGCTGACCTTAAATTTAGAACGAAGCATTTTTACGGATGCGCTCTTTTGCGCGATCTATGTCAAGCTAACAACGGAATCGCCGCTCGAGACCCTTCCGTCTATGCGTGAAGATATTGATCTGATGCGCCCGTTTATTGAGCAGCAGCTCCTTCGCGTGTATGAGGCAGATTCGACACGGCAGGTTCTGAAAATTGTTGAAGACCTCATGGACGGGCTTGAAGAGGTGCTCGATAAGGATATGCTGAACACCTACTTCTTTTTGCCTGAGCTTGATTACGCAAAAGCTGCGGAACAGCCGTTATTTGAAGAAGAGAAAAAAGCGCCTAAGCTGAGTGATGACATCACGCTTCCGAAAAAATCAGACGGTGATGAGGATATTCATGAAGAAGAAATGCCGACGTGGCACCGGGAAACAGAAGCACCGGCTAAAAGCTTCCTTCAATTCGATATTGAACACGGCGCAAAATCAGATTTAGGAAAAGACGCTTCAAGGGAAGGCGACGATGGAGATCAAGCCCTTGGTTCTGTCCAAGGATCAGCCAGACAAACAAAACGGAAAGACTATTCCAAGCTGGAAGCGCTGGAGTCCCAAAAAGACCAGCCGAACGGAGCGGGTATGGCTGACGGCAAAGAAAATAAATACGCATTTCCGATTTACAAAGAACCTCAGCCGGCAACCAGTGAAGAGGAGCTTTCCTATAAACAGCAGGCAAAAACGATTGAGTCGTATCAAAAGCGTTTAAAACAAATGATTCAAAAAACGCTGGAGCATAAAAAAACATTGCCGAGAACAGACCTTCATGCCGGACGGCTGAACAATAAGCTTCTGCGCTACTTCACTGAGCGAAATCCGCGTCTATTCTACAAAAAGCAAGAACCGTCTTCAGAAATTGACGCAGTTTTTACATTGCTGGTCGACTGTTCAGCCAGCATGTTCGACAAAATGGACGAAACAAAACGGGGAATCGTGTTGTTTCACGAAGCGTTGAAATCGGTAGCGGTTCCGCATCAGATTGTCGGCTTCTGGGAGGACACAAACGATGCAACCGAAACAAGCCAGCCAAACTATTTCAATACGGTTATTCCTTTCCAATCGTCATTAAGACAAGATGCTGGGCCTGCAATTATGCAGCTCGAGCCTGAGGAAGATAACCGTGACGGCTATGCGATCCGGCAGATGACGAAAAAATTGCTGCAGCGCAGCGAGGCACAAAAGTTCTTAATCGTTTTCTCAGATGGAGAGCCGGCTGCATTTAGCTATGAACAAAACGGGATTGTCGATACAAGTGAAGCGGTTATTGAAGCCCGAAAAAGAGGAATAGAAGTGATAAATGTTTTTCTCTCCAACTCAGAAATAGAAGAATCGCAAATGAAGACCATTCAGGATATGTACGGAAAATTCAGTATATTTGTCCCGGATGTCGATCAGCTCCCGGATGTTCTGTATCCGCTGCTGAAAAAACTGCTCCATAAAAGCATAGGATAGCCCTTTATCCTATGCTTTTTGGCGTTTCTTTTTTCAAATGATTAAATTTTTTGTTTTTTATAAAGGTTTTTTACTATTTTGTGAACAATCAAGGTAGAATCAAATTGCAAACAGTGGTAAAATATCGTTGGAAGCGTTTTTATTACATAATTTTGGACACAGTGTTCGAAAGTTATTTTAAGATAGTGAATCATTCACTTGATTATCTAAGTTGGGGGTAATATTCAAATGTTTCAAAATAGTATGAAACAACGAATGAATTGGGAAGATTTTTACGGTCCGAACCTCGGCTATGCGCTGGAGCTTTACGATCAGTATACCCAGGATCCGAACAGCATTGATCCGGATCTAAAGGACATGTTCGACGAGCTCGGTGCTCCGCCAAGCGATATAAAAGAGGCCTCGGGAACAAAAGAAAAGGGACGTGTTACAGCCGATCTGATTCAAAAGATCGCATCCGCAGTCAGACTTGCAGAAGATATCCGAACCTATGGCCATTTAAACGCTTCCGTCAATCCGCTCAGAAAGGATGGGAAAAAGAGCGAACTCTTTCCATTATCCGATTACGGGCTAACAGAAGAAGAAATAAAAGCAATACCTGCGTCAGTGATTTGTAAAGACGCTCCTAAAAACATTACGAACGGTCTAGAAGCCATTCAGTATTTACGAAATACCTATAAAAGAACGATCTCATTTGAATTTGACCATGTGCATGACTTCAAAGAGCGTGAGTGGCTGACGAGAAAGATTGAATCTGGCGAGCTGTTCCAGAAGAACTCAGCTGAAAAACTGTCGGCTGTGCTGGAGAGACTGACAGAAGTAGAGGGCTTCGAGCAGTTTTTGCACCGCACATTCGTCGGACAGAAGCGCTTTTCCATTGAGGGATTGGACGCGCTTGTACCAGTGCTGGATGACATTATTGCACAATCTGTCAAATCAGGTACGACCAGTGTCAACATCGGAATGGCGCACAGGGGGCGCCTGAATGTATTGGCTCACGTGCTCGGCAAACCGTATGAAATTATTTTCTCTGAATTTCAGCATGCGCCGAACAAAGACCTTGTCCCGTCTGAGGGATCAATCGGAATCAGCTACGGATGGACAGGGGATGTGAAATACCATCTGGGGGCAAATCGGGAGCTTCAAGACGCTGAAACAAAATCAGCACGCATTACGTTAGCAAACAACCCGAGCCACTTGGAATTTATCAATCCAATTGTTGAAGGCAGTACAAGAGCGGCACAAGAAACAAGAACACAAAGCGGATACCCGGTGCAGGATGAAACAAAATCGCTTGCCATTTTAATTCATGGAGACGCTGCATTCCCTGGGGAAGGAATTGTTGCTGAAACATTGAATTTAAGCTCTTTAAAAGGGTATCAAGTAGGCGGTGCGATTCATATTATTGCCAATAACATGATCGGATTCACAACAGAAAGCGCTGAATCAAGATCGACAAACTATGCCAGTGACCTGGCGAAGGGCTATGAAATTCCGATTGTTCACGTAAATGCAGACGATCCTGAAGCCTGTCTTTCAGCTGTTAAGTTTGCGGTCGAATACCGAAAAACATTCAACAAGGACTTTCTAATTGACTTGATCGGGTACAGACGCTACGGGCACAACGAAATGGATGAGCCGTCAACCACTCAGCCAATGCTGTATGATGCTGTCAGAAAGCATCCGACCGTCAAACAAATTTTCGCCGAAAAGCTTGTGAACGAAGGCGTGCTTACCGAGGAAGTTGTTCAAAACATCGAAAAATCGGTAACGAAGCGCATTGAGGATGCTTATCAGAAAGTGCCGGCTAAAAAGGAACATACCGCCTGTGAAATTGAACTTCCAGAGCCTGTTTCAAACGGTTTCCCTGATGTGGACACCTCCATTGATTTTGATGTGCTTCGCAAGCTGAATGGCGAATTGGTCAACTGGCCGGAGTCGTTTAACGTTTTCGGCAAGCTAAAGCGCATTTTAGAAAGACGCGCAAAGGCGTTTGATGATGACAGAAAAGTGGAATGGTCTTTGGCTGAATCACTTGCGTTTGCTTCTATTTTGAAAGACGGAACACCGATTCGTTTAACAGGACAGGATTCCGAGCGCGGAACGTTCGCCCAAAGAAACCTTGTGCTTCATGACAGTGAGACGGGTGAAGAATTTGTGCCGCTTCATCACTTATCTGACTGTGGCACATCGTTTGCTGTTCATAACAGCCCGCTGTCTGAAGGATCGGTTCTCGGCTTTGAATACGGCTATAACGTGCATTCACCGGAAACGCTTGTCATGTGGGAAGCGCAGTACGGAGATTTTGCCAACGCTGCTCAAGTGTATTTTGACCAATTCATTTCTGCCGGACGTGCGAAATGGGGCCAAAAATCTGGATTAGTTATGCTGCTTCCGCACGGTTACGAGGGACAGGGGCCTGAGCACTCAAGCGGAAGAATCGAGCGGTTCCTGCAGCTTGCCGCGGAGAACAACTGGACGGTTGCCAATCTGACAAGCGCTGCACAGTATTTCCATATTTTAAGAAGACAGGCGAAAATGCTGCTTCGTGAAGAGATCAGACCGCTCGTCATTATGACGCCGAAGAGCCTTCTTCGTAATCCGAATACGGTTTCGGAAGTGCAGGAGCTCAGCGAAAGCCGCTTCCAGCCTGTTTACGAACAGTCCGGACTTTCTCATGACTATGAAAAAGTAACCAGACTTGTATTATCCAGCGGTAAAGTGTCCATAGACATCAGTGATCATTTCAATAAATTAGAAGATGGTAAAGAGTGGCTTCACATTGCGAGAATTGAACAGCTGTATCCATTCCCGGCAAAAGGAGTCAAAGAATTATTTGCAAAACTTCCGAACCTGCAAGAAATCGTTTGGGTGCAGGAAGAGCCGCAGAACATGGGGGCTTGGAGTTATATCAGCCCGTATTTGACAGAAATTGCACCACAGGGAGTAAGTGTTCAATATATTGGACGAAGAAGACGATCCAGCCCTGCAGAGGGAGATCCGACAGTTCATAAAAAAGAACAGGAACGTATTGTATCTGATAGCTTGACTCGCAAAAACTAAGGGGGAAATGAAAAAATGGCGGAAATTAAGGTACCTGAATTAGCAGAATCAATCTCAGAAGGAACAATAGCCCAATGGTTAAAGCAGCCTGGTGATTATGTAGAACAGGGTGAATATCTGCTTGAACTAGAAACGGACAAAGTAAATGTTGAATTGACAGCAGAAGAATCGGGTGTACTTCAAGAGGTATTGAAAGATTCGGGTGATACCGTCCAAGTCGGAGAAATTATCGGTACGATTTCAGAAGGCGCGGGTGAAAGTTCTGCCCCTGCTCCTTCAGAGAAAGCTGAAAGCAAGGAAAGCGAAAAAGTAGAGAAGCAAGCTGAACCAGCGGCACAAGAGGTGAGCGAGGAAACGCAAGCCGAAGCAAAATCAAGAACGATTGCTTCTCCTTCAGCCCGTAAGCTGGCAAGAGAGAAAGGAATTGACTTGTCTCAGGTTCCAACGGGAGATCCGTTAGGAAGAGTGCGCAAGCATGATGTCGAAGCGTACGAAAAACCAGCGTCAAAACCGGCTCCTCAGCAAAAACAGCAGCAGCCTCAGGCTCAAAAAGCACAGCAAAGCTTTGAGAAACCTGTTGAAGTGCAAAAAATGTCACGCCGCAGACAAACGATTGCAAAACGCCTTGTAGAGGTACAGCAAACATCGGCGATGCTGACTACATTTAATGAAGTAGACATGACGGCTGTCATGAATCTCAGAAAACGCCGCAAAGATCAATTCTTTGAGCAAAACGAAGTGAAGCTCGGCTTCATGTCTTTCTTTACGAAAGCGGTCGTAGCTGCGTTGAAAAAATATCCGCTGCTGAATGCGGAAATTCAAGGCGATGAGCTGATCGTTAAGAAATTCTACGATATTGGGATCGCTGTTGCGGCTGATGAAGGCCTTGTCGTTCCGGTTGTACGGGATGCGGACCGCCTGACATTTGCAGGAATCGAAAAAGAAATTGGCGAGCTTGCGAAAAAAGCAAGAAACAATAAATTAACCCTTAGTGAGCTACAGGGGGGCTCCTTCACCATTACAAACGGGGGGACTTTCGGTTCACTGATGTCGACTCCGATTTTAAACAGCCCTCAAGTCGGTATACTGGGCATGCATAAGATTCAGCTGCGCCCTGTGGCAATTGATGAAGAGCGCTTCGAAAACCGTCCGATGATGTATATCGCTTTATCTTATGATCACCGGATTGTAGACGGTAAAGAAGCGGTTGGTTTCCTAGTGACAATCAAAAATTTACTGGAAGATCCTGAACAGCTTTTATTAGAGGGCTAATAAAAAAAGGTACATCACGATAATGTGATGTACCTTTTTTGTATGCGGATTTAAAGAGATAGATTATTGCTGGTTGATGCTGTTTGTTTCTTTTTCGCTTTTTTTGACCAATATGTTGCAAGCATGGAACCTGAAAGGTTATGCCACACACTGAATATCGCGCTTGGTACGGCAGATAGCGGTGAGAAATGAGCTGTGGCTAGTGCCGCCCCAAGTCCTGAATTTTGCATACCGACTTCGATTGCAATCGCTTTTTGAGACGGATAATCCATTTTTAAAAGCTTTGCGCAAAGAAATCCAAGCAAATAGCCGATACCGTTATGCAGGATGACAACAGAAAAAATGAGCAACCCTGTTTGAAGCAGATTTTCCCTGTTGCCGCTGACGACAGCTGAGACAATTGCAACGATGCCAATGACAGAAACAAGCGGAAGGGCATGTACGGCTTTTGCGACTTGTTTTCTGAAAAACATTTTGACGATCAGGCCTGCAATGATCGGAAATAAAACAGCCTGTAAGATTGAAATAAACAAAGACCCCGGCGAGACTGGAAGCCATTCCTTTGCAAACAGCATAATCAAAACCGGTGTTACAACAGGTGCCAACAAGGTAGATATTGTTGTAACAGCAACAGAAAGCGCCGTATTTCCTTTTGCTAAAAATGTCATGACATTAGATGCAGTTCCCCCAGGGCAGCAACCCACAAGGATAACACCCACTGCAATTTCAGCTGGCAGATGCAGTCCAAATGCCAATCCAAAAGCAACGAGCGGCATGATGGTATACTGAGCAATCACTCCAATGATGACGTGCCAAGGCTTTCTGAGCAGCTCTTTGAAATCATCGGCTTGCAATGTAAGACCCATTCCAAACATGATAATGCCAAGAAAAATCGTAATATAAGAACTGATCCACGTAAATAAAGACGGGAAAGAAAATCCCAGCACGGCAAAAACAATGACCCATATGCCGAAGGTTTGTCCCGCGAAATGACTTATTTTTCTAATGATGTCCATAAAAACACTCCTTACACATTTATCAAGAACTTCAGCGGAAATTCTCACAAAATTTTAAACATTCTCTTATTATAATTAATTATCTGAATAATTCAATATCAATAGACGGATTGGCTTTAAATAGATGACAGTAGATATATTATGTAAACTAATTAAAATGTTCTTGACTATATAGGAAGATATTCTTACAATGAATCTTTATAATGGTTAGATAAAATAGGAGTGATAGGGTGAAGGAAGCGAATCAATGGTCTTCGAAGCTCGGCTTTATTTTAGCCGCGGCAGGATCAGCTATCGGGCTTGGCGCGATATGGAAATTTCCATATGTAGCAGGCACCAGCGGAGGAGGCGCATTTTTACTTATTTTTATTTTATTTACGGTTTTAATCGGACTGCCTTTATTGTTAGGTGAATTTATCATAGGCAGAAAAACACAGAAAGATGCCGTTCAGTCCTATAAAACACTTGCTCCAGGAACGAAGTGGCATTGGATCGGTTATTTAGGCATGGCGACGTGCTTTATTCTCTTATCTTTCTACAGCGTCGTTGGCGGGTGGATTTTAGTTTATATTATCAAAGGCTTCACTGGCGGTTTATCGCAAACATCTGGTTTTGATACGATATTTGCAAGTACGATTTCAAATCCTTATTTGGCTGTAGGAGGCCAGCTGCTCTTTATGGTGGTGACAATTTTAGTTGTTGCAAAAGGGGTAAGCAGCGGAATTGAAAAAGCAAGCCAAGTATTAATGCCGGCACTTTTTATATTATTTGTCATATTAATGGTGCGTTCCATTACACTTGATGGCGCAATGGAAGGCCTTAAGTTTTTCCTGATGCCTGATTTAACCGCAATTGATGCCAATACGATTTTATATGCGATGGGACAATCCTTTTTCTTACTAAGTGTTGGTGTATCTGTCATGGTAACGTATAGCTCTTATTTAGAGAAACAGGAAAATCTGGTGCAATCCGCTGTATCTGTAACGGTATTGAACGTGCTTGTTGCTGTAATGGCCGGAATTGCGATTTTTCCAGCTGTCTTTTCATTCGGCCTCAAACCAGACCAAGGGCCGGTCCTGTTATTTAACGTGCTGCCGACTGTATTTAATCAAATGCCGTTCGGAATTATCTTTTTATTAGCATTTTTACTTCTATTTTTATTTGCGGCACTAACATCCGCTTTTTCAATGCTGGAAATTTTGGTCGCGGTGCTTTCAAAAGGCGATGTCAATAAAAGAAAACGATTCGCTTGGTTAGGCGGAATTGCTATTTTTATTGTCGGAGTGCCATCTGCATTATCATACGGTGTCTTAAGTGACGTCTCTATATTTCACTTGTCCATTTTTGATGCGGCAGACTATCTTGTAAGCAATATTTTAATGCCGTTAGGCGCGTTATTGATTTCTATTTTTGTTCCGTTAAAAATACCGAAACAGGATTTGTTCGACGAGCTGAAAAGCGGTTCCAGCCTCAAACGAAAGTGGTTTGCGGTTTGGCTCCTGCTCATTCGTTATCTTTCACCTGTTGCCATCATCATCGTATTTTTACATGTGTTAGGCATTTTTTAAAACAAGAAGCCCCCAGGAAAAGGGGGCTTTTTTTAATAGAGTTTCCAAACAACTTCTTTTGCTTGCTCAAAACGTTTTTCTGCCTCGCGCCAATCCACGACATTCCACCAATGATCAACGTAGCTCGCCCGGTCATTTTTATATTGCAAATAGTAGGCATGTTCCCATACATCAAGCGGTAAAAGAGGGATCACATCCCATTGGCTGAAATGCTGGTGCTTTTCTGCCGTTAAAATCTCCAACCGTCCCGATCGAGGTGCCCAGACCAAAATGGCCCAGCCGACACCTTCTACTTTTTTAGCGGCCTGCGTGAAATGTTCTTTAAAAGCGGAATAGCTTCCAAATGAAAGATCAATCATTTGGAACAATGCGCCCGTAGGACGCCTTTTTCCGTTTGGATGCATTGAAAACCAGAAAATACTGTGCAAATAATGGCCTGCTCCATGGAATGCAAGCTCTCTTTCCCAATGAATGACCAAATCAAAATTCTTTGATGCTCTCGCTTTCTTAAGCTCTAATTCTGCTTTGTTCAGACCGTCAACATAGCTTTGATGATGCTTCGTATGATGAAGGACCATAATCTCGCGTGAAATATAAGGCTCTAAGGCGGAATATTTGTACGGCAGCTTTGGCAGCACATGTTTCCCTATAGGGACATAAGCGCGTCTTTCACTTGTATCCTCTGATTCTGTAATATCCCGATAAAGGGCAGCAGCCTGATTATACCAATCTTCTTCTGTTGTTTGATCATCTTCTAGTGCTTCAATCATCTTGTCGATTTGATCTTCAAACTGATCAAGCTGTCCTCGTTTTTGAATCTGATCCTTCAGGGTTTCACACCAATTGAACATCTCCGTTTGATAAGATTCACGTTTCATTTGCTGTCTCCTTTTCAATAGCATTCAAATACTTCCCGACAGCCAGCAAAGAGAATACATATGGATAGCTGTGATAGCGGATATAAAATTGCTTTGGCAATCCGATTCCTGCTGGATAGGCCAGACTATCGGCGCCATGAGAACTGCTGTCAGTAAGGTATTGCATACCTTTCACAATAGATGGGTGTTCGGGATTTTCGTAAGTGAGCAAAGCGTCTAAAGCCCAGGACGTTTGTACAATGGTTCCTCTATGCAGCGATACGTACGTTTTGATTTCGGCGCTTTTGCAGGATTCTCCCCAGCTGCCGTCATCAAGCTGTATGGACTTGAGCCAGCACAGGGCCTTTTGTATAGCAGGGTGCTTTCGGTTAACCCCGCAGGCATGCAAACCTGTTAGAGCAGCCCATGTGCCGTAAATGTAGCAAACCCCCCATCTCCCGTACCAAGACCCATTTTGTTCTTGATGTTCGAAAAGCCAGTTCACAGCGCGCTGAATATGTTGATGTTTCTCTGTAAAACCGGCTTTCTCGCCTAAAAAGTGCAACACACGTCCGGTGAGGTCGGCGGTTGAAGGGTCAACTGCCGCGTCCTCGGCGGATTCAAGCGGGAGAAGGCGGATCAGAGGGTGGTTCACATTTTTTTCAAAAGCAGAAAATCCGCCGTCATTGTTTTGCATTGATAAAAGCCAAGACAATCCTCGCTCCCAAGCTGAAGGAGAATAACTGCGGGGTATCGCTTTTAATACGGCTGCAGTGTCATCACAGTCAGGGTTATTTGTATTGATGTTTGAAAATCCCCAGCCGCCGGGAGGTACGTCCGGATTTTTGACAGACCAATCTGCTATTTTGGTATGCTGTCGTTCTAGCAAAAAGGCGGATGCTTTTGTAATAGAGCTGTCTGTTTCGGTCACGCCGTTTTTTTGAAGGGCATAGCTGATCAGAGCAGTATCCCAAACAGTTGAAGTAGAGTTTTCAAGATAAGGAATCCGGCTGCACTCTGTCACTAGCGATTTGATGCCTTTAATTGCCCTCCTAATGATAGAAGAGTGGCGCGACACGCCAAGTGATAGAAGGCTGTAAACCATAAATATGGTTGCGCTCGCATAGCTGTATAATGTTCCGTCTTTTTCAATCCGGTCCAGCATATACGTTTTAGCTGTCTGTAAGCCCAGCTGCTGAAAAGCAAATGGTGCATGAAAAATGCGTTTCCAATGTGACAATATAGACGTGAGATCTCTTTCTTTAAAAGCATCGGATCGAAGCCAAGTGAAAGGGTTTTTTGTCATGTGCGGATCGAGATGATGAAGAGATGGAATATTGCGGTTTTTAAGAACAAATCGCTGATTGAGTGTTACAGCCATAGGAGCAAAATGTATTCGGGCATATGCGCTGAACTGATAGAAATGAACCGGTAATGTTGGGGGGAGCGCCATGAGTGATAATGGTAAATACAAAACAGGCCAAGGGTACAGCCCGTTCGCGGCAAGCATCCATTTTGTCATGAAATGAACATGTTTCAGGCCGCCATGTGAAATGATAAATTGTTCAGCCTTTCTCATGTGCGGGTCAGATCTGTGAAAACATCCTGAAGCCAGCATCCCGACATATCCTTGGACGGTAGCCGTTATATTTCCACTCGTTTCATCGGGATAATTGATAAATGTGCCGTCGGACTGCTGTTTTTCGCGAATGCCCGCTGCCAGCGCTGATATCAGTTCTTTTTCATTCTCCCCATCATCAAGTGAGGTGAGGAGCAAAATAAAAAAGGAATTTGTCATGATTGGTCCTTCAAAGCAAAATGTCCACGAACCGTCAGCGTTTTGCCTGTCTCTTAACTCTGCAATGGTTTTCTTTTGATAACGCCTCACTTTCTCCTGAAGTGTGCCCATCACGCTCAACTCCTTCAGAAGCATATATATTCAGCGTCATTTACCGCCATTACAGAAAGAAAAAACTGCTGGCAGGCAGCAGTTTTTTTAACATGCATGTTAATCTTCGAGATTAATCCATACACTTTTGACTTCTGTGTAGTTATCTAAGGCATAGGATCCCATTTCTCTTCCGAGTCCCGACTGTTTATAACCGCCGAACGGAGACGCCGCGTCAAACACATTATAGCAGTTCACCCAGATGGTTCCCGCTTGAAGACGGTCCGCGATATAGTGGGCCTGCTTGACGTTCTCTGTCCATAGACCGGCCGCGAGTCCATATTCTGAATGATTTGCTCGTTCAATGACTTCATCGACAGTTTCGTACGGAATGGCAGTCAGCACCGGACCGAAAATTTCTTCTTTTGCGATGGTCATCTCGTCTTCAACATTCGCAAACACAGTCGGTGCGACAAAATACCCTTCTTCAAAAGGACAGCTTCCGCCAGTCACTGCTTTTGCTCCTTCATCTTTTCCTTTTTGAATATAGGAAAGAACGCGTTCGTGCTGTTCCTTGCTCACGAGAGGCCCGATTTGTGTATCTTTATGAAGGCCCGCTCCTTGGCGAAGTGATTCAGCATAGGACACCATCTCATTAACAACTTCATCATATTGGTCTTTATGAATGAAAACGCGCGAGCCCGCACAGCAGACTTGGCCTTGGTTAAACATCACACCGTTTAAAGCGCCTGGGATCGCTTTTTTCAAATTCGCATCCGGCAAAAGAATATTAGGTGATTTTCCGCCCAGCTCCAGTGTAACCCGCTTAATGCTTTTCGCAGCGGTGGACATGATTTTCTTTCCGATTTCAGTGGAACCGGTAAAGGCAATTTTATCAACCGCTTCGTGGTTCGTCAGCGCTTCTCCCGCATCTTCACCGAATCCCGGAATGATATTGATTACACCGTCAGGGAAACCGGCTTGGTCAATTAATTCTGCTAAATAAAGAGCTGAAAGCGGCGTTTGTTCAGCCGGTTTGAGCACGATTGTACAGCCTGTTGCAAGAGCCGCACCCATTTTCCACATCGCCATCAGGAGAGGGAAATTCCATGGAATGATCTGGCCGACGACGCCGACAGGCTCATGGCGCGTATAATTAAAATAGGCGCCGGAAACCGGGATCGTCTGTCCTGTTATTTTTGTGCACCAGCCGGCGTAATAGCGCATATGCTCAATAGCCAGCGGAATATCTCCATTAGTCGTTTCATTTATCGGTTTTCCGTTATCGAGCGTTTCAAGCTGAGCAAGCTCAGTTTTATGCTCTTCCATTAAGTCTGCCAGCTTATACATCAGTCTGCTTCTCGAAGCTGGAGACATTGTTCTCCATTCGCCTTGGTCAAAGGCTTTCCGGGCAGCTTTAACCGCTTTGTCCACATCCGCAGCCTGGGCTTCATACAGCGTCATCAAGGTTTCGCCGGTTGCCGGGTTGGGAGTATCAAAGGTTGCCCCTGAGGCACTCGGAACAAACTTTCCATCAATATAAAGCTTCTTTGTTCCCTGTAAAAATGTCTCCAGCCTTTTCGTCACTTGCATCGTTAAAGAACTCATCCGTAACAAACCTCCAGTCAATTTTTATGGTCTGTTTTGAGATTCTTGGTGATAGCACATTAATTCCTTGATTGAATAGCAGAAATAAGCTGTGTTATTTACAGTAAGAGTAAGCGTATACAAACATTCTATAATAGAAAACAAGGCAAAATCAATGAATAACCGATATTGCAATTTACAAAAGAAAAAAGCTACAATAAGCTTATAGATAAGTAAAGGAGATTTCATCATGATTCATAACAATTGGCTTGAAAAAGAAACAATCAAAAAGGTAAAATGTGTGCAGACAAACGCAAAAAAATATATCGTGAACCGCGTTTTAACTCCGGGAAAAGAATATGAAGTGAAAAATGAAACAGAGGAGTTTCTATTTGTGATCGACAATACGAATAAAGTCGGCGGCTATTATAAAGAATACTTCGAAGAGGTTTAATGCCTGAATAAAGCCGAGGATATAAAAAACCGCAGCTCAGCTGCGGTTTTTTATGGTTAAAACAGGAAAAATAAAACAAAACAATGAAAACTTTAAAACCTTTTTAAAAAATATTGCTGAATATTGAAACTTTTTTCTCTATACGTGCGTATTACTTGATGACAACAGCTTAAAAGACGAAAAACAAATCAAAAATTTGAAAAATGTAATCTGTTCGTAATGGTTTAAATGTCTTCTATGTCGTATTCTTATATAGGGATAAAGGACTTATTTTTATGTAATGAATGATAAAACAAATAGATAAACGCAGAAAGAGGGGTTCTTCATTGGGTATTTTTTCTGTTAGCAGATCAACGGACGCAAAGAAGCTTGAAGCTTTGCTCGTTGAAGGGGAAAGAATAGAATCGATTTATAAGCTCCGGGTTGACCAAATTTGCTTTACAAATAAACGGATCATTTTCTTTGACAATAAAATGTTTTCTAAAAAGAAGGTTCGTGTATTTCTTCCATATAAAACAATTGAAAGCTTTGCGATCCAAGAAGCGGGCATGTTTGATCCAGACACTGGGCTTTTACTGATGACAAGAAGCAAAACCTTTGAATTAGAATTTGCAAAAGACACCGATTTAAGCGAAGTTCAAGCGGTGCTGACAAAGCATTTGTGCAGCTGAATATTTGACGAGCCAGCCGTTCAAAAAATGGTTAGGCTTTTTTTTATATAAATACAGAACAATGCGCACATGCTCGTTCTGTTTACACGACTAAGAAGGACAAAATGTGCCAAAGAAATCCCACACCATCATCGCCGGCGGTTACAATCCGTTCAAAAAGACAGTAGCTCAACTTTCCATCAAAGTTCCCATGTTTGACAGAGGGCGAAACGGGAAACAGGATAGAAAGGAGAGGATACACATGTCACTGACAAAAGAACAAACACAGCATCTCTACCATAAATTGCTCGATATGCAAAAAGAATTGTCTGGCGAGAAAAAGGAAACAGAATCAATGACGGAAGAAGTGGGGGAGCTTTCAAATGGGGTTGACAACCACATGGCAGATCACGGAACGCTCGTCACAGACCGAATGACAGACCAAACGGTGAGAGAAATAGACCGGGAGCTGTTAGAGGAGGTCAACCATGCATTACAAAAGATGAAAGACGGAACTTACGGAGTGTGTGAAAAAACTGGCCAAGACATTCCCTACGAAAGGCTCGAAGCTGTTCCTTATGCAAGAATGACAGTTGAAGCTCAAGCTGATATGGAGGATGAATTAGAGACAGATGCTCCGTCATTTGAAAGAGAGTTTCATGAACAGGTAAAGGATCTATCCAATAAAGAAACAGTTGACCAAAAAAGCTCACAGACGTATGAGATTTTGGATCGTGAACAAGATTCAAAGTAAAAATGATAAGCAAGTACACCGATATTAGGTGTACTTGCTTTTTTTTGAAAAAAAATCTCATATTCAAAATAAAGTGATTGACTTCGAGTAAAAAAGAAAGTAACATACTATTTGTAAGTAAATATAAAAAGTTTACCGGGAGGAATACAAATGTCTACAGTATTATTTGTAAAATCAAGCGACCGTACAGCTGAAGAAGGCGTTTCAACTAAACTTTACGAAGCTTTCTTAGCTGCTTATAAAGAAAACAACCCTAATGATGAAGTGGTTGAATTAGATCTTCATAAAGAAAACCTTCCTTACCTTGGAAGAGATATGATTAACGGAACATTTAAAGCAGGCCAAGGAATGGAAATGACAGAAGAAGAGAAAAAACAAGCTGCAATTGCTGACAAATATCTGAATCAGTTTGTAAAAGCTGACAAAGTTGTTTTCGCATTCCCGCTTTGGAACTTCACAGTGCCAGCAGTGCTTCATACTTATGTTGATTACCTGTCTCGCGCAGGCGTTACTTTCAAATACACACAAGAAGGACCAGTTGGTTTAATGGGCGGCAAAAAAGTTGTGCTTCTTAACGCTCGCGGCGGCGTTTACTCTGAAGGACCAATGGCTGCACTTGAAATGTCATTAAACTTCATGAAAACTGTTATTGGTTTCTGGGGTGTTCAAGACTTGCAAACAGTTGTCATCGAAGGACATAATGCAGCGCCTGATCAAGCACAAGAAATCATTGAAAAAGGTTTACAAGAAGCAAAAGATCTTGCTGCAAAATTCTAATCAAGTCAAAACTCCTATCCATGCGATAGGAGTTTTTTGTATATATATATTATATAGAAGAAAGTGATCATTCCTTTTCGCTATGATGGCTGTTTTTCTATTTTGATATATTTTTTGTTTGTCGAATTATCAGATATAATAGCGAAATAACAGTTTTAATGGCTGGAAAAAAGTTTTTCTAAACAATTGTTTTGGCCCCTTGATAAAAAACGACTGATGATGTACTATATAAAAGAAGCTACTTTGTGCGTATTGTTAATTAAGTTTTAACCTTTAAGCTGTAATAGGGAGTTTTATATCGAAGCCGGAATGTCATGCCTCCATTGCAGAGGACGACAGGAACGTTTCTGCAAACACCCACTTTGAGGAGTGGTGGTTTAAAACTTTCTTACTTGCATACGGCAAGACGTAGCGAAAGCCATTTCCTTTTTGGAAATGGCTTTTTATTTTATCTAAAAAAGGTAGGTATAGTGAAAATTCAATTTCTGTGTGAAAGAAATGAAGGCCGCTTTTTTATGATATGATGGGAGAAATTCAAGGAAAAGCGAGGTTTACACGTTATGTTACATAGAGCCCAATCCCTTCTGGCCCATTATTTCGGTTATGAAAAGCTCCGCATCGGCCAGGAGGAAGCGATCCGCTCGGTGACGGAAGAAAGGCAAAACACGGTCTGCATTATGCCGACGGGAGGAGGCAAATCGATTTGCTATCAAATCCCGGCACTGATGTTTGAAGGGACAACGATCGTCATTTCGCCTTTGATTTCCTTGATGAAGGATCAAGTAGATGCGTTGGAAGAAGCGGGGATTAACGCCGCCTACATTAACAGCACACAATCCAATCAGGAAATATATGAGAGGCTGAACGGGCTCAAAGAAGCGGCTTATAAGCTTTTTTACATTACACCGGAGCGATTAACGTCTACGGAGTTTATTCGGATTTTGCAGAGCATTGATGTTCCTTTGGTCGCAATAGACGAGGCGCACTGTATTTCTCAATGGGGCCACGATTTTAGGCCCAGCTACAGAAATATTGAAATTTTGTTCCGAGAATTACATGACAAACCTGTCATCATGGCATTAACAGCAACAGCAACACCCGAGGTTCATGAGGATATTTGCAAACAGCTGCATATTCAAAAAGAAAACACGGTATATACCGGATTTTCCCGTGATAATTTAACCTTTAAAGTAGCAAAAGGAGAAAATAAGGATCGTTTTATTGATGAATATGTGCAAAAGAACAAACATGAAGCTGGCATTGTCTATACAGCGACCAGAAAAGAAGCTGATCGGATTTATGAGAGATTGAAACGAAATCAGATCAGTGCAGGCCGGTATCACGGAGGTTTGGCTGATGATGTCAGAAAAGATCAGCAGGAAAGGTTTCTTAATGATGAGCTGCAAGTGATGGTGGCAACGTCTGCTTTTGGAATGGGCATTGATAAATCAAATATCAGATTTGTTCTGCATGCACAAATTCCGAAAGATATGGAAAGCTACTATCAAGAGGCTGGACGAGCTGGGCGGGACGGTCTTGACAGCGAATGTGTTCTCCTGTTTTCACCGCAGGATATTATGGTGCAGCGTTTTTTAATTGAACAATCAGAACATGAAGAGAAACAAAAGCAGGATTTAAAAAAGCTGAGACAAATGGTCGACTATTGTCACACGGAAGATTGTCTGCAGCGTTTTATCCTTATGTATTTCGGAGAAAAGGAGCCTGATGCGTGCGGACAGTGCGGAAATTGCACTGATACAAGGACGGCCCATGATGTCACACGGGAGGCGCAAATGGTCTTATCTTGTATCATTCGCATGAAAGAACGGTTTGGCAAGACGATGGTTGCCCAGGTGCTCGCCGGCTCTAAAAATAAAAAAGTTCTTGAAAATGGCTTTTCCGACCTCTCAACATACGGGATATTAAAACACCAATCAGTAGGGGAAATCAGTGATTTTATTGAATTTCTTATTTCTGACGATTTCATCAGGATGTCAGACGGAACATTTCCGACTCTTTTTGTCAGCAGTAAAGGAAGGAATGTGCTGAAAGGAGAATTATCAGTAACGAGAAAAGAAGCATTAAAAGCGGTTGCGATTACTGAAAATGACGAGCTGTTTGAACGATTGCGCATGGTTCGCAAAGAAATTGCGGCAGAGCAGGGGGTTCCGCCTTTTGTCGTTTTTTCTGACCAAACGTTAAAAGAAATGTCAGGCAAACAGCCAGCAAATGATGAGGAACTTTTGTCTATAAAAGGCGTCGGAGAACAAAAAAGAGCAAAATACGGCCGGCTTTTTTTACAAGAAATACAAGCTTATGCAGGGATGACAGACTAAAAAAAAAGAAAATCAACCTTTTTTTCTATAAAAAACACATTTTATTTTCTCTTTTTTGGTTCAAATCAAAAAGACTTGCGAAGCCTATTATATCAAGGGTTCAGCAAGTCTTTCCAACACAGAGAAATCCTTCATGTAAAGGAACTGTAATCTAAATCATATCTTTTTGTTATTGATTTGACATTTACGTGTGTTACGATATCACCTGTTAGCCGCCAATAAAAAGCTAACAAGGGAGGATTTACTTATGAAGAAGACGATTATGTCCTTTGTAGCAGTTGCTGCACTTTCAACAACTGCATTCGGAGCTCACGCTTCTGCAAAAGAAATCACGGTGCAAAAGGGTGATACGCTCTGGGGAATCTCTCAAAAAAACGGAGTGAACCTAAAGGACCTAAAAGAATGGAACAAGTTAACTTCTGATAAAATCTTTGCAGGAGAAAAACTGACCATTTCTTCAGAAGAAACAACCACTTCTGGGCAATATACAATTAAAGCGGGAGATACGCTTTCTAAGATTGCTCAAAAATTCGGTACGACAGTCAACAACCTGAAAGTTTGGAATAACCTAAGCTCTGATATGATCTATGCTGGATCTACACTTTCAGTAAAAGGTCAGGCAACAGCAGCAAACACAGTTACTGAGAATGCGCAAACAAGCGCACCTCAAACTGCACCAAAACAAGAGGCTGTGCAAAAAGAGCAACCTAAACAAGAAGCTGTACAACAGCAACCTAAACAAGAAACAAAGGCTGAGGCAGAAACTTCTGTTAACACAGAAGAGAAGGCTGTTCAATCAAATACAAATAATCAAGAAGCTTCAAAAGAACTAACAGTTACTGCTACTGCTTACACTGCTAACGACGGTGGCATTTCCGGCGTTACGGCAACAGGCATCGACTTAAATAAGAACCCGAACGCGAAAGTCATCGCGGTTGATCCTAATGTGATTCCACTAGGTTCTAAAGTCTATGTTGAAGGCTACGGTGAAGCAACAGCAGCAGACACTGGCGGCGCTATTAAAGGAAATAAAATCGACGTATTTGTACCAAATAAAAGTGATGCATCTAATTGGGGCGTCAAAACTGTAAATGTAAAAATCTTAAACTAATCATATAGATTGTGAGAAAAGACGCGAGCTTTTGGCTTGTGTCTTTTTTCGTTCTGTTTAGAGATCTTTATATCATATGCTGATAAAAGAAAAGTGGTCCCGATGTTTTCACGTGTAATAAATAGGTTTTATTGGAGGAAAGACTTATATCAGAAGCTCGCCGCTTTGGGAGCGGAGTTGCTCAACTGACGGCTTTCCATACTGAAAACTCAATTCAATTGATATCAGCAGTTCGGAAGGTGTGTAGTGGCCGACGATTATAGGGCTATTAATAATTTATAGGGCTGTTAACCAAGCGGGCATTAGGAGCGAAAAATTTAGCTGAAGGACAAAAGGGCGATCTTTTAGAGGGTTTCTTTAAACTCATCGGCGGTTTTAGTTAGTCGTCCCCGGAGTGCTTGCCTTTCAATTTATGGGGCTGAATTGAGAACGCTGACAGTGTATAGTCTCCGCCGATTGCCGATTTATTGCCATAATGTATTCGCCGCGATATTAAGCTATTACCATTAGCATGTTTACTCTGGACACATACAACTCGGTATATGTAACATGCAGATGAACTTGTCTCATCAAAACAGGACGGCTTTTCGTTGCAGTTCTTGGGATTGTATCGATAGGATTGCACCATTTATATTTATACGCCCACAAGGGCTATACAGCTATGTTCAAGAGATATACGGCTTTTAAAAGTACCGTTATTAGCAGCAGTCGTCAGCGGTTTTTTTACAAAAAAGTGCGGCTTTAGCTGCAAAAATAGCGATACCAGACCATATTGTTTTATACGGCTTATCAAAAATCTATTTAGAACACATTTATTTACTGTACATCCTTGCCGTACTTTTTCCATTTTCAATGGTTGTTATGCTTCTGACAGAATATAAACACGATCACAATCCGCAAGAGAATCTAACACCCTGAAACACGTAAAGCTGGGGTTACAAAAAGGATCTTGGGCAGATGCCAAGATCCTTTTTATTTAAACCAGCCTTTTTCCTTTGACCGAGTAATGGCTTCTATTCGGTTTTTCACTTCAAGCTTTTCCAGAATCATTGAGATATAATTTCGCACCGTCCCGCTTTTGATGCTGAGTTCCTGAGCGATTTCTTTTGTGTTTTTACCGTCAGCCACAAGTTCAAGCACTTCTTTTTCTCTATCTGTAAGAGGGTTAGCTTCGCTGTACATGTCCTCCATCAGCTCAGGTGCATAGATGCGTTTTCCCTTCATGACGCTTCGGATGGCGCTTGCGAGCTCTTCGCTCGGACTGTCTTTTAACAAATAGCCTTTAACGCCTGCTTTAATGGCTCTCTGAAAGTAGCCGGGTCTGGCAAAGGTGGTTAAGATTATAATTTTGCAGCCTGTATCCTTTAACTCCTCAGCAGCTTCAAGCCCTGTTTTTCCGGGCATTTCAATGTCCATAATGCATACATCAGGCTCATGTTTTTTGACAAAATCAACAGCATCTTGACCGGTTGTACCTTTGCCTACGACTTCCATATCGTCTTCTAAGTTTAGAAGTGATCCTAAAGCGCCCAGCAGCATTTGCTGATCTTCCGCAATAAATATACTAATCATGTAAGCCATCCTTTTTGTTTATTTTGAGTTATTAGGAATTGCCATGGTAAGCTTGGTACCGTTTTTGGTATCGATGTGAAGGCTCCCGTTTGCAAATTCAAGCCGTTCTCTCATACCGAGTAAGCCATGACCTTTTGAATAGAATTTTTCTTCTCCTTGGAATGTTCCATCGTCAGACACTGTAATGACAACTTCCTTCCATAGCTGCTGAATGTCAACTCGGCAAGTTTTAGCCTGACTGTGTTTGACGACATTTGTGACAGCTTCCTTTAAGCACATGCTCAAAATGTTTTCATTAAGCAATGAGATATTTTCGGGCCATTTCTCTTCTTCATAGATAAACGTAATGTCAGCTGCTTCGAGAATTTGTTTGATGTTGATCAGTTCATCCTTGAGCCGGATGCCTTTCATAGAGGATACGATCTTTCTTACTTCATTTAAAGAAGTTCTCGCTGTTTGCTGTACACTTTTCAGTTCACGTGCTGCTTGTTCGGGATCTTTGTATATCAATTTTCTTGCCAAGTCGCTTTTTAAACCAATAAGAGAAAGCTTTTGCCCAAGTGTATCGTGGAGGTCGCGGGCAATTCGCTGCCGCTCTTCTAATTTCACCAACTCGGCAATCCGTTCATTTGCATCCTCGAGTTTTTCTTCCAGCCGTTCGCGCTCCTTGCGGATTCTTATACTAAAGGGCAATAAAATCGCGCTGATGAGAGTAATAACGACGAAAGGAATTTGAGTCAGAAAGAATTCCTTTTTTAATACGAGGCTGAAATTAGCTGCGACGGCTGCGCTTATTAAATGGACGTAATATAAAATATGAAAGGGAACGCGGTCCTTTATGTTTCCAATAAAATACGCGATAAAAAAAGCAAAATAAATATAACTGAACAGCGTAATAGAGGCAGTTGAAATGCCAATTAACAAAAACGCCCACAAATAAATGGCCCAGCCTTTAGAGACAAAAGCAAATCGATATACCAAAAAAAATAAAAGCGTCAAAATGATGCCGACAATAATAACAAATGTTGAATTTGATTTCCATATAAAGTAGAAGGGGAGAATGAAAAATATCGTCCATATATAGGGCGTAATCCCGCTTAGTTTTTGAAATGTAAAATGCTTTTTAAACATAATATTACCTCATTTTCTGCTTTTCATCTTACATGTAACTTTATCATTGCGAAAGCCAGAATGCACCCTCGAACAATAAAAAGGAAGCCTTCTTGTGTATAAGAGAAGACCTCCTTCATTGTCAGGCGTTCTTCCGCAGCTTCTGTTTTTCTGTTGAATCAGGCGGAAGGCTGAAAGGTATATGTTTGATATCCCGAAATGACACAAATTGTTTTTTATCTTCATCCCAAAGGCGGAATGCAAGTGATTGCAGGCTTGTTTTTAAGGTGATTGTCGGTACATTTTTTAATGGTTCGTGATGTTCATGAGCAACTTCAAGCTTATAATTAGGCACTTTTGGACTTAAATGATGAACGTGGTGGTAACCGATATTGCCTGTCAGCCATTGAAGCAGTTTCGGAAGTTTGTAAAACGAACTGCCTTCCACAGCAGCCTGAACGTAGCTCCAGTTTTCATCTGCTTCAAAATAAGAATCTTCAAATGTATGCTGAACATAAAACAGCCACACACCGGTTGAACCTGAGATCAGAAAAATTGGGCCTTGCACCAGCAAAAACGATTGCCAGCCAAAGATCAGACAGCAAGCAGCAGCCAACGCCGCAATGGCCAGATTCGTAAGGTATGTGTTTACACGCTCCTTACGTCTTGCGCCTTTTTTGTTAAAACGGTTGGTGATTAGAAAAACATAAATCGGTCCGAGAATAAACATGATAAACGGATTTCTATAAAGTCTGTATGCAAGCTTTGTTCGTCTGGATGCAGCTTTATATTCGTTTACTGTTAACATCCAGATGTCACCCGTTCCGCGTTTATCCAGGTTGCTGCTTGTTGCGTGATGAATCGAATGGCTGTGCTGCCATTGAAGATACGGGAATAAAGTCAGAACACCTGTCAGAAAACCGAGAATATGGTTATAGCGCTTTTGTTTGAAAAATGATTGATGGCAGCAGTCATGGAAGATGATAAAAATTCTTGTCAAAAATCCTGCGGCAATTACTGTTAATGCTAACGTAAGGAGATAGGAGACGTTGAGGCTAAAATAAGCCAGAAACCACAATCCGAAGAAAGGAATAAACGTGTTCAAAAGCTGAATCAGGCTGTTTTTTGTTTCGGGCTTAGCAAAAGCGGCGACTTGCTTTGTAAGCTGTTTTTGTTTATGTGCAATGGTTTGTTCAGTCATAGTAAGTATCCTCTCATTGTGTGTCTCAGTTCAGTATACGCGAATGAGAGAAGTCCTTTGTAGTAGCACACATCATGCATCATATATGACATTTGTCATGTCCTCGTGCGTCTGCATAAATGTTTACGCTGAAAAAGCTTGTAAAAAAGAAATTTACAAGCTGATTAATGTTTATCGATCCATATTCGTGATGTACCAGAAACAGCTTCAATCCTGCATGTTCCCCCTATAGGAAACGTGGCAATTGGTGAGGTGTGTCCGGCATTTATATTTGCGATGATTGGGAGGCCGGATAATTCTTTTTTTGTTCCAATCATGGCTTTCACAAGATCTATTGATACGTTTGATGCTTTCTGAAATCTGCCGATCATAATTGCCTTAACATTTGAGAAGGAGGGAAGATGGATGAGTGATTGCAGATCGCGGTCAAACATGTGGATGTCTGACATATAATCATCTTCAATCAATAAAATGGTATGTTCTGTTTCAGGAAAATACTCCGTTCCCTGCAGCAAATTAAGTGTGCAAAGGTTTCCGCCAATCAAAGTGCCTTCCGCATAACCCTCTTGGATCACAACAGGGCCGTTATTAGGATAAAATCGCCTGTTTTCTTGATCCAAAAACCAGCGGTCATCGCTCCACTCGCTTGAAGGGTGAATCTCAAACGGATCGTCCGAAGCGCAGCAAGAAAGAAAATACTCTTTTGTATAATCGAGCCCTTTTTTCATTGCAAATGTTGAAAAGTGGGGACCTGAATAAGTAACAAGGCCCGTTTTTTGATAAATGGCGTTGCAAAGAGCCGTTATATCGGAATAGCCGCACAGAATTTTTGGATGCTGTTTGATTTTCTCGTAATCAAGATAACGAAGCAGCTGATTTGAATTGAAGCCGCCGAGTGTCGTTAAAATCGCTTTGACGTTTGGATCAAAAAAGGCTTCATGCAGATCATGAACTCTTGATTCGATAGAAGAGGAATCAAATTCGTTACATTCATTTGCATGTTCGGCGATAGTCACCCGATAACCTAAGCGTTCTAACGCCGTTTTTGCTTGAATTTTTGCTTCATTTGATAATATAGACATGCTGGTCGCGGGAGACACGATCCGGATTTCGTCTCCCTTTTTCAGTTTTGAGGCGTACATAGAATCCTCCATCAATGGTTTTACACCATTACAGCACATCTTGGCTCATTCTTCCAGACTTTTTTACAAATCAACCCACTTAATGCTGCCTGATTGTGTATCATGATCAACGCATACTTTGAATTGATGTTTTTCATAAAAATGAATCAGCCGGTCTACATGATTCCAGTCCCGCTTGGCAATGTCGCCGGTGACTTTCGGAATATTGTGGTCTCTGGCGATATCTTTTAAATATTTCATGCAAATGGAACCAAACCCGTGATTCGGAGGGCCTTTTATGTCGCCGATATGAATGACATCGTCCTTGTAAGAGGCTACAAGTGAAAAACAGCCTTTTCCTCTATAAGCCGTTTTACAATCGGTAAGCATAATTTTGCATGTTTGGCCATCATCAATCGAGGAAACAATCATCCACTCATCATGTTTCGATTGATCAATACCAAGCACTTTGGCATCTTTAGATAGATCCTTCATATTCTCCTGCATGCGGTAAATTTGAAATTCTAAATCATTTAGTTCTTCTTCAAGTTCTTGACGATTTTTTTCTTCAGCAGTAAACAAGATCAAACTCCTTTCAAAATCAGCTTAGAAACACAGTTATCAATTGTATTAGATGAGAAGGGCATTGTAAACAACAAATCCATTATTACTAGAATTTAGCGCAAAGTAAGGTTTGACCGTTTTTAAGAGAGGAAAAAGAAAACTAACCTGTGAAAAAGGAGGAATCGGAATGGCGATTGATTCATTGATTAAGAAATTACAGTATGTCCGATTGGAACCGCCGGATAAAATTCTCTCCCTATATCTCAATACAGACATGAGGGATCCAGATCAGCAGGGGGGAGAATGGAAAATTGTCTTAAAGTCGGGATTCGGCAGATTGAAAGAGTATTTGGCAGCAAGTGATCCAGAGGAAGAGAAGTGTCTGGATGGAATCAGAACGAAAATTGACCAATACCTCAATGAAATGGGAAAAGACATGCCCCGCAGTCTCGTATTTTTTGTTTCTGACAGCGGCATATGGGAACCAATTAAACTTCAAATCCCTGTAGAAACAAGATTTTACTGGGAAGAAACAGCTGTTCTGGATCAGCTGAAGGATCTGCGCCAAACGTACCCAAGTACGGCGTTTATTTTAACTCAGCAGCATGAAGTGAAAATTATTGAAACCGTTTTAGGTAAAATTGAGGCGGTGGAGCATTATGAGTATGATATCATCAATGAGTCTTGGGAGAATTGCCATTCCTCTGTAAACAAAGCGGCACCATTTGAAGAGAACCAAATGAGGGAACATGTAACGGAGAATCAAACGAGACTGTATAAGCGTCTGGCTGCCAATCTTGATCAAAAAGCTGCCACAAAAAGATGGGAACGAATGGTCATCGCCGGTGATAAAGAAACGGCCGATATCTTGGATCAGCATATGAATAAACCGATTCATTCAAAAATCCAAAAGAACCTGCTGAATGAAAATGAATATAAGGTCGTTGAGCATTTGATCAAGGAGGCATAAATCTAACACGGCCGGGGCTGAAAGCCGCCGGCCTTTGAAGTGTGTCTAATTTCTGACGAAGCAATCGAAAACGTTGACATCTTCTTTGAATTTGCATACGATTTGGATAGCCAGTACAAATTAGGAGAGGTCATCAAATGAATCAAACAGAAAATAAACCGAAAAATTATACGGGGATTGTCCTTACGCTGACAGTTCTGATTAACGGTTTAATCGCGGTGCTGTTTTTTATGCCTAAATTAGATCAGTTCAGCCATGCGAATATTCACATTTTGCCAATGCTGAATGCGATATTCAACAGCTTTACGTTTATCTTCTTATTGGCCGCGCTGATTATGATTAAACAGAAAAATATCAAAGCTCATAAACGCTTTATTTTAGCCGCTTTCACAACAACATTATTATTTTTGATTTGCTATGTTACTTACCATTCGATTGCGGAGAATACGCTTTATGGCGGAGAAGGTATTATGCGCCCGATTTACTTCTTTATTTTAATTACGCATATCTGCCTTTCTGCAATCATTGTGCCGCTTGCGCTGTTTACGCTGATCAGAGGCTTCAGCATGCAGGTGGAGCGCCATAAAAAAATTGCCAGATGGACAATGCCTCTATGGCTGTATGTAAGTCTTACAGGCGTTATTGTATATCTGATGATATCACCGTATTATTAAAAGCCATACTGAGTATGGCTTTTTTTGAGCTTGTAAACATGACAAAAGCCCAAATCAGTTTTTGGGCTTCTGTCAGTAAATTGATAGACTCCTATTCATGAGCCTTTGATTCCATGGTTTCAAGTGTTGCAACCTGCAAAGATTCTTCAACAGTTTTTGTTTTTTCTTTTACTTTTTCTGCATACGTGTAATCACCGTAGCAATACGGATAGCGGAAATTATTTGCATTTCCCCCGCAAGTATACAGCTCGGGATTTTTTTTGACTTGCTGCTCGGAGTATTGTTTTGCCAATTCCTCAGTATGCGTTCCTCCATGTTCAGCTACAAAATCAATATAACCTGCCCCCATGTTGTAGCTTTGAATTATTGTATCCAAATCTACACCTTTTTCCTTACCGGACTTGTACATGAGGGTAAATTGCTTGATGCCTTGTTTAACACTGAGTTGAGGGTCTGTTATCTCATTGCGTTTTAACCCCAGAGATTCAGAGGACTGCATGGGATCATTGCCTTTTCCTTTTGACTCCTGATACATCATGCCAAGTATGAGTGATGTATAATTAGAGAGTCCTTGGTTTTCAAGCTCGTCTTCCACCAGCGGTTTATAATCGGTTAAACGTTCCAAAACAATCGTTTTTGTATCGATCGGAAGTTTTTTGATTAAATCCCGGTTGAAAAAAAGCAAGACCAATAAAAAAGAGGCGATGACAAAGACAAAAATCATCATAAAACCCGCAGCAGCGAAACAGCCTTTTCTCTTTTTCTTTACTGTGTTTCACCCTCAATGTTTGGAGCAGTATGACCTTTTTATTATGACACAGAACGGTATATCAGACCAAGTAAAAACCTGATTTGAAACATAAATTTAAACTATGAGATTGAATTGGAACACGAGCAAGCTGGTTTGCACTCAAGCACATTTGTTATAAGATAAAACTATGAATAAAGAAAGGTGATACATATGACTGAATTTAGAGAAACGGAACGGACGGCTGCTGATCTGGACGAGGAGACGCTGTTTCTCGTCGCGCAAACATTCAAAGCGCTTTCTGATCCTACCAGAATCAGAATTCTCCATTTATTATCCCAGGGTGAACATGCTGTAAACGGAATTGCAGAAAAGCTGAATTTACTGCAATCCACAGTTTCCCACCAGCTTAGATTCTTAAAAAATCTCCGGCTTGTAAAATCGCGCAGAGAAGGAACATCTATTTATTACTCTCCGGAGGATGAACACGTTTTAGATGTTCTTCAGCAAATGATCCATCATACACAACACGATTAAAAAAGACACCCTTGCTTAATCGCTGCTAGCGGGCAAGGATGTCTTTTTCTTTATCGTGTCCGTTCTGATCGAGTTCGTTTCTGCTGAGTTTGATGACAAAAGAAGAAAACCCGATATAATAAACGGCTATCAGAAAAAAGACGCCAATTGTCAGAGGATCAGTTCCGATTGACTGACTGTAAGATCCAAGGCTGTTGAGATCAGGCGAGGTAAGATAAAGCTCTGTCACTCGATACAGAAATCTTGATAAAAATAAAGTTAAGAGAATCATTTCTACCCAAATATGAGTCCGAAAATAGATTTTTCCTCTGCGTTTTTCAAAGGAGATGTTTTTCTTAGCGAAAAAGACAAGGAGCCATCCGCCAAGAATGCCCAAAATGAGAGATCCATATAAAAAAGGGTGAGTGATGCTGAAGACCGAAAGACCAAAAGCAAACAGCGAGAAAAGAATCATACGGGTGAACAGCCAGTGAGGTTTCAGCGGCTGATATCCGATGGACCTTTTAATTTTTTTATACAGAAAAAAGATAATAATCATGGCAGGATAAACGCTCTGAAGTGTAAGATGCATGATGTGAAATCCCCTCCGTTGAGAAGTGTATGCTTATCCGGTTCGAAATAGTAGTTGAAATCAAATACTGAACATAAAAAAGAAGGGGAAACCCCTGCTTTCATAACATATGCGAGGTGTCTTTGGGCCGCATAATAGATATGCCCAAGCTTTATAAAAATGTTATGATTGAATTTGTTGGAAATGAAAAGAAGAAAAGGTGCACAGAATGAAACTGGAACGTTTGTTAGCGATTGTTGTGTTATTAATCAGCAAAAAACAAGTGCAGGCTGCTGAACTTGCTGAGCTATTTGAAGTATCCGTCAGAACAATTTACCGTGATATTGATACGATCAATAGAGCTGGTATTCCGATTGTGACCTCACAGGGCGCCGGGGGCGGAATTGGCATTATGGAAACGTATCGGCTTGAGAGAGAGTGGCTGAAAGAGGAGGAGCTGTTTGCGATTGCGTCCGCTTTGCAGAGTGTCTCTTCCATGTGTGAACCTGCTTCTCACAGCACAGCTTATCAAAAAATTAAGCACCTCATACCGGAGCAATCTGCTGAAGCATTTAAGCATCAAACAGAAAAATGGTTTATTGACATGACGGCTTGGGGCCATACTGAGGATCAAAAGGCACTTCGTGAGAAAATCAGTGCCGCCATCGATCAATTGTCAACGATATCATTTACATATACGAACGCAAGCGGGGAAACACTTCTTCGTGAAACAGAACCCTACACATTGGTTTGCAAGGCAGGGCGCTGGTATTTATACGCCTATTGTCTGGTTAGAAACGATTTTCGCTTTTTTAAACTTAACCGGATGAAAGATATGGCCATTTTACAAAATTCCTTTATCAGAAAAGACATTCAGCTGGATACCTTGCCGTGGGATAGGAATTGGTACGAAAAGGACCGTTTAACTGAACTGGTTATTCTTGTTCAGCAGCCAGCACGTCAGCGCATACGTGAATGGTTCGGATCTGAGGTTCTTCATTGTGATGAAGATGAAAACTGCCGGGCAGTGATTTCTCTTCCAGAAGATCAATGGCTGATCGGTTTTTTGCTGCAGTTCGGAAAGGATATTGAGGTTTTGGAACCCCTTCATATACGGGATAAAGTAAAAGATACCATTCATCAAATGCAAAAAGTATATGAAACCTGACACACTGCTGTCAGGTTTCTTTTTTTATAATCTAGGTAAAAAGGAGGGAACATATGAGTTTTTCACATATAACAGACTTAAAACAGAAACGGTTTGCCGGACTATCACAGCGGACAAGCAACGCATTGGAAATGACAGAAGAAAGGCGGATCCCGGCCCTATGGGATCAATTCTGGCAGCAGGATATGAGAATTCTTTTCTCACAGGCTGAAAAAGATCAAAGCATTATCGCCTTATATTCCAATTACGAACAGGAGACGAATGGGTTTTACACATTTTCAGTCGGAGCGTTTCAGGAGGACAGCGGGACTCTTCCGGAACCGTATGAAAACATTGATTTGCCGGCTTCCGCTTATGCCGTTTTCACTTCCAGAATCGGCCCTATTGAAGAGATTGTGTATGAAACGTGGAAGGAAATTTGGACTTGGGATAAGCGTCATCTGCGCACATTTACAGGCGACTTTGAGATGTATGATCAAAGTGCAGCAGTACCTCAACGTGCGAAAGTTAATATTTATGTCGCCATAAAAAATTGATAAACTCTTGAAAAACTAATGGTGTTAGTTATAATGAAACTAATACCATTAGTTTTTTGTTAGGGGGAATAAAAAGATGAGAGTTACCCAGAATCAAACGGTTTGGCAGCTGACTTTTTTTCCAGTTTTGTTTCCGGTCAATTGCTATTTAGTAGAGGAAGAAAACGAAGTCACCCTTGTTGATGCTGCAATTCCAGGCAGCTATAAAGGAATTATTCAAGCTGTAAATCAGCTGGGAAAACCGCTTCAGCATATTTTATTGACCCATGCACATGGGGATCATGTCGGATCACTGGATACATTGACACAAGCGTTTCCTCATGCAAAGGTGATGATCTCAGAACGGGATTCTTTTCTGCTGCAAGGTGATACATCCTTGCGTCATGATGAGCCGCAGACACCTATAAAAGGAGGTATTCCGAAACACGTGCAAACAAAGCCTCACCATCTGCTGACGGGCGGTGAAACAATTGGTTCTCTGCTTGCAATTCCAACACCGGGCCATACACCGGGCAGCATGTCATTTCTTGATACAAGAAACGGCATTATAATAGCAGGAGATGCATTTCAATTACGCGGAGGAATCGCTGTATCAGGCCAGGTAAAATGGACGTTTCCTTTTCCTGCCTTCGCCACATGGAATAAGGAGGAGGCCATCAAAAGCGCACAATTGCTCGCCGACAAGGCGCCTTCCTGTCTCGCTGTCGGACATGGGAATTTTCTGAGATCACCCTCAGAGCGGATGCGACAGGCGATACAAAAAGCAAAGAAAGGATGATAGCATGTCACCCAGAATAGGATTGAACCAAAAAATGATTGTAGACGCGGCAGCGGAGATTGCCGATCAGGAAGGCTTGAATAGTGTCACGCTTGCCGCACTGTCTAAAAAAATGAATGTTCGCCCTCCATCGCTGTATAATCATGTCAACGGGCTGCAAGCAATCAGAACAGAGCTTGCTGTCAACGGGCTGACAAAGCTTTTTGATCAAATGGCAGCCTCCGTAACCGAACAAAAGGGAGATGCCGCTCTGCTTTCTTTAGCTCATGCATATGTTGATTTTGCAGTTGAAAATCCCGGATATTATGAGGCGGCTTTGCTTAAGGTTCAGGACAACAGGGCGGAAATCGTGTCAGACCAAATTGTCCAGCTTGTGACGAATCTGCTCATTGAAAATAGATATGCATGCGAAAAGACTGCTATTCATGCGACAAGGGGGCTCAGAAGTTTGCTTCATGGCTTTACTGCTTTAATCGCAAAAGAAGCATTTGAACGTGAAGAGGATATTTCAGAAAGTCTGTCATTTTCAATTCGAACGTTTTTGTCAGGATTGTCAATTAACAATAAAAATGTTATGTAAACTAATAAATAGATGTCTTATATTTCTGAATATTGTATAATGTCATGGTAGTATACATAGGGGAGAGACATTATGCTATGGTTGACATTCACAAAATTGAGCAGTTAGCGGCAGCTTCATGGCCGTCTTATATTCAGAAAAGCATGGGACAATGGCTTCTCAGAGCCAACTTTGGTGTAACCAAAAGGGCGAACAGCGTATGGACTTCTGCGGGTATGCCTGAAGGAGATTTCCAGCAAGAGGCCGAGCATTTTTATAAAAGCTTAGGCTTGCCTGTTTGTTTTCATATCAGTAATGCATCTCCGAAAGGGCTTGATGACGCATTGGCAGCCAGGGGCTATGAAAAGGCAGACGAGTGTTTTCAGATGACAGCATTGGGCTGGGACATTATGAAACATACTGATGACAACAGCCGATTTACATACAAGTGGGAGCGGGAGCCGTCTTCTGATTGGATTGATAATTTTATTCAATTGGAAGACTTTTCACCGGAGCGGCATAGAGGTTATGCAAACATTTTCAAACGCATGCCGCCGTGTAAAACCTTTTTCACGATGTATGACCAAGGGAGCCTGACAGCGGTTGGAACGGCTTCTGTCATTGATGGCTATGGAGGACTCAGTAACATCGTTGTAGACAAGAAGCATAGAGGGAAAGGGGCAGGAACTCAAGTAATCAGGGTGTTGACTGAATGGGCAATCAGCAACGGAGCGAAGCACATGTATCTGCAAGTGTTGAAAGAAAACCTTGCGGCAGTTTCTTTATATGAAAAAATCGGATTTTCACCTATATCGGAACACCATTACCGGATCAAAAAATGACCAAAGGAAGGGGCTTGCTGATGGACTCGCTTCAAGAGATTATTTGCGAAAAACGGACATATACACGACTTTATCATTCACATAAGCACGCGTACAGCCAATTTCTTTTTCCGCTTGAAGGGAGTATTGATCTTGAGACGGAGGGGCGCGAGGTGACATTAAAGCCGGATCGGTTTTTATATATTCCGGCTGAGTGCGAGCATCGTTTCCGTTCAATCGGGAGAAATGAATGTCTTGTACTGGATGTTCCGCTATATGCGTTGAAAATTGATAAATTTCATGCAGGGTCGGGAATTGAAGCCTCACTTGATCCTTTCTGGTCTTCGATCAGGTACTTATTGACGGAGGAAGCAAAGGCCGGTACAGCAAACTCGCTGCATATGCTTGTTCAATACATAAAAGAAAAGCTGCAATCCCATACCTACGACTCAATTGCCTACATTCACAGCCATTTATCTGAGCGGCTGACGATTAAGAAGCTGGCAGAAATCGAGCATTACCACCCAGCCTACTATTCAAGCTGGTTCAAGAAGCAGACCGGGAAGTCTCCGCAGAGCTATATTGCCAATCTTCGTCTCGAGGAAGCGAAACGAATGCTGATAGAGAAAAAGGAAACCCTTACTAACGTGAGCGAGGCGCTGGGCTTTCAAAATCTATCTTCATTTACAAGATGGTTCACGAAAAGTACAGGCATGCCGCCCCGGCTATATCGAAATACCTTATATTCGGATAAAAAATGATGGTCCTTTGGTTAAACAAACCTCATACACCTCTTTTATAATAGGAGAAAAAGGAGTTATTGATATGGCAGTCATTGAAGATTTTGAGAAATTGGATATCAGAACAGGCACTATTGTAAAAGCGGAGGAATTTCCTGAAGCAAGAGTCCCGGCGATTAAGCTTGTGATTGATTTTGGAGCAGAAATCGGCATGAAACAATCAAGCGCGCAAATCACGAAGCGTTATCAGCCGCAAGATCTCATCAACAAGCAAATTATAGCAGTCGTCAACTTTCCGCCTCGCCGGATCGCCGGATTTAAATCGGAAGTGCTGGTCCTTGGCGGCATTCCCGGCCAGGGCGACGTCGTCCTATTGCAGCCGGGGCAGCCTGTCCCAAACGGCACAAAAATCGGATAACACAAAAAAGACGTTTGCCTTAGGCAAACGTCTTTGCGTATTGAGGCGATGCACCACACGCCACATTCGTGTGTGCCGCAAAGGGCATGTACATCGGCTTACACAATTCAGCTCATCGCTATATGAATATAGCATGGCGGCTGAAGGAATGCAAGGGTAACTTTTTAATTGTGAGTGAAATAGTTATAAAAACTATATTACCAAATCAAGAGCAAATAAAACGCATGAATGATATTAACGACCTGATAAAGCTTATCGGAAGCATTGATAGACGTATTTTCTTTTGTAAGTCAAAGGATCGTGTAGCTTATTCCAGATTTAAAACAAAGCTGTTCTTCGTTGATGATTACACAGGGGAAGACGTTTAGCCATACCAATTAGGCTATAGAGCAAATGGGTTTTCACATGGCGGTAATATTTGGGGGCTAATCAATAGCTTTAGACATTTCATCATCACAGGGAAATCCGGTGAATTAAGAGATTATAAAGAAATTTAGGTTTACAGCTATGAGGGATGTATGAAAACCCGTCAGACGGCAAAAGAAATAGGGTCCTTCGATGAATGGATGAAAACTAATTGATCCATGTACTAAATTTTCATTCAACTTTAAAGGGTTTTGCACTAAGGAGGTATGTAACGGAGAGATTATACTCTCCAGGATTCGAAGGAAGGGATGCGGAGTTTACCATGTTTAGTCTTAAATCTGTGCTTAACTTTACATAAGATAGGATCAATAAATACATATTCGTCAGATTCAGACTTTACTTGTTTCATAGAGTGGAACTTAGTTCGCTCTGCATGTTGCATAAATTCCATAAACCCAGTTGCTGTTCCATCAGGATAAGACAGATTATCCTTTTTGGTATAGCCGGTTATGAGAACTTCAGTGTAATCATAATTGATCACTTTCAGCCAATTATTTGAACGTTTATTAATTTCATAAGGGGATTCAACATTCTTGATTACGATCCCCTCTAAATTCTTTTCTTTGGCCAGATTGAAGTAAGCGAGTCCGTTTCCTTGAATTCCTTCAATAACAAAGACTTTAGGATGATTCAGTTCAAGTCAGTTGGAATTGTCTTACGTTCAGTGAGCGGCTTAGCTGCAATTGACTGACCGTCTTTGTAGATAACATCAAATACACAGTAAACAACTTTATGGGCTGATCTTTTGGACATAAAACGTTCCATAACAGCTTCAAAATCAGGAAGACCACCTGGAGCAGCTACAACGACTTCACAATCTCTAATGTATATCTCCTTTATACGAAATGGTTCGAATGCGGATTAATTACAGATATTACTCCATCAGATTTAGAAACAAGAATTGTGATTCTATGAAAAAAAGGATAAGGCTATGGTGGAGCAAGACCATTTATAATGAAATTTTTTAGGTATTTGTAATTAAATTACAAATATTATTAATATTCACTTATGAATTCGTGGTATTATTTTGAAGGGGACGATCAAAAGCTTTGGCGTTAGTAATTAAGAATGTTTTAAATATATACGAGTGCTACCTCATGTCAAAGTCAGAAAAAATATTATGGGAGGTAACATATGTTTAAGTTTAAAAAGAAATTCTTAGTTGGATTAACGGCAGCTTTAATGAGTATTAGCTTGTTTTCGGCAACCGCCTCTGCAGCTAGCACAGACTACTGGCAAAATTGGACCGATGGGGGCGGAATAGTAAACGCTGTCAATGGGTCTGGCGGGAATTACAGTGTTAATTGGTCTAATACCGGAAATTTCGTTGTTGGTAAAGGTTGGACTACAGGTTCGCCATTTAGGACAATAAACTATAATGCCGGAGTTTGGGCGCCGAACGGCAATGGATATTTGACTTTATATGGTTGGACGAGATCTCCTCTCATAGAATATTATGTAGTGGATTCATGGGGTACTTATAGACCTACTGGAACGTATAAAGGTACTGTAAACAGTGATGGGGGTACATATGACATATATACTACTACACGTTATAACGCACCTTCCATTGATGGCCCAAGCACTACTTTTACGCAGTACTGGAGTGTTCGCCAGTCAAAGAGACCAACTGGAAGCAACGCTACAATCACTTTCAGCAATCATGTTAACGCATGGAAGAGTCATGGAATGAACCTGGGTAGTAATTGGTCTTACCAAGTCTTAGCGACAGAGGGATATCAAAGTAGTGGAAGTTCTAACGTAACAGTGTGGTAACAGATCATCTTTAATCAGGGGTAGCTAACGGGCTGCTGATCGTTCCATGAGAAATTTTATAATCATTGTTATTGTGAGTTACTAAGAGGCGACGGTCTTTTAGTTGGAATCCCAATATATGCCTCGGGTATAGTAAATGATTATTAAAATCGTTAGTAATGGTTAAAAGGGTCGTTTCTACTAGGCGAACGGCCTTGGCATTGCTGGAGGTAGGGTATTCTCCATCAGGTTTTAAAACTTACCCTATAAAATGAGAATGCTATCAATTTCTTGTTTAATAGCGGTATTTTTTGTAGTCAGCGCTTGCTCTCAACAGACACCTTCACACATAATCCTTCTTCATCTAACAATTTAATGCACCTCTTATTAATGCACCTCTTAGCCTCAATACTCTAGCTGCAGATTCAAGTAGTAGGTACTAGATAAGACTTGAAGGAAGCTTTCCAATTTGCTGCAGACGGTAAGGTTGTACCTAAAGTGACAAAGCGTCCAATCCAAGATGTTAATGATATTTTTGAAGAAATGGAGCAAGGTAAAATTACCGGCCGTATGGTTATAGATTTTACTGAGTAATATATAAAAAATAAGAGTCCTAATCATTAAGGCTGTCGACTAATTATCGGCAGCCTTTGGTCTCCATTCTTTTTTTAAAAAATGAAGTGCTCTTTGAAGGTCTCCCCCATTCCTCCATTTTCGGTCTTCAATATCCATATAGCGAAAACGTTTTTAAGAAACTATATAAAATAATATATTTTAAATAAAGTATAAGTTTTAATCAGATTTATGTAAGTAGAGCGTATAATGTCAGTTTGCGACTATAACCAAAAGTTACACCCTTCACCATTCACGATTCAGGCACTGAGGTCGGAGAAGGAGAAGCATTTATCGCGAGGTCATATTACTCCTGCTGAGTATGACGAAATTACAGGTAGAAGTTATGATAAACCATTCATTAATGTCAGTGTTGATTTAGAACGTGAGTGCCATCTTAATAGGTGTTTTTATTTTGGTTTTAAAGATAGCATCTCAAAAAATTAAATGCATCAGGAGTTAAAACACTATCAAGGAATATTGATAAGAAACAAAAGGTTCGGCTGAATGATGAGTATACTATGTATATATCTATCCTCACTTTGGTCTACTCAAACTGCAAAAGATGTTTGAGATTTTCTTAAAAGGGCCAATAGAAGCACAAGAAAAAGGCATTGATATGAGTAAGTTCAGTACAGTTTGACTTGCCTAGTTTAAATATTGTAAAGGAATTCTGTGATCTAGACATTCCTAAAGATATTAAGAAACAGATTGAGTTTTAATCTGAGCTCAAGAATATCGCCTTCCGCCTTCCTTTATCCGATCATCAATGAGTTCCCAAAGAGTCATTGGAAAAAGTGAAAACTGTAGCAGAAAGACTGCAATCATTATTTGATAAATTGGGATCTGCCAAAGCTGACGTATTTGAACAGATGGTTATTGTACTGCGGCTGAATTAGGGGAGCAATTAATTGAACAACGTTAAATTATTTCAGGATTTAATGAAGGTGCTACATGAAAACAATTTAGATTCAACTTTAGGAAGCAATAAAGAAATTGAATTTAAGTTTGATGGAGCTGATTTGGGATTAACTAACTAACCAAACTGTTAGTGTTATATTGTCTACATCCTGAAGAAATAAAGAAAGCAGCAAGAAATATCTCACTGCTGCTCCAGTTTATTTCCGAGCTCCCTTATTGTTTTAAAGATTTCATCAAAAAAATCTCTTAATTCGATTGAGTATAATATGCTGTCCTATTTACGGGAGGGCTTTGCAAGTGTGAGTCCTGGAGGTTCAGTATTAAATTAGATTTATCAAAAATACCGTTATTGTGTGCTAAGGCATTTCTTAAAGTGTTATAAGTTAGTATGCTCTTCCATTCATTAGTTGAAAAAGGTTCAGCTGGGATTTCACAAACTTTACGAAGATAAAGCTTAGCAAACTCTATACCTTGCCCCTTCATATCTTTAAAAAAATACTTTTATTAAACATACAAAGGTATTATCACTAAAATATAATATTATTTATCCATTTGCTAAATTTCAATAGGTGGTGGTTTTATGAATAGCGCTAAGGGGAACTTTTCTCAACTTTTTGATCCATAATATTAAAGTTGATTTATTACAAGTCTTAGATTCAGAAAATGAACGAATTTTTAGGTTATGAAGATAGATTGAAAAAACTTATTATTAACATACAAGGAATGAAAAACACTTAGATATAGATTAAACATTTGGATATATTGAACTGGTCCTAGTCTCAACTATTTGATGACGGTCAGAGCGATACCATACCCTTTTTCTGACGTATAAGCAGAGGTTATTTTCATTACTTTCCAGCTTCCTTCAGCTGCTTTTGTTCCTATTCCATTATGTGCCGTAAGATAATTTCCTTGACTGACAGTTTCGTCTATACGCACATAATGTTTGCCTACCAACCCTACTACATGCCATTCGTCTCTTGCTGCCCTTGAATGATAATTTGCCTCCAGCGCTGTATCATAGTCTGGATTTTGTTTGGGAACACGTATGAGTTCACCGCTTTCCTCGTCAGTCACCATCTCATAAATGAATCCGCCAAACTCATTTGTCAAATAACGTCCCTGCCAGACGAAACTGGATGCTCCTGAAATGAAAGCTGAAGTTTCTGAAATAACGCCAAGCATATAATCTCCTGCATCTGCGGGTGCTATTTTTTCACCTCTTAAAGTCACGATTGTACCAGTATGGATTAATTGTCCAGTTGAACTCTCAAAATACTCTCCATATCCACCTAAAGAAGAACTGATCGCCCCGGCAAACGTCCCGTTTCCCCTAACAGAGTCAAGAAGCCATTTTATTGATTGATGACCTCCTGCCACGGTGTATGGTTCTTCAAGTATAATATTTTCAGAAGACAGTATTGTTCTTGATACATGGTTTCCTTTTATATGTGCATTGTTTGAAGAAGCGATTAATGCGCGAGAGCCTTCTGTGCTGGAGCCACCAGACGAGCTAATGACCGCATTTCTTTCTCCGCGCGCCGTAATGTCACCGGTACCTGCTATAACTGCACTTGTTTGGTTAACGGCAAAGCCAGAGGTTGTTGCAAGCTGTATGCCTCCTTTCAAATTGATTGGGATTTGTTGGTATGTTTGACCTTTGATTGAGGCTGCTACACTATAACCTTCTGACTGTACACCGAGAATTGTGGCCTGATTATTGGGCGACTGGATTCCAACTGTCCCATTATCAGTAATCATCGTTCCATTTAGTATATTCACATTATAGAGACCGCCACCAATTGAAATTCCTTTTGGAGCAGATTTATAAATATCGAAATTCGAAATTTTAATATAATCAGTTTTATTTGATCCGCCGGATAAATTAATATCAACACCAGCTTTTTTAAACCCGCGAATTTTAATACCATTAATGGTTATATTTTGACTACGATATTGCAAAGCCACGACAGGGTTTCCTTTATAATCATAATCTGGATCACCAATTGCTGTGAATCCGCTTACATTAACGTTTTTATATGCTGAAATAACCAGCGCTCTAGGTGTCACAGCATCATAAAGTGAGTTGAAAACTGGTTCAATTGCTGAGCAATCAATGAGTGTGACATCGTATGCCGTTGTGCTTTCAGGATCTGTAATTTGATGGTGACCAATATGACGAAGATCAAATGCACGAACATCGCGATAAGAAACATGGCCTATGATATGGACGTTTTGAGAGGCCGGCCACAGTTCATGGGCTTTTACTTCTACTCCGCGGATGTTTCCGCTTGTAAAGTTATTCAAAAGCCACACATGCCTAGAGCCGTCGTCAACTTCTATTCCGTTGGAGTTAGAAACACCTTCTACAAACTCTGTTCCTCGCGGATTTCCTGAATGGCAGTTTGAAATAAAGATGTATTCGCTGTAATGGGTGGTAATGCCGTCGTCTCCTGAACCGTATGTCACACAGTTATCAATCCAAATATATCTTGATCCGTCTTTTGTCCAATCGGTATCAGGCAAATGATCATACGTAGGCGATGTGATATCAATACCATGAAGACCTGCGTTAATAGCTTCCACATCTTTGATCCATCCATATTCAACCTTAGCAAAAGTTAAACAACTGGAGAACTGTCCCCCAGGATTTCTCACTCCGCATTGTCTACTTGGATTCCAGTCTAATGACATTCCTTGGACGAAAATATTGCGATTCCCATTTTGATAATCATCATTAGTAATCACCCATTCATGTGCTGGAGTGTCTTCATGCAATTTAATTACAGTAATCCCTTTACCTTGTCCGACAATTGTTGTCCAGGATGGAAGTTTAATCCCCTGAACGAGGTATTCTCCGGCGGGAACGTTCACTTTGACGCGACCATTCCCGATTGCCTTTCGAAAAGCTTCCGTATTATCTCTTCCATCTGGAACAGCGCCGAAGTCTTCCACATTTACTTCCCGGGTGATCTTAGATAAAAGTTTAAAGTACTCCTTGTCGAGACGTTCTTTTAAAAGAGAGGTGATCTCTCCTTCAGCCGTCACCCTCGCGTCAGTAACTTCGATATTTTGATCTGTAACGGAATGCTTAATAAAGTTTTGCATTCTTGCCTTAATATGTTCTAATTCAGATGAAAATTCGGGGTGAGACTGAGAATTGGCGTTTAGAGAAGGATCAGGGCAGTTTTTAAAATGAACCATTCTAAAGACACCTCTTTCTTTTAATATAAGCGCAGTTTTTGTCTTTGAGATAAGGGGTTAGACATCTTTTTTGCGCTTATACTTCCAATTCTGTATTTGTTACAAAATTCCTTTTGGATTTATACTGGTTTTCAAGAAATGTAAGTCAGAGAAAAATAGAGAAGAACAGGTATAGTATAAAAAACAACATTTTTTTATGTCACCCAGCGTTAACACTAGATGTGCGCAGGATTCAGGATCTAAGATAAACGATTGACTTCATAAGCGGCACGTATTCCTGATTCAATCGCGCCTTGCATCCACGCATGAGTGAGTGAGACATGTTCTCCAGCGAAATGAATTCTTCCCTCAGGGACAGGGATATAAGGATAAAGCTCTAATTCTTGTCCTGGTTCGAAAGCTGTAAAGGCCCCCGCAGAATAAGGGTTCTGACTCCAGCTAAAAGAGGCGCCGGACACAAATTCAGACCATACAATATCGCCATATATTTCAGATAAATTGAGTAAAGTATACTGAATACGCTCATCTTCTGAAAGACTGTCCCACATCAGTGCCTCATCTGCCCATGTATAACTCGCCAGAACAACAGCATGTCCATTTGCTCCAATACCAGTGCTTGGATAATACGAAAATCGAATCGGAAGATCAGTAATTGATTTGCCGCCGCGTTGCCCGGCTTTTTCCCAAAATCGGCTTTTAAACTCTATGCCGATTTTTGTTGCGCTTATATAGTTTAGTTCGCGGATTGCCCTCCGTTTATAGTAAGAAAAAGAATGGTATGGTTCGACTTTTACAAATCGCAATGTTGAAAAAGGAATAGTTATAATAGCAAGATCAGCTGTGAACGCTACATGTTCTGCTGTTTGTTGATGCTGACAATGGATCGTAACGCTGTTCTCATTTTGAGAAATTTTCATCATTTTTTGATGGTATAGAATATTTGTTTTTAATTGAGGAAGAAACGCATGAGGAAGTCGATCCATGCCGCCTGTTATCTCATAGAAGTGAGATGGCGATGTAAAAAAGATTGATTCCCGTAACGCTTCAACAAGGGACATACCCATATACGCTTCCATATCCAAAAGTACACCAATCATATCGATTGCTCCATATGAAAAGAAAGTGTTTAAGAATGAGCTTAACGATTCATTCTTGTATTGTTTTTCAACAATCCGCCAATTTCTTGCAGGATCTTGATTAATAAAATTTAATATTGGCTGCAATACAGAAAGCATTAGCTCTTCAGCCGATTTCCCTTGTTCGTTCGGTGCAACAGGGTATCTTAATATTTGAGGATTTCGTTCAAAAATATGGAGACGTGTTAGGATTCCATTCGTATAAATGATGTCCATTGGGGTTCTGTTGATAAATACATTTGTTGGCAGACTGAATTTTTTTATATATTCTAAGGTTAGCAAATGGTTATTCGGTATGCGCATCGGACCAACGTTCAAGTACAAACCATCACTAAAGGGAGATCTCAAAGTGCAGACACGGCCGCCAGCTCTGCCGCTCGCTTCAAGAATCGTCACTCTGTGACCGGCATTTTTTAGCAAAGATGCTGATACAAGCCCGGCCAATCCAGCTCCCACAACAATAATATGCTTTGGATGATGCGATGCGCTAAGGCCATTTCTAATAATCTTCATCATGTCTTCATTCATTAGAGAATTCACTTTTGGGAGGCACCTCTTTTTTGAATTTATTGCATTATATTCAATGAAATGGGCTTCTATCACGATCTGTTCATATCTTTTGGAATTTGTATGCCAAAAGGGATATTTATTCTCGTTACAAGAACAATAATGGGGTGATGTATTTGGCTAACTTTGTTCATAAGACAGTAAACGGTTTGAAAAGTCTCTTAGATGAAAAAGGAGCCATTCAATTGTTTTGTTCTGAGGGAGATATCATGGAGTGCCTTGTTACATTTTCACCGAACAAAGCAACCCTGAATGACATTCAAAGCTTTGAGGCTAAACACCAGCTTACCCTTCCAGAGGATTATCAAAAGTTTATTACACTACATAACGGTGCGAAAATTTTTCAGATACTTGCTGATGGGGAGAATATAGGTGGAGGGCTTTATTTATTTAGCCTTGAAGAGATTGAAGAAGAATTGAAATATGAGGATTTGTTTGAAGGCATCAATGGTATCCCAATTGGTCACTTATTAGAAGGTTGCCATTTGATGATCGACAAAGATAAATTGGATAAAGGGGATCCCAACTATCTTTTTATATTAGAAATAGGGGAGTATACACCATTAAATTTAAATTTTGAGCTATTTCTAGACCGGTATATACTCTCCAATGGGGAAGCTTTTTGGGAATGGCGCTATTATACCGCAGAAAATTATTATAGAACAAGATAGTGCGATGTATAAGGCAGTCGACTTTTGGCTGTCTATTTCTGTTATTCAAATAAATGATGATGGTAAAATTTACTAGAGTAAGCATGAGAGGAGAATGATATGAAGGTATTTGAAGCTGATTCATTACTCTGAAGCAGATAAAAGAACCAAAGAGTATAAGGGACTAAGGTCACGATGGTTACGCTCAGAAAAGCATTTAAAGCTGTAGCTGACCTGGATGACAGTGAGTTCTCAGGCAAGGGTGCTGACAACATCAAAGCATTTTATCATGATCATATCGGTGTTACAGACAATGGATTGACCATATCGATATGAAAATTGCTTTCTTGAGCAGCGTTTCTGCAAAATTTGAAGACGCCAAGATGTCTGATACTTACATATCTTTGGCCTAGGTATTTCGCAATCTCAATGTTGTTCTAGGGGAGACCTAATAATTCAAGGTGTCTAAGTTCAAAAGGGGTGTATTTTTTGTTTATATACGTCAACAGGGCGATTATAAACAAGGCATTAGCATCAATACTGGAAATAAGCTCACCCCTTTCATTAGGGGATGAGCAAGACTCCCTTGGGTGAGCAAACCTAATATACAGGGGATATTATACTATACACAAATGCCCTAGTCGTTATAATTTCAAAATAATGTTGGTTTGGAATAAAGTTTGATCATTTTCTGCTTCTTGCCTGAAATTTCAAGATTATTGTCAATTCAACAATAAAACACCTTCATTTATATTTTATATACGGAATTCGTTTTAATTATTATTTCCGCAAAATCTTCTCCATCGCTTTTCCCTTTGCTAACTCATCGATCAGTTTATCCAAATAACGAATTTCCTGCATAGTTGGTTCTTCGATGTCTTCCACTCGGACACCGCAGACCACACCTTTGATCAAAGCTCGTGAAGGATTCAGTTGGGGGGCTTCCGCAAAGAAGGTCTCAAAGTCTGCCTGTTTTTCCAGTTGCGATTCTAACTCTTCCTGGCTATATCCTGTCAACCAACGGATGATTTCATCGACTTCTGTTTTCATACGTCCTTTTTTCTCCACCTTCGTAACATAAAGGGGATAGACCCTTGCGACACTCATTGTATAGATCTGATGTTTTGTCATGATACATCCTCACTTGTATGGTTTTCTTTAATATATCACGAAACATATTAAGTACAAACAAAGTAGCCGTTTGCAGACGTCTTGAAAGAGAGTGAACAAGGTGATTAGCACAGCTAATTATGATATCACTAAAGATCCAAAATTCTTAGCATTTTGCAGATTGGCTAGGGGAAATAACACAGCTCCTAGTAGATCCATTGGTTTTAGTGAATTCTGTGAAAAACTTAAAAAGCTCACTTGACCTAAATAAGTCTTTAGATTATTGGAAATCGAGATTGAATGGTGGAGGCAGCCTTTCTGTAATGGATTCGCAGGTATTAGATATTATCAAAAAAGTTTATAACTTAAGCATGGTTAACAAAGATAATAGGTTGTTGTGAAACGAAGCGAAAACAACACCTAGTATAAAAGTTGGGTGTTGCTTTGTTTATTGATCATCTTTTTCTTGTAAATACTTTTATTGCTCTTTCTCTAGATAAAGTTCCTATAAGGGATCGGAACTTATTACTCGTAATAAGTATATCCAGGCTATATATTTTAATCATTATGAGTCTCAAATAACTCAAAGTTCCGTATACAAAAACTAAGTCGGAATATTAATTTATAAATAAGGACTCAACTAACAAAGCAAGTTAGTTCAAAAGAACCCAACTTCAGGATTTCCTTAGGGGATTATGCAGTAACGGAGTCGGCGCGAACCAAGTTTTTTAATGTGATTAATTAATGGTAGCAGGAAATTAAGAAAGAACCTGGTAAAATTACTCAGGTTCTTTTTATATTGCACAAAAACAGACACGCTGATATAATCAGACTACGTCTGTTTCCTTATAAAATTACATAGATATCCATTATATATTTTAATTATATCATGCTGGGAAGCACTTGTCAATTTTTTTCGAAGGGGAGATGTAGAATGAGTTCATTGGTTCTCGGTTTTCAGGAAATGGAAAAAACACAGCTTATGGTTGTTGGCGGAAAAGGGTTACATTTAGGAGAATTATCAAAAATTGAAGGGATCCAAGTACCCGAAGGATTTTGTGTTACAACCGTGGGGTTTCAAAAAGCCATTGAACAAAACGAAACGTATCATGCTTTGTTGGATCAGCTAACCATGTTAAAAGTAGAAGATCGAGATCAAATCGCTGAAATCAGCGGGAAGATTCGGGAAATCCTTATAAAAGCGGAAATTCCTTCCGATGTTGTGAAAGCAGTTGCTTACAATATCTCCCGGTTTGGGGAAGAACATGCTTATGCAGTGCGTTCTAGTGCGACTGCTGAAGATTTACCACATGCCTCTTTTGCCGGTCAACAAGATACCTATTTAAATATCATCGGCGTTGATGCCATCTTGCAGCATATCAGCAAATGCTGGGCTTCCCTATTTACGGATCGCGCGGTGATCTACCGTATGCAAAATGGATTTGACCACAGCCAGGTTTATTTATCCGTTATCATTCAAAGGATGGTTTTCCCGCAGACTTCGGGGATTTTATTTACCGCTGATCCAATTACTTGCAACCGAAAGATGTTATCCATCGATGCCAGTTTTGGACTTGGTGAAGCACTGGTCTCTGGCTTGGTATCTGCCGATTGTTATAAAGTACAGGATGGGCAAATCGTCGATAAGAGGATAGCAGCCAAAAAATTGGCTATCTATGGACGAAAAGAAGGCGGAACAAAAACACAGCAGATCGATCCTGATCAGCAAAAGACCCAAACACTGACTGATGAACAAATTTTACAACTGGCATGCATCGGAAGACAGATCGAAGCTCATTTCGGCCAGCCGCAAGATATCGAATGGTGTTTGGTTGACGATACTTTTTATATTGTCCAGAGTCGGCCCATCACGACTTTATATCCGATCCCTGAAGCGAATGATCAGGAAAATCACGTCTATATCTCTGTCGGTCATCAACAAATGATGACGGATCCCATAAAACCACTGGGATTGTCTTTTTTTCTGTTGACGACTTCTGCACCTATGCGTAAAGCTGGTGGAAGGTTATTTGTTGATGTCACACATAATCTGGCATCACCTGAGAGCAGAAAATTTTTATTAAATGGCATGGGACAACACGATCCGCTCTTAAAAGACGCACTTATGACCATCGTAGATCGAGACTTTATAAAATCATTACCAAATGATCAAAAAGAACAGAGTCTCGGTAAAAGTAATAAAAGTATGTCGTCTGCGGGATCTCAAGTACTAATCGAAAACGACCCCACCATCGTTTCTGATCTGATTAAGCGCAGTCAAATATCGATAGAAGAGTTAAAACAAGACATCCAAATTAAATCAGGATCCGATTTATTTGATTTTATTTTGGAAGATATTCAGCAATTAAAGAAGATTTTGTTTGACCCGCAAAGTTCGGCTGTGATTATGGCTGCTATGAATGCTTCATCATGGATCAATGAAAAAATGAACGAATGGTTGGGTGAAAAAAACGCAGCAGATACGCTTTCTCAATCTGTCCCCAACAATATTACTTCGGAAATGGGTCTGGCGCTATTAGATGTCGCTGATGTGATTCGTCCTTATCCGGAAGTCATTGATTATTTACAACATGTAAAAGATGATCATTTTTTAGATGAACTGCTTAAGTTGGATGGTGGCCAGGAAACCCGAGACGCTATCTATGATTATCTCAGCAAATACGGAATGCGATGTGTCGGGGAAATCGATATTTCTAGAACTCGTTGGAGCGAGAAACCTATTACACTTGTCCCGTTGATTCTTGGTAACATCAAAAACTTTAAGCCTAATGCCAGCCATCGGAAATTTGAGCAAGGGCGACAGGAAGCTTTACAAAAAGAGCTAGAGTTATTAGATCGATTGAAGCAATTACCGGATGGTGATCAAAAAGCCAAAGAAACAAAACGGATGATCGACCTGATCCGAAATTTTAGCGGTTACCGGGAATATCCAAAATACGGCATGGTTCATCGCTACTTCGTTTATAAGCAGGCTTTACTGAAAGAAGCCGAACGTCTCGTACAAGCGGGCGTTATTCATGAAAAAGAAGATATATTCGATCTTACGTTTGAAGAACTTCACGAAGCCGTACGCACAAATCAACTGGATTACCAGATCATCAGCAAACGAAAAGACGAGTACAAGTTATACGAAAAACTAACTCCACCACGTGTTATCACGTCTGAAGGTGAAATCATTGTAGGTCAGTACAAACGAGAAAATCTCCCATCCGAAGCCATTGTAGGTCTACCCGTTTCGTCCGGAGTTATAGAGGGACGAGCACGTGTCATCTTAAACATGGAAGATGCTGTTTTAGAAGAGGGAGATATATTAGTGACCTCCTTTACTGATCCTAGCTGGACACCATTGTTTGTATCCATAAAAGGCCTAGTCACCGAAGTTGGTGGATTGATGACTCATGGAGCAGTTATAGCGCGTGAATATGGCTTACCAGCAGTTGTTGGAGTTGAAAATGCGACCCGACTGATAAAAGATGGGCAACGAATTCGTGTTCATGGAACAGAAGGCTACATTGAAATATTATAATGGCTGATGTGTGTAGCGAGCCATCAGATATCCCCCCCATATGCCCTAACCAGGAGTTGCAGGCTGATGGAATTAGCAAAGGAAGATTAATATTATCTTAGAACGAAAAAACCCCACCCCAATAAAGAAAAGGGCGGGGGTTTTATTATGGTGAATCATATTCCATTGCCTGTTCACTGTCAAAATTTCTTGAGTTGTTCAAGTAAGGAGCCATATTGTTGAATAAGGATAGTAATTAAAGAGGTTATTGTTGTCTTAATATCGAAATAAAGATTGGGTTTAAGTATTTTGGATGGGAGTTACTTTAATGCATATAACAACAAAAAGGTTACTGATACGTGAATTTGAATTCAAAGATTGGCAAGCTGTATATGAGTATACATCAGATATTAATGTGATGAAGTATATACCAGAAGGGGTTTTTACTCAAGAAGATGCAAAAGAATTTGTAATTGAAAACAAAGGTGATAACGCTGAGAAATTTCCAGTAGTACTAATAGATGAAGGTTGTCTTATAGGGCATATTGTTTTTTTTAAGTATTTTGGTGAACATACATATGAGATTGGATGGGTGTTTAATCCAAATTATCAAAATAGAGGGTATGCTTCTGAAGCAGCACAAGCTATCTTGGAATATGGTTTTAAAGAAATGAACTTACATAGGATTATAGCTACGTGTCAACCTGAGAATATTCCATCATACCGAGTTATGGAGAAAATTGGAATGAGAAGAGAAGGCTTTTTTAAAAAATGTATTCCAAAAGGCAATGAATGGTGGGATGAATATTATTACGCTATTTTAAAAGAAGAGTGGAAATGATCTATTAAGAATTTTTAAGTCTTACTTCTTCAACAAAAGGTTCTTTTATTGAATACAGCAACATTGGCGATACAAACAAAATATCACCATAATAAAGCAATATGGTAGTGGTACTTAATCGGATTCAAGGAGCTCTGGCGAATTGTTTTTAGGTGAGTTCACTAATCAAGGTATATGGATGATCCAGAGGACATGGAGATTTTCGAGGTAATTAATGCTTTAAAGCCATTTCAGATTATGATCTCTATTTTTCAAATAATGAAGCATTCGCAGCATTAAAAAACACATCAAAGAAGAGGGTGGAAAATAATCTAATGAAACTGCCCATCAGAGACTTACTTAATTGATATTAAAAATAAGCCAAGGGTGATTCAACTAGTTAAGATCGGCTTTTATGTAAACGTTGAATCGTTACTAGATACATTTTACTTTACCATTACTCAATTCGCTTATGACGCATTCTTTGTGGGATCTCTCAAGGAATAAATTAGCCCTTCACAAACTGACATATGGCGTTGCTCCCATGAGAAAGTTAATTAAGTACACTAATCAGGGGTTCACAGCTTGTGCTGGGACAATGCATAGTATTTTGGAGGCAACTGTGAAAGAGCCAGATGAATTACATCAGAAATTAAATACATATAATTTTTTAATCACGAAGGGTACATATAAAATCGTCCGGTCTAGCGCCACGGCTGATGATTTGCCCGTTAATACGATCTTCCAGCCGTCGTCGGGAGTAGAGAACGCATCGAAAGAAATCAAAGATGGCCAGCGGATCAGGGTGAATGGTGCGTAAGATTATGTGAGATTCTAGATCTTGATGAATGGATTTTAAGTTCAGCTGCAATGTCAAATAGAACATGCACCCATGACTTTGTAGAATAAAAATCCACTAGGCAACCACCCAATTATACAGAGACAATCACCTAAAAAGGGTATAGATAAGTATAATATTGGAAACTGAAAAAGGAGTTGAACAGGTTGTATTATTACCCGTCTTTCCATTTGTATCAGCGACAAGAATATAATCCTTATCCATGGACTTATCCAGGAAGCTCCCCCTATGTATATGAACGACCTCCCTTTTTTAATTCTCCATGTTACAGAGAGTGTATAAGAAGCGGAGCGGATAGTTATTTCTGCTGCTATATCTGCGGTTTCTGTTAACAAGAAAGACTTATAGAAGTACCAAAGTATCTTGTCTTTTGCTTCAGCGGGAATTGATAGTAAAAGAGCGCAATGATAAACGGTTGCATTTTTCTTATGATTGGTTTTATCAATGTCCCGGATGATAGCCATTTAAATTTTGGGAAGGTTGGGATATTTGCTGAGTATTTCTTTCATTTCTTCTATAAATAATGCTAATCTTTCACCAAAAATTTTCCGCATAAAATAATAGAAAACTATCATTTTATTTCGAATTCGAAAAGACTTGTTAAGTTTTCCTCTCCATATGCAAATTTCTTAGTTTATGTTGTAATTATATTGGAGGTATACCGTCTTAGTTTTTAAAAGTTTGAGCAGTTAGAAGCTTTTAAGAAAGATTCAGCAACTAGAAGATAGAGTTATTAAGTCCGAATAATCTGGAATGATGGTATATGTCCATATATTGAGAGATAAAGCGCATCTGCAGCAGAAAGCAGAGCGCTTTTTTTAATGAGGAATCTCAATAAAAACAACAATTTTAATCAGAAAATAAGGTGAGGTCACATAAAGTGTAAACAATGTGAAAAGCCGATCTCAACGAAAATGGGGTTAAATGATATTAGAGATGATAAGTGTTTTATAGAGTTGCCAAAAGATCAAAAAGAGATTGATAAAGTGTTCGGTATCTGTGACTGAAATGGAAAGCTGTATGCAAAGAGTGTTTGTCAATAAGCTGAAGAACAAAGAAGCAGGGGAACATGAAGTTCTTTAAACGTCAACAAAAATAAAGAAGGAGATTACCTCACATGTAATGAATTATTATAGTAGGAAAGAGAAAAATTTTACAACAAAGGGAGGAATGAGGTAGTAATGAAGGGTTTTATCAAAGGTGCTGTTCTAACTGCTGTTCTAGGTGTTGGTGCTACTTTATTTGCAGGTGATGTATCTGCACACGGGTATATAAAAGAGCCTGCTAGTCGAGCGTATATGGGATCATTAGAAAAACAAATAATTGGTTGGACGGCAGCTACTCAGAAATATGGTTCCGTAGTTGATAATCCTCAATCGGTAGAAGGACCAAAAGGGTTTCCGTCCGCGGGTCCACCAGATGGGAAAATTGCATCAGCAAATGGAGGCTCGGGTCAAATTGATTTTGGGTTAGACAGGCAGACTGCAGATCATTGGGTAAAACAAAACATACGTGGGGGTCTAAACACCTTTACTTGGCACTATACTGCTCCTCACGCAACATCAAAGTGGCACTATTATATAACCAAGAAAGATTGGAATCCAAACAAACCTTTAACAAGGGATGAGTTTGAGTTAATTGGAACTGTAGATCACGATGGTTCAAAGGCTGATACTAATCTATCTCATAAGATTTATGTACCAACTGATCGCAGTGGTTATCATGTCATTCTAGGGGTGTGGGATGTTGCGGATACCTCTAATGCCTTTTATAACGTAATTGATGTAAACCTAATACGATGATATTGAACCTCTACAGTATTAATAGCTAACAATAGTTATGACTATACGGAAAGCGATAAGTGTATCAGGTAAGCCATCACCAGCTAGTGAAGTGTTGACTGTAGCAACGAAGGGAAATGTAACGGAACCGGGAGAACACAGAGTGTTTGAGTATGGAAGTTACAGAATCATTACTTAGCACAGAAGGAATTATTGATTACAATGGAGTTCAAGATTTCCCCGAGGGATACGTCCTAATTGGATATCATTATGATGGAAGATATGTCATTGACACAAACAAAAAAACGGATTAGGTTATATGTTATATCTAGATTCAATTGATGATATTGAAGATGCGGTTAACTTAGATTCCAATTTTGAGATATGGTTTGACACGTTAGTGTCTGTTAACGGGACGAAATATTGGGAAGTGGGTCCGAATAACTAAGAGTATTATAAACTGGTTTCAGAATAAGAAGACTCCAAAAAGGAGTCTTCATCTACGATTTGAGATCGTTAAGGACGACTTTTGCAGCCTCAGCAATAAGAGCATTATCATAATGAGCATCTTTCGTAAACCGGTTTGATAGGATTGCCAAAATAATAGGAGCTCTATTAGGCGGCCAAACGATAGCAATGTCGTTTCGTGTTCCGTAACTTCCGGCTCCAGATTTATCGCCGACTTCCCATCCTATAGGAGCGCCTGCCCGAATCAGTTCGTTACCAGTAGCGTTCCCACGCATCCAATCAGTTAAGATCGTGCGCTTATCAGTCGTGAGAGTGTTATCCACAGTGAAAGCTTTAAGGTCGGTTGCTAGTGCTTTTGCGGTGCTTGTGTCACGAATATCCCCAGGAACTGCAGAGTTTAGATCCGTCTCGAATCGATTAGCCTTGGTTACATGATCCCCAATCTGTTTCAGTGACTTTTCGAAACCTTTAGGGCCGCCAAGTTGTTGCAACAATATGTTCCCGGCAGTATTATCGCTGTAACGGATAGCAGCTTCTGAGATTTCCTTCAGGCTCATGCCTGTATCTACGTGTTTTTCTGTGATTGGAGAATATGTAACAAGATCGTCTTTGCTGTAGTGGATGACTTCATTAAGTTTTTCAATTGAGTTTTTCTTCAGGACAGCAGCTGCGGCTAGAACTTTATAGGTTGATGCGTAAGCAAACCGTTCATTCGGCCGATAGGCGATAGTCTTGTTTGTACCTGTGTCAATTGCATAAACGCCAAGCCTGGCATCAAATTTTTTCTCAAGTTGAACAAATTTTTTAATAGTTATACAGCTTGTCATTTTTGTGTCTTCTATGGCTTTTGCTTCAGCATGCGTTGATCCGTCAAAGGGTTTGAAACCAGTAAGGCTTAAACATAAAAGTCCAATACATATTCCAAGTTTTAATGTCGCTTTATTTTTCAAATTAATCAAGGCCTCCTAATTCAATTGATTTTGTATTCACCTTCTATTAATACCACAAAAATAGGAGTGAAATCGATATATTTCTATGAAATATTCCTCATGACAGTTAGTTTAACAAAACTCTTTTCATTCATTTCGTTTTCTTATTTTTAATATGTTAAGAGAACTAGGGTAACGAGGGGAAAGAGAGGAATAAGAAAATAGAAAAACACCAATTTTAAAGGTAAACATTATGTGAAATGTTACATCATTGATAATAGGTTAGGTGTAGCATGAGATTTTATAATTGTTCCTATTGCCACCCGTATGGCATTATTTAAAAGGATGGGCACGAAGTCATTCTAATGGGCTTTATCAATTGGGATTGGAGTGTTATGAGTGAAAACAAAAAAAGTTTATCTTTATGTATTTCATACAATGTCAGACTGGGAATATGGATATTTGATTGCTGAACTAAACTCAGGGAGATATTTCAAAAAAGATGTAGCCCCTTTAAAAGTAGTTACAGTAGGAGTTAATAAAGAAATGATTACGACAATGGGAGGGCTCAGCATAAAACCAGATATGTCCCTTGATGAGTGTACGCTTGAGAGTAAAGATCTCTTAATTTTACCCGGAGGGAATACTTGGGGAGAAGATACTCATCAACCGATCTTGAAAAAAGTTGGCGAAGCTTTAGAGCTTGGCACGATTGTTGCTGCCATTTGTGGTGCAACCCAAGGCCTCGCGAATTATGGATACTTAGATTCTAGAAAGCATACAAGCAATGACTTAGAGTATATGAAAATGGTCTGTCCTACTTATAAAGGAGAAAAATTATATGAGAAGGGACCTGCAGTATCTGATGAAAATTTGGTTACTGCATCAGGAATAGCTCCCCTAGAATTTGCGATGGAAGTATTGAAAAAATTAGATGTATTTGCACCGGATACATTGCATTCATGGTATAAGCTAAATAAGACCCATAAACCTGAATATTTCTTCGAGTTAATGAATACAATAAATGAATAGAATCATTGCCAAATGCCCCTGAACTTATGGGGCATTTTTTTATTATAGTTTTTAAATAACCTGGAATGTTGTTATATGTCCTTTTATTAGGAAAACATATAATAGCAGATCGCTTTTTATGCTGAATTTAATCAGAAGGAAGTAGGGGGGTGCAGAAATTTGAAACAATAACTGCATCTGGAACGTATCGAGATAATAAAGTTTAAATATAAGTTGCACAATTTGCTTTTTTGTTTAGTGCTTATATAAAGATGTGAAAGGGGTATCCAAATGTACCTTCATCATACCCAAAGCGGAAAACAAAACAATCATCCAAAATGGTTGGTAACTATCTTGCTCAGCTGGGGAACGTTCGTTTTTGCTTTGTTTTTTGCTACATTAATCGGTTCAATGGCCCGCCAAGCAGGTGCTTCCAAGCTTTTGCAGCAAAGTATCCAAGCAGGTTTAGTGACCTTAATGACTGTCCCGTTGCTCTACATTCTTCTTAAGCGGTTTTCTAGTAGACCATTTTACTCTATCGGACTGTCTGGGTGGCGGCAAGCCATTCCGAAAGCCATTATGGGAGCAATGTATGTGATTATTCTATCCGGATCCGGATTCACTATTGCCCATTTATTGGGCTGGATCAAAGTTGCACAATTTCACTTCTCTGCCCATTTGGTTACAGTATTGCTCTTAAACATGATTATCGCTTTCTTTTATGAAGCTTTTCCAGAGGAATTAACTTTTCGTGGGACAGTGTACAATGCTCTAAACAGGCGGTTTAACTGTTTCATATCTTTACTCCTTCAGCCGATCCTGTTTGTGCTTGCACCATTAACTGTCAGTGGTTTGCAATATATAGCAGGAATTGAATCACCTGCTATCACATTAGATTACATTGTTTTATTGTTGTCTTTTGGATTCATCCTTCAACTTCTGCGCATTGTAACAGGAAGCTTATGGACGTCTATAGCCTTTCATCTAGCCTTTCTCGAAAATTCTAGGTTCTTCGTCCTGCAAGGGGATGAACGCTTTATTACCTATGAAGAAATTGTGCCCGGTACAGGAGCGTTGTTTGTAATCTTTTTTATGTTGCTTATTGTTGGTACTCTGCTATTAATACCTGCAGTAATAGCTCGCCGAAATACTATTCAAAGGCACAACAAGAATAAGAGAGATGACCAAGATGTTTAATTATTTGAGATTGAATCAGTTCTAATCCTTCCGAATTTAATCAACTAGACTATGATTTATAAAATGATAATGAAGTATGGTGTGTAAAAGATGAAAATTCGTAATGCATGATGCAGGTGAGTTATGAACCGGAATCGATATATTAACAGAATACAAAGTGCCAAGCAGTTTTTGAACTTATTGAAGGTGATGAAGTCGAAATAATTGTTAAAAGAAAATAAATGGGATTTCTACATAAACAAAATAATGGATAAAGTCTGTGAACATCGAGCACTGAATAATCAATCCAGAAATAAGGGAAATTAACTAAAAAAATTGTGAGGGATATCCAGTGAAACGATTTATTTTAGTTATATCCTTATTGTCTGCTGTTGTTGCTTATCCAACTCAAGTAAATGCTAATTCAATGCCTTGTAGTGTAATACTGGAACCGGTGGATCAAAACCTTAAAAATGCAAAAGGTGTGGCATTAATCTATAAGGTGCAATTAAATCCACCGAGTGCTGCCAGAACGAATATAAGCATTCTTGCTGTCCACCTTCCCGAACCATCTTCTTATGGAAATTACGACAGTTATGAAGGATTTGCTTCTAAACCCGGTGAAATTAGTTGGCGGTTTAAACTTTATCCCACTCCTGAGGAAGAGAGCCCTAGTTGGGCGGGAAGATTTGACTTAATTACAGCCGAAATGAAGAATGTTAAAGTTCAAGTACGTCTTTCTCATTCTAGAACTCAAAAGTTGGGGCCAAGTGTATTAACGAGTAATATTGAATCTTGTAATTAGAAGTTACTTGAGGACGCAGCAGTGTAAAACAAACTTGGAATGAAGTGAATGATTAAATCGATTATTTTGCCTGAAGAGAATGCAAAAATAACTTTCGAAAAACCGATAAGCGAAGAATCGATAATGAGCATTGTCACTGCGGTAATGTATTGGTTCTGGGACTCCACATTCCTTTGTTTAACTTAAATCACGTATTTTACAACGTTCACAACAAGTATAAAGGCCGCTGATCCGAACAACAAATACCCTGACCTTGTTTGTTTATTTGAAAGTGATTCCACTCCCACTAAAACAAAGAGAAGTGCAGAGAGAAACCAAGAGGAATTCACTTTGACTATATAGAGAATACACACATAGTATCAAAGCTGCACATGAAATAAAAATTTTTGAAGCTTTAAGCAAAGAACCACTCCTAATGAAGTTTTTATTAAACCTTAACACGTTACATTCTTTTATTGTAGAGGCAAAGGGAGCAAGATAAAGAAGTATTTTAAATAAATTTAAAACAAAAGAGCATTAATTTACATGCTCTTTTTCATTTTCCCTGCATCAGATCCGACCGTCTTATTTGCTCAAGCCGGGTTCCTGATTGAAGCTGTATGAAATAGTTTCAAATTATTTTTTGGATTGATGTATTTGTCGTTTTCGGTTTTATGAAAAACGTTGTATAAAAATCTTTCATTTTCTCTAAAGGCTTTGGCAAATTGTTATTACTAAATATCACTCCCGAGAAATGTATATGCATTCACACTTTCTGACGTGAGAATTTAAATGTATTCATAAAGATGCCGCAGCATATCAGCAGTGCGCCGATGATGATGTTTATGGTGATCTGTTCGTGCAATTGCAGCCATCCAAAGAATAGAGCCAATACGGGAACGAACATTAGTGCCATGGATGCTTTTGACGCTTCGATTTGATTGAGCACCCAAAACCATACGACAAATGTAAAGCCGGTAGAAAGCAAACCATTAAACACCAATGACCATACCGCCTGATATGTCCACTTGGCTGAATGGACCGGTTCCAATATAAAGGAGAAAACCAATAACATGACGGCTCCCATCAGAAGATGCCAGGCATTCATATGAATGATATCGATATGCTTGAATTGAAGTTTGCTAAACACATTTGCGATTCCCCAGCTAAGCGCTGCCGCAAGGACGCATAGTTCTCCAAATAAAGCGCTTTGATCGACATGCAGCATTTCTTTTCCAAATATAAATAAAAGTCCAAAGAAGCCGCTTATCAGCCCGATCGTTTTATACACATTCATTTTTTCGTTTAATGTAAAATGGCTGATCACCGTAACAAATATAGGCATCGTATACACCAAAACAGAGGTTTTTCCTGAATCAACAAATTGCATTCCATACGTTAAGATCCCCATATAGCCCAGACCCATTAGCAGGCTCATGATGATATAGCTTTTGACATGTGCTTTTCCTATTGAAAGTTTCTTTCTTTGAATGAAGAGAATAAGAAATAAAGGAACCGCCCCGATAAACAGGCGCAAAGCCGAAAACAAAAGCGGAGGGATGTCATGTATTCCTACTTTCATCGCTACCCAAGTATAGCCCCAAATAAGTGTGACAGATATGATTCCCAGCATGACTTTTACCATTATAAAGCCGCCTTTCTTGTTTAAATATTCGTGCTGGTTTCTATCATATGTTACATTTATATATAACTGAAATACATTTTTATTATCGGGGGTATAACCAAATGGTTATGAACATGAACCATCTTCACATATTTGTAAAAGTCGGGGAGAAATTGAATATTACAGAAGCGGCAAAAGAATTGTTCATCTCTCAGCCAGCGGTTAGCAAAGCGATTAAAAATCTGGAAAGCTCGCTGCAGCTGAAATTATTGATCAGAGATAAACATCATGGTTTAATGCTGACTGATGTCGGAAAGGAAATTTTACTGCTGGCGAGGCAAATGAAGGGGATTGAAAGCAAAATATATCAAGTAGCCAACCGGGAAAACAAGCTGCTAAGCGGGAAGGTGAAAATCGGTTCATTTCCTGCTGTTTCAACAATTATCATGCCGCAGGCGATTGCGGCATTCAGATCAAACTACCCGCTGATCCGCATAGAATTGGTCGAAGGGACCTCTGATCAAATCAAAGGATGGGTCGAGGATCGGACGGTTGATATTGGGGTCGCAGCATCTCCATTTGAACCGTTTGACCATCAACTATTGTGCAAAGACTATATGGTGGCTGTAATCCCGCCGCAATATGACGAATTAAAACAAGAAAAGCATGTCGACCTCAAAACATATCAAGATGACCTTATTTTTTGCAAAGGCGGTCATGAAATTGCGATGTCAAACACGTTTCAGCAGCACCGCATTGAATTAAAGGAAAACTTAACTGTGCAAAATGCCGAAACCTTGATCAATATGGTTAAAAACAACTTGGGCATAGGCATTATTTCAAACTTTACACTGTCATCTGTTCCGCATCAATTGATCAAAAAAGACATCTTTCCGCGGATCACCCGCGATATTGGCGTTATCGCGCATTCATTTGATGAAATAACGCCGGCGGCGCAAGAGTTTATCAAGGTCTTGAAAGCAGACGTGATTTAAATCCGTACACAAAAAAACATAAGGCGATCAATCATAAGAAAAAAGCAACAATTCGAACGTTGCTTTTTCCCAGTATCTTATTGAAACTTTGTGCGCTAGGAGAGCTTCAACCTGAAAAAGTCTTGACCCTGCCATTCGTAGGACCAAGACTTTTTTAAAAAGGGTTTTAACAGTTATAAAAATTGGCAGTTTCTGCCTTTGTAGGATTCTGTTCCTTTACTTGTTTTAACGTTGCAACTATAAGAAAGCTAACAATCACTAATAAAAGCCATGAACTCACCTTTCCTAGATGAACGAGACTCCATGCATCAGTTTGGTTTGGATATGTCCAAGCCCCGAAAAAGGTTGCGATATTTTCGGCTATCCATATAAAAAATCCGATGAGCACAAAAGAAAGTGCAAGCGGCATACGGTAGCGAGCTCCATTCACCTCGTATATGACCCATGATTGCCAAAAGACAATGATGACAAGTCCAGATAACCACCAGCGAATGTCAATCGAATAATGGTGGGTGAAAAAATTCAAATAAATCGCAGCCGCAAGCGGTACAACTACAAAAAACGGCGGCCACTTAACCAGTTCAACATTAAGCCTTCTCCACGCCTGGCATAGATAACTGGCTACACTTGCGTACATGAAGCCGCTATACAAAGGCACCCCGAACATTTTGGAATATCCTTCTTCTGGATAAGACCAGGAGCCCATATGCACTTTGAAAAGTTCAAGAGCAAGTCCAATCAGGTGGAACAAGGTGATCACTTTTAATTCATCCCGTGTCTCAAGACCGGAACGCACCATCCACCACTGCATGAGAACGCAGATGATGAGCAGCCAGTCATACCGCGGCAAGAAGGGAAGAGGGATGATTTGTGTAATAGCCAAAGAGGCAAAAATAACGACAGGAAACAAACATGAAAGGGCCTGTTCCCAACCAAAACGAACGAGTTGTTTTAGGGCTCTCATGATGTGTGCCTCCAAAGTTTTTTTCTGGATATATGTAAGGCACGCTTAGATGGACATTGGGTTACGTCCATAGGATCACCACCAAATCACTTTATTTTTCTTTTGATGATAAATATTTTTTCTTTATGAATCCTGTGTGTCTTCTTCATTTCGGTATTCCAGAATATCTCCTGGCTGACATTCTAAAGCCTTACAAATTGCTTCTAAGGTTGATAATCGAATGGCCTTTGCTTTTCCGTTTTTCAATATAGAAAGATTAGCCATCGTTATGCCAACCCTCTCCGAAAGCTCTGTTACGCTCATTTTCCTTTTAGCAAGCATCACATCAATATTGATAATAATTGCCATGTTCATCACCTCAGACCGTTAAGTCATTTTCTGATTTTATATCAATCGCTTCTTTTAAAAGTTTTTGAAGAACAGCAGCAAAGACTGCTATCACCATTGAAGCAAAAATAATGACCAATCCGATGACAATGATACCCGGGGCGTCGTCTACCTCGGCCATGAGATAAAAGAATGGCATGCCTGCCGCAAACAAGATACTGATAGTGACCGCACAGTATTTAATATTCTTTAAAGCTCTTACAGAAATTTTAGAGAAAGCTTTGTTCTTGTCGATATAGCTTAAAAGCTTAAACGCTTGATAAAGAGCAAAGTAAAAAGGTATCGCCGCTCCATACAAAAAGATGAAAACGAGATATTGTATATAAGCCATATTTGGAAATAATTCTGCTGTATAATTGGCTATCTTAGGCACCACAAAAATGCACAAAGCAAGAATCGGAATTCCAATTAGAATAACAGCAATCTTTAAAAAGAGTGTTGACACTCGATTCATAAAAAGCACCTCACTTATTTATTGTCAAATTGAACTTAACACACGATTTATCGTTTTACAATAAAAAAATATTGAAAAGGATTATTTTATTGTTGTTATAAAATGATTTTTTTAGACAGGAATAAAAAGGCATCCTCATGCGAGGGAGATGCTCTATCATTTTAAACTTGTTCAACGATTTAAACCGTGTGTTTCAGTGAGCTCGGGTTGATGTGAACAATTAAAGATATAGCTCTCTATGAGGGCTTTTTTATTGCTTAAATCAACATCTAAATATTCAAACAAACGATGGGAAGAAATACATCAAAGGATAAGCTGCTGTTCATACTAATGGTCGGGAGGTAAACCGACTTATGATACAAATTTGGATCACTGGCCTATTATTATTGGCTCAGCCGAGCGAACAGCCTGACAGCTTAACGATCACACAAGAGGGACGGACGATTGCCACTGTTAACCGTGAAAACTTTACGATGCCTCTTCCCGGTACGCCGCTGATTGACCATGAAAAGTACCGTAAGTTCATCTTGCAGCTCGATCAGCAAATTTACCGTGAGCCGATAAATGCTGCACTTAACGATCAGGGGAGCATCATCCCGGGCAGGGTTGGTTACAAACTGTATCAACAGGCGTTTATGGAAAAGTTTTATGCTTATTTCTACGGCCAAGGCTCCTCCAAGGTAGAAGTGCCTGAATTGAATATTTATCCGAAAGTTGACAGCGAATTGCTTGCTCACATCAGTACGCAGAAGCTCGGTCAGTACGTAACTTATTTTAATTCGAGCAATGAAAGCCGTTCCCACAATATTTCACTTTCTGCTAAAGCAATTGACAACCATGTTGTTTTTCCTAATGAGACGTTTTCATTTAATCAAGTTGTTGGAATGAGAACACGGGACAAAGGCTATAAGAGTGCGCCCATTATCGTTAAAGGTGAGTTATCTGAAGGCGTGGGCGGAGGAATTTGTCAGGTATCATCAACACTATTTAATGCTGTTGATCGTGCGGGGCTGCGAATTGTTCAGCGCTATTCTCATACAAGAAGCGTGCCATATGTTCCTCCCGGACGTGATGCTACAGTAAGCTGGGGAGGTCCAGACTTTCTCTTTCAAAACCAATATAATCAACCAATACTCATTCGGGCAAAACGGCATGGGGGGAGTATGGTTGTTACACTCTACTCTTCTGATGTGATCAATAACAAACTGCGAAAAGTTCCTAAAGCACCATCTCAGATACCGAAAGAAATAAATGACGAGCGGTAAGGCACATACCCTTAGATGGTTAAGAGCTTGTAAACTGCTCAACATCATGTCTAAGACACACTTTTATTGAAAAGCGAATGAAAAAGAAAGAAGGGATAAAAAAAGTGAAAAAGGTATTATTTTCCTTATGTGTTTTAATATTTGGATTTACCTTTGTTCAATCAAAAGCGCAAGCCCTGACTTTTAGGGTGTTGCCCATTACACAAAAAACAGACCAGTGGTTAGTAAAAGTAAGTGAAGCAAAGAATGTAAAGGAATTTGCGAGACCTGAAAACGGGGAATATAAAGTATATTCCTTGGAAGTCAAAAACATAGGGGAAAAAGCAGCTACAGTGGATGTGCAACTGTATAGAAATGACCCTGATTCAATCACAAGGTTTTCACTTTTTGGTTGTCCTGATGAAAATTGTATAAAACAAAAAGAAGATTCTAAAACGTTAGCTGACAGTTTAAACGATGGTTCGCCGTTGAGGTTCAAGCATTTTATGCTGGCAGATAAGGCTTCTGAATTAGAAGTTGATATTATTTGGACACAAAAGGGGAAAGAAGGACGCCACTTAAAACAAACCTTTAAATTTACTGAAGATGGGGTTAATTAGGCTTTAAAGCGGCATACTTCCAGAAAGGAAAGGGGAGAGTAAAATAAAAATGATGGGAGGGCTTTGATGATTAGATCCATTACTTTGCCAGAGGAAAAAACGAAAATAACAGTTGGAAAACCAATCAAAGATGAGTCAAACGTCAAAGTTACTGCGATTTATGACTATAGAGAAGAACCAGAGGAAGCTTTTTGGATACACTTATCCGATGGAAGTGAAATGTTTGTCGATGATCACAAAGTCTTTATTGAATACGAATAAAGAAAGGTATCGAAATGACCAAGCCGCTGGATCATTTCCTGCAGCTTAAAATTACAAAGAAAAAGACAGTTACACCTTTGAAAAACATGCAACGCATTTAAACATGAAAGCCGTCAATTTCAAAATTTTCTATGTCAAGATTTAGGTTTTTCAATTGTTTCAACAAAACTTCAAATTTTAAGCAATCATCGTTTTTATATTCTTCAGGAATATCTTCAGGATGAGCAATTTTCATACCAGACTCAATCCATTGTTTACGAAATGCAGCCTCGATTAAATGATCCGGAGTTACAATAAAGCCTAATCTGACATCATGATCCTCACTGTAGCCAAACTCAAAATCACAGCATGGACAAATATCAAACGTTTTTTGATACTCGCCTTTATACAAAGGATTTTGACTTAATCCCTTATATCCGCAAATTAAACATGAATATAATTTTTCTTTCAAATTAATCCCTCTTTTAGCTGTTAATAAGTCATGATAACATTTTATCATTTTGTAGTTCTGCTGATAAGAATTAAAGGGTCTAATTATAGCCTTATAATAGGTGCTTATTCGCCGTAAGATGTAGCGAGTTTGGAGTAATGAAAAAACAAAAAGCCCACTCTCATGAGGTGGGCTATATTCATTGATCTTTTCCTTAACCTCCGACTGGCCTTTCAGCAACTTGGATGCTAGATGGTGAATCTGTACTCAATTGCGTTAAAGCTACTCCACTTAATATCACAGTTAAAATAGACACGCAAAGCACTAGTTTTTTCATAAGATTCCCTCCACCTGATTCATTTTCTGTTCAGCCCAAATCTTTTCATTGAAAAAGCTTGCAGCCTCTTCAAAAGCACCTATTGTTTCAAATCTTTTTGCGGCTAAGTAAGCTAATTCATCAACACTTTCAAGGTCATTTTGTTGTTTCAAAAATTCAATATGATCTATGCAATTTTTAAAGTTGTTTTTTAATTCACCGCAATAAAGGTTGTATAAGATGCTGATTTTGGCTTCGTATATGTTATTCTCCATTGATATGAGTCTTTCCTGTGCTTTATTGTAAAAATGAATGGCTTTCGCTTTTTCGTCAATTTTAAATTGTTCTTTAATCATCATGAATATTGAATGGATATAATAAATTGAATCTGCCCAAGATTCCTCTTCTAAAGCCTTTTCAAGAGACTTAATACACTCATTGGATTTGTTCCAGTCAGAATAAACGATACTGAGATTGTGATATAACTGTGCTTCCAAAAATTCATCATTTACTTCCTTAGCAATGTTTATTGCCTCCAGATAATATTCTTCTGACTCTTCAAATCGTCTAATATCAGCATAGTTTGCTGCTGCAATCATTAATGATACAGCCAGTTTGCACTTGTAATCAGGGTATCGCTTATATATAGCGATGGCATTTTTTATGTAGTGTTGCGATACAACACTTTGTTTAACGAGAGTGTAAAGGTAGGAGACTTTGGAGTAAAATTCTGCTGCTTCGATCTCATCTGGAATTTCTGCAAGTTTTTTCTCTGCTAATCCGTATAAATTAATAGCTCGATCGTAATTTTTGTTATACGCTTCGTACATGGCTTCAAATAAATAAAAATTGTATTCCAATTTGTCGTTGGTTTTCTTAATAAAGGCTTGATTGTCTTCAGTAAAGTAAGTGTGCTTTTGTAATGGTTCTCCTCGTGATGAGTGTAACAACATCTTATGTCTTTCTTCTAATAAACTGTAATAGGCAAGAACCTCCTGATCTTCTTCCATATCATCAAATTGTTTTTTTATTTCTGAGTAATACTTGATTGATTCATTAACCTTCTGTTTCTTTATAGCAATGTACCAATCATTAAGCGCAGTAGCAACAACTTCTGAAGCAATCTTGCTCATCTAAACCCCTCTTTCTTAAAATTCAAAAATATCTCACAAAGATATTACCACAATCATAGGGAATTTTGTTAAAGAATGTAATCATTTTGAAGGTAATTGACTCAATGAAATAAAAAATGCATTAAAGAGCATGTTATAAGTTTTAATCTTGCCCCTGTAACGCTTTAATTTAAGTTCTTATCAGTAACATTTTGACCCCATTTTCCTACTAAGTATGAGGGAAGTGAGGAAAATCATGAGAAAAAAGACCAACATTAAAAAATGGCTATTGATGATTGCTGCATTCTTAATAATCTGCATCGTAGCAATCATTGTAATGATCTCAGGAAACAAAGTGAAATATGAGGGCAGCGGAAGAAGCGGACTGTGGGTTTCTAACCTTGAAAAATCAGACAAGACGTCAATTGGACCTAATTACTTTCTAAATTTGTATTGGCAGGGGAGTAAGAAAGACGAAAAGAGGACTGTTGTTGAAAAAATCACCTTGTTCATAGATGGGAAAAAGTATGATGACAGAGAAGATTATGCTTTATCAGAGTATACAGGCGAAGAAATGCCAGGTGGAGGACACATGGAAGACCATATCGCTACCTTTGATTTTATGCCTGAAGATGAAGTGATAGGACATGATGTATTAGTTAAAGTGGAGTGGAAGACAGACGAGAAAAAACAAACAGAAGAAATCAAATTACATAAGAAGCTATGGTATAAAAGATAACGGTGATGATGGCCACTTTTTTATTTGCGGATCTCTAGGCACAGCAATATGAGCCCCTGCATAGGCTGAAATAAAAAACTTGTTGAGGTGTTTACTGTTGGAAAAGCAGCCAATCAATCATGAAGACAGAAACGTGCCGCAGCCTATTCGAAGTGATGGAGCCGGAGCTATTGATGCGGGACCGCGTAATATGATGCGAGATATTCAAAATCCAAATATACTTGTTCCGCCTGTTACAGACGAAGGTATGATTCCTAATTTGAGATTTTCATTCTCAGATGCTCCGATGAAATTAGATCACGGCGGCTGGTCACGTGAAATCACCGTTAGGCAGCTTCCGATTTCGACCGCAATTGCAGGAGTAAATATGAGCTTAACTGCGGGAGGCGTACGTGAACTTCATTGGCATAAACAAGCGGAATGGGCTTATTGCTTTTGGGACGGGCCCGCATCACCGCAGTTGACCAAGAGGGGCGAAATTTCATTGCTAATGTTGGTCCAGGCGATCTTTGGTACTTTCCCGCAGGAATTCCGCACTCCATTCAAGGATTAGAACATTGCGAATTTCTGCTCGTCTTCGATGATGGAAACTTTTCTGAGTTTTCGACGTTAACCATTTCAGATTGGCTTGCACACACGCCAAAAGATGTTCTGTCTGCAAATTTTGGTGTCCCAGAGAATGCTTTTCACTCTCTTCCTTCAGAACAAGTCTATATTTATCAAGGAAATGTGCCGGGATCAGTCGCCAGTGAAGACATTCAGTCACCTTACGGAAAAGTCCCCTTGACTTTCAAATACGAGTTATTAAATCAAACCCCCATTCAAACGCCTGGGGGAAGCGTACGAATTGTGGACTCTTCTAACTTCCCGATTTCAAAAAACATAGCGGCAGCACTTGTTCAGATTGAGCCTGGCGCGATGAGAGAGCTTCATTGGCATCCCAATAGCGATGAATGGCAGTATTATCTGACAGGACAGGGACGCATGACAGTATTTATCGGGAATGGGACTGCCCGCACATTTGATTATAGAGCAGGAGACGTGGGATACGTGCCTTCCAATGCTGGACATTATATACAAAACACCGGTACAGAAACGTTATGGTTTTTAGAAATGTTCAAAAGTGACCGCTATGCAGACGTGTCACTCCATCAGTGGATGGCATTGACGCCTAAAGAATTAGTGCAAGGCAACTTGAAGGCTGGATCAGTGATGCTCGATTCTCTGCGTAAGAAGAAAGTGCCTGTTGTGAAATATCCCAGCACGTAAAGAAGTTAACCGATCACAAAATGGATTTCACTATTGTTACGTTAAAAGCTGCAGTAGGGGTGAATGTTCATTAGAATACGATACACTGATATTAAATCCCTATGTAAGATACGTTATATAGGGTTTTTCTGCTTGCATAGTATTGTTGTGAACTTTAAAATGTTTAAGTGGAAATGATAACCATTATCTAATTGTCTACGGAGGCGAGAATGAAAGCACTCACGATATTATCCAGTATTACTGCTCTTGGAATTTCAATCTTTGGACAATTACTAGGAGTGCTAGATGATTCTTACGCTGTTGGAAATGCCTGGTTTGCAGGTGTTTTAGCTGGATTGATTACACTTCTTATTTTAATTGACAGTCAAGTGATGACCAAAAGCTACATAGTAAGTTTAAGTACAATTTTAGGCATTCTGGGAGTAGGATTTTTATATGTCCCAGCTGCAATAATCAACATTTTCATAGGTATTAAATTGGATAAGAAAAAGAAAGAAGAAGGCCTAAGATAAAAAATCCCTTAATTTATTTCTTAGGAGGGAAAGTGTATGGATTTACCCACATGGGCTTATATCATATTTACAATCATAGGTGCTGCAGGCTTCATAAGTTTAATGTGGTTCAGTTATTTTTCTGACAAAGTTGATCAATAAAGCGATTTTCTGCAAGGATTAAGTTTAAATAAGCAATGTAAACCCTGTTGTAAAGGGGTTTACATTGCTTATTTATTTACGGTTTACATAATAATATTATTTTTCAGTAATGAAATTTTCAATCGTATTAAACAACTAATTGATCTGTGTACTAAATATTCATTAAAACTAGAATAGATCGGCACTAGGACTAAAGCTCATTTACAAAATCTTATGATATAGAAACTCAATCATTACATACGATTCTGTGCAACAAGAAGCTCAGGTGAATTATTTTTAGGGGAGTTCACTAATGATGAAACCTGATATGCTTCCATGTCATCAGCATCATAAGGCACAAGTAAGCTTTGCAGATAATCAGGATTTGTATGTTGAGGATTCAGCCACTCTTTTTCATGATCATGAGTCAATATAACCGGCATTCGGTCGTGTATATCTTTCATGAGTTCATTAGGCTTAGTTGTTATGATTGTGCAGGTGTAAAGAGGGGTCCCTTGGTTTGTTTTCCACTTTTCATATAAGCCGGCAAACGAAAAAAGAGCAGATGATTTCAGCTTGATCCGCATCGGAATTTTGGTTTTGGGATCAAGCCGTTTCCATTCATAAAAACTGTCGGCTGGAATGATGCAGCGTTTGCTGACAAGCGGTTTTCGAAAGGCCGGTTTCTCGGGTAATGTTTCAGCTCGTGCGTTGATCATTTTATAGCCGATCTTTTCATCTTTTGCCCAGGGAGGAATAAGACCCCATTTAATTTTGCCTAGGCGATTATTTGCTCCATCATTGATGATTGTCAGGACGTTTTGTGATGGAGCGACATTATAGCTTGGATGGTATTCGTCTTTAGGTAAAAATTGATCGATGTCAAAGTGGTCAATAATATCTTCAAATGCAGAGAATAAAGTAAACCTGCCGCACATGTCCATCATCCTTTTTGGGGTTTTTGAATATTGTACAGGCTGGATAGATGAAAATCAAAAAGGCGAAATGCACTGCAGGCTAACGGTTGAAGGTAGAAGCAATAAAGGGTGGAAAAAATGTTTAATGAAAAGGACAGGCCAGTACCGATTATGTTTATTGATTTTAAGATTCTGTAAACTTGATTGAATAGAGGTTCCACTATTTGTATAATGACTTTGCAGCTTAGACCTTACATAACGAATGCGATAAGGAGGAAAGTGAAATGAAGAACATTGTGTGTGCTGTTTTGATGTTATTTTTCGCTTTTATCAGCTTAGTTCCAACAGTCGATGCTGCTGTCATTGATCATGACAAAGTAGTAGGATTCAATGAAGTTGCCCCAACTACTGTTTCTCAAAAAGCCGCAAAACGGTTCCAGCCGTATTTGAAGGTTTATAGCGGCTGTGTGCCCTTTCCGGCAGTAGACGCACAAGGCAATACGAGTGGCGGGTTACAGCCGACTGGAGCGCCTGAAGGGGGGTGCAGCAAGCATATCGGACAAGTTTATTCACGTTCAACTTGGTACAATGGCGTGTGGGCCATCATGTATTCTTGGTATTTTCCGAAGGATGAGGCTTCTCCAAGTTTGGGTCATAGACATGACTGGGAAGGCATCGTAGTTTGGGTCGACAATCCTGCTAATCAAAATCCACAAGTTTTATCAATTGCATACTCTGGACACGGAAAATTTACAAATGTTCAACCGAATGAAAGCAATATGAAGGATACACATCCATTAATTGCTTACGACAGCACATGGCCCTTAAACCATGAATTACATATTAGTGATCATGCAGCAGGGGGCACTCAACCATTAATCGGATGGGAAGACTTAACTCCGGCAGCGAGAAATGCTTTAAATATAACAGATTTCGGTAAAGCAAATGTTCCTTTTAATGATCCTAATTTCACGAATCATGTAGTGAAGGCATGGTTTAGATAATTAATTCAGCATTTTTTTATCAAAGTTTATATTGATCAAAGCTTCAGATTCCAATATATTGAAATAAAAAGGCTTGGGGGAATCTAAGTGAAAAAGTTCTTCACGTTAATCTTAGCTTTGTTTTTTATGACAATCAGTGCAGGGAATGCTTCAGCAGCTATTGTAAAAAATGAGGAAAAAGTAAGTTTTACGATGACAGAAAATCAAAAAGAGTTCATGATGTCCGATGATTCAAATCCAAATAGGTTTCCGTCTCAGTTCGGATACAGATTCACAATTTTTGATGCGGAAGGATGCAAAATTCATGCTAGACTGTTTCGCCTTTCTTTATCAGGAAATGAAATAACACTAAGTGAGAAAAATTTCACAGGCAACCATTTTGATTTCAGCGCAACTGATCAAACAGAAGCGATGCCGTACAAGAATCATTATTTAAAGTTAACGAAAGATCAGGGCTGTGGAGAAGTGAAAGTTAAAGGTTTATATGGTTATCAGTTTGATGAGTTATATGAATATTAATAAAAGATTGAACGTTAAGGCCGGTCTAATACTTGGCCTTTTTTTACGTGTCTAAAGATAAGATGAAAAGGACATTGATTGAAATGTTTTTTTCGCGTAGAAAAGCATGCCCGGCATAATTATCCCTCTGATATAGCAATTGGGGTGGGGAGCAAGTTCGGACGAATGATTTTAAATAAGAGCAAACCTAAGCAGTTTACATGATGTGGAGAAAAATTGATTTGTTAAAATAAATATATAGTCACGTTAACTCATTGCGAAAGGGGATTATTTATGTCCAAGACGGCGATAGTTACAGGTTCTGCAGGCGGATTAGGGAGAGGCATCGCAGAGAGACTATGTAAAGATGGTTTTCGTGTAGTGCTGCACGATATCAATGAAGCATTGCTAAATGAAACGCTTTCGGATTTTAAAGAGAAACACTTTCAGGTGATTGGTGTGAAAGGTGATGTATCAAAACGTGATGACCAATTCAATTTGGTTAAAGAAACAGTAGATCAGTTTGGCCGTTTAGATGTTTTTGTAAACAATGCGGGGATTGAAGCTGTTTCTCCATTTTTGGAAATCACAGAAGAACAACTGAATAGATTATTTCAGGTTAATGTGAATGGAGTTGTCTTTGGCACTCAAGCAGCCGCTGACCAGTTAATCAAACAAGAAACAAAGGGCAAAATCATTAACGCATGCAGTATAGCGGGTCACGAGTCATTTGAAATGCTGGGCACATATTCAGCGACGAAGCATGCGGTGAAGTCTTTTACACATTCAGCTGCTAAAGAGTTGGCGAAGTATAACATAACAGTGAATGCATATTGTCCCGGAGTCGCAAAAACAAAAATGTGGGACAGAATTGATGAAGAAATGGTGAAACATAGTGATGATTTGCAGCAAGGAGAAGCTTTTGAAAAATTTTCTTCGGAAATAGCCCTTAAAAGATATCAAACACCTGAGGACGTTGCTAATTTGGTATCATTCTTAGCTTCAGATGCTTCAGATTACATTACAGGTCAAGCCATATTAACTGATGGCGGTCTCGTTTATAGATGATAAAAATCAATATATTGAAACTTTATAATATGAATTCTTTTTACTTGTATCAAACTGGTATAATAAAAACCGTTGAGAAGTTATCGTGAAAAAGTCATAAAGAGGAGCAAAAGGAATTGTTTCAGTACCTTCATCCAATCTGATGGAGGGAACAAGACCGCTTAAAAATAGCCTATAAGTAAAAAAGAGGCTCGGCGTTATTTTACGCAGGCCTCTTTTGTGTCAGTAGCCAAATACCAGTGTTGTACTTTGTGATCCGGCGTATTTCGTGACAAATTCTTTTGTATACTGCGGCGTTTGGACACGGTAGCTGTAATTAGATCCGGGATTCCAGGAAGTCAGCGGAGAGGTTTGCTTGTTGAGAGACGGATAGCTGCCTGTATCCTTGAAATAACCAGTGCCCTTGTCATCAAGGATCCCGCCTTTTTCACTGCCTTTTCCAAAGTAATTATATTCGGAATATATTTTTGCTTTTGTGGCAATCGTAATCGCCTGGTTAAAGTTGTTGCTGTAATTGTTTTTAACATGAAAGTATCCGTATCTCATAAGACCCGGGCCTCTTACATACAGGTTCTCAAAATAATTGTTGGCGATTGTCATGTGGGGATAGCCGTCATATTGATGCTGCGAATCATCTGGGTATCCTAAAATCAAACCGTATTTATGATTCGCGAATTTTGAGTTGCTGATCGTGATATAATCTGCTGATTTTCCGATATACAGGAGCTTGTCCAAATCACTTCCGCTTGCACTATAGCTATGGCCTGAGAATGTGACGTGGTCAATCCAATAGTTGATGCCGGAATCTAAATAAAGCTGGATATCATTATTTCCATTAATCTGCGGACTGTGTTCAAAAGTCAGATTTTGAAAAATGACGTTTCCAGAGGCAGATGAAGTTGTTAAATAAATATTTTTTAGCGTTTTTTTCGCGTATGAGCCTACGAGTGTTTTATTTGAACCAATGGTGACTGTTGTTTTCGAAGATGCGGAAAGATCATTTTGAAGCACTAAAATTTTCGGAGTAGATCCTCCTAGATGGGTTTTTAAATCATTTACGCTTTGAATGTAAACAATCTGACCGTTTTTTCCGCCCGTTGTGCTCGCTTTAGAAATGCCTTTTTCATTTTTAGCATTTCCGGCAAATCCTAAAAGGCCATTCGTTGAGGTATTTGGAAAATCGACGGCGCCTAACGCTTTTCCAGGCAAAAGAACCAATAACAAACTGAACATGGCCAACCATAAACAAAATCGTTTCATCATAATATGCTCCCTTTCAATTTTAATAAATTTCCTCGTGGGGATTATTATTACAGTTAATGGAAAGGAATAATAGGTTCTATCTTCCTAAATTAAAGCCGGGTTATTTAAAAATATACGATCGCGTTTTAAAGACACACTTTTAATTGAAATAGGAAAGGATTGATACACCGTTGACTGCAGCAGCTTATCGAAACACCTTGCTTTCGCTTTTATGTTTAACAGCTGGAATTGTGGATGTAATCGGGTATTTAAGCTTGGGACATGTGTTCACAGCTAATATGACGGGAAACATTGTATTATTGGGGTTGGCTATCGGCAAATCCCTTCAGGTTACTGTTTTTAATTCTTTGACTGCGCTAATCGGATTTATATGCGGCGTGATTATTTCAACACTGATGGTCGGAAAGGCAGAAAATACCCTTTGGCCTTCTGCTGTGACAAAAGCGCTTGCACTTGAAGCATTCATTTTATTTGTTTTTGCTTGTCTTTCTTTTTATTCGTCTTTTGTTCCTGTATACATCCTTATTATTCTCTTGAGCATTTCCATGGGGATTCAAACAATAGCAGCAAAAAAGCTGGGGATCGCAGGTATTTCTTCAACTGTGTTGACCGGAACATTGGCTTCTCTGTTAGAGGATTTGTCCGGCCGTTTGTTTTTTAAAAAGCAGAAAAAGACATTTTTAAGAGATGCTGTGTTAAGAGCGCTGGCCATTATCTTATATTGTGTAGGGGCTATTATTGTGGCTTTAGCTGAGCCTGATTTTTATTACATCATCATTTGGGTTCCGATCGTGCTGATATTTGGCATCATGATGACAGCTAAGTTAAAACTGAGCGGGGAAAAATAATTTTTCCTGCTTGGCTGTTGTCAGGCTAAAAACTCGTTTTATTTCGGTTATTGCTATAGCTCAGCAAATAAAAACAAGTCATTCGGCGGATGAGCATACTCGTTCATTCGTATTGATTTTTTCATCAAACACTTCCTTGGATATATGTATGATAGAGAATCTGTCATAAAATATCTATGAATCTATTTCCTCTTTCAAACCAGATGGATTGAGTCTTACAATGATAATGATTCTCATTTAAAGTCTGGATTGAGGAGGGCATGTATGAAAAAGAAAATAAGTGCAGTTGTTGGCATGGTTTTGTTGATGATCCTTTGTTTTTCCCCGCAAGCTTCGGCAGCATTTGATGACCTGCATGAAGGCTATGCAACGTATACAGGGTCAGGTTATTCAGGAGGAGCTTTCCTGCTGGATCCCATTCCTTCTGATATGGAGATTACTGCAATAAATCCGGCAGATCTCAATTACGGAGGAGTGAAAGCGGCACTTGCAGGTTCTTATTTGGAAGTCCAAGGGCCAAAAGGAAAAACAATTGTCTACGTTACCGATCTATATCCTGAAGGCGCTCGGGGAGCGCTCGATCTGTCACCTAATGCCTTCCGTAAAATCGGCAATATCAAAGACGGAAAAATCAATATTAAATGGCGTGTTGTCAAAGCCCCAATCACGGGCAATTTCACGTACCGGATCAAAGAAGGCAGCAGCAGGTGGTGGGCTGCAATCCAAGTCAGAAATCACAAGTATCCTGTTATGAAAATGGAATATAATAAAGACGGAAAGTGGATCAACATGGAGAAAATGGACTATAACCATTTTGTCAGCACTAATTTAGGGACAGGCTCTCTCACAGTCAGAATCACTGACATCCGCGGAAAAGTTGTGAAAGACACGATTCCGAAGCTGCCTGAAAGCGGAACGTCCAATGCATATACAGTGCCGGGCCATGTACAGTTTCCTGAATAAAAAATACGAAACAGCGGACCTTTTCCCGCTGTTTTTTTAGTATGAATAGATATCAATCATCAACATCCGCATGTAAAAACGCTTTAATCATGTTCACTTGCTGCTGCTTTGGATAACTTGTATACAGTCTGCTTGAAATCCGAATAGGATCTCCGAAAAAGTATCTTTCGTAGTGAGTTTCCCTTGTTCCGAATGAACTCATTGTTAAATCCCAAGCCAAGCGGAAAATTTTCACACGTTCTTCAGCGTTTGTATTGGTTGCTTGGAGGTATCGATCAAGATCTTCCCGTATCTCTGAGTCAAACGCATTTTCTGTCGGCAGCGTCACCATTCCGCTAGCGCCAATTAACTGAATGATTTCAGTGAATCGAGGATATAGAGTAGGAATGATCGTACTGATGACTTGAAGAGGAATTAAACTGGGACGCATATAGCCGAATTCATCTAACTGAGCGTCATTTTCTGATTTCTCAATGAGTGCTTTGATGGTTTCCAACCCCACAATGATTTCAGAGAGTTTTTGTTGTATATGCTGATATTCAGAAACATTAATAGTGTCGACAAGAAGCTGTGCAACTCCTAATAGAAATTCAACCTTTATCATTTGCCTAATGACGACCTGATGAAAGGTAAAGGCATGAAAGGAGCTTTTTGTCATAAAATCGTTAGCTGCTTCAACATTATCATAAAAAAACACACGATTCCATGGCACTAGTACCTGATCAAAAACAACGATTGAATCCATTTCTTCATACCTTGAGCTTAAGGGATGATTAAAGGATGATTCGCTTAATACAAATGATTCTCTTGTGATGAATTTAACGCCTTTTGTATTAGATGGAATTGAAAAAGCAAAGGCTTCATCTGTTTCAAAGAAAAATTTAGGTGCCGAAAAAACCAGGATTTCATCCGTTAGCCCGCCTTGGGTTGCAAGCAGACGCGCGCCTTGTACAATTAATCCTTTTTCGGTCCTATCAATGACTTTAGCAGATATTGGTTTTTCGCTGGAGCCAAAATAGGACTGTGACCGGTTCACTTGGGGAGTAATGAATGTATGGGTAAAGGAAAGATCGTGTTTAGCAGCTTGTTTATACATGTCTAGTATATGTTCTGGAAAGCAATTTTCTTTATCTCTTAAAAGCTCTGCTGAGGATGCAAAGCTCATCATGACCGTATTCATATAATCCGGACTTCTCCCCATCATTCCGTGAGTATGTCTAGCCCAATGTTCAATCATGTTCCTTCTTTTTCTCAAATCACTCTTGGTTTTAGGCTGAAGATATGAGAGACCGATTGGGTCATGTTCTCCAGGAAGGCAATAAGTCATTTCATTTATTAACTCATCCTTCGTTTGCAAATCATAAAGCGAGCTTTTGGTTTTGATTATTCCTTTAAATGCAGGATGATCAGAAATGTTACCCTTTATTTTTTCGCCATCATACCATATTTCGTTTTGCAGTTTATTCAATCGGTCAATGAATTCTTTTCCATTGATGATCCCCATTTGACGTTTCGCTCCTTCAAATCATACTGCGTATTGTCATTATATTTTCGAAAGAACAGCCTGTTCAGCCAATTTGAGATAGGAAAAGCCTTTTTTAGTATGCCTTAATAGAAAAAGCGAAAAAGAGAAAAAGAGAAAAAGAGAAAAAGAGAAAAAGAGAAATTCAAATACTACGCAGACAAGTCAGCAAATTAAAGAATTGGCTTATTGACCGAGTAAGACATCACTATAAAATTTTATAAAACATGTCGATATTATTGTCATGGGCGTAAGCGAATTGCATGCCAACGCTTGAACTTTTTTATGTCAATCATTACATCGTGCAGAAAGGGAAAACGACACATGAAAGTGAAAACAAAATTGCTGGGGATTATATCAATATTAGTTGTTTCAATGATTGGAATTGGAGGCTCCTCTGTTTTTATGATTTCTTCTACTGTAAAAAAGAATGAAGAACTTAAAGACAAAATGGAATTCCAAAAAGAGATGAAGCAGATCCAATATCGATTGACCGGGTTATCAAATGATGAAAGAGGCTTCCTGATCACCGGAGACAAAGAATATGACGAGGGAATGAAGGAAAAAGCAGAAGATGTCTTAAAGAGCCTTGATCGGATCAATGGCTTGATTGATGAAGAGAAATATCAATCAAATATTGAAGACATTAAAACAAGTTTCACTCAGTATAGAGCTTTAAACCAGCAAGTATTAACAGCCTACTCTTCAGATCCTAAAAAAGCAGAAACCATCCATTTTGGAGAAGAAAGAACGTTAAGAAAAGACGTTGTAGATCCGGCTGTCGATAAACTGACAGATCGCCTGGATCAAGAGGTGGAGGATCTAAAAGGCGAAATACGCGGCAATGGGAAAATGAGTCAATGGTTCATCATCATTGTCACAGGGATATCAGCAATGGCAGGCATTGTTTTAAGCTTATTGCTGTTAAAGTCCATTATGGTTCCATTGAGAAGTATGAATAAGCAGCTGGAGGAAATTGCTCACGGAGAGGCTGATTTAACCAAAAAAGTCATTGTTAAAAATAAAGACGAATTTGGTCAGCTTGCTCAATCTTTCAATTCTTTTACCCAATCATTAACTCAAATTGTGAAGCAGATCAGCAGCTCATCTGAACAAGTCGCCGCATCTTCCGAAGAATTATCAGCAAGCGCGGAAGAATCGAAATCAACTTCTGAACAAATTTCTGGGGCAATGCAGATGGCTGCCGACAGCAATGTGAAGCAAAGCTTAATGACAGAAAAGAGTGCGGAATCTATTACTGAATTATTAGACAGTATATCATCTGTTGCTTCAAATACAGGTAACATAGCGGATCTTTCTTCTTCGATGAGAGACAAGGCTGAAATAGGGTCTAAATCCGTCAACAAAATGTTAGATCAGATGAAATTCATTGATACATCTGTAGATTCAGCCGGCAATGGATTGCAGGCATTGGTAGAGAGCACAGCTGAGATTAGCGATATTTCTTCACTGATCACAAATATTTCCGAGCAGACAAATTTATTAGCTCTGAATGCAGCGATCGAGGCGGCCAGAGCCGGAGAGCAAGGAAAAGGATTTGCTGTGGTGGCAGAAGAAGTTCGGAAATTAGCTGATGAAACGAATAAATCTGCAAACCACATCCAATCGGTGGTAACAACTATCCAAAATGAATCCATTGAAACGGTGAATAACATCAAGGTTGTTCAAGAAAATGTGAGCTCAGGTATTGTTCTTTCTCAAGAGACAACAGGAAATTTCAATGAAATACTGAACCTGGTGGAACAGGTCACTTCTCAAATACAAGAAGTGGCAGCGGCAACACAGCAGCTTACATCAGGCGTTGAAGTCATTCAGCATACAGTTCATACATTGGCCGCTGGTACAAAAGAAACATCAGCAAATACAGAAGCGGTTGCAAAATCTTCACAGGAGCAGCTTAATTCGATGGAGGAAATCTCCTATGCTGCAGAATCTCTATCCCAATTGGCGGAAGAACTTCAAACCGTCATTAATCGTTTTAAATTTTAATGTGGTTACATGACGTAAAAACCCCAACTTATTCGGTGGGGTTTTTACTAACCTTCCTGTGGTTGTTTCTAAAAACGGAGCTAACATGCTTTTAGCCTCGTTTTATAAAAACTAGTCCAAATTTTGATCGATTGTCCCTTCAAAATAGTCATCGCTGACTTGCTCATGAGTTTCAGCCAATCCTTTTTCCAATTGCGTGCTTCCTTTATAATCTGAGGGATTAAAATATCTTCCAGCCACATCCGTGGTGTCATTGATGTTTTCTTTATTATGAGCTTGGGTTTCAGCTTTTACATTCTCTGTATCATCACTTACATTTAAAGATTGCTGAAAATCATATTCCTTGTCTAATGAAGAAAATCTTTTGTAATCATCCGGTCTGTCTGCTCCATTTTTTTGAGTCACTTTTCTCACTCCAGACTATTGAAATTTTACTGTGTCTATGCCATTAAGGCCAAAAACTTATTTCGTTCTTTTTGGATCAGAACCATGTTTTTTAGGATCATCTACTTTAAAAGCAGTTTCAGTCTCATGGTCATTTCTTATTTGTTCAATACTTGAATTTTGAATTCCTTTTTTACTCATTGATGTCACCCCTTTACGAAAAGTGTTTAAATATCAACTCTTCTTATTCTGTCTGTTCGGCAGCTATTCATTCGCTTTTTTTCGTTGACTCTTCCCCATTAGGAAAAGAGCCAGTTATGCCAGGCGTGCATTTGATTTTTGAAACCTTTTGTTAGTACATTGCGTATATGAAGAGGCTGTATAGAACTGGGAACAAATTTGTTAAGGTGAGTAACATTCTTTCTTATCATAAAGGGGAGATATGGGAGATGAGTCTGGTGAAAAATGGAGATTCGATAAAGGTTGTATTTGTGTTTCAAAAAAACGAACAGATTGAAGAAGTTGAGCTTAACTCAGCGCAGCTGTCTGCTTTATTACACTCAAAACAGGTATGGATCGAAACATTCAGCCAGAACCTCAAAATTGAAAACACCGTTTGGTCTTACGGCAATCGTCATGTATCTTTGCAAGTTTACTTAAAATAGAAAATGATGTTTTGATTGAGAGGATTAGCAGCGATATTATTTGCTTAATGTGTCTTTAGCCGTTAATGGGTTAGATAGGGGCTGGACAAGATATTGCAATGCTTCATAAAGCTAAAAAAGATTATTGAAATCTTCACAGTTATCTTTACAATAGCCTATATAGAGCGCTTTCCAAATCGTGTATTTTTTTAGCTGGTTACTTGTATGGAGAAAGAGGTTTTTAGCAAAATGAAAACTACAATCTACGATGTTGCAGAAAAAGCCGGCGTGTCCATTTCAACAGTTTCAAAAGTGATCAATCATCAGCCGGTCGGGATAAAATCAAAACAAAAAGTGCTGGATGCCATGCAAGAGCTGAATTATAAGCCAAGTGTGCTCGCATCAGCATTAACAGGGAAACGGACTTCGACAATAGGATTTCTTTTACCTGATATAGCTAATCCTCTGATTGCAGAAATGGCACGGAGAGTAGAGGATCGGGCACACGAATATGGATTCAATGTCGTCATTTGCAGTACGGATTTCAAGTCAGAGAAGGAAGAGAGATACGTCTCATTATTAAGGCAGAAGCGTGTTGACGGGTTTATTTTAGCTGGGGGGTTTAGGAATAAACAGGTTATTCATGAGTTAATCAGCGATAACATTCCTGTTATCCTTCTTTCGGAATCACAGCCATACTCATCTCTTACAACGGTTACAGTTGATAATTTCTTGGGAGGGTATGAATTAACAGCATATTTAATTTCGCTTGGCCACTCAAGGATTGCGGTGATTGCAGAAGACAATGCAAGCAGCAGGGAACGAATTCGCGGATATTCACAGGCATTACAAGAGTCTGATCTTGATATTCACGAAGATCTGATTGTTGTAACAGATTCAACGGCCGAGTCTGCACAGTCTTTGGCCTCTTCATTATTACAATCTTCAAATCCGCCCACAGCTATGATTTGTTGTAATGATATCTTAGCAATTGGTGCGCTCCTTGCAGCAAGGGAGGAACATGTGTTGGTTCCTGAAGAACTTTCTATCACAGGCTTTGATAATACACTGATATCAAAAAGTAGTGATCCCCCTTTGACAACAGTTGAAGTGCCTGTGCAAAGCATGTGTTCACAGGCAGTGGATTTACTAATTGATGAAATAGAAGGAAAAGCCTCAGAAAAACAAAAAATTTTAGTATTGCCGAAATTAATTGTCCGAAAATCAACAAGCCGTTTTCATTAAAGATGTGTGTTCCAAATCAATATATTTGTTTAGCAGCTGGAAATTCCCCGCTGCTTTTTTTGTGTTTCACCATAGAATGACAAAAGGGAGGCAAAAAAAACTCAAAAAAACAATATTTATAGGTCGGAATATCCTTTTTTAAAGTTGAAGATGTATATATATTGGTATATTGTTGATTATTTTCTGAAAGGAATTTCAAAAAAACGTTTACAAAATATATTGAATATTATACAATCAACTCACAAAATATAAAGCGCTTTCTATATACAGGGATATAATTAGTAAAAAAGAAATCTATTTGCTTTTAAAAACGGAGTGTAAAGCGCTTTATATCATTTGTTTCCGGTTTTAGTTAAAGTGCACGATTAAGAAGAGAAGAGCAACTCGGAGAACCGAAATGAATGTACTTTTAAATCCAGTTAAAAGAAAGCGCTTTATTTTTTGGTTGCGATTCATAATTCATTTGATTAGAGGTGTCTTGGATGAGTATTCACATTGCTGGCGCGCCGTGCTGCTGGGGCGTTGACGATCCGAAAAATCCTTATCTTCCTCCATGGGAGAGAGTGCTGCAAGAAGCATCACAAGCTGGTTATAAAGGGATTGAGTTAGGTCCATACGGCTATATTCCGATGGATATCGAACGTGTCCAAGCAGAGCTTTTGAAAAACGATTTATCCATTATTGCCGGTACGATTTTTGATGATTTAGTATCAGAGTCGCACTTAGGAAATTTGCTGGAGCAAGTTGATGAGATTTGTTCTCTGATTACAAAACTACCTTTCTCTTTTCAGGATAAAGAGGAGCGCTTTCACTTTTCACCTCCTTATTTGGTCCTGATTGACTGGGGGCATGACGAAAGAGATTATAAGGCGGGGCATCCTGATCAAGCGAAACGGTTATCTAAAAAAGAATGGAACCGTATGATGTCTCATATTCGGACAATTGCGGAACGGGCGTGGAAGCAATATGGCGTACGAGCCGTCATCCATCCTCATGCAGGGGGATATATTGAATTCGAGGATGAGATTCAACAATTACTAAAAGATATACCATACGATATTGCGGGGCTTTGTCTTGATACAGGACATTTATATTATTCAAAGATGGATCCGGAACAATGGCTGCGGGACTATGCGGACCGTGTAGACTATATCCATTTTAAAGACATTGATGAACATGTTTATCAACAAGTAATGGGTGAGCATATCCGCTTTTTTGATGCTTGCGCAAAAGGAGTCATGTGTCCGATAGGCCAAGGAATTATTGATTATGAAGCGATTTACAAGTTGCTAAAAGACATTCACTATCACGGCTATATTACGATTGAGCAAGAACGTGATCCGAGAAACTCTGATACTAGTTTAAGAGATGTCAGTCAAAGCCTTGCCTATTTAAAAAATGTTGGTTACTAGTGAGGGAGGAATCAAAAATGATTAATGGTGAAAAAAGGTAGATAGACCGATACGCTGGGCAATGGTAGGAGGCGGCCGGGGAAGTCAAATTGGATACATTCATCGCTCGGCTGCCTTGCGTGATCATCACTTTCAGTTGGTTGCAGGGGCATTTGACATCAATCCGGAACGGGGAAAAGATTTTGGGATGAATCTTCATGTTACTCCGGAACGCTGCTACTTGGATTTCCAGCAAATGTTTGAAGAAGAAGCAAAACGAGAAGACGGTATTGAAGCTGTTTCTATCGCAACTCCAAACGGCACTCATTATGAAATTTGTAAGGCGGCCCTGAATGCCGGTTTGCATGTTGTATGTGAAAAGCCTCTTTGTTTCACGTTTGAAGAAGCAAAAGAGCTTGAGAATTTGGCAAAGAAAAAGAACAGAGTTGTCGGCATTACATATGGTTATTCTGGGCATCAAATGATTGAACAGGCGCGCCAGATGATCGCAAATGGAGAGTTGGGTGACATCAGAATTATTAATATGCAATTTGCACATGGTTTTCACTCAGATCCTGTAGAAATGAATAATCCAAGCACGAAATGGCGTGTAGACCCGAAATTTGCCGGTCCGAGCTACGTGTTAGGAGATTTAGGAACTCATCCGTTATTTTTATCGGAAATCATGCTTCCGGAACTGAAAATAAACAAACTGTTATGTACTCGCCAGAGCTTTGTAAAAAGCAGAGCGCCTCTTGAAGATAATGCTTATACGATTATGGAATACGATAATGGCGCGGTCGGCATGGTGTGGTCTTCTTGTGTAAATGCCGGATCAATGCATGGCCAGAAAATTCGTGTGATCGGTTCCAAAGCAAGTATTGAATGGTGGGATGAACAGCCTAACCAGCTGCGTTTTGAAATACAGGGAAAACCTGTACAGATTTTGGAGCGCGGAATGGGGTATTTATATCCGAAAGCATTACAAGATGACCGGATTGGAGCCGGCCATCCAGAAGGTCTGTTTGAAGCGTGGTCAAATCTTTATTCACGGTTTGCCGTAGCAATGGAGGCTGCAGATCAAGGGAAAGAATTGAATGACATGTGGTATCCAGGAATTGAAGCAGGTGTGGAAGGTGTACGCTGGGTGGAAAACTGCGTTCGATCCGCGGATAAAGGCGCAGTATGGGTGGACTATCAATAACATGTAGCGATTGTAAGTCCTTTTAAAAGGAGGGGAAAAATGGACCAGCGTGAAAAAATGGATACTGCAGGCGGAAATACCTCGTGTAAACATAAAAAATTTTTCCGCAAGATTACCATCATTTCTACATTCGGAGGCCTTCTCTTTGGTTATGACACAGGAGTAATCAATGGAGCGTTGCCTTTTATGGCACAAAGAGATCAGCTTGATCTAACACCCTTCACCGAAGGTCTCATCACAAGTTCCCTCCTTTTCGGAGCCGCATTTGGCTCCCTGGCTGGAGGACGGTTAGCAGATCGTATTGGCAGGCGAAAAACCATCTTAAATCTAGCTTTCTTGTTTTTTATTGCTACGATTGGTTGTTCGTTCGCACCAAACACATCTGTTATGATAATCTGCCGAAGTTTACTTGGTCTTGCAGTAGGGGCAGCTTCTGTCACGGTACCGGCCTTTTTAGCTGAAATGTCGCCAGCGGAACAGCGGGGCAAAACAATTACTCAGAACGATCTGATGATTATTTTAGGTCAGCTTCTTGCATTTACATGTAATGCAGTCATTGGTACATCAATGGGTGAATATGCGCACGTTTGGCGATTTATGCTTATCTTGGCAACACTGCCGGCCATTTTTCTGTGGTTCGGGATGCTTATTGTACCAGAGAGCCCGCGCTGGCTGGCATCGAAAGGGAAGGTGGGGGAGGCGTTCAGAGTTCTTAAGCATGTAAGGGTAGAAAATTGTGCCAAAGCTGAGCTGACTGAAATCAAAGCTTCAATCAATCGAGAGACTGAAATAAATCGGGCGACACTGAAAGACTTGTCAGTCCCATGGATTCGCCGACTTGTAGGTCTTGGAATAGGAATCGCTGTAGTGCAGCAAATAACCGGTGTTAACTCCATTATGTTCTATGGCACGCAAATTTTGCAGAAAGCTGGTTTTGCCAGAGACGCAGCACTTGTCGCAAACATTGGAAATGGCGTTATTTCAGTGATAGCCTGTACATTCGGCATCTGGATTGTAGGTAAAGTCGGGAGGCGGCCTCTTCTCCTTACAGGACTTGCAGGCACAACAGCTTCTATTTTGCTTATAGCGATTTGTTCCATCACACTTCAAGGAACTCCCGTGCTGCCGTTTATCGTGATTGGCCTGACAATTACGTTCCTGGCTTTTCAGCAGTCAGCGGTATCCGTGGTTACGTGGCTCATGATTTCAGAAATATTCCCGCTCAGATTGCGAGGGCTCGGAATGGGGATTTCAGTGTTTTTCCTTTGGATGATGAATTTTCTTATCGGCTTAACGTTTCCTGTGTTACTAGATCAATTGGGGATGTCGTCAACGTTCTTCGTCTTCGTTGTTCTGGGGGCTTCTGCGATTCTTTACGTGAAAAAGTATCTGCCGGAAACAAAAGATCGTACTCTAGAAGAGCTTGAAAACGACTTTAGAAGCAATCAAGGTGTTCGAAAAGCATCATCGGGCAAAGGAGAAATAAATATGTAAACGCTCTCTTTTATGATTAAAAAGGCGTTGCTTTTGAAGCAAGCCTTTCAAATGTTTTCCATTAAACAACTAGCAAATCCCGTTTTTCTTAATACTAACTTCATCCTGTTGCTTTTTGACTAATGCAAATATCCATTCTATTAAACTTTGTTTTTGCACATACTTTTTCCCGTTGATTTTAATGTAAGGCAGGTCTGTCATGTCTCCGGCTAACTGTTTTGCCTCAGTTGTCGTTATTCCTAAAAAATGTCCGATGTAAAAGTAAATATCTCGTTCTTTTATAAGCAAGGTATCACTTTTTTCATATGCTTTTGGATGGTTCATTTGCTTTAAGCCTTCACCGATAAAATAGCCAGCCAAAGCAATACCGATTCCTAAAAAAACGTCCATATGCATGCCTCCATTATGTCGATGTTATGTTATACGGGCTTGGCATACTCCGGGTTTCATTATCAACCAAAAAAAAACCGCCAGAACATGTTCTGGGCGGTTTTTTCGTTTATGCTTTTTCAATCTGCACGCGTCCTGAAAAAAAGGTGGCGCCGCCGCCCATATCGGATAAGCGATCCGGGGTAAGCGCGTTTACAAGCTGTTTTTTTCCTGGTTCATCCGCCCATAATCCTTGACTGACGACAACACCGGGCAGCACTTGTTCCCCGACTGCAGCGGTCAGCTCGCATTCTCCCCGGCTGTTCCAAATTCGTACAGGATCCCCATCAACGATTCCGTGTTCATCAGCATCTTTTGTATTGATAAAGAGCTTTGGCGTCTTTTCAAGCCTGATGTGTTTTTCGTTGTTGGAAAACGTTGAGTTTAAGAAATTATGGTTTGGCGCCGGAACATACATAAACGGATGTTCATTATCAGATACAAGAGGCGTATATGTCGGTAATGCCGGGAAACCGTCTTGTTTCATTTTTTCTGAATATAATTCTATTTTTCCGCTTGGAGTCGGAAGTTTGCCTGGAAACAGCGGCTTTTTGCGTTTCGCTTTCATAAATGAGTGCTTAGTAAGTGAATCGTAATCAATCTCCGCCAAATACGGATTATCTGGATGATCAAGCGCCTGGCGAATCAATTCTTCATCTGAGTCCTTGAGCTCTTGGTCTGTGAATCCCATTGCTTCAGCCAGTAATCGGAACACTTCAGTGTTAGACTTGCTTTCACCATATCTCTCAATCACCGGTTGCTGAAGCTGAATGTAATGGTGCCAGTAGGAGGTATAAAAATCAGTATTTTCAAAAGCGGATGTTGCAGGCAGGACAATGTCTGCGTATGCAGCCGTTTCCGTCAAAAACAAATCATGAACTACAGTAAATAGGTCTTCCCGCAGCAAGCCCTGTCTGACTTTGTTCGCTTCCGGCGCGACAACGGCCGGGTTCGTCCCGTAAATAAAAAGAGAGCGAATAGGCGGATCTGTTTCCAAAAGCACTTTGCCAAGCTGATTCATATTAAACGATCTCGGTGTGCGCCCTTTCAGTAAGTCAGGCCGCTGCAAGGCATTCGTGTTATATTCTAAAATTCCGCTGTTATGCTTAATTGCGCCGCCCCCTTTGTGCAGCCATTGGCCAGTGATTGCCGGAAGACAGGCAATCGTCCTTACAATCATCCCGCCGTTATCGTGATGCTGGATTCCGTTTCCGATTCTGATAAAAGAAGGGGAGGATTCGCCGTACATTCTTGCCAGCTGATAAATATCTTCAGTGCTGACACCGGTGATCAGTGACACCTTTTCCGGATCATACTGTTTCACGTGTTCACGGAGCTCCTCATAGCCGACCGTGTATTCAGACAGAAATGCTTCATCATGAAGGTTTTCTTTAAATAAAATGTGCATGATGCCAAGGGCAAGTGCGCTGTCGGTTCCGGGTTTTATGGGAATAAACCAATCGGCGAGACGCCCTGTCTGATTTTTATGCACATCAATCACGACAATTTTGGCACCCTGTTTTCGTGCTTTTTGGGCGATTGTAATTTGGTGCATGTTTGTGCTGACCGCGTTGATTCCCCAAAAAATAAATAGTTTCGTATGAATGGTTTCCTCAGGATCAATTCCAGCGCTTATACCCATTGTATATTTATAGCCCTCAGATCCCGCTTTGCTGCAAATCGTCCGTTCGAGCTGGCTTGAACCCATGCGGTAAAAGAAGCGGCGGTCCATTCCTTCAGCTGTTAATTTTCCCATATTTCCGTAAAAGCTATATGGAAGTATGCTTTCAGCTCCCTCTTCATTAATCAGCTGTTTCCAGCGGGAGGTAATGGTATCGATCGCCTCTTCCCAAGAAATCGGTTCAAATATTGCTTGGCCTTTCGCACCAGTCCGTTTGAGCGGTGCAGTCAGCCGCTTTTCATCATAGATGCGCTCCGTCATGTTTCGGACTTTGTTGCATATGTTTCCGGCCGTAACAGGATGGTCGGGATCACCTTGCACTTTCACAATTTTTCCGTCTTTTTTATGTATTAATAATCCGCACTGATCCGGGCAGTCCAGCGAGCAAACGGATTTGAAAATGCCGTTTTGTTGTGTTGCAAAAGATTTCATGGCCCAGTTCCTCTCTCTAGTTAGATATTTTGTAAGAATTATAACATTTCGGATGATAACGTCAATTCTGAAAAAAAGAGATTGACATCAATCTGAGACTTCTTTATGATAAACGTATTCTTTATTCAGAAAATTACATACTCAACATTTTCTATCCAGAGAGGTGGAGGGACTGGCCCTATGAAACCTCGGCAACATTATTGTGCCAATTCCAGCAAGCGTCAGCTTGAAAGATAGGAAAGCAAGGTTTATACCGGCGTCTGTCTGTAACAGGGCACGCGTATATATGAATCTCTTTCCATCTTCGGAAAGAGATTTTTTTATGAAAAATATGATGAAAAGGATGTTTTGCACCATGACGGTTTTGGTTACAGCGCCGTACAACGAAGAAGGACGCAAAGAGCTTGAAAAATTGTTCGGCTCGGTTGCTTATCACACCTGGAAGGAGCAAGGCCGGGCATACCGGGAAGATGAAATCATTCAGCTATTAAAAGAAACAAATGCAAAAGGCTTGATTACTGAGCTTGATCAAGTAACAGACAGCGTATTTGCTTCTGTTCCCGAACTTTCATTTGTCGGTGTGTGCAGGGGAATGCCCTCCAATGTGGATGTGGCCGCAGCATCAAAAAGAGGCATTCCCGTTTTTTATACACCCGGGCGGAATGCGCAAGCCGTTGCTGAAATGTTTATCGGTAATGTGATTTCCTTTCTCCGCCATACCAGCACCTCGAATCAATGGCTGAAGGATGGAAAGTGGGACAGTGATTACCTGCAGGCTTATGTCAAATTTAAAGGAAATGAATTAACGGGAAAAACGGTCGGCATGGTTGGGTTTGGCGCCGTTGGTCAAAGGATTGCAAAACTGCTGACTGCGTTCGACTGTAAAATAAAGTATTACGATCCATACGTACAAGACGATCATCCTCAATATGAAAAAGTATCTCTTAAAACGGTTTTTTCAGACAGTGATATCGTTTCTGTCCATCTGCCTCGTACCGAGGAAACACTTGGACTGATTGATCGGGCATATTTAGATCTGATGAAAGAGAGTGCGATTTTCGTCAATACTTCAAGAGCGGTTGTGGTAAACCGTGACGATCTTTTATCTGTATTAAAAGAACATAAAATCAGAGGAGCCATTTTAGACGTTTTTTATCATGAACCTCCAGAGGAATCGGATTACAAATTGATTTCATTGCCTAATGTTCTGGCAACACCGCATCTCGCTGGAGCAACCTTTGAAGTGGAGGATCATCACGTGACGATCCTGAATGAAGCCCTCAAAAAATGGAAGGTTGAAAAAACTCTTAATATTCCGACATTGTATAACAAAGATAAGCTAAAAACAGAGGCATAAGAAAGGAGGCTAACGGAATGAAAAAACAAAAAGGCTATCTCGTTTTTGATATCGGCACAGGCAATGCGAGAGTAGCGATCGTGAGTGTATCAGGCAGTGTTCAAACGGTTGAACGGGAGGACATCGTGTATGCCACCGAGACGCTTTACCCGGACAGCCGTTATTTTTCTCCTCAGGTGCTGTGGAAGCAAGTCATGAGATTGGCAAAACGTGCGCTTTCCCGTTCGCATGATATTGACATAATAGGTTTGACATCGACGAGTCAAAGACAGGGGATTGTTCTGATTGATCAGAACGGCGACTCTTTTCTAGGGCTGCCGAACATTGATAACTGTGGCCGTGAGTGGGAGGAGAGCATACCCAATCAGGAAGAGATATACAGCTGCACAGGCCGCCTGCCGACCGCACTTTTTTCTGCGCTCAAGCTTTATGGTTTAAAAGAACGCCAGCCCTCTTTATGGAAAAAAACGGCAAGCTTTACAAGCATCAGTGATTGGGTAACGTACCAGCTGAGCGGAATATTGACATATGAACCCTCACAGGCAATCGAAACCCTGCTGTTTGATGTGAAGCAAAACACTTGGTCAGAAGAGATGTGCGGCATATTCGGCTTCTCCCCATCAATCCTTCCGCCTCTTGTAAGAGCGGGAACAGCGATTGGAACGATAACAAATGAGTATGCGTCCGAATTAGGCCTTTCTATACATGCAAAGGTTATAGCAGGGGGCGGAGATACACAGCTGGCTGTGAAAAGCACCGGCGCTGCTCTTAAGGACATCGTCATCGTATCTGGGACAACAACGCCAATAACCAAAATTACTGCTGATCATGACGACACAAAACATAAAGCCTGGCTGAACTGCCATACAGAACATGGCCAATGGCTTGTGGAAACAAATCCGGGAATTACCGGCCTGAATTATCAAAAATTAAAACAGATTTTTTACCCGAATGAATCGTACGCAGTGATGGAGGAAGAGATTTCTGCAATTGCTAAAGAAGACAATGCATGTGTGGCGGCTCTCGGTTCTTATTTATCGGCAGAAAAGAATGCGTTAACGAGAGGTGGTTTTCTTTTTGATGCCCCACTTTCAGCGCATTTAAAAAGAGCACATTTTGTACGTGCGGCGCTACAAGAGATCGCATTTTCGATCAAATGGAACTTTGATATATTAACAGAGATTACTCCGTTTGAACGTGACTATGTTTGGGTGTGCGGAGGAGGATTCCAAAGCAAAGCGCTCACTCAATATATCGCGGACCTTCTTCAGAAAAAAATCTATATCCAAGAGGGATATCATCAGGCATCTGTCGTTGGGGCTGCAGTCATTTGCAATGAAACCTTTCAATTGACGGAAGAGATGTCAGCAAATGTCCGGGTAATAGAACCGCAGGATAGTCAGGCCGAACTGGCTTTATATGAGGAATGGAAGCAAACACAGCGCTTTTTTTCAGGTTCAGAAAGCAAAGTGTTGTTATAAGGCGGCATTTGCTGCTGTTTTGAGGAATTATCTAATTTTCAGCTTTAATGAGGTAATACGGTAATTGATATTAGCATCTGAGGAGGAGACAGATATGTTTGATAAAATCGGAATACCAAAGCGGCTTGCCTGGGGGTTTTTAGGAGTTGTTTTGTTTATGATGGGAGACGGGCTTGAACAAGGCTGGCTCAGCCCTTTTCTGATCGAAAACGGGCTTACCGTTCAGCAATCCGCTTCAATTTTTAGCATTTACGGAATTGCGCTTGCCATAGCTTCTTGGTTTTCGGGTGTATGTCTTGAAGCATTTGGCGCAAAACGGACGATGTTTATGGGGCTGTTGTTTTATGTGATCGGTACAGCTGCCTTTATCGTGTTTGGATTTGAACAGCTGAACCTTCCTGTGATGTATGTGACTTACTTCGTAAAGGGTTTAGGCTACCCACTTTTTGCTTATTCTTTCTTAACATGGGTCATCTACAGAACACCGCAAAACAAACTGAGCACTGCTGTCGGCTGGTTTTGGATTGCATATTGCCTGGGCATGTTTGTGTTCGGTGCTTGGTACTCAAGCTACGCGATCAAAGCGTTCGGTTATTTGAATACGCTTTGGAGCTCTATTTTCTGGGTATGTCTTGGTGCATTCTTCGCATTGTTTATCAATAAAGACCGTTTTGAAAAGAAGAAAAGAAAAAGATCAGAAACAGCTGAGGAGCTTTTAAAAGGAGTTACCATTCTTTTTACAAATCCGCGGGTGCTTACAGGCGGAATCATCAGAATTATCAACAGCATTGGTACATATGGTTTCCCAGTCTTTTTGCCGATGCACATGGCTCAGCATGGAATTTCAACCAATGTGTGGCTGCAGATTTGGGGAACGATTTTTCTGGGGAATATTGTGTTCAACCTTATCTTTGGAATTGTCGGCGATACGTTCGGCTGGAAAAATACCGTTATTTGGTTCGGCGGAGTCGGCTGCGGCATTTTCACCGTCCTATTATATTATGCACCTGTTTTCTCCGGCGGAAGTTTAGCGGTTGTCAGCGTGATCGGCTTTATTTGGGGAGGTTTGCTGGCAGGCTATGTGCCGATTGGTGCAATTGTGCCGACGGTGGCCGGAAAAGACAAAGGAGCGGCCATGTCTGTATTGAATTTGGCTGCAGGTTTATCAGCGTTTGTCGGCCCTGCGCTCGCTTGGCTGTTCATCGGTCTCATCGGGGCGCAAGGTGTTGTCTGGATCTTTGCGATCCTTTATCTTACGAGTGCGGTCATGACGAAATGCATTCATATACCTGAGGAAAAAGCAGTACAGGAGGAAACGTCTCCTCAATATGCATCTTAATCAGAAAGCGCCCTGTTTCAGGGGCGCTTTTTTCGTCATTTGTTCAGCAATCAATGTAAGATTTCCGATAAGGAATGCCGCAAATGACTGATCTGGATGGGATTTCATCGTCACTGTCAGCCGATACGAAACAAAATAAAAGTCAGAGCCGTTTGTTCCGCGTTAATTTCACGTTTTAGCTCGCTCAAATGTTCTCCCAAAACAGATTCATAGCGGTCTCCAATGCTTTTTTCTTCATTGAATTCACGATGATGAGCCATCAACACTGTATGTTATTATTGCATGAATTATCAAGGGAGCTGTTAAACTTTTCTAAAGAAAAATAGACAACATGTTGACAATTGAGCAAGAAATGTTATGATGATAAAGACAATATATTGTCTTTTTATGGAGGGAACATCGTGAATTATTCTAAAGAACTGAAAGATTTATTTTTAATGCAGCAGTCATACGCTACACTTTTTTCCGCTTTGAACAAAATCCAATCACGCGGGGACGATTATTATGAAAGCTTAACGTCAAGGCAATTTATGACGATGGTTGCCATACTGCATTTACCGGAAGAGGAAACGACATTCAACAACATTGCAAAAAAATTAGGCACTTCAAAACAAAACATCAACAGACTTGTCAGCGGTATTGAAAAAAGAGGTTATGTCACCACTGTACCAAGTAAACGCGACAAGCGTGCAGTTAATGTGAAGATTACTGATTCAGGAAAGCGTGTCATGGAGGAATGCGGTGAAAAAGCGGTGTACTTTATGGCAGATCTATTTAAAGGGTTTTCGACTGAAGAGCTGGAAACATTGTGGGTTTTATTGAAGAAACTGTACAGTTTTGACGGAGAAGAACAGGATGGTTTTGAAGAAGATGCTGCTGATTTTGACATTGAACAAAATCGAGACAATTTGAAAACAAATTTATTGCAGGAATTCGCAAAACGGAGAATGTAAAAAGGAGCAAACTATGAACAACGTGGCGGCAGTAGAAAATTTGAAAATGCAGTACGGAAACAAAACGGCGGTAGATGGGATTTCGTTTGAAGTGAGAGAGGGGGAAGTGCTTGGCTTATTAGGTCCAAATGGTGCAGGGAAAAGCACAACCATTCATATTTTATCCGGGGTATTGTCGGCCAGTTCCGGAAACGTTTCGATATTGGGCCATAGTGTGAAAAAAGGGCCAAAGGAAATGAAGAAAGGCATCGGGATTGTGCCTCAAGATATCGCGATTTATGAGGAGATTTCCGCTGAGAAAAATGTTCGTTTTTTTGCGAGTCTTTATTCTCTCAAAGGAGAAGAACTGAAAGCCCGAGTAAAAGAGGCTCTGGAGCTTGTACAGTTATACGACCGGAAAGATGACAAGCCTAAGACGTTTTCAGGGGGGATGAAAAGAAGATTAAACATTGCGTGTGCGATTGCCCATCAGCCGAAACTGATTATCATGGACGAGCCCACGGTAGGAATCGATCCGCAATCTCGGCATCACATTTTAGAATCAATAAAAGAGCTGAAAACAAGAGGCGCAAGCATTATTTACTCGACACATTATATGGAAGAAGTCGAGGCGATTTCGGATCGCATTATGATCATGAATGAAGGAAGAATCATTGCCAATGGAACAAAAGAAGAGCTGTACAGAGAAGTGAATAAAGACATAACATACGCTTTTCAACTGACGCATGTTCAGCAATTAAATAAAAACTCAATTAGAGAAATGAAAGGAGTGACAGGAGTTGATTTCTCTGACCATCAACTAAAAGTGACCGTTCAGCAGAACCAAGATCACCTGAGTGAAATCATAGGAGAATTGGGTGCCCAAGGCTGCAGCATCGTAAGCATGAACAAAAAAGAGGCATCGTTAGAAACGGTATTTTTAGAGCTGACGGGAAGAAATTTAAGAGATTAGGAGAGCAAAATGAGTTTGTTAAAATTGATAACGTTTGATTTTATGAATATTTTAAGGAATCCGGTTCTTATGATCGCCAATACGGCCTTTCCTTTCGTTCTTATTCTGGTCATGGGCTTTGTTACGAAAAACAGCTTTGGAGCAGGCGGGGTCAGTTCGTATGATTATTACGGAGTGAATATGATGATTTTTGCTGCAGCTCTGATTGCGATGACGGCCTCTAATACGTTTATGGAGGAAAAGATGAAGAAAGCGAACATTCGCATTGTGTATGCGCCGGTTTCGACAACTAGTATTTATCTTTCTAAATTACTATCAACCTTTATATTCAGTGTCATCATGTACAGCATGAATGTGTTGATCGCCCAAACGATTTTTCATTTGAACTTTGGAGGACAACATCTTCCGTATTTCATGCTCTTATTGTATGTATTTTTATTTTTCGGCTGCTGTTTTGGCACAATGTTCTGCTGTTTGTTCAAAAATGAAGAACAGGCAAACGGGATCATGCAAATTCCGATAGCTTTTTTTGTTTTCTTTGGCGGCGTATTTTTCGGAATTCATAGATTTGGAGATACCGTCAATCAGATATCGCTTCTTTCTCCGATTAAATGGGTAACAGAATGTTCATTTCGCCTCATTTATGATCACGATTTCAGTATGCTGCTGCCTGTTATGTCAGGACTATTATTGGCTTCAATCATTTGTATTGCCGTTTCGCATGTTGTATTTAAGCCGGAGGGATATGTATGCTGAGTTTATTCCGAAACAGGTGGGAGCGAATCCTGACCAAAAAAGCCGTTATCATCATTGCAGTGATCATTATCCCTCTGATGATTGGCGTTGCGATTATGTTTTCCGGGAAGCCGGTATTCAAAGAAACAATCGCTTTTGTTACAGAACAGGACGAAGTGCAACATATGCCGAGTGATTCTGCATTTAGAGTGGTAACGGTACATCAGAAGCCGAATTTTTCTGATCTGGTGTTAGGGAAATATGCAGCCATCGTAGAAAAAAATCAACGTCATTACAAAGTGACCACGTTGAAAAGTAAAGCGGATCAAAAAATGATTCAGCAATTTTTTGAGACTGGAAAAATGCCAGGCAACTACCGGGGAGAGGATAAATTAAGGACTGAACGGGGAACGGGAACGAATATATTAGGCTTTATCGTGATGCTTGTATTGATGCAAGGTGTGGCATTAGCTGCGTTATATCCAGAAGACCGGATGCTCAAAACCTTCAGAAGGATTTTAGTGTCTCCCGTGCATGTGGGGAAATATTTGTTTGTTCAGTTTATCTTTACGTTTTTATGTTTATACATACCCACTTACTTGGCCATCGTGATTACACATGTACTCTTTCATGCTGAAATTGGTTTCCGTTTGGATATTCTTGCTGGGTTACTGTGTGTTCTTACAGTGCTTGCAACAGCATTCGCTATCTTTATGGCTTCTGTGATGGATCGCAACATCAGTTTGATGACGAGCGGTATCAGTGTGATCACGTGTGTATTGTCAGGCTGTTTTATTTCTTTTGCTCCACATCATCCATTATTGAATGCCCTTTGTGCGATACTGCCGCAAAAAGCGTATATGACTTTCATTCACGGGGTAGAAATGGGCCATTCAATGTGGGAATACAAAACTCAGGTTGTCTATATTTTGATGTGGTCGGCTGTGTTTTGTTTCCTTGGGGGTTTTATCACAAGAAGAAGGACCAATAAAGGGATTTATGAATAGAGGAAAGAGAACATGAGATGCATAGACCACTATGCATCTTTTTTATTTTTGTAAGTTATATGAGCATAAGAGGTGAAAATCTTGAAGGAAGTGATCAAGAATCAAGATGTCATAGCTGGTGCAGGTCCTGAATCGGACATTTAAAGGGAAGGGGATGTACATGCAGATCGAAAGAATGCCGTCCGTTCATTCTCTTGATTCTAATATAGAATACACATTTGTATCATAAGGGACTCCATTTTGATACATGTACTGTCTTAAGACCCCTTCTTTTTGAAATCCCATTTTTACGAGCAGGCGATTTGATGCTTCATTTTCGGTAAATACAACTGCGCCAATACGCGTCAGTCCAAGGGCAGAGAATCCGTAGGATACAACCTTTGAAATGGCTTCTAATGCAAATCCGTTTCGCCAATGCGCCGGGACGATTTCATAACCGATCTCTGCACGCCTATGCTTTTGGGCCAAAGCATGAAAGCCAATTGTTCCGATCAATTCTTTAGTGTCTCTTCTTTCAATTCCCCACCGTATACCGCGCTTTTCTTGATAAAGGCCGGCAAACGTTTGAACCATTGAGGTTGCCTGTTCTATAGATTCCATGTTTTCAACTCCGTAATAGCGTGTCACCTTATGGTTTGAAAAACAAGCAAAAATGGCTTCTGCATCTTGATCTGTGATTTGCCTAAGTGTAAGCCGATCCGTTTCTAATACAGGAAACATTCAACCACTCCCCAAGTTTGTGTTTTCGTTTATGATATCCCTTTTATTTCCTCTTTTCTATAGTGAAATCAAACCTGAGGCAGCAAAGGAACGAATTTGTCTTTCTAGTTGCTCTTTGTTTTTGTTGAATTGTTTCAAACGGTGGCCGTTTGCGCCTGATGGGTGGGGGAAGCCGCGAAGGCAAAACAAATTCCGGATGCAGTGCTGGCTGATCAGTGTATCACATACTGTTTCGGCTGCTTTTCCCAGCGGTATGAGAAGAGCCGGTTCTGTCAATTTATTGAACTCCGCAAGGAAGTGCTCAAAAGCATAGGTGCTTAGGATAGGAGAGCGAGAAATAGCCGGCCTGTAGCCGGTATAGTTTTTTAGCTGAAAGAAGACAGGATATTTGATAACAGAAGTGGTATGAAGCATATGCCGCAAGTCTCCAAAAAGCTGTGAGGCGCTTTGAATGCCTAAAGCCTGCGGCAGCCCGCATAAATCCAGCATGTTGATCAGGTTATGCCTCATCGAACCGGAGAGACCTGCTGCTTTTTTCGTGTCTACCGCCATTTGCTCAAGAGACCGGCCGCGCCGCAGACTTTCTGCGGCTGTTTCGTATGCTGTTTTCATCTGAAAAAACCCCGGCGTGATTCCCGCAATCACAATTGTGGCAGCACGATTGATATATTCATTATGAGGTGAATAATAGATGCCAAGTTCGTTTTCTTGATGGAGACGAAATGGAGAAATGAGTAAATCGGACTTTGTAGGAGATGAAGGAAGAGAATGTAGCTTCTCTGCGAACTCCTTTAAGCAGCGGCGGTTTACAATCATGCATAGTCCTCCTTAAAAATGATACCCCATTGTCCATTCTGATCGTAACAACGGGATATCATTCATCTTTATCTGCTATTTAAATGTCCTGCCTTCCACACCTCTTTGACTGCTTGAGGAACTTCTTTCACTTCAGCTGTTGTTTGTTGAAATACGTTTTTTTTCATTTGGACATCCTGCTGAATCTTCTTTTGTTTTTGCGTCAGCAGCTCCGCCTCCGTCTTTAATCCTTCGACTTGTTTTTGCATTGCCTGCGTAACAGAGGTGAGCTCTTTTAGTGCGGGATCTATTTTTTTCTTGTTTTGAATCACATTAACCCCTAAGAAAATGATAGAAATAGCCAATACGGCGATGCTGATATAAACAATAACCATATGTTCACTCCTTTTCTTATGTCATTACCCTGTTTCCGCTTTTTTAATCAAAAGAAATGATATTTGCACAGGTCGTTTGATTTGCGTATTGGATTTGTTGTACTTATAATGTGATATCGTACATATGTAAACAAAGAAAGGGTGCTTCAATTGCAAAGTTTACAAAATAAAACTGCTCTTATCACAGGCGGAGGCAGAGGGATAGGCCGAGCAACAGCTCTTGCGCTTGCGAAAGAAGGCGTGAATATCGGGTTAATCGGCCGGACTGCCGCAAATGTTGAAAAAGTGGCTGAAGAAGTTAAAGCACTTGGTGTAAAAGCTGCATTTGCTGCTGCAGATGTAAAAGATGCCGACCAGGTTAATCAAGCTGTAGCTCAAGTGAAAGAACAGCTCGGTGATATCGATATCCTCATTAATAACGCTGGAATCAGCAAATTTGGCGGTTTCTTAGATCTGTCAGCTGATGAGTGGGAAGATATTATTCAAGTCAACCTAATGGGTGTGTATCATGTCACTCGCGCGGTGCTTCCGGAAATGATCGAACGCAAAGCCGGAGACATCATTAATATTTCTTCTACAGCGGGCCAAAGAGGAGCAGCTGTGACAAGTGCTTACAGCGCTTCTAAATTTGCGGTTCTCGGGTTAACTGAGTCTCTTATGCAAGAAGTGAGAAAGCATAATATTAGAGTCAGTGCGTTAACGCCAAGCACTGTCGCTAGTGATATGTCTATCGAATTGAACTTAACAGACGGTAATCCTGAAAAGGTTATGCAGCCAGAAGATCTTGCTGAATACATGGTGGCACAATTGAAATTAGATTCGCGAATTTTCATCAAAACAGCGGGATTATGGTCAACAAATCCCTAAAAAATGAGAAGCCTGTCTTGCGACAGGCTTTTTTATTTGAATGTAATCCGCACTGGTAAGAAGACGTGAAAACCAGCAATCGTTTTTAATTGAAGATAATAGTGAAAATCAGCTATAATAGAACTAAATAAACTATGTACTAAATGTTCATTTGTTATTTTATATTCCGCTCCACATATAAACAGCTAACATTAGATTTTTGGATTATCAGTCTTTAATATAAAGAAGGAAACCAATAGATTTAAATTGAATATTTAGTACATAGTGTTCTCAGTTGACAGAAGAAGGAGTGCATATGATGAAAGAAGAAAAAAGAAGTTCAACTGGTTTTTTAGTTAAACAGCGTGCATTTTTGAAACTTTATATGATAACGATGACAGAGCAAGAGAGACTCTACGGATTGAAGCTGCTTGAAGTGCTTAGGTCTGAATTTAAAGAGATTGGTTTTAAACCAAATCATACAGAAGTATACCGATCTTTGCATGAGCTTCTTGATGACGGGATATTAAAGCAAATCAAAGTAAAAAAAGAAGGGGCTAAGCTCCAGGAAGTCGTCCTCTATCAATTTAAAGATTACGAGGCTGCCAAACTATATAAAAAACAGCTGAAAGTTGAGCTGGACCGCTGTAAAAAACTGATTGAAAAAGCGCTCTCAGATAACTTTTAAATATAAACAAACACCCGGAACAGCAGTATGCATCGGGTGTTTTCTGCTTTTCATTATACATATTTGTCGAAAAGAAACAATACAAATCAATGATGACCTTCAAACTTGACATCATTTCCTCACGTGGTAACATTTTAAACGTGTGAAAATGCGAACAAAAAAGCGAACAAAGGAGATGTTACCGATCTTTGATCAAAAGAAAGTAGCCTTTATAGGAGCAGGATCTATGGCGGAAGGAATGATATCAGGTATCGTTCGTGCCAACAAAATCCCGAAACAAAACATCTGCGTTACAAACCGCAGCAATACAGAGCGATTAGCTGAACTTGAACTTCAATATGGAATTACTGGCGCTACGCCCAATGAACTATGTATTGAAGACATGGATGTACTCATTTTAGCAATGAAGCCAAAAGACGCTGAAAGCGCTCTGTCATCACTAAAATCACGTATTCAACCCCATCAATTAATATTGTCGGTCCTTGCCGGCATAACCACCTCTTATATTGAACAATCATTGCTTAATGAACAGCCGGTTGTCAGAGTGATGCCCAACACATCCAGTATGATTGGCGCTTCTGCAACGGCCATTGCGCTTGGCAAGTATGTGTCAAAAGACCTGAAAAAGCTGGCCGAAGCATTGCTCGGATGCATGGGTGAAGTCTATACAATTCAAGAAAATCAAATGGACATTTTCACCGGAATTGCCGGCAGCGGTCCCGCGTATTTTTACTATTTAATGGAATTCATTGAGAAGACAGGCGAGGAAGCAGGACTCGATAAACAGTTATCTCGAAGCATCGGAGCACAGACGCTTTTGGGTGCCGCAAAAATGCTCATGGAAACAGGCGAACAGCCTGAGGTCTTAAGGGACAATATCACGTCACCGAACGGAACGACAGCTGCCGGGCTGCAAGCCTTGAAAAAGAGCGGCGGCGGAGAAGCCATTTCTCAAGCGATCAAGCATGCGGCTATGCGTTCAAAGGAAATCAGCGACGATATCGAAAAAACAGCAGCCCCGCTATCAGGAGTGATAAAGTGACGTCCGATACTAACATGAAAAGAGTCGTTGTGAAAATTGGGAGCAGTTCATTAACAAGCCTTCATGGAGAAATCAGCATTCGAAAATTAGAAGCGTTGGTCGACCAGATCGCCAAACTTAAAGACGCCGGCTATGAAGTGATTTTGGTTTCCTCAGGCGCAGTGGCGGCGGGATATCGGAAGCTCGGATTTATCCAAAGACCCGAGAAGCTTCCAGAAAAACAGGCATCAGCTTCAATCGGCCAGGGCCTGCTGATGGAGGCTTATTCAAAGCTGTTCTTGGCGCATGGCTATGTTGCGTCCCAAATTTTAATTACGAGAAGCGATTTTTCTGATGAATATCGATATAACAATGTCCGGAATACAATGAATGTACTGCTCGAACGCGGCATCATCCCAATTATAAACGAAAACGACACAGTTACCGTCAATCGGCTCAAGTTTGGCGACAATGATACACTAGCGGCAAAAGTCGCCGGATTAATTGATGCGGATATGCTTGTGATTTTATCAGATATTGATGGCTTATATGACGGCAATCCGCGCACAAATCCAGAAGCAAAAAGGATGCAGCGGGTGAGTGAGATAACGCCTGACATCGAAGCGTGCGCAGGTGATACTGGCAGCGGCGTCGGTACCGGCGGCATGCGCTCTAAGCTTGATGCGTTTAAAATCGTAATGGCCTCTGGCATTAAAGGATTTCTTGGTCAGGCAGATGCCGAAGATATTTTATATCAAGCTGTTCATCAAGAGGCAGAAGGCACCTATTTTGAAGCAGAGGGAACGCTTCCGTTAAACCATAAAGAGCAGTGGATCGCTTTTAATTCCGGCCCAGAAGGTGAAATGATTTTATCAGATGATTATTCACGAAAAATAACAAACGGGCAATCGAGTTTATATCTGGACGGTGTACAGGAGATTAAAGGGAAATTCAAAAGCGGATCAGTTGTTCGGCTGATGGATTCTCAAGGGGCAGAAATCGGGCTCGGAATCGTCAATTATTCTTCTGTACAGCTTCAAGAACTCGATAAGAAAAAAGAGCTGATGAACAAAGCAGTAATTGATCAGGAAGCATTTGTGTGCCATGTGGATTTATCTTTGCCTGTATATTAATCTGACAAGAGCAAAAAACCCGAAGCTTCTTTATAGAAGCTCGGGTTCGTTTTTTTATTGATACTGCTCCAGCTTGGAGAAGAATTGAATGACAAACTCATAAAAGTCATTCGCAGACGGCGCAAGCTCTCTGTTTTTCGGTTTAATAATTCCGACAGTCCGTTTCACTTGAGGGAACTCAATTGGAATTTTCACAGTAAAACGAGGTGTTGTTTCAGCAAAGGTGCTTTCAGGCAGAAGGGTAACGCCCATTCCCGCGGACACCAATCCCTTGATGGCATCCAAATCCTCACCCTCTGTAGAAACGAGAGGGGCAAAGCCGGCTTGTTTGCAAGTATCAATTGCCATTTTTCTAAGCACAAATCCTTCCGGAAACAAAACAAATTGGTCATTGCGTAAATCGATTAAATGAACCGTTTTTTGTTTGGCAAGCGGATGATTTAATGGAACAAGTGCGTAAATTTTCTCTGTGAATAAAATTTTTCCTGTTATGTCAGGAAAGTTCGTCGGCACCGGCCCTAATAAGGCCAAATCAATATCGCGGGTTCTGACAGCTTCAATCAGAAACTTATAAGAGCCTTGTCGCAGCAAAAATTCTACGTGCGGATATTCTTCTTTAAATGCTGAAATTACAGTCGGCAAAAGCTGGCTGGCCAGACTTGTAGGAAAGCCGATCTTTACCGTCCCGCGATGCGGGTCCAGATACTCATCAATTTGTTCTTTCGCATAATCGATGGCTTTCATTGCCGTTTTCACATGAATCAAAAATTCTTTTCCGATCGGCGTGAGTTTGATATTTCTCCCTTCACGCTCAAATAAAGTCACATTTAATTCTTCTTCAAGATTTGCAATTTGTCTGCTGATTGCTGATTGGGCCACATGCAAATGATCAGCGGCTTCTGAAACGTGTTCACGTTCAGCCACCTCCATAAAATAGCGCAGTTGGCGTAGCTCCATGTTTGTCTCACATCCATCTATCTCATTTTGAGATTCTTTTGATCTAAATTATATATTGTTTATATCGTTTTGAAAACCTACAATGATTATAGAGTTGTTAGATTTTATGACCGGTATTATCGGAAATTGATCGGGGGAGAGGAATTATGACGTACAATCAAATGCCAAAAGCTCAAGGTCTCTACCGTCCTGAATTTGAACATGATGCATGCGGAATCGGCCTATATGCGCACTTAAAGGGCAAGCAGACTCATGACATCGTCAAACAGGGGCTTAAGATGCTTTGCCAGCTAGACCACAGAGGAGGTCAAGGCAGTGACCCGGATACAGGAGACGGAGCCGGCTTACTGGTTCAAATCCCTGATGCTTTCTTTAGGAAAGAGTGCAAAGACATCAATCTGCCGGAAAAAGGGCGTTACGGGGTAGGAATGGTCTTTTTCTCACAGAAGGAAGATGAAAGAATAAAAATCGAAAAGCAAATCAATGCACTGATTGAACAAGAAGGCCAAGCCGTTCTTGGATGGAGAACTGTACCTGTAAATGTCGGAAAAATCGGAACAGTGGCACAGAAAAGCTGTCCGTTTGTCCGTCAAGTATTTATCGGCGCTAGTTCTGATCTGAAGGACAATTTGTCTTTTGAACGAAAATTGTATGTCATTCGTAAACAGGCTGAAAACTGGGGAGTAACGGAAGGTCTTGATTTTTATTTTGCCAGTCTTTCAAGCCAGACCATTGTTTACAAAGGCCTTTTAACACCTGAACAAGTTGATGCGTTTTATTCTGATCTGCAAGATGAAGCATTCGTTTCTGCTTTTGCGCTTGTCCATTCACGTTTCAGCACCAACACATTCCCTACATGGGAAAGAGCGCATCCAAACCGTTATTTGGTTCACAATGGTGAAATTAACACCCTTCGCGGAAACATTAACTGGATGAGAGCGCGTGAGCAGCAATTTGTTTCTGAAAGCTTCGGTGAGGACTTGAACAAGATTCTTCCAATTCTGAATGCTGACGGCAGTGACTCTTCCATTTTGGATAACGCATTTGAGTTTTTTGTAATGGCTGGACGCAAACCGGCACATACAGCGATGATGCTCATTCCTGAGCCATGGACGGAAAATACGCATATGTCTAAGGAAAAGAGAGCGTTCTACGAGTACCATAGTTCCCTAATGGAGCCTTGGGACGGACCGACAGCCATTTCATTTACTGACGGAAAACAAATCGGTGCGATCCTTGACCGGAATGGTCTCCGTCCGGCCCGTTATTATGTAACAAAAGATGATTATATTATTTTCTCATCTGAAGTAGGCGTTATTAAAGTTGAACAGGAGAACGTTTTATATAAAAACCGTCTAGAACCTGGAAAAATGCTGTTGATCGACCTGGAAGAAGGCCGGATTATCTCAGATGAAGAAGTCAAAACACAAATTGCAACTGAGTTCCCGTACCAAAAGTGGCTTGAGGAAGAGCTTGTCCAAGTGAATCCTGATCCGGAATCAAGAGAGGAAGAACAATTTACAGATCTTCTTACTCGTCAGAAGGCATTCGGATACACATATGAAGATATCCAAAAATATTTAATTCCTGTCATTAAAGAAGGCAAAGATCCTCTCGGTTCAATGGGGAATGACGCGCCGCTTGCTGTTCTGTCAGACCGCGCGCAATCACTGTTTAACTACTTTAAGCAGCTGTTTGCACAAGTGACGAACCCGCCAATCGACGCGATTCGTGAGCAGCTTGTGACATCTACGATGACTTGGCTAGGTGCAGAAGGTGATCTTCTTCACCCAAGTGAGCGAAACGTTCGTCGGATTAAACTATATACACCTGTTTTATCCAATGAACAGTTTTACGCATTAAAAACGATTGTTCATCCTGATTTAAAAAGCCAAAAAATCGATGTGCTGTTTTCAGAGGATCTTGAACGCGGATTAAAGGACATGTTCACACAGGCAGAAAAAGCCATCAGCCAAGGTGTAAGCCTGTTAATTTTATCAGACAAAAAGATGAACGGACGCCTGACACCAATTCCGCCGCTTCTGGCAGTCAGCGCGCTGCATCAGCATTTAATCCGCAAGGGGCTGCGTACAAAAGTCAGCATTATTGTGGAATCAGGAGAAGCGCGTGAAGTGCATCACTTTGCAGCTTTAATCGGTTATGGTGCGGATGCGATTAATCCTTATCTCGCTTATGCGACCTACAAGCAGGAAATTGATGAAGGCCGTTTAGATATTAGCTATGAAGAAGCGGTCAGCAAATATGGAAAAAGCATTACTGAAGGTGTCGTAAAAGTCATGTCCAAGATGGGGATTTCAACTGTACAAAGCTACAGAGGCGCCCAAATCTTTGAGGCAGTAGGAATCAGCGGCGATGTGATTGACCGCTATTTCACAGGAACTGCATCACAGCTCGGCGGCATCGACTTGAACACAATTGCAGAAGAGGCGCAGCGCCGCCACCGGGAAGCGTATCAAGATGATTACAGCAAAACGCTTGAACCGGGAAGTGACTTCCAATGGAGAAACGGCGGAGAGCATCACGCGTTTAACCCAAAAACGATTCATACCTTGCAATGGGCGTGCCGAAGAAATGATTACAATCTGTTTAAACAATATACAAAAGCGGCAGATGAAGAGCGCATTGGATTTTTACGGAACTTGTTCGCATTTGACGGAGACCGCAAGCCTCTGAAATTGGAGGAAGTTGAATCCGCTGAATCGATTGTCAAACGCTTTAAAACGGGTGCGATGTCATTTGGATCCTTAAGTAAGGAAGCGCATGAAGCTTTAGCAATCGCAATGAACCGTCTTGGCGGGAAAAGCAACAGCGGTGAGGGCGGAGAAGATCCGAAACGCTTTGTTCCAGATAAAAACGGAGATGACAGAAGAAGCGCGATCAAACAAATTGCATCCGGACGTTTCGGTGTCAAAAGCCATTACCTCGTTAATGCAGATGAGCTGCAGATTAAAATGGCGCAAGGCGCTAAGCCGGGTGAAGGCGGACAGCTGCCTGGCAACAAGGTATATCCTTGGGTTGCCGATGTCCGCGGATCAACGCCTGGTGTCGGATTAATCTCACCGCCGCCGCACCACGACATTTATTCGATTGAGGATTTAGCCCAGCTGATCCACGATTTGAAAAATGCCAACCGTGACGCAAGAATCAGCGTAAAGCTGGTGTCAAAAGCAGGCGTAGGCACAATCGCTGCAGGTGTTGCCAAAGCGACCGCAGATGTCATTGTGATCAGCGGTTACGACGGAGGTACAGGTGCCTCTCCGAAAACCAGTATTAAACATACAGGGCTTCCGTGGGAGCTTGGCCTTGCCGAAGCACATCAAACGTTAATGCTAAACGGACTCCGTGACCGTGTTGTATTAGAAACAGACGGAAAGCTCATGACAGGCCGAGACGTTGTGATGGCTGCCTTGCTCGGCGCCGAAGAATTCGGTTTCGCAACGGCTCCGTTAGTTGTACTCGGTTGTGTCATGATGCGTGCCTGCCATTTGGATACATGTCCTGTCGGTGTAGCGACACAAAATCCAGAGCTTCGCAAAAAGTTCATGGGCGATCCTGATCATATTGTGAACTATATGCTGTTCATTGCTGAAGAAGTTCGTGAGTACATGGCTGCGTTAGGCTTCAAGACATTTGATGAAATGATCGGACGCACTGACGTACTTCATGTGAGTGAACGGGCGAAGGCGCATTGGAAAGCAAGCCAGCTTGATTTGTCTACCCTTCTTTATCAGCCTGAAGGCGTACGGACGTTCCAATCGCCGCAAAATCATAAGATTGATCAATCACTTGATATTACAGCGATTCTCCCGGCCGTACAAGAAGCCATCGAGTCTGGAAAAGAAGCGGATGTTTCTATTCAAATCAACAATACAAACCGTGTAGCCGGAACGATAACAGGCAGTGAAATTTCGAAACGCTACGGAGAAGAAGGGCTTCCTGAAGATACGATCAAGCTGCAGTTTACCGGATCAGCCGGACAAAGCTTTGGAGCCTTCGTTCCTAAAGGAATGACGCTTTATTTGGATGGCGACTCAAATGATTATGTCGGAAAAGGGCTTTCTGGCGGAAAAATCATCGTCAAGTCACCGGAAGGATTCAATTCCGCTTCAGATGACAACGTCATTATCGGCAACGTAGCTTTCTACGGCGCGACAAGCGGAGAAGCATATATTAACGGACGTGCGGGTGAACGCTTTGCCGTTCGGAACAGCGGTGTGAACGTGGTTGTAGAAGGTATTGGCGACCACGGCTGTGAATACATGACTGGCGGAAGTGTTGTCGTACTCGGAGATGTAGGCAAAAACTTCGCGGCAGGTATGTCCGGCGGAATCGCTTATGTACTGGCCGAAGATGTAAAAGCGTTTAAACGCAAATGCAACCTTGAGATGATTTTATTTGAATCATTAGAGGATGAAAAAGAAACCCAGAAAATCAAAGCAATGCTTGAAAAACATGCTGCGTATACAAACAGCCAAAAAGCTACAGACCTGCTTGATCAGTGGGAAGACAGCGTGAAAAAATTCATCAAAGTCATTCCGAAAAACTATAAACAAATGCTCGCAAGTATCGAAGAGCAAAAAGCTGCAGGCTTATCAGATGAAGAAGCTGTCATGTACGCATTTGAAGCCAACACGAAGCCAAAGCAGAATACAACGTCATCGGGACAAAAACAAGCGGTAGTACAGTAAGGAAGGGGAGAGGAACATGGGGAAACCAACTGGATTTATGGAGATCAAACGAGAAAAACCTGCTGAGCGGGACCCTCTCACTCGCTTAAAGGATTGGAAAGAATATTCTGCTCCTTTTTCAGAAGAAGCATCGAAACGGCAGGGGGCGCGGTGTATGGATTGCGGTACACCGTTTTGCCAGATCGGTGCAGACATTAACGGATTTACATCCGGCTGTCCGATTTACAACTTAATTCCTGAATGGAATGATCTTGTCTACCGGGGCAGATGGAAAGAAGCATTGGAACGCCTTTTGAAAACAAACAACTTTCCTGAATTCACAGGGCGGGTATGTCCCGCACCTTGTGAAGGGTCATGTACATTAGCGATTTCAGACCCGGCCGTATCCATTAAAAATATCGAACGGACCATTATCGACAAAGGATTTGAGAATGGCTGGATTCAGCCTAGAATTCCTAAAAAACGAACAGGCAAAAAAGTGGCCATCGTTGGATCAGGCCCGGCCGGACTGGCGAGTGCTGACCAGCTGAATCAAGCGGGGCATTCCGTCACTGTGTTTGAACGCTCAGACAGAGCGGGCGGCCTTTTAACATACGGCATTCCGAACATGAAGCTTGAGAAAGGCATTGTAGAACGCCGGGTTAAATTGCTGACGCAAGAAGGAATTGATTTTGTCACGAACACAGAAATTGGCGTTGACATTACAGCTGATGAGCTGAAAGAGCAATTTGATGCTGTGATTCTGTGCACAGGCGCACAAAAACAACGGGATCTATTAATTGAAGGACGCAATTCAAAAGGAGTCCATTACGCGATGGACTACCTGACACTCGCAACAAAAAGCTATTTAGATTCTAACTTTAAAGACAAGAAGTTTATTGATGCAAAAGGAAAAGATGTCATCGTAATCGGGGGCGGAGACACAGGAGCTGACTGCGTGGCTACTGCTCTGCGACAAAAAGCTAAAAGTGTGCACCAATTCGGCAAACACCCGAAACTTCCGCCGGCCCGCACGAATGACAATCAGTGGCCTGAACAGCCGCACGTCTTTACGCTTGAATATGCGTATGAAGAAGCGGAAGCAAAATTCGGAAGAGATCCGCGAGAATACTCCATTCAAACGAAAAAAATGGTTGCGGATAAAAATGGAAAGCTGAAAGAGCTTCATACCATTCAAATGGAAAAAGTGAAAAATGAGCACGGAAAGTACGAGTTCCGCGAGCTGCCCGGGACGGAAAAAGTATGGCCTGCTCAGCTTGTCTTTATCGCTATCGGCTTTGAAGGCACAGAACAGCCGCTGTTGAAACAGTTCGGTGTCAATTCTTTAAATAACAAAATCAGCGCAGCATATGGGGATTATCAAACAAATATCGATGGCGTATTTGCCGCAGGGGATGCAAGAAGAGGCCAAAGCTTAATCGTATGGGCGATTAATGAAGGCCGTGAAGTAGCGCGCGAAGTGGATCGATATTTGATGGGGAGTTCAGTTCTTCCGTAAATAAAGGGGATTATTATATAAAAGAAACCGGTCTGAATATCAGCCGGTTTCTTTTTTTATTCCATGACGATTCCGATGTTGCCAAACTGTCTGCCTTCCTGCATTCTGGTATATGCCTCACACGCTTTTTCTAAAGGATATGTGCGGTCAAGTACAGGGCGCAGCTGATGTTTTTCAATGAAAGCGAGCATATCATGAAATTCTTCACAGCTCCCCATCGAGGTTCCCAATACATTGATCTGAGGAAAGAATAAAGAGCGTACCGGAAAACTGAGGTCGTCGCCTGAGCTTGCCCCAAAGCTGACAATACGGCCGTTCGGTTTAACATGGCGGAAGTATTCCGAAAAGAGGGCGGGGCCTATGCTGTCAAGAACAACATCAGCCTTTTCTCCCTGCAGCTGTTCATCCCAATTGCTGTAGCTGTCAAATGCGTAATCAGCACCTAATTGCAGCGCTTTTTTTCTTTTCTCCTCACTGCGAGAGGTCACACTTACTTTCGCCCCGATCGCTTTAGCCATGAATAAAGCGTAGGTTGCAACACCGCTGCCGATGCCGGGTATCAATAGATGCTCGCCTTTTTTCAATTGGGATTTTGTAAACAGAGCCCGATATGCGGTTAAAGCGGATAAAGGCAAAACGCCTGCTTCTTCCCAGGATAAATAAGAAGGTTTTTTGATTGCATTTTGTGAAGGGATGATCACGTATTCAGCAAGCGTTCCGTCAGAAGGGCCGCCCAAAATCTCCGGAACAGGCGGCACATTCTCTGTCAAATCCCAGTTCAATGTCGGGAAAATGATTACTTCTGTTTGAACAGCAACGTTTTTCACGCCTTCACCAACCTCTTCAATGATACCGGCGCCGTCAGAGCCCAGTATTACATGAGGATCTCGTTCAGATTTGTTATTCATAAGAAACAGGTCGCGATGGTTTAGACCTGCAGATTTTAATTTGACTTTTACCTCTCCGTATCCAGGCTTTTTTGATGGAACGTCTTGAAAGGATAACCCCTGAAGTCCGGTTTTTCCGTTGTGAATTACAGCTTTCATGCTGTCTGCCTCCTCATTGAATTGTATTTTCATATCTTTACATATTTTACATAGCGGTTTTCTTCGAGTAAAATGAACAAATATGATAGCCGATATCACTTTTTATCATAGCAAGAAGGTGAGTGCCTGTGGAAAGCGGAGATTTAAGGATTTTTCGGGCTGTTGCCCGTGAAGGAAGTATAACGAAAGCAGCCCGAATGCTGAATTATGTTCAATCCAATGTGACAGCCAGAATACATAACCTTGAGGAAGATTTGAAGATCAAACTTTTTCATCGAACGAATCGCGGGATGAAGCTGACAGCTGCCGGAGAAAACCTATTGCAATACGCAGAGCAAGTATTATCACTGCTGGACAAAGCTGAAAAATCGGCACAGGTGGGCCAGCATCCGAAAGGGCCTTTGCGGATCGGATCGTTGGAAACAACAGCGGTAACGCATCTGCCCGAGCATGCGGCCTCCTTCCTCAGGCGTTTTCCTGAAGTTGATTTATCAGTGAACACAGCTGATACACACAATTTGATTCAACAGGTTCTTGATCATAAGGTTGATGGCGCTTTTGTATACGGACCGGTTGAGCAAACGGATATCAGACAAATCCCTGTTTCCCGTGATGAATTGGTTTTGATTTCATCACGGGAGGGGACGGCAGAAGACATGCTTCGGCAGCCGATGCTCTTTTTTGGAGCTGGCTGTTCTCATCGTGCCAGGGTCAAGAGATTGCTGAAGGAAGCAGGTATTCAAAATCAAAAAATCATAGAGTTTGGCACATTGGAAGCTATTTTAAGAGGAGTATCCGCCGGTTTGGGTACGGCGCTGCTTCCGAAGTCCGCTGTTGACTGCTCTACCCATGGTGCAAATGTGTATATTCATCAGCTGCCAGCAGCGTATCAAGACTTAGAGATCGTATTTATATACAGAAAAGACTTTTTTATGACGAGTGCGTTTCAGACATTTATTGATGAGGTAAACGAAATGAAAAGATGAAGACTGTTACGCTGCATAAGCTGAACTAAGAACTTAGCCGATTGTCAAGAAAGCCGGCATATGGAGTATCACCAAACCGTATTAAAGGCATTCGGATTGTTATCAGGCAGGAGGAGGTTATTTCCGTTCTTATATAAAGGTCTGCATACAAAAAAACTGTACTCAATTGAAGCGAGTACAGTTTTTTCTTTTTATTTCCGTTTTAAATTAATACCGATCGCCGCGCCGTTTCTGCTTGAATCAGCTACGCCTTTAAAGGTGCCGTTTTCATGGTCGATAGAAATGCTTTGTACGTTCCCGATATCCACCGGGCTTTTGCCGAATTTGTGGCCCATGCCGTTTAGTTTGCTGAGAACATCTTCAGGAACTCCGTCTTCATAGCGGTAAGAGCTCATGCTGTTTGTGTAAATTCTCGGCTCTTCAACAGCTGCTTTTAATTCCATGCCATATTCGATGTGATAGAGAATGGTTTGCAAAACGGACGAAATAATGGTGGCCCCGCCAGGAGATCCGACGGTGAGGACAGGCTTATCATCCTTAAATAAAATGGTCGGGGTCATACTGCTTAAAGGCCGTTTGTTTGGCTGTACTTCGTTGGCTCCGCCTGGAACCGCATCAAAATCTGTTAGTTCATTGTTTAAAATGACGCCGTAATCAGGGACCATAATACCCGTTCCGAATAGCTGTTCAATTGTCGTCGTGTAGGAAACAACATTTCCCCAGCGGTCGGCAACTGTAAAGTGGGTTGTTTGGCCTTCTACTTTGTCTTTCGGCTGTTCGACTTGCTTATAGTTTGCCGATCCTTCTTGGTATTTCCAAGGATCACCGGCTTTCGGTTTTTTATTGACTTGATCTAAGTTGATTAATTGCTGGCGTTCTTTAATATAATCGGGGTGAAGCAGGCCTTTGAGAGGAACGTTTACAAATTCGGGATCACCTGCATAAGACGCACGGTCGGCATAAGACAAATGCATCGTTTCAGCAAGCAGTTGATATTTTTCCCATGAGCGGACATCGTATTGTGAAAGGTTAAAATCATCAAGTATTTCCAGCATTTGCAATAAGAAAATACCGCCAGAGCTTGGAGGAGGAGTAGTGGCGATTTGATAGCCTTGATAGTCTCCCCAAATCGGTTCATCGATTGTGATGTCATAATTTTCTAAATCCTTTTTCGTCATTGATCCGCCGAAATCCTGTACAGTGTCAGAAAGCGCTTTGGCGAATTTTCCTTCATAAAAAGCGTCAGTGCCTTTTGAGCGAATGAGCTTAAACGTTTTTGCCAAATCCTTTTGAACCAGTGTATCGCCTTCTTTAAGCGGCTCGCCATTTGGCAAAAATACATCTTTTGCGGCAGTCCGTGACAGCTTTTCCTGATAATCAGAAATCGCATCTGCCAACACCGAATCAATCGGAAAGCCTTTTTCAGCGAGTTTAATAGAAGGGGTGATTAATTGCTTCATTGAACGGGTTCCCCATTTATCCAGAGCTTCTTCCAGCCCTTTCAGCGTACCTGGAACACCGACGGCAGTACCTTTTGTCACACGTTCAGAGAAAGGAATCGCTTTGCCGTCTTCATCGAGAAACATATCAGGAGTTGCACCTGCTGGAGCGCGTTCACGACTGTCAATGATCGTTGTATCCTTTGTTTTTCCATCATACACCATCATAAAACCGCCGCCGCCAATGCCTGACATCATCGGCTCTGTTACATTGAGCGCAAATTGAATGGCAACTGCCGCGTCAATGGCATTTCCTCCTTTTTTCAGTACATCAGCACCGATTTCCGATGCGAGAGGATGTGCGCTAGCAACCATGCCGTCTTTCCCAACATCTACTTGTTTGTACTCGTCATAGCTTTTGGGCGGCTTTTTCGCTTCCGCGTGAAAAGGGACACTTCCAGCGACTAACAGAACACTAAGCAGAGCTGTTAAACAGACGTTCCACGTTCTTTTCATGTTCTCCCTCCTATATGAAGCTGTTATGTTACAATCTTAGCGTAAAAAAATTACAGCGTTTTCACAAGTGACAAATGGTATATTATATAGAACATTCACCCGCTTTTCTGTGTGAAATTGATTATATTGTTATGAGCCATGTGCTATATTAGAATCAGCATACGGATTAAGAAAGGACTGCTATATGTATTTAACGATTAAAGAAACAGCAGAATATACAAATCTTTCAGAGGATTATATTAAAAGTTTGGTGCAGGGAGGAAAAATCAGAGCCGTTCATGACGGTGAGCAATTTTTGATTTATAAGGGACAGTTCAAAACGCATCTCGAACAGCTAGAGAATTACAGAGCACTCGTGCAGGAAATCTTAAATGAACCAATCCCGGAAGATATCGATGTAAAGGATGAGGACTAGGACACAATTTCAAATTGTGTCTTTTTTTGTATATCTTTTTCAAAACAGCGAAAAAACCGAAGCGTCAGATTTTTTTCTAAGAGGCTTTTTGATGATAGATAGGGGAATATGTATCAAATAGGTTAAAAGCTTTATAAGAGGCTTTAAAACTCATTTAAGAGGGAGGAGGTTCTGAAAAGCTTTTTCACCCGCCTATGTAACACTATGTATATTATGTTACATAAATGCCGCCGTACTTTGACTTTCAACGTTTTTCAGCTATAATAGTAACATAGACCTCAAAACGTTACATAACGGTTTTTAAGGAGTTTTTGGATGCATATTGTACAGCCGATTCGCAGTTTAGAAAAAATTCAAGATGTAAAACAGTATTTGCTAAACAAAAACAAGCGGGATTATTTTCTGTTTATTTTCGGCATCAACAGCGCGCTCCGCATTTCTGATATTTTGCCGCTGCAAGTGAAGGACGTTAAAAATAAAGATCATTTATGGGCGACTGAAAGCAAAACGAAAAAGAAAAGGAAGATACTGATTTTAGAATCGCTGAAACAGGAAATATACGAGTATACGAAAAATATGAAGGAAAACGAATATCTTTTTAAATCTGTCCGGACCAGGAAGCCGATTTCCCGTATTCAGGCCTACAGGATTTTAAGAGAGGCCGCCGCGGCGTGCGGACTCGAGGAGATAGGGACCCATACGCTGCGGAAAACGTTCGGCTATCATTTTTATCAGCGGACAAAAGACATTGCCGAGCTGCAGAGAATACTGAATCATTCATCACCCTCGATTACAATGCGGTATATCGGTATTGATGAAGATACGACAAGGGCCGCGTATAAGGTTTTTGGAGGGCTTTAATACAAACCGCTTGAAAATATTTATCATCAGAGCTACTATATAAATACCAAAAGCTCTAGTAGCACAGCGGATAGTGCAGCAGTTTCCTAAACTGCAGGTCGGGAGTTCGAATCTCTCCTAGAGCGTTATATGACAAAATGACAATGGGCTTTTGGCCTGTTGTCTTTCTTTATGCCAAATAAAAAAACGCCCGCTTATGCAGGGCGTTTTTTCTTATATAACTGCGTCAAATTGATTGACTTTCCATTTTTTACTTTCTTTTACAAATGTCACTTTCCGTTTCGCTGCAGGTGATCCGTCTAAAGTAGGAACGGTAAATTCGTATGTGACTGTGCCGCCTTTTTTAGAGATCAGTTTAGCAGTTGATTTTTTCCAATTTAAAAGGTTGTCACCGTCGCCGATTGGCACGGCTAGTTTTCCTTTTGAAACAGTGAAGTGATAGTCTTTAAAGCCTTTTTCGATTGCTGTTTTTGTGAAAATAGGAGTTAAGTAATTCACTGCTTTTGCTTTAGTGCCTAGGTCACTGCACATGTACACGTATTGAAGATTTTGATACTCAAAAGTGCCTGATGGGCAAACTGCTTTTTTCGCTTTTGGATTGTGGCCGCTCATTGTGTTCCAAAAATGCTCTCTTGCTGATAACGCCAGCTGCAGTGCTTGTTTTTGTGATAAATCACCTGAAGTATTTTTCGCAAATGCATTTGTGCTTAATGACAGAATAAGTGCAATAGTTGTTAGAAATAGAAAACATTTTTTCATTGTGGTTCACTCCTTCAAAATCTCTTTCTCTTATGTTACAAATGTTACAATAATTACGGATAGATTACAATACTTTTGCATAAATTATTTTTTTATTCTTTTACTCACAAGAAAATAAGCTGTTACTTGCTAGTTTATTCTTCATAAGCTAAAAAGATGTGTAAAATTAGAAGAATCGGGAAGGGTTTCATATGTACAGTGATGAATAATAACATGTTACATATCCTGTTTTTGTCAAAAGAATAGGGTCATGTTTACAAACGAATTCAAATAAAGGAGCTTTCAATATGGAAACATCACAAGAACAACTTGTAACTCAGAAGAAAAGCAATCCATCTGTCTGGCGGTCTATGTCACTCTTTTTAGTTCCGCTTCTGCTAAGCAATGTACTGCAATCAGTCGGCCAGCTAGTCGGGATGATGGCTGTAGGCAGATGGCTTGGTGTTGATGCGGTTGCAGCTGTATCATCCTTTTTCCCGTTATTTTTTCTTTTAATCTCATTTACAATTGGGATCGGTTCAGGAAGCTCAATCCTGATCGGACAAGCCTACGGGGCGAAAAATGAGGAACGGTTAAAGGCTGTTGTCGGGACGACGCTCACGTTTACGTTTTTATTAGGAGTTGTGTTAGCCGTCATCGGCAGTATTTTCACCTTGGATATTCTTCGTTTAATGGGCACGCCTGAAAATGTAATTCATGTCAGCGCCAGCTATGCACGTATTTTATTTTACGCGATGCCGTTTATGTTTTTATATTTTGCTTATACAACATTTTTGCGCGGAACTGGGGATTCTAAGACACCTTTTTATACGCTGATTGTGAGCACGGTCATTAACATAGCGCTTTTGCCTGTCTTGATCCTTGGCATGTTCGGTTTTCCGAAACTGGGCATATACGGCTCCGCATATGCAACCGTCATTTCCACGATTGCGACTTTTATTGTGTTAATGGTGTATTTGCGAAAACGAAACCATCCGCTGCAATTTGATAAAACAGTGCGCCGTTATTTGAAAATGGATAAAGAACTTCTGGCTCTCCTGCTGCGCCTCGGGATTCCATCAAGCATCAATATGATTCTCGTCTCATTATCAGAGATAGCGGTTATTTCATTCGTCAACCATTATGGCTCTAATGCGACAGCTGCATACGGCGTGGTCAACCAGGTAGCCAGCTATGTGCAGATGCCGGCCGTCAGCCTTGGTATTGCGGTGTCTATATTCGCCGCGCAATCGATCGGAGCGAACGAGTTTGGCCGCCTAAAACAGGTAATTCGTGTCGGGATTTGGCTGAATTATATCATTGGCGGTGTGCTGATCATTCTGATCTATGTTTTTTCACATCAGATTTTAGGATTATTTTTAACCGAACAAGAGACGCTTTACATTGCGCACCGTCTCTTGATGATTACATTGTGGAGTTACTTACTCTTTGGAAATGCCCAAATTATTTCTGCGACGATGCGGGCAAGCGGAACGGTTTTATGGCCGACCGTTATCAGTATTTTTGCCATCTGGGGAGTAGAGGTGCCTGTCGCGTTCGTACTTTCCCACTACACAAATCTTGAAATACTCGGCGTCTGGGTTGGCTATCCGGCTGCGTTTGCCGTCAGCTTGCTGTTGATTTATGGGTATTATCAATTCGTTTGGAAAAAGAAACAGATTACACGTCTCATCCAATAGCATCCCGAATCACACCGTTCAACATTTGAACGGTGTTTTTTGTTTGATAAAGAGAAAACATAAATGGAGGAAATATGGCACATTACATTGAATTCTTATACAAGCAATGAATCAAGGAGAGGTTGAGTACACATGGCAAACGATATTGAGAAGATTACGTATTTAGGAACACCTGCCATCAAAGCAGGCAACGAACATATAGAAATGATTGTCGTTCCCGAGTGGGGGAGCAACGTCATTTCTCTTGTGGACAAAACGACACAGCTTCAGCTTTTGCGTGAACCGGAAACAGCAGAAAGCTTTCATGATACACCAACATTGTATGGCATTCCGATCCTGTTTCCGCCTAACCGGATAAGTGACGGTACATTCAGTTTCCGGGGCAGAACATATCATTTTGATATCAATGAAAAGGATAAACACAACCATCTTCATGGGTTTCTTTATCAGGAAAAATGGAACGTAGTGACCATGAAGCAAACTGATGAAGAAGTGATCGTTGAAACTGAAATTGACCTTTCAGAGCTTCCCCATGTGTATAAGCAATTTCCGCATCATGCCGTCGTTCGGATGACATACACGCTAAAGGGGAATACTCTATTTAAACATGCGACGGTCATGAACAAAGGAAAGGAAGCGTTTCCTTGGGGAATCGGCTATCATACTACATTTGTATTTCCAGAAGAAAGCTCGTTATTCTCCCTGACAGCAGATCAGCAATGGGAGTTGGATGAGCGCCTGCTGCCGACCGGGAAACTGATGGATGTACAGAATAAAGAAGCCTTGCATGAAGGGATGGATTTACGCAGCCAGCAGCTGGATGATGTCTTTTTATCTTCTTATCAGAAAAGGGGCGGAGAAAATCAGGCAGTCATTTATCATCAGCATGCACATATAAGCATTATTTATAAGGCAGATGAACAATTTAAACATTGGGTTGTATACAACGCGGACGGAAAGCAGGGATATTTATGCCCTGAACCTTACACATGGGTGACAAACGCTGTGAATCTTAATGTGTCTCCATCACTCACTGGTGTACAAGTGCTGGAGCCGGGAGAAGAAACGACAGCCAAAAGCAGTATCACCATTGAACTGAATCATCAATAGCCCATGATGAGGCGCAGAGAGGCGGGGTAAAAAAATGAAAAAAAGCATAAAGCTTTATGTTGCTGTTTTGCTGCTTTTCGTCGTTGCTTCGGTCCCTTATATGCATCAGGCTGCGCAAGCGGCTGAAAAACAAGGTGCACTTGCCGGGCAGATCGATAAGATTTTAGCTGATCATCCTGCACTCGAAGGCGCAATGGCCGGCATCACTGTTCGTTCTGCGGAAACAGGCGCTGTTCTATATGAGCATTCAGGAGAGATCCGAATGAGGCCCGCCTCTTCTTTAAAACTTTTGACAGCGGCCTCATCACTTTCTGTTCTTGGCGAGGACTATTCCTTTACAACCGAGGTCCGGACGGACGGCAAATTTAAAGGGAAAAAGCTGAATGGAAACCTTTATTTGATAGGGAAAGGAGATCCGACACTTTTACCATCTGATTTTGAAGAAATGGCTGAGAAATTGAAACAATCCGGCGTGAAAGAGATCAAAGGCAATCTGATCGGTGATGATACGTGGTATGATGACATCCGATTATCGCCTGATATGCCGTGGAGTGATGAATACACATATTACGGCGCGCAAATCTCCGCTTTAACAGCGTCTCCGAATGAAGATTATGATGCAGGCACTGTGATTGTAGAGATCACCCCGGGTAAAAAAGAGGGGGAAAAGCCTGCCGTTTCTGTATCTCCGAAGACGGATTATGTAACGATTAAGAACGATGCCGAAACGACTGCGGCTGGCCAAAAGAAAGACCTCACGATCGAAAGAGAGCATGGAACAAACACGATCACAATTGAAGGGAGCGTACCGGTTGACGCAAGCAAGACAAAGGAATGGATTGCTGTCTGGGAGCCGGCTGGATACGCTTTGGAATTATTTAAGCAGGCACTAAAAAAACAAGGAATTACTGTAAAGGGGCACGTCAAGACAGGCGCTGCGCCCGGTTCTTCAGACGTGTTAATCTCTCATCGCTCAATGCCTCTGTCAAAACTATTTGTGCCGTTTATGAAATTAAGCAATAACGGACATGCCGAAGTGCTCGTAAAAGAGATGGGGAAAGTGAAAAAAGAAGAAGGAAGCTGGGAAAAGGGACTTGAAGTATTAAACAATGCGCTTCCGGAATTTGGTGTTGATCCCAAATCACTTGTCTTAAGAGACGGATCAGGTGTCTCCCATATTAATGCTGTATCCTCAGATCAAATCTCACAGCTGTTATATGACATTCAAAATGAGAAATGGTTCCCAGCTTATCTAAATTCTCTGCCGGTTGCGGGCAATAGTGACAGGATGATAGGCGGAACACTGAGGAACCGGATGAAAGACACTCCTGCACAAGGAAAGGTAAGGGCAAAAACCGGATCGTTAAGCACAGTCAGCTCTTTATCCGGGTACGCAGAAACCAAGAGCGGAAAAACCCTTGTTTTTTCTATTCTTTTGAACGGATTGATTGATGACGAGGATGGAAAAGATATCGAGGATCAAATCGCTGTCATCTTGGCAAATCAATCATAGCGTCAGACCTGTTTTCCAAGGAAAACAGGTTTTTTTATGTCTTCAATAATATTCCGGTCGCATCTGCCAACAAATAGAAAGATTACGCGCAACAGCAAATTAGCACAATTGAAAAATTAGTGTGTAAGACCCGAATCAGAATGATACTTTTATCACTTTATATTAAAAAATTTGATGAAGAAAGAAACCAAAACTAAAGAAATAATACTATATTCAAAAAAATGTTATAAAAATTTAATATTTTTTATTGTACTTTAAAAAATATCCGTTAATATAGTGCATATATGGATTATATAGTCATATAATTTCTTTTATTGTCTTTTTTTACTTTTTTCTTACTCTCTTATTATGAGAACTGGAGGGAATCCGTTGAGCCAACATACTTATTCTTTAACCCATGCCCAAAGGAGAGTGTGGTTTACCGAACTGCTGGAGCCAGGTACCAGCATTTGCAATCTTACGGCCTGTGTGAAATTCAGAGGCAATATTGATCTTGATGTTCTAGAGGGCGCGCTGAATCATTCCATCTCCCGCAACGATGCCATCAGGTTTCAGCTGCTAGAAGGAGAAGAGCTTGAGCCGCGATTGTACCTTACTGAATATAAATATACTTCATTGGGAATAATAGATTTTTCAAATGTTGAAATGATAGAAATAGAGCAATGGATACAAGAACAAGCGAGAATCCCATTTAAACTATTTAACTCGCCTCTTTATCAATTTTATCTCCTTAGAATCCACAATCATGAGGTTTGGCTGTTTGCTAAATTCCATCATATTATAATGGACGGCATCTCCTTAAACGTGATGGGAAATCAAATTATAGATCTTTATCAAAAAATGAAAAAGCAAGATCCTTTACCCGATCAGCCTGAACCTTCTTACTTGAGCTACATCGAAAAAGAGAGTCAATATTTACAGTCTTCACGTTTTACAAAGGACCGTTTATTTTGGACTCAAACCTTTCAGAATCCGCCGGGATACCACTCGTTAGCCGGCCAGACGTCTTTACAAAAACAGAGCACATCCGCATCCAGAGACACCATCACCCTTTCACCTCATCTAGGGCAAACGATTCGAATCTTTTGCGAAGAACAAAAGATCAATATCATTTCCTTATTTATGGCTTCATTTTACATATGCATCAGCCGGATCACTTCTAAAAAAGACCTTGCCATCGGCACCTACTATGGCAACAGAGGGTCAAAGGCTGAAAAAGAAATGCTCGGCATGTTCGTCAGTTCTCTTCCCATCAGAATAACGGTTGATCCTGACGCGGACTTTCTATCCTTTGTCCGCAGAGTAGGCAGGGAACAGCTTTCCGTTATGCGTCACCAACGATTTCCTTATAATTTGCTTGTAAATGAATTAAGAAAAGAACAGAAGGATTTACACAACCTTATCGGTATATCTATGCAGTATCAACCGCTCCAATGGCACAATGCAGACGGTTTTGACTATGAAACGGCGCTTTATTTCAGCGGATACACCGCGAACGAGCTTTCTGTTCAAATACAGGAACGGACAGACACCGGAACTATTCAATTAAATTTCGACTATCAAAATACCTTGTTTTCTCTTGAGGATATTAAGCGAATACAGAACCATCTGCTTACGTTACTGGAAAACGCCCTTCAACATCCGCACAGTTTCATAAAAGAATTAGATATGACTAATATAAGAGAGAAACAAAAATTGTTGTATGAGTTTAATAAGACGGAAGCTGTTTCGCCTGAAGCCCCAACCCTGCACGGTCTGTTTGAACGACAGGCGGCTGTCACACCGGAGCGGCCAGCCATCCGCTTTTCCAGCGGTTCGCTGACGTACGCTGAGCTTGACATGTATGCCAGCCGGCTGGCTGCGGGCCTCGCGGCACGCGGCGTCACGAAGGAAAGCATCGTCGGTGTCCTGTCTGAACGGTCACCTGAAATGCTGATAGCGGTACTTGCTGTATTGAAGGCAGGCGGGGCGTATTTGCCGCTTGATCCTGCATATCCAAAGGAACGGCTGAGCTATATGCTGAAAGACAGCGGGGCGGCGCTCTTGCTGACGCAGCCGGGATGTTCCGCACCGAGCTTTTCCGGGGAGACGCTTGAAGTGGACATGGCATCCCTTGCGAGCGAAGAAGCAGAAAGCCATGTGTTTGCTCCTGCTGACAGCGGCTCTCTCGCCTATGTCATCTATACGTCGGGCTCCACCGGGCAGCCAAAAGGGGTAGCGGTTGAGCACCGCCAGGCTGTTTCCTTTCTGACTGGCATGCAGCGTCAGTTTCCGCTTCAGGAAGATGACATTGTCATGGTGAAAACCTCTTTTTCCTTTGATGCGTCTGTGTGGCAGCTGTTTTGGTGGTCCCTTTCCGGCGCTTCGGCTTATCTGCTTCCGCCCGGATGGGAAAAAGACCCGGCATTGATCGTACAAGCCATTCATCAGGAAAGTATTACAACGGCCCATTTTATTCCGGCTATGCTGAACAGCTTTCTCGATCAAGCGGAAATCGAAAGGCTGAGTGACGGGACAAGCCTGAAGCGTGTATTCGCCGGAGGTGAACCGCTTGCGCCCCATGTGGCAGCCCGTTTTGCTTCTTTATTGCCGCAGGTATCGCTGATTCATGGCTACGGGCCGACAGAAGCGACGGTTGACGCGGCATTTTACGTGTTGGACCCAGAGCGGGACAGGGATCGCTTGCGGATTCCGATCGGGAAGCCCGTACCCGGTGCGCGTTTGTATGTTTTAGATGCGCATTTAGCCGTACAGCCTTGCGGTGTCGCCGGCGAACTGTACATAGCCGGAGCGGGTGTGGCCAGAGGCTATTTGAATCGGCCGGCCTTAACGGAGGAGCGTTTTCTTGAGGACCCGTTTTACCCGAGTGAACGCATGTACAAAACTGGGGATTTGGCGCGCTGGCTTCCTGACGGACATGTTGAATTCCTCGGCCGTTTGGATGATCAAGTCAAAATCAGGGGCTACCGTATCGAGCCTGGAGAAATTGAAGCAGCGCTTAGAAGCATTGAAG